>NZ_JBXAOD010000004.1:0-376566 GCF_058802405.1 Rhodoferax sp. GW822-FHT02D07
TTGTTCTGTATTTCATTGGCAACACTCCTTCCGCTCATGCAGAATTTAAGGTGTTGCAGCGACCGGTTGAATCCGCCCCGCATTGTGGCCGTTTGTTGTTCCCTTGCGCATCCCCTGTTCGGGTTAATCTTCCAGTTCTCCCTTTCTTCTTACACGCCACGCCAGGCAGGTAGTCCGTGTACCCGGGCGCAGGCCCCACTCGCGGTTGCCACAGAGCAGGCGCGCCAAGCACATCGTTCACGCAGTAACGCGAGTGAACCCGAAGCCGCCGCCCGCGACGAGGCCGGAGAACGGGTACACGGGCTGCCTGCTCACCAAATCCGCTGGCTCGCGGGGAGCCCCAATCCCCAGCCCTCCCTAAAATGCAAGCATCGCCACCCACTCCAAGCCAATGAAGCTCAAACTCCCCAGCCTCTTGCTCGCCGCGTTGCTACTCACCAGTTGCGGCACTGCCATGGTCAACCCGGTCACGGGACAGACCGAGATGTCAGTGATGAGCGAGGACGACGAGATTGCTGAAGGCGCCAAAGGGCACCAGGAGGTGCTCAAGGAATATGGCGTCTACAACAACCCGGCGGTGCAGGCCTATGTGAACGCGCTGGGCCAGAAGCTGGCCGCGCAGAGCCACCGCAGCCAGTTGCAATGGCACTTCACGGTGTTGGACAGCCCCGAGATCAACGCCTTTGCGCTGCCCGGCGGCTATGTGTACGTGACGCGCGGCATCATGGCCTATATGGACAGCGAGGCCGATCTGGCGGGCGTGATCGGGCACGAGATTGGCCACGTGACCGCGCGCCACGGCGCGCAGCGCGCCACGCGCCAGCAGAACGCCGGGCTGGGTGTGTTTGCCGCCAGCGTGCTCGGGGCCGTGCTGGAGAGCCAGGGCTTTGGCGGTGCCGGTCAGTTGGCCAGCCAGGCCTCGCAAAGTGTGGCGGCGGGCTATATCGCCTCCTACGGGCGCGACCAGGAGCTGCAGGCCGATGGTCTGGGGGCCGAATACCTCTCGCGCGTTCACTACGACCCGCGCAACATGGTCAATGTCATCACCGTGCTGAAGAACCAGGAACGTTTTGCCGCTGACCAGGCCAAGGCCGAAGGCCGCGCTGCCCCCGCACAGAGCGACTGGCTGGCTTCCCACCCCAGCAACGACCAGCGTCTGCAGTCCATCACCGCGCTGGCCGCGCAGTACAAAGGCCAGGGCGGCTACCAGGACGAGGGCCGCGCGCGCTACCTCAAGGCGATTGCCGGCATGACCTTTGGCGACAGCCCGGAGCAGGGCTTGGTGCGTGGGCGCAACTTCTACCACGAGGGGCTGGGTTTTGCGCTCACCGCACCTGCCGGCTGGGCGATCCAGAACGACGCGGACCAGCTCGCGCTGGTCAACACGGCGCGGGATGCCGCACTGCTGGTGCGCGTGGCGCCGCCGCAGGCCGGCAAGACGCACAACGAGGTGATCCGCAGCATGCTCAAGCCCAGCCAGGGCCGGACGGAAAGCACCACCGTGAACGGTCTGCAGGCCACGCGCTTCAGCGGTGCCCGTGCGGGCAGCAATGGTCAGGTGCAGGCCCTGGAAGCCACGGTGGTTACCGGGCCGGGTGAACGCATTTACCTTTTGCAGAGCAGCGCCAAGGACAGCAATGCCCTGCAGCGCGCCCGCGCCATGCTGCGCGAAGCCGAAGGCAGTTTCCGCACCCTCACCGCGCAAGACCGCAGCGCCGCCCGCCCCTGGGTCATCAAGACCGTGAATTACCCGCGCGGCGGTTTTGCCGAGCTGGCCAAGACCTCGCCCATCGCGAGGCCCGAGCAGCAGCTGCGTCTCATCAACGGGTACTACGGGGGTGGCGAGCCCGCCGCAGGGCAGCCGGTGAAGGTGGTGGATACCCCTTAATTGCTATTGTTTCGATAGCTGCTTGCGCAGCATCAACGGGGGCTGGATACAGATTTTTAGGTGAATCTGCGTGGACGGATGGGGTGGCTTCAGGCGAAGGTATTGAGCCGGGTACCCACCGTGCCGCTGGTGGCCAGGGGTTGTGCTGGTGGCAGGGCCTGGAGCAGGGCGGTCGCGGCCACGGTTTGCTGGTCCAAGGCCTTTTTCAGCACTAAAAGATGCACGGCATCGGCCGTAGCGCCTTGGGCGGCCGCAGTGGCGGCTTGTACGGCGGGGGTACTGGCGATGTTCATGGCGGGGCTCCGGAGTGCGCAGGGGCAGTGCCCCTGTATCGGCATCCGGGCGCCGGAACTTGAGGGCGACTTCTACAATCCACGGATTGCCCGGGCCCGAAATTCCGCTTGGTTCGCCCGCTTCTTGCCTTCTGTCCCTTTTCTGCATGCAGTCACTTCATATTTCCACCCAGTTCGATTCCGGCGCCATTGAGGTGGTGCGTCTGGAGAGTGCCGACGATATCCAGCTGCGCATCCGGCCGGACAATGCCTCCGAGTTCGCGCAATGGTTCCACTTCTGCTTGCAGGGCGCGGCCTACCAGCCTGTCACGCTGCGCTTTCTCAATGCGGGCACAAGCGCCTATCCCAAGGGCTGGGAGGGCTACCAGGTGTTGGCCAGCCACGACCGCCAGAACTGGACGCGCGTGGACACCGAGTACGACGGCCAGGAAATGACAGCGCGCCTCACGCCGCTGGCGCAGGCCGTCTACTTCGCCTACTTCGAGCCCTATTCCTACGAGCGCCACCTGGACCTGCTGGCTTCCGCCGCCGACTCGCCCTGGGTGACCTTGCAGCGCCTGGGCAGCACGGTGCAGGGGCGCGACATGACGCTCTTGCGCATCACCGACGAGGCCAGCGAAACCCCGCCCGAACAGCGCAAGAAGGTGTGGGTGATTGCACGCCAACACCCTGGCGAGACCATGGCCGAATGGTTTGTGGAAGGCTTTCTGGAGCGCCTGCTTGACGCGGACGACTCGGTCAGCCGCGTGCTGCGCGAGCGTTGCATCTTCCATGTGGTGCCGCACATGAATCCCGATGGCGCGGTGCTGGGCAATCTGCGAACCAATGCAGCCGGTGCCAACCTCAACCGCGAGTGGGCGGCCCCTAGCGCCGAGGCATCGCCTGAAGTGCTGCTGGTGCGCCAGGCCATGCTCGACACTGGTGTGGATATCAACCTCGATGTTCACGGCGACGAGGCCTTGCCCTACAACTTTGTGGTGGGCTCCGAGGGCACGCCCGGCTACAGTCCGCGCATTGCAGCGCTCGAAGACGCTTTCAAGACAGCTTGGCAGGCCAGTTGCCCGGACTTCCAGGACACACACCACTACCCGCGGATCGCGCCGGGCCAAGCCAATATGACGCTGGCCACCAACTGGATTGCCCAGCAGTTCGGCTGCCTGGCGCTGACGATTGAAATGCCCTTCAAGGACAACGCCGACCTGCCCGACGCCGCCGTGGGCTGGAGCGGCGAACGCTCCAAGCGCCTGGGCGCCAGCGTGCTGCAGCCGCTGCTGCAGTTCTGCCGCTAGGCGCCTTACCCAGGGTTTGCGGTGCACGTTCAACGTGTACCGCATGTGTGCCAGCGCACAGTGCGCGCGCCCGGCTGGCCCCATGCTCCGTCTATTCCTAGATCCTAGGACAACGACTGAGAGGTATTGCCATGGACCGATCCAAGCCCATTGATGTGGACGCATTGCGTGCGCGTGCCCGCTGTGACATGGAGCAGGGGGCTGTGACCGAAGGGTACTCAGCAGACCGTCACGCAGTGCTGGAGATGCTGAACGGAGCCCTGGCCACCGAGCTGGTGTGCGTGCTGCGCTATCGGCGCCACCACTACATGGCGCGTGGTATTCACTCGCAGGCGGTTGCCTCGGAGTTTTTGATCCACTCCAACGAGGAGCTGGGTCATGTGGACCTGATTGCCGAGCGCATTGTGCAACTCGGAGGTGAGCCCGACTTTGCACCCGATACCTTGGTGGAGCGTAGCCATGCGCAATACATGGAAGCGGCCTCGCTGGTGGACATGATCAAGGAAAATCTGGTGGCCGAACGCATTGCGATCGACAGTTACCGGCACTTCATCCAGTATCTGGGCGACCAGGACCCGACCACCCGTCGCATGCTGGAAAGCCTCCTCGCGGTTGAGGAGGAGCATGCCGATGATCTGGCCGATCTGTTGCAGCATGTGCCGCCCCAGCCCCTGCAGGCCCAGCAATTGCTTGGTTTGCATGCCACTTGATGCACGGGTGTGCCGCATGTTCCGGCTTGCGCACCTTTTTGCCTTGTGTGCAGCATGCTGCCTTTGCGCTTGCGGGGAGGTCGCGACACAGTCTGTGCTGGCAGGTACTGGGCCCTATCCGGCTTTGCCAGAGCCAGTGGTGAGCCTCGTGCCAACCATGAACATTGCCCCCGCACAAGGCTGGAGCCAGGGGCAGGCCCCTGTCCCTGCCGCTGGCCTGCAGGTGCGTGTGTTTGCCAGTGGTCTGGAGCATCCGCGTTGGTTGCTGGTGCTGCCCAATGGCGACGTGCTGGTGGCGGAGACCAATGCGCCGGCCCGGCCAACCCAGGCGCCCAGCGCCAGGGGCTGGTTCATGGCATGGCTGATGGGCAAGGCCGGCGCCAGCGGACCGAGTGCTGACCGCATTACCCTGCTGCGTGACACCGATGGCGATGGTGTTGCCGACCTGCGTACGGTGTTGCTGGACCAACTGCATTCCCCCTTCGGCATGGTGCTGGTGGGTACGGACCTGTATGTCGCCAACACCGATGCGGTGCTGCGCTTTCCCTATACCTCTGGGGATACCCATATTGCGGGGCCCGGCACCAAAGTGCTGGATCTTCCTGCAGGCTACATCAACCACCATTGGACCAAGAACCTGATTGCCAGTGCGGACGGCCAGCAGCTGTATGTCACCGTGGGCTCCAACAGCAATGTGGGAGAGCGCGGCATGGACGTGGAGGTGGGGCGGGTCGCGATCTGGCAGTTCGACTTGCGCACCCAGACGCAACGCATCTATGCCAGCGGCTTGCGCAACCCGAACGGCCTGGCCTGGGAACCTTACACCGGTGCCTTGTGGACCACGGTGAATGAGCGCGATGAAATCGGTAGTGACCTGGTGCCCGACTATCTCACGCAGGTCCACGACAACGGGTTTTACGGTTGGCCTTACGGCTACTACGGGCGATCGGATGCGCGGGTCACACCGCCCCGTCCGGATCTGTTGGCTGAGGCCCGCATGCCGGACTATGCGCTGGGGCCGCATACCGCGTCGCTGGGCCTTGCCGCTGCGACGGGTGAGGGTTTGTTGCCCGCCCTGGCGCAGGGCATGTTCATTGGCCAGCATGGCTCCTGGAATCGCCGGCCGCACAGCGGCTACAAGGTGGTGTTTGTCCCATTTGCGCAGGGCAAGCCGGTGGGGCTCCCCATGGATGTACTGACAGGGTTCTTGGGGGTCGATGGCCAAGCCCATGGACGCCCCGTGGGCGTGGTGCTGGACCGCCGGGGTGGCCTGCTGGTGGCGGACGATGTGGGCAATGTCGTGTGGCGTGTGAGCCGTGCCGCAGCCTCCTGACGCCATGACCCAGGCATCCGGTGCGACTCCCCCTGCCAATGCGCTGCGCGTGGTTTTGCTGGAGGGGATAGACCCGTCGGCTGCCAGCACCTTTCGCGATGCGGGGTTTTCCCACCTTGTATCGATGGCCCGTGCACCTGTGGGTGCCGCCTTGGTCGAGGCTTTGCAAGGGGCGCACCTGTTGGGTGTGCGTTCCGGTACGCAGCTGACCGAAGCCGTGCTGCAGGGCGCCCCCGACCTCATCGGCATTGGATGCTTCTGTATTGGCACCAACCAGGTGGATCTGCCCGCAGCCACGCGCCTGGGGTTGCCGGTGTTCAATGCGCCGTTTTCCAATACGCGCAGTGTGGCGGAGCTGGTGCTGGCCCACATCATCTATCTGTTGCGCGGCATTCCTCTGCGCAATGCCGACTTGCACCGCGGGCTGTGGGTGAAAAGTGCCGCGTCTTCATACGAGGTGCGGGGCAAGACCCTGGGGCTGGTGGGCTATGGGCACATCGGTTCGCAAGTCGGTGTGCTGGCGGAGCAGTTGGGGATGGTGGTGCTGTTTGTGGACATCGAGGACAAGCTTCCGTTTGGCAATGCAAAAGAAATGCCCAGTCTGCCCGCGCTGTTGGAGCAGGCCGATGTTGTCAGTCTGCACGTGCCGCAGACACCCGAAACACAGGGTATGTTTGGTGCCGAGCAAATCGATCAGATGAAACCCGGCAGCCACCTCATCAACGCGTCCCGCGGTACGGTGGTCGATATTGATGCCCTGGCCTTGGCCCTGGACAGAAAACATGTGAGCGGTGCGGCGGTGGATGTGTTCCCGCTGGAGCCTTGGGGCAATGAAACCGAATTTGATTCCCCCCTATCCCGGTTTGACAATGTGGTGCTGACACCGCACATTGCTGGCTCCACACGCGAGGCCCAGGCCAATATTGGCAAAGAGGTGGCTACCAAGCTTGTGCGCTATGCCCTCAACGGTTCCACCATCGCGGCGGTGAACTTCCCCAAGGTGGCGCTTCCTGCGCAGGCCGGGCGGCAACGGCTCTTGCATATCCACCACAACACGCCAGGTGTCCTGGCGCAACTCAACGCACTGCTGTCGGCTGCAGGGGCCAATATTGCCGCTCAGTACCTCAGCACCCATGGCGACATGGGCTATGTGGTGGTGGATGTGGAGGGCACGACCGACCTGCCCGCGCTGGATCGTCTGTGCGCCATTCCCGGCACTGTGCGGTGCCGCTGGGTCTAGCCGCTACGGCTTATTTTCCGTTGATGCCCAGCAGTTCCACCTCAAACTGCAGTGTGGCATTGGGCGGAATTACTCCGCCAGCGCCGCGCGCGCCATAGGCAATGGCAGCAGGGCAGGTGAGTTTGGCCTTGCCGCCCACCTTCATGCGCTGCACGCCCTCGGTCCAGCAGGGAATCACGCGGTTGAGCGGAAACTCCAGCGGCGTTCCACGTGCGTAGGAGCTGTCGAACTCGCGGCCGTCGGCCAGTGTGCCGCGGTAATGCACCTTCACCGTGTCGCTGGCCTTGGAGCTGGCGCCACTGCCTTCCTTGAGGCTGCGGTAGATGAGGCCGGAGCTGCTGGTCACGGCGCCGTCTTCCTTGGCGGCTGCGGTGAGGGTGGCGTCCTGGGCCCAGCTGGTGGCGCCGAACAAGGCGAGTGTGAGGGCGGCTATGCGGAGGGTGGTGTGCATGGGGTATCCCTGGGTTGTTATTGCGGCATTGTCGCCGCCAGCCGTTCAACCTTGCGCGAACGCAGCGCGGTGGTGAGGCCGACCGCGGCCAGCACCGCACCCGTCAACACCTCAAACCAGATGGTGAGATTCGTGGCCAGCGTGTGCTCGCCACACAGCGCCAGTGTGTAGTGCAGCAAGCCGGCCAGTCCCAGTGCGCCATACACCGCCAGCAGCAAGGCCCCGCTGCGCCGCCAGCCCAGGCTGCGCAGGGCCAGGCCCAGCACCCCGGGAAGGCAGACCACCAGCCACGCTTTGTAGACCGATTCGCGTGTCATCCAGACGGGGAGGTTGGGGTAGATGGCAATGAACTCTGCGTTGTGCGCGAAGTGGGTGAGGCTGGCGACGAAATACAGGGCCAGCAGGGCCCAGAAGGGTTTGGAGAGCCGGATGGCGGAGACGGGGTGGTGCATGTTGAAGAGGTGGCTGGGCGAGACGCCCTGGAACTGACGGATGGTACGGGGGCTTTAAGCCAACTCGCTCAGTGCCCAGCCCAGCACCAGCATGGCTGCGGCAGTGCATAACGATGGTGACAAAAGGCTGCGCCGCCTGTACTGCGGCCCATAGGTCGACAGGAGCATGCGGCTCTGGCGCTGACCTGCAAAAAAATACCAAAAGACGGTCAATGGCCAAAGGAAGAAGCTGGCCCGGAACAGGACAAAGGTCCCGGTATTCAGCATGTGGAACATGGCCATGCTGGTCACGCTTGCGGCGCCCAGCAGCGCCAGCCAAACCCAATGGCTGATGCGGCGTGCTGCCGGGCCCAGGAGCTGGGCATTGACGATTTGGATCACGATCGGAAATGCAGGCGTCAGAAAAAAGCTGAGCAATGCCGCACGGTCTGGATTGAATACAGCTGCGGGCTGCTCGGCGTGCACCACAGCGGCCACCTCTCCGTCGTCTGCGAGCTGGTAGTTGCCCGCGTGGAACTCGGCAATGGCTTGCTTGGCCTCGGAGACCTGAGACGCGGGAACCAGAACCCGTACACCCCCAACCGCCTGGGTGAGCCAGGAGTTCATCTGCACGAGGTGTTCATCCGCGATGAAGGCCTTGAGGCCATTGGATTCCAGTACGCCCTTGAGTACATGCGCTTCGGTGGGCGTTGCGCAGGTTGCCACGCGCACAAAGTCTCCTGCGTCTTCTGTCAATTCATCTGCCATTCTTTGCTCCCTGGGTGTGACTGCGTGCAGGGTACCGTACTCGCGCGACGGCGGAAGGGGTGTGGCCTATGTCCCGCTCTGTTCAAGAAAAAAGCCCCGCCAGTCTTCCGACTGCAGGGCTTCTCATTCACACGGAATCTGCTATATATTCAGTAGCATCTTGCGCATATTCCACGGGGGTTAGAGGTTGATTCTCTAATCCATTCGGACATCAAACGAGCAGGGCGTTCACGCGCTTCACATAAGCAGCTGGGTCGGCCGGCAGGCCGCCTTCGGCCAGCAGGGCCTGGTCGAACAGGATGTGGGCCAGGTCGTTGAAGTGCACCGAGCCATCCAGTTTTTTCACCAGCGCGTGTTCGGCGTTCACTTCCAGCACGGGCTTCACCTCGGGCGCAGCTTGGCCAGCTTGTTTCAGCATGCGGGCCAGTTGGGTGCTCATTCCGTGGTCTTGCACCACCAGGCAGGCGGGGCTGTCGACCAGGCGTGTGGTCACGCGCACGTCCTCGGCCTTGTCCTTGAGCGCTTCCTTGAGCTTGGCCAGCACGGGCTTGAAGGCTTCGGCGGCCTCTTCGGCAGCCTTCTTCTCCGCTTCGTCTTGCAGCTTGCCCAAATCCACCGCACCCTTGGCCACACTTTGCAGGGGCGTGCCATCAAAGTCGTGCAGGTAGCTCAGGGCCCACTCGTCCACGCGGTCGGTCATGAGCAGCACCTCGATGCCCTTCTTCTTGAAGACTTCGAGCTGCGGGCTGTTCTTGGCGGCAGCCAGGGTGTCGGCGGTGATGTAGTAGATGGCCTCTTGGCCGTCCTTCATGCGGGCCTTGTAGTCGGCCAGTGAAACGCTCACGGTGTCGCTGGTGCTGCTGGCAAAGCGCAGCAGCTTGGCGATGCGTTCCTTGTTGCTGAAGTCTTCGCCCAGGCCTTCCTTCAGGACCGCACCAAACTCGGCATAGAACTTGGTGTACTTGCCGGCGTTGGCTTCCTGTTCAGCCTTCTCTTCGGCGCTTAACACGTCAGTGACGCCATCGGCGCCAGCTTCTGGCACCTTGTCCTGCTTGGCCAGGGTTTCCAGCATGGAGAGCACGCGTTTGGTGTTGCCTTCGCGGATGGCCTTCACATCGCGGCTCTCCTGCAACAGTTCACGGCTCACGTTCAGGGGTAGGTCGGCGCTGTCGACCACACCCTTGATAAAGCGCAGGTAGCCGGGCAGCAGGGCTTCGGCGTCATCCATGATGAAGACACGCTTCACATAGAGCTTGAGGCCGCCCTTGCGGTCGCGGTTGTACAGGTCCATGGGCGCCTTGCCGGGGACGTACAGCAGCTGGGTGTACTCGGTGCTGCCTTCCACGCGGTTGTGCGTGTGGGCCAGGGGGACCTCAAAGTCGTGGCTGATCTGCTTGTAGAAGTCGTCGTACTGCTCTTGGGTCACGTCCTTCTTGGCGCGGCTCCAGATCGCGTTGGCCTTGTTGACGGTTTCCCACTCGCCGGTCTTGACCATGCCACCGGGCTGGCGGCCGCCATTCTCGTCCGAAGGGTTGATCAGCTCGCCGTCTTTCCACTCTTCCTTTTCCATGAGGATGGGCAGGCTGATGTGGTCCGAGTACTTGCTGATGATGCCCTTGACCTTCCAGGTCTGCAGGTAGTCAGAGGCGTCTTCGCGCAGGTGCAGGATCACGCTGGTGCCGCGGGCTTCGCGCGTGATGCCTTCCACCTCGAAGGCACCGCCACCGCTGGCGCCGCCGTCGCTGACCCAGCGCACGGCCTCGTCGGCCTTGAGGCCGGCGCGGCGGGATTCCACGGTGATCTTGTCGGCCACGATGAAGCCTGAGTAGAAGCCCACGCCAAACTGGCCGATGAGGTTGCTGTCGGCCTTCTGGTCGCCGGTCAGCTTGCTCACAAAGTCTTTGGTGCCGCTTTTTGCAATCGTGCCCAGGTTGTCGATAGCTTCTTGCATGGATAAGCCGATACCGTTGTCCGTGATGGTCAGCGTCTTGGCATCCTTGTCGAAGGTGACTTTGACCTTCAGCTCAGGGTCGTTTTCGTACAGGCCGCTGTTGTTGATGGCTTCAAAGCGCAGCTTGTCGCAGGCGTCGGACGCGTTAGAGATCAGCTCGCGCAGGAAGATTTCCTTGTTGGAGTACAGCGAGTGCGTTACCAGGTGCAGCAGCTGGGCCACTTCGGCCTGGAAATTCATGGTTTGCTTGGTCATAAGTCAGTCTCAGGGTCTTAAAAAACGGTTCACGCGCCCGCAAGGCGGTGCCTGCGACGCGGGCAACCCGCAATTATGGGCGAGGGCGGATGTTTCAAGCCTGCTGGCTCCATCCGGCCCATAGGCGAGTGCCGCCCAGGGGCTTGGGGTGGCCCCTTCCCTTCGCCCGGGCTTGGGACTACATTGGCAAAAAAGCAGCCAGGGACTCCGCCACATGACGCCAGACAAGTCACCGCCCAAACCACCCGCAGGCCCGGCCAGTACGCCCAAAGCGTACGACGCGTTGCTGGACCCCTTGCCCCTGCCCGACGTGTCCGAAAGCGATACGGATACGGCCTGGGGCTTGTGGGAAGCCAGCGTGGGCGGCTTGCTGGAAGAGGGCAAGGGTGCACCCGACACCCCGCCGCCCCATGGCTATGAGCCTACCCAGCCCTTGGGCCTGGATGGCGAGCCGCTGCCCAAGGACAAGACTTAGGGTGCGTCAGCGCCCGGCGCCAGCCAAGCCAGCAGTTGCGCCGTCACCTCGGGCCGGTGCAGCAGCTCCATGTGGTTCATCCTGTAGGCAATGCACTGGCTGGGTTTGGCAAACACCAGGGTGCGCTGTGTTTCGTCGTGCAGGCCCAGCGCGCTGCGCAGTGGCACCAGGCCGTCGCCCAGCAGCCGGTCGGCCAGTGCGCCGCGCCGGCTGGCGGTGGTGGCGGCCACGGTGTAGCAGGCCACACCCTCGGGCAGTGGCACGGGCGTGCGCCGGTCCGGCCCTTTCTGGAAGCGGTTGCGGCCCTGCCAGTCCTGCGGGCTGACCACGCCGTAGCGCAGGTCGGTGATGCCGGCACTGCGCAACTGGCCCAGCTTGGCGAAGGGGCGCGAGTAGGGCGTGGCGCCCAGAATCACATCCACCCAGTTACCCGCGCGTTCCAGCGGCGCGCCATGGTGCGGCGTGCCCAGAAAGATGATGTTCTGCAAGACCTTGCACCACGGTGTGGAGGGCCCGGCTTGCAGCACCGCGCTGCGCGTGACCAGCCCGCCCATGCTGTGCGCAAGCACACTGATCTCTGTCACCGGCACGGGCCAATGGGCCATCAGTTGGCCCAGTTCGGCTGCCAACATCGCACCGTTGCCCGAGGTGTGCAGGCCCGTGTTGTAGCGCACGTAGACCGGCGTGTAGCCCAGCGCAGCCAGAGCGCTGGCATGGTTGCGCACCTCGCCATCGGCCGTGGTGTGGGTCCACTGCAGGTCGTTCATGCACAGGCCGTGGATGATGATCAGCAGCCTGCCGCTCACCGCTGTGGCCGTGGGTAGTGTGGCGGGAGCATTCCAGTCCAGCGTAGTGCCTGCGTAGCGCAACTGCATGCGTGTGGCCAGTGGGTTGGCACTGGCGGCCAGGCGATCACCCAGCACGCCGTTGAGCGCGGCAAGCACAGCCTCGCGCTGCGGTGTCTCAGGGGTGGCCGCATCGGCTGCATCCAGCAGGGGCTCTAGCCTTGCCAGGATGGCATCGGCCCCGCTGCCCACCAGTTGGGTCACGCTCTGCACTGTTTGGTAGATGAGGCCCGTCAGCCCGCGTGTGGTGCCGGCGGTCTTGCCACCCCGCACGCCCATGCTGCCCCAAACCGACTGGTGCACGCCCTCGGCCATGCGGGCCACGCCGCGGGTGGCCTGGGTGGCCAGCTGCACCACGCCGCGCAAGTCCGTCGCGCGAAAGTGCTGGAGGGCCTTGGGGCGGGGCGGCAGCGCCATCAGAACTTTTCGTGCGGCTGCAGGTAGCGCCACTGGCCCACGGGCAGATTGCCCAGCATGACGCGACCCACGCGCACCCGTTTGAGGCCCACCACGCGCAGGCCGACGAGCTCGCACATGCGGCGGATCTGGCGTTTTTTGCCCTCCGTCAGCACAAAGCGCAGCTGCTCGGGGTTTTGCCATTCCACCTTGGCGGGCTTGAGTGCCTGGTCGTCCAGTCGCAGGCCGTGGCGCAGCAGGCGCAGTTTCTCGGCGGGGAATACGCTTTGCACATCGTTGCTGATGGGGTCGTCATCGTCGATGCGGCTGAGCTGTTGCACCTTGCCGCCGTAGGTGGCGGCCGGCGAGGTGGCCGCTGCGGCGTTGGCCACGCCGGTGTAGACCACACGCACCAAATATTCCTTCTCCATCACCGAGTCTTCGCCAATCAGCTGGCGGGCCACGCGGCCGTCCTGCGTCAGCACCAGCAGGCCGGTGGAATCAATGTCCAGCCGGCCAGCCGGTACCAGGCTCTTGAGCTGGCTGCCGTGGAAGAAAAAGCGTGCGTTGTCGTCGGCCCAGCGGTTTTGCGGCTGGATGAGCTTGATGGCAGGCTCGTGCCCGTCTTCGGCCTGGCCGCTGACGATGCCGATGGGCTTGTGCAGCAGGATGGTGACCTGGTTGGCCTGCTGGCCCTGGGCCTGCTTGTCGATCTCGATGCGCACGTTGGGCAGCACCTGCATGCCCATCTCGGCCACCTTGCCGTTCACTTTGACCCAGCCCTTGGCAATCCAGTCGTCCGCTTCGCGGCGCGAGGCCAGGCCCAGCTCGGCCATGCGCTTGTTCAGCCGCACCGTGCCGCCGGCACCTTGGGCGGCGGTATTGGTCTGGCCTGCGGGGATGGCGGCCTTCACCCGGCCCGGTGGCGGCGCGGCGCGGCGGAAGATGGGGGCGGGCGGTTTCTGGTCGGTCATGATTGCTATATTTTTAGGAGCTGCTTGCGCATATTTTACGCGGGCTGGGTGCCGAGTTGTTATGTAGCTGCGTGGGGTTGTACGAGGCAGAAAAATCACGCTGTGCATGCGCGAAAGACATCTAGGGTAAACCCTAGCTGTTGAACGCAACAGTTGGCGTGTTTGGGGGCAATCCGTATCGTCGCGCCCTGCCATTCACTCCCCCCAAAAGGTCATCTCCATGTCCGCAACCCCAGCGCGCAAACCGCTTTACAAATCCCTCTACGTCCAGGTCCTGTTCGCCGTCACGGTGGGCGTGCTGCTGGGCCATTTCTACCCGCAGCTGGGGACAGACATGAAGCCCCTGGGCGACGGCTTCATCAAGCTCATCAAGATGATCATCGCGCCCATCATCTTCTGCACCGTGGTCATCGGCATTGCCGGCATGGAAGACATGAAGAAGGTCGGCAAGACCGGCGGCCTGGCGCTGCTGTACTTTGAAGTCGTCTCCACGCTGGCCCTGATCATCGGCCTCGTCGTCGTCAACGTGCTGCAGCCCGGTGTGGGCATGCATGTGGACCCGACCACGCTGGACACCAAGGGCATCGCCGCCTACACCGGTCCCGGAAAGATGCAGGGCACGGTGGATTTTCTGCTCAACGTCATCCCCACCTCGGTGGTCGATGCGTTTGCCAAGGGCGAGATCCTGCAGGTGCTGCTGTTCTCGGTGCTGTTCGGCTTTGCGCTGCACAAGTTTGGCGGGCGCGGCACCATGGTGTTCGACTTCATCGAGAAGAGCTCGCATGTGTTGTTCGACATCGTCGGCATCATCATGAAAGTTGCCCCAATCGGCGCTTTCGGTGCCATGGCCTTCACCATCGGCAAGTACGGCGTGGACTCCCTGTTCTCGCTGGGCAAGCTCATGGGTGCCTTCTACCTGACCTGCCTGTTCTTCATCTTCGGCGTGCTGGGCGTGGTTGCCAAGCTGCACGGCTTCAGCATCTTCAAGTTCGTGCGCTACATCAAGGAAGAACTGCTCATCGTGTTGGGCACCTCGTCCTCCGAATCGGTGCTGCCGCGCATGATGGAAAAGCTGGAAAATCTGGGTGCGCGCAAGTCCGTCGTCGGCCTGGTCATCCCCACCGGCTACTCCTTCAACCTCGACGGTACCTCCATCTACCTGACGATGGCCGCCGTCTTCATCGCCCAGGCCACCGACACGCCCATGACCCTGGTGCAGCAGCTCACCCTGCTGGCCGTGTTGCTGCTCACCTCCAAGGGCGCCGCCGGCATCACTGGCAGCGGCTTCATCGTGCTGGCGGCCACACTCTCTGCCGTGGGCGGCGTGCCCGTGGCGGGCCTGGCACTCATCCTCGGCATCGACCGTTTCATGTCTGAAGCCCGTGCGCTGACCAACCTGGTGGGCAACGGCGTGGCCACCCTGGTGGTGGCCAAATGGACCGGCGACCTCGATACGCAGCGCCTGCAGGCCGGCCTGAACAATCCCACCCAACAGGAAGCCCAGGACCCCGAAGGCATCCTCGACCAGCGCGTGGAGCACATGGCAGTAACGCCCGCCAAGGGCTGAGTGGCTCGCAGCCCGGCGGTGCAAGCTGCCGGGCTATGTGCGTTGGCGAACGGTGCGCCGGCGTCAGGAGGCGCACTATGGGCCTCTTTGGGAGATCACTCATGAGCCTTTACCGGAATGCAGTGCTGCTTGGCAGTTTGCGGCGTGACCCGTTCAGCCGAAAGCTGTCCAGGGTTCTTGGGGAGCCGGTCAGAGCCGTCGGCGCGGCAATCGCCCTGCGCCATGTGCGCATCATCCCGGTCTGAGGAGATGGCGATGTTGCTTTCCCTGGATCTGGATACCTCCTCCCCCGCGCGCGAAGCGCTGGAAGCCCTGCCCCGGCCTTCGTTGCAGCCCGGCGCTTCGGGTACCGGGCTGCAAATCCGCGTCGGGTTTGAGCTCGAATACCTGTGCCCTGCCCCCACGCCCATGCTGCTGGCGCTCAGCATTCACTACACACGTGCAGGCGACTTGATCGTTCCTGATGTGCTGGTGAGCGAGCCACCCGTGGCCCTGGACGCCTACCGGGATCGGTTTGGCAACTGGTGTGGCCGTATCGTGGCTCCCAAGGGGCGGTTGGTGCTGCGCGCCGATGCGCTGGTGCACGACAGCGGGATGCCTGATACGGTACTGCCCATGTTGCACCAGACGCCGGTAGAGCAATTGCCTGAAGCCGTGCTGGTGTATCTGCTGGGCAGTCGCTACTGCGAGACAGACGAGCTCTCGGACTTCGCCTGGCGCGAGTTTGGCAACGGCCCCACAGGCTGGGCGCGCGTGCAGGCGATCTGTGACTTTGTGCACCGCCACATCGAGTTCGGCTACCACCATGCGCGCCGCACGCGCACCGCCCTGCAGGCTTTCAACGAGGGGCAGGGTGTGTGCCGGGACTATGCCCATCTGGCCATCACGCTGTGCCGCTGCATGAACATTCCGGCGCGCTACTGCACTGGCTATCTGGGGGATATCGGTATCCCGGCCAGCCCGGACCCGATGGACTTCGCTGCCTGGTTTGAGGTCTATTTGGGCGGACGGTGGCTCACCTTCGACGCGCGCAACAACACTCCGCGCATCGGCCGTGTGCTCATGGCGCGTGGCCGTGATGCCTGCGATGTGGCGCTCACGAATACCTTCGGCCCGAACACCCTGCAGCGCTTCAGCGTCTGGGCCGACGAGGTGCCTCTTCGCGCATGACGTACTGCGTGGGCGTCCGGCTCGACGAGGGGCTAATTTTTGCCAGTGATTCACGCACCCATGCGGGCGTGGATAACTATGCCAAGTTCAGCAAGATGATGGTCTTCGAGAGCCCGGGCAGCCGGGTTATCGTGCTGCTGAGCTCCGGGGGGCTGGCTGCCACGCAGGCCATCATCAATGTATTGCGCCAGCGTGCACTGGGCGACCCGCCGCATTTGTGGAGTGTGGGATCCATGTTTGATGTGGCCAACCTGGTGTCCGATGCCATGCGCGACATCGAACGCCGCGATGCCCCCTTCATGGAGCCGGATGGTCTCAAGTTCAATGCCTCGTTCATCTTGGGCGGGCAGATTGCAGGCGAGCCCATGCGCCTGTTTCGCCTGTATGCCGAAGGCAATTTCATCGAGGCCGGCTCCGACACCATTTTTTTGCAGACCGGTGAGGCCAAGTACGGCAAGCCGATTCTGGATCTGGCGGTCACCTCCCGTGCCACGCTGGAGGACGCCACCAAATGCGTGCTGGTGTCATTTGATTCCACCATGCTCAGCAACCTGTCCGTGGGCATGCCCATTGACCTACTGTGCTACGACAACAACAGCTTGCGGGTCAGCAAGCGGCGCAGATTCGACGAGAACGATCCCTACTTCGCCCAACTCACCGGACAGTGGTTGCTCGGCACCCGCCGGGTGTTCCACGAGTTGCCGGTATTGGAGTGGGGCCTGCCCTAGGCGCGGATGAAGGTTAGCAAATCCTGGCAAAGCTGCCGCTGGTGCGTGGCCAGCAGCCCGTGTGGGGCGCCGTCGTACTCCAGCAGGGTAGATTGGGCAATGCCCCTGGCCGCTGCGCGGCCTGCGGCGTCGATGGGCACAATCTTGTCCGCAGTGCCGTGTACCACCAGCGTGGGAACGGTGAAAGCTGACAAGTCACCCCGGAAATCGGTGCTGGCAAACGCCTTGGCACATGCCAGCGTGGCGGGCAGGCTGGCCTGCATGGCTTGGCGGCATGACCATTCCACCCGCTCGTTGCTGACGGGATGGGACATCAGCCCCACGCCATAAAAGTCTTTGAAGAATCCCGGGTAAAACTTGGCTCTGTCGTCTTGCAGACTCTGGGTCATCTGGTCAAACGCCGACTGTGCGGTGCCAAGGGGGTTCTCATCGGATTGCAGCATGCAGGGCACCACCGATGCCAGCAGCGCGGTTTTCACCACCGACTTGCCGGCATGGCGCGACATATAGCGGGCCACCTCGCCTCCGCCCATCGAAAACCCCACCAGCGTGACATCCTGTGCGCCGGTCTGGTCGATCACCGCGGCCAGGTCATCAGCCAGGGTGTCGTAGTCGTAGCCGCCCCAAGGCTGGGTGGAGCGGCCAAACCCGCGCCGGTCGTAGCTGATCGCGCGATAGCCAGACTGCGCTATCGCCATGGCCTGCTCATCCCATGTGTCGCAGGACAGTGGCCAGCCGTGCAGCAGCACCACGGCACGCCCGGCACCCCAGTCTTTGACATACAACGCCGTGTTGTCAGCGGTTTTGACCATGACCATAGTGTTTCCCTGTGTTAGTGGTATCCCACGCCCATCACGTAGTTGCGCAGGAGCGCCTCTTCGTAAGCGCCTGACGTCAACAGTGCGCGTAGTCCGTCGCGTGCATTGAGAACGCCCTGGGGTATGTTGTCTGTGCCGACCACGGGGACGTGGACGTGCCCGCGTTGGTGCATCACGGCCAGTACCTCTGCAATGGAGTCGCCGGGCGCGCACACCGGGTGGCCACGTTCCATGACCTGTTCGGCCTGTGTGGAAAAGATGTCCGCCTTGGCAAACCCGAGTTGCCGTACCAGGATGGTCTCCGTGATGGTGCCCACCATGGAACCCGTGGCATCGCACACCACCACCATGCCGATTTGTGCGTCGGCCAACAGGGCTGCCACTTTGGCCAATGACGCGTCGGCCCTCACCCGCAGCAGTCGGGTGTGTGTGATGGCGTAGATGCTGTCGACCAAGGCGGGTTTGGCTGTGCCGTGTGCGGATGTTTCGGAGCCCCCATCCAGGGTGCCGATATGGAGAAAGTCATGGCTCATGGGAGCATGGTGGCGCGCCACCCGCAACCGTGTCTGTTTGTCAACGTACAGAAAGTGGAGCCAGCGTGGGTATTTTTCTCAAATGTGCGCTGCAGCACAGGCAGTTCCAAGCATTTGCTGCATTGTGGGTGGGATGACACACGCCCCCAACTGGTATGACGCCCTGGAGCTGTGCCCGCGTGCCAGCCCGCCGATGATTAAGGCGGCCTACCGGTGTCTGGCCCAACAGCACCATCCTGACAAGTGCCCAGGCATGGCGGGTGCCGGTGCCCGGCTCGCACAGATCAACCAGGCGTATGCAGTGCTGTCAGACCCGCAGCGGCGCATGGTCTATGACCGTGGCCTGGGAATCGTCAGTACCGGCAGCGAGCGACGCTCGCCCTTCGCGAATACCGTACCACTCGCCTCTGGAGAGTTGGGGTTACGCCTGTTCGCCTTTCGGCCGCTGGTGTGACGCAATGCGAAAGCCCTCAAGGTATTTTCCTGTCATGGCCTCGGCTTCATCACGCAGTGGGGAAGGCACTTCCGCCTGAATATCGCTCAGGCTGCATGAGATCTCTAGCCAGGCGTCTCTGATGTCCTCCAGTGCCTTGGCCAGCGTTTCCCAATCCGAAATGCGCGAACTGGACCCAGTTGTAGGTGTCACGGTGTACCTCCTTGTTCAGGGAAAAACGACCGCACATTCATGTGCTGTATCGCTCAGGGGCCCTGGGTCATGGCCGCGTGCTGCGGCATGGTGTCGGGCTGCGGACAAGCGTAGTCCCGAACCCTGCGTGGTTCTGTGCGCAAACGCACGCCCCCTTGAACAGGGTCGCTGACTCGAGGCTCGCGAGCGTCGTCGCAGACGCCGCTTGATTTTGGGCGTACGAGGTGAACCGCTCAGTGACTCTCTCGGGTCAGGATTCCCTTGTTGAGGATCAATGGCGAATCCCCTCCGGGGTCACCACTTTTGATTTCTTCGCCGGCTTCCCACTGCAACGTATCCCGGACCAGCTTGGCCCGTCCCAAGACCATGGCGCCATTTCTGCCACTGGTGACGACCAGCAAGGCGGTATTGCCCACTGCAATCCCCTTTACGGTCCCTTCTCCGCCTTTGTTCAGGCGGCCGCATTGTGGTGTGGCCATGTAGTGATTGCCGGTAATCTTGTCGCCCGATTGGGTGAGTTCAAAGGTTGCTGTCCCACATTCCACATGCCGATTTCGCTCCTGCGCAGAGCAAAGATCAAGGCTCCAGATCCCGGAAAAGGACGCTTGCTGCGCAAAACACCAGCATGGCAACAGCGCCAGAAGCAAGGCACCTTTTCGACAATGAACGTTCATGGGGATGTCTCGGACGAGCGGCTTTCTGTATGTTGGCAACTGTAACCAGCTGCTCGGGAAGTGCCCTGCCAGCTTCACCCGGACAGAGTGAAAATTTCGAAAATGTCAAAGTAGTTCGCGATGAAAATAATAGCTGCTTGCGCAATATCTATAAGGGCTAAGAGCTGATTTGTCGTGTAAACACCCTTGACCGAAGCGCCTGTAAATCCAGTACCCGCAGCCCGCCGTATTCCACCCGTATGAAGCTCTGCGCCTCCAGCGCGTTGAGCGCTTCGTTGACCCGCTGGCGGGACAGGCCCACCAGGTAGGCCAGCTCCTGTTGGGTGATGCGCAGCACCTCGCCCACACCTGGGTAGAGCACGGGGTTGAAGAGCGAGGCCAGGCTGCGAGCCACGCGGATGTCAGGGTTGGTCATGCGGTCGATCTCGCGCGCGGCGATGAACTGGCCCAGGCGTTCGTTGAGCTGGTTCATCACAAAGCGGTTGAAGCCGATGGAGTGGTCCAGCAGCCAATGGAAGGTGTCCACATGCAGGCCCGCTACCAGGCTCTTGCGTAGGGCCTGGATGTTGTAGCGGTAGGTCTCGCGCTTGAGGGCCGTGCCTTCGCCAAACCAGCCGCCGGGCGGCACGCCGGTGAAGGTCATGGTCTGGCCCTCGGCGTTGTCGCTGCTCATCTTCAGAAGGCCATCCACCACGCCAAACCAGTAGGTCACCGGCCGGCCCATGCGGCAAAGGTATTCGCCGGGCTCGGCCTCGGCAATGCGCAGGTCGTCCACGGCGCGCTGGCGCTCATCGGGCAGCAGCACCTGCAGCCAGGGAATCGCAGCCAGCTCGCCCTCGGTCAGGGGGCGACGGCGCTGGTGCAGTGTGGTGTCGGAGCTGGGGGCCGGGGTGCGCATGCGGGCTTGTAAGTTGCGAATAAGCGAAGGGAAAACACCTAGCAAGAACTGCTGAAATTGTCGTCCAAACGACAACTTGGCGTCAAATGCAGTCCTACCATTCGCCCCATACCAAAGCCCCCGGCTACCCGCCGAGCGGCCATAACGAGGTGACATGCAATGGGACCACAAACGACATTCCCGCAGTTGTTGCTGCAGCACGCCAGCCAGCGACCCCAGGCGCCAGCGATGCGTGAGAAGGAGTACGGCATCTGGCAGACGCTGAGCTGGTCCGCCCTGGCGGACATGGTGTCGCATCTGGCTTGTGGCCTGCATCAGGCTGGCTTGCAGCGCGGCGAGCATATGGTGGTGGTGGGGGCCAACCGCCCGCGCCTCTACGCCACCATGTTGGCCTCGCAAAGCCTGGGCGCCATTCCCATTCCGCTCTACCAGGACGCCGCTGCGCCCGAGTGCGTGTTCCCGCTCAACAATGCCGAAGTGCGCTTCGCCTTTGCGGAAGACCAGGAGCAGGTGGACAAGCTGCTGGAGGCGCGCGCGCAATGCCCGCAGCTGGCCCACATCTACTTTGACGACCCGCGCGGCCTGCGCAACTACAACGAACCCGGCCTGCAGGCGCTGGACGCACTGCTGGACAGCGGCAAGACCTACGCTGCGGCGCACCCTGGCTTTTTTTCCAACGCTGTGGCCTCTATCCGTCCCACCGATGTGGCGGCCATGTTCTTCACCTCCGGCACCACGGGCAACCCCAAGGGCGTGGTGCACACGCACGACTCGTTGCTCAACCGCGCTCGGGCGGGCGCCATGTTCGACCGGCTCACCAGTGACGAAGATGTGCTGGCCTACATGCCGCCTGCGTGGATCGGGCAGAACATCTTCAGCTATGCGCAGTGGCTGGCATGTGGCTATGTGGTGAACTGCCCCGAGAGCAGCGCCACCTCCAGCATCGACCTGAAAGAGATTGGACCCACCTACTACTTCGCACCGCCGCGGGTGTTTGAGGGCATGCTGACTACGGTGATGATCCGTATGGAAGATGCCGGCGCCATCAAGCGCAACATGTTTCATTACTTCATGCGCGTGGCCCAGAAGGTCGGTCCCGCGCTGATGGATGGCTTGCCAGTGTCGGCGGCGGACCGTGCGCTGTATGCACTGGGTAATGTGCTGGTCTATGGCCCGCTGCGCAATAACCTGGGCTTCAGCCGCGTGCGCGTGGCCTATACGGCGGGTGAGGCGATTGGTCCGGACCTGTTCACGTTTTACCGCTCCATCGGCATCAACCTCAAGCAGCTCTATGGCTCGACGGAGACGGCGGTGTTCGTCTGTCTGCAGCCCGACAACCAGGCGCGCGCCGACACCGTGGGCGTGCCCTGCGAGGGCGTGGAGATCAAGGTGGCGGACAACGGCGAGATCCTGGTCAAGTCCCCCGGCCTGCTCAAGGAGTACTACAAGAACCCCGGTGCCACGGCCGAGGTGCTGACCGCTGACGGCTGGTACCACACCAGCGACGCCGGGTTTATCGATGCCCACGGCCACCTCAAGATCATTGACCGCGTGAAGGACGTGGGTCGCATCCGGGGCGGCGCATTCGATGCCGCCATGTTTGCACCCAAGTATGTGGAGAACAAGCTCAAATTCTTCTCCCACATCAAGGAGGTTGTCGCCTATGGCGATGGCCGCGAGAAGGTGTGCGTCTTCATCAACATCGATTTTGAGGCCGTGGGCAACTGGGCCGAGCGCCGTAACTTGCCCTACGCCGGCTATACCGATCTGGCGCAAAAACCGGAGGTCTACCAGCTGATCAAGGAGTGTGTGGAAAAGGTCAACGCCGACCTGAGTGCCGACGCGCTGTTGGCCGGCAGCCAGATCTCCCGCTTTCTGGTGCTGCACAAGGAGCTGGATGCGGACGATGGAGAACTGACGCGGACCAACAAGGTGCGGCGAGGCTTTATTGCCGAGAAATACCAGGTGCTGGTGGATGCGCTGTACGACGGCAAGACCAGTCAATTCATCGAAACCCAGGTCAAGTTTGAAGACGGGCGCACCGGCAGCGTGAGCGCCACGCTCAAGATCGAAGACGCCAAGACCTTTGCCCCCGTGAAGGCCGCCGCATGACAAGCAAAAAAATCGGTGACGTCATCCTCGACGTCAAGAACATTTCCCTGCGATTCGGCGGCGTCAAAGCGCTGACCGACATCAGCTTCAATGTGCGGGAGCACGAAATCCGGGCCATCATCGGACCTAACGGCGCCGGCAAGAGCTCGATGCTCAACTGCATCAACGGTGTCTATGCGCCGCAGGAGGGTGCGATCACCTTCCGCGGCCAGTCCTTCAAGCATATGGACAGCCACCAGGTCGCGAGCATGGGGATTGGCCGCACCTTCCAGAACCTGGCGCTCTTCAAGGGCATGAGCGTGCTGGACAACATCATGTCCGGGCGCAACCTCAAGATCAAAAGCAACATATTGCTGCAGGCCTTGCGCCTGGGCCCGGCCGAGCGCGAGGAAATCCGTCATCGCGAGTATGTCGAACGCATCATCGACTTCCTGGAGATCCAGGCCTACCGCAAGACGCCAGTGGGACAGCTTCCCTATGGCCTGCAAAAGCGCGTGGACCTGGGCCGCGCCCTGGCCATGGAGCCGCAGGTGCTGCTGCTGGACGAACCCATGGCCGGCATGAACGTCGAAGAGAAGCAGGACATGTGCCGCTTTGTGCTCGATGTCAACGACGAGTTCGGCACCACGGTGGTGTTGATCGAGCACGACATGGGCGTGGTCATGGATATCAGTGACCGCGTGGTGGTGCTGGACTACGGCAAGAAGATTGGCGACGGTACGCCCGATGAGGTGCGCAACAACGCTGACGTGATCAGCGCCTATCTGGGGACTTCTCACTGATGGCTTTCTTTCTCGAAACCCTCCTGGGCGGCCTGATGGCCGGCATGTTGTATTCGCTGGTGGCGCTGGGCTTTGTGCTGATCTTCAAGGCCTCGGGCGTGTTCAACTTTGCGCAGGGCGCCATGGTGCTGTTCGCGGCCCTGGCCATGGCGCGCTTTGCGGAATGGATTCCGCTACACCTGGGGATTGCCAGTCCCATCGCTGCCAATGTGCTGGCCTTTGTGGGGGCCGGTGCCGTGATGTTCGTCGTGGCCTGGATGGTGGAGCGCCTTGTGCTGCGCCATCTGGTGAACCAGGAGGGCGCCACGCTGCTCATGGCCACGCTGGGCATCACCTACTTCATGGAAGGTCTGGGCCAGACCCTGTTTGGTAGCAGCATCTACAAGATCGACATCGGCATGCCCAAGGACCCGGTGATGATTCTGGAGAGCACCTTTGAAGGCGGCATCCTCATCAACAAGGAAGACTTCTACGCCGCCATCATCGCCGCCGCGCTGGTGGCCCTGCTCAGCCTCTTCTTCCAGAAGACCGCCACGGGCCGGGCGCTGCGCGCTGTGGCCGATGACCACCAGGCCGCCCAGTCCATCGGAATTCCGTTGAACCGCATCTGGGTCATCGTCTGGTGCGTAGCAGGTGTGGTGGCCCTGGTGGCCGGAATGATCTGGGGCAGCAAGCTCGGCGTGCAGTTCTCGCTGACCACCGTGGCGCTGCGTGCCCTGCCGGTGGTCATCCTGGGCGGCCTCACCTCGGTGCCTGGTGCCATCGTGGGCGGTCTCATCATCGGCGTGGGCGAGAAGCTGTCCGAGGTGTACCTCGGTCCCATGGTGGGCGGTGGCATCGAAATCTGGTTTGCCTATGTACTGGCCTTGGGCTTTCTTCTCATCCGGCCACAAGGTTTGTTCGGCGAGAAGATCATCGACCGCGTGTAAGGGGAAGACATGTTTTATAGAGAAAACGGCCAGTTCAAGACCACGTACCGCGCGGACCAGCAGATCTTCCCCATCGCGCAGGACCGCTGGGCCATGCTGCTCCTGCTGCTGGCGGCCTTTGTGGCCGTGCCCATGGGCGCCAGCGACTACCTGTTTCGCGCCATCCTGATTCCCTTCCTCATCTTCTCGCTGGCGGCGGTGGGCGTGAACATCCTGGTGGGCTTCTGCGGGCAGATCTCGCTGGGCTCGGGTGCCTTCATGGCCGTGGGGGCCTATGCGGCCTACAACTTCTTTGTGCGCATCGAGGGTATGCCGCTGCTGGTGGCGCTGCTGCTGGGGGGTGTCAGTTCCATGCTGTTTGGCATTGTGTTTGGCCTGCCCAGTCTGCGCGTGAAGGGCCTGTACCTGGCCGTGGCCACGTTGGCAGCGCAGTTTTTTGCGGACTGGATGTTCCTGCGCATCCAGTGGTTCACCAACAACTCGCCCTCGGGCTCGGTGTCGGTGTCCAACCTGCAGGTGTTTGGCCTGTCGCTGGAAAGCCCGGTGGCCAAGTACCTGTTCTGCCTGAGTCTGCTGGCCGTCATTGCGTTGCTGGCCAAGAACCTGGTGCGCGGTGCCGTGGGCCGGGAGTGGATGGCCATCCGCGACATGGACGTGGCCGCCGCCGTCATCGGCATCCGCCCCATGTACGCCAAGCTCAGCGCGTTCGCGGTCAGCTCTTTCATCGTGGGCGTGGCGGGCGCGTTGTGGGGCTTCATATACCTGGGGGCCTGGGAGCCGGCGGCGTTCTCGGTGGACCAGTCCTTCAAGCTGCTGTTCATGGTCATCATTGGCGGCATGGGGTCCATCATGGGCAGTTTCTTTGGCGCCGCCTTCATCGTGGTCCTGCCCATCTTCTTGAGCCAATTCCTGCCTGCCCTGGCAGGCTTGCTCGGCATCGAGATTTCCACCGCTGGCGTGTCGCATGCCGAGCTCATGGTGTTTGGCGGCCTCATCGTCTGGTTCCTCATCATGGAGCCGCATGGCCTGGCCAAGCTGTGGTCCATTGGTAAACAGAAATTGCGTTTGTGGCCCTTCCCCCATTGAGAGGGGCCAGGTTCCGTGTTTTCCCCGTGCTTCAACCACTTATTACAGGAGAGACAAATGAAGCTTTCTAAACTTGCACTTGCAAGCGCCATTGTTGCCGCCGGTGCCTCTGTCTTGCTGGCGGGCAACGCCCAGGCCCAGTCCAAAGAGCAGTTCATCCCGGTGCTGTCCTACCGCACCGGGCCCTACGCACCCAATGGCGTACCGTGGGCCAACGGCTATGTGGACTACCTCAAGCTGGTCAACGCGCGCGGTGGCATCAACGGCGTGAAGCTCAGCTTTGAAGAATGCGAAACCGGCTACGACACGGCACGCAGCGTGGAGTGCTACGAACGCCTGAAGGGTAAGAACGGCGGCGCTTCGCTGGTGCAGCCGCTGTCCACGGGCGCCACCTTTGCCATTACCGAAAAGGCTCCGGCGGACAAGATCTCGGTGGTGACGGTGGGCTATGGCCGCAGCGAGAGCGCAGACGGCACGGTGTTCAAGTGGAACTTCCCCATCGCAGGCACCTACTGGGTGGCCGCCGACGCGATCCTGCAAGCCATCGCCAAGAAGGAAGGCGGCTTTGACAAGCTCAAGGGCAAGAAGATCTCGCTGGTGTACCACGACAGCCCGTTTGGCAAGGAGCCCATTCCGCTGCTGCAAGAGCGTGCAGCCATGCACGGGTTCACGCTGACGCTGTTGCCCGTGACCGCACCCGGCGTGGAGCAAAAAGCCACCTGGCTGCAGGTGCGCCAGAACCGGCCGGACTACGTGGTCCTGTGGGGCTGGGGCATCATGAACAGCACCGCCATCAAGGAGGCGCAAGCCACTGGTTACCCGCGCGAGAAGATGTATGGCGTGTGGTGGGCCGGTGCCGAGCCGGACGTGAAGGACGTGGCCGACGGTGCCAAGGGCTACAACGCCGTGACCATGCAGCACGGTGCCGAACCGCAGTCCAAGCTCGTCAAGGACGTGATGGAACTGGTACACGGCAAGGGCCAGGGAACGGGCCCCAAGGACGAAGTGGGCCAGGTGCTGTACATGCGCGGTGCCATGAGCGCCATGCTGGGCGTGGAAGGCATTCGCGCCGCCCAGGAGCGCTATGGCAAGGGCAAGGTCATGACCGGCGAGCAGGTGCGCTGGGGCCTGGAAAACCTGAACCTGACCCAGCCCAAGCTGGACGCGCTGGGCTTTGCCGGCGTGATGCGCCCCATCAGCACCTCGTGCGTGGACCACATGGGCGCCTCCTGGGCGCGCATCCACACCTGGGACGGCAGCAAGTGGCAGTTCACCTCCGACTGGCTGCAGGGTGATGAGCAGATCATCAAGCCGCTGGTCAAGAGCACGGCGGCGAAGTACGCGGCCGAGAAGAAGCTGACCCCACGTACTCCGGCGGACTGCCAGAGCTAAACCGTTTGGCGGCCCGCAAGGGCTGCCAATCGACAGCGCTGCGGTGCAGCTTTGTCGATTGGTAAAGGCAAACCTATGGACGCGAAAAACATCGTTCTCAACGTGAATGGCATCGAGGTCATTTACAACCACGTCATCCTGGTGCTCAAGGGTGTGTCGCTGCAGGTGCCCGAGGGCGGCATCGTCGCCATCCTGGGCGGCAACGGCGCGGGCAAGACCACCACTTTGCGCGCGGTGAGCAACCTGCTGGCGGGCGAGCGCGGCGCGGTGACCAAGGGAAGCATCGAGCTGCGCGGAGAGCGCATCGAGAACCTGAGCCCGGCCGACCTGGTGCAACGCGGCGTGGTGCAGGTGATGGAAGGGCGGCACTGCTTTGCCCACCTGACGATTGAGGAAAACCTGATGACTGGCGCCTACACCCGCAAGAGCAAGGCGGAGGTAGAGGCCAACCTGGAGAAGGTCTACACCTACTTCCCGCGCCTCAAGACCCGCCGTACCAGCCAGGCGGCGTACACCTCGGGCGGGGAGCAACAGATGTGCGCCATTGGCCGCGCGCTCATGGCCAACCCCAGCATGGTGCTGCTGGACGAGCCCTCCATGGGCCTGGCGCCGCAGATCGTGGAGGAGGTCTTCAACATCGTGAAGGACCTCAATGCCAAGGAGAAGGTCACCTTTCTGCTGGCGGAGCAAAACACCAACATGGCGCTCAAGTACGCGGACTACGGCTACATCATGGAAAGCGGCCGTGTGGTGATGGACGGCGCCGCCGAAGACCTGCGCATCAACGAGGACGTGAAAGAGTTCTACCTCGGCATGGGCGGCGGCGAGCGCAAGAGCTTCAAGGACGTGAAGAGCTACAAGCGGCGCAAGCGCTGGCTGGCCTGATGCGCTATAAAAACTATAGCTGTTTGCGCAAATTCTACGAGGGCTAGAGGCCCAAAACACACCTAATTACCTCGGCAGACCACCATGACCAGACCTTTTGATGCCCTGGAAATCCGCTCCCCCGACCAGCGCGAGGCTGCCCTCATGGCGGCGCTGCCAGCGCAGGTGGCGCATGCGCAGCGCAATGCTCCGGCGTTTGCCCGCATTCTGGATGGCGTGGACGCTGCCCAAGTCACCAGCCGCGCTGCCTTGGCGCGCCTTCCGGTTACCCGCAAGACCGAGCTGCAGGCCCTGCAGCAGGCTGCGCGCGAGCAGGGCGGCGACGTGTTTGGAGGCTTTAGCGCGTTGGGCTGGGGTGCAGCAGCACCCCGCGTGTTTGCCAGCCCGGGCCCCATCTACGAGCCCGAGGGCACCGGCAAGGACTATTGGCGCATGGCGCGCGCCATCTACGCGGCAGGCTTCCGGTCCGGCGAGTTGATTCACAACAGCTTCAGCTACCACTTTGTGCCTGCCGGCTCCATGATGGAAACTGGCGCCCACGCGCTGGGTTGCACCGTGTTCCCCGGCGGTACGGGGCAGACCGAGCAGCAGGTGCAGGCCATGCGCGAGCTGCAGCCAGCGGGCTACATCGGCACGCCCAGCTTTCTCAAGATCATTTTGGACAAGGCCGCCGAGATGGGCGTTGCCATTCCTAGCGTCACCAAGGCCATGTTTGGTGGTGAGGCCTTTCCGCCGTCCCTGCGCGACTGGTTTCTGGAGCGGGGCGTGGACGGCTACCAGTGCTACGCCACCGCGGATCTGGGCCTGATTGCGTATGAGACCAGCGCCCGCGAGGGCCTGGTGCTGGATGAGGGTGTGATCGTGGAAATCGTGCGTCCAGGCACCGGCGACCCGGTGGCTGAAGGCGAGGTGGGCGAGGTGGTGGTGACCACGCTGAATCCCGGCTACCCGCTGATCCGCTTTGGTACGGGGGACCTGTCTGCCGTGCTGCCCGGCCCCTGCCCCACGGGGCGCACCAATACCCGCATCAAGGGCTGGATGGGCCGGGCCGACCAGACCACCAAGGTGCGTGGCATGTTTGTGCATGCCAAGCAGGTGGACGCGATTGCCAAGCGCTTCCCCGAGGTGCTGCGCGCACGCCTGGTGGTCAGTGGCGAGATGGCCAGTGACACCATGGCCCTCCACATCGAGGTGCAGGGGCAGCCGGACGGCCTGGCAGCCCGCGTGGGCGAGGCGATTCGTGACGTAACCAAGCTGCGCGGCGACGTGCTGCTGGTGGCGCCTGGTAGCCTGCCCAATGACGGCAAGGTGATCGAGGACGCGCGCAGTTACAAGTAGCCGGACCCGGGCTAGAGCAAGGGTTTTCCCGAGCTGTTGAAGGCCACAGTTCCCAGGCCACGCCCGCGTGGATAAGCTGTCCGCAGCAGATGCCCCGTGGCCGGTAAAAGGCCTTACGCACTAAGTGCTTTCCGCATGACAGTGCGTAGGTGGGCACGCTAGACTGCACACATTAACAAGGAGACTTTGCTATGAAAAAACTACTCGTCGTTGTCGCCGCCATGGCTGCTTTCAGCGCCCATGCCGACACCTACCCCTCCAAACCCATCACCATCGTGGTGCCTTTCGCCGCCGGTGGCCCCACCGACCGCGTGGCCCGTGACCTGGCAGAAGCCCTGCGCAAGCCCCTGGGCGGCGTGAGCATCATCATCGACAACGCCGCAGGCGCCGGCAGTTCCATCGGCTCCAACAAGGTGGCCAAGGCGGCACCGGACGGCTACACCCTGCTGGTCAACCACATTGCCATGGCCACCATGCCCACGCTGGTGCGCAACATGCCCTTCAAGGTGGACAGCGATTTCGAGTACCTGGGCATGATCAATGACGTGCCCATGACCCTGATCGGCCGCCCCAGCCTGCCAGCCCAGAACTACAAGGACCTGAGCACCTGGATTGGCCAGAACAAGGGCAAGATCAATCTGGGTAACGCTGGCGTGGGCTCGGCTTCTCACCTGTGCGGCCTGCTGTTCCAGAACGCTGTGGCCACCGACATGACCACCGTTCCTTACAAGGGCACAGCCCCCGCCATGACCGACCTGATCGGTGGCCAGATCGACCTGATGTGCGACCAGACCACCAACACCACGCAGCAGATCGAAGGCAAGAAGGTCATCGCCTATGCCGTGACCACGGCCCAGCCGCTGACCACGCCCGCCCTCAAGGCACTGCCCACCCTGCAATCCGCCGGCCTGAAGGGCTTTGAAGTGACCATCTGGCACGGTATCTATGCCCCCAAAGGCACACCTGCCGACGTCCTGAAGAAGGTCAACGATGCGCTGAAGGTCGCCCTGAAGGACCCCGAGTTCATCAAGAAGCAGGAAGGCCTGGGCGCCGTGGTGGTGACTGACAAGCGCGTGGAACCGGCTGAACACAAGAAATTTGTGGCTGCCGAAATCGCCAAGTGGAGCCCCATCATCAAGGCCGCCGGCGTCTACGCCGACTAAGCCGGATGGCGGCGGCCCCGCCCGGGCCGCCTCTCCCTCACATCGTCTGGTGGTGCTTACGCGCCCCAGACGATTTCTTTTTGGGCCTCCTGGCTGCGCCGCAGCATGTCCAGCAGGGGCGTGGCGCGCTGGCGCAGCGACACGCCGCCGGCAGCGGCACCATCGTCACCTCGCGTCTGGGCCTCCAGCGCAGCCTGGGCGCGCTGAGCTTCTTCGTGGGCAATGGCTTCTTCCAGTGCCGCGCGTGCGGCCGGCATGTCCTGCGGCAGCAGGATGCCCTTGGCCGGTGCGCCTTCCTCGAACTTACCCCAGATCTGTAGGATCTGGCGGCCGTTGGGTTCGAGCATGATGACGTCGCTGCAGACCTTGGACTTGAACTTGTAGAGCATGGCGCGGGCCCCTTGTTTTATGGTGCAATGGCTGCACTCTAAATGCATTTCATCCGAGGAGCAGCACCGTGGCAGATCTTCACATTCTTCGCGAACACACGCTGGGTCTGGCCAGCGCCCGCAAGATCGCCTTTGAATGGGCCGAGCAGGTCGAAGAAGAATTCGATATGGAGTGCGTCTACATCGAGGGCAAGACCGAAGACGAAGTCGGCTTCAAGCGCTCGGGGGTGAACGGGACGCTGCGGGTGACCAAGGACCGCTTCGAGCTCAACGCCAAGCTGGGTTTTCTGCTGGGCGCCTTCAAGGACAAGATCGAGGCCGAGATCGTCAAGAACCTGGACCAGTTGTTGGCTCCCAAGCCCGCCGCGAAGGCGAAAAAAAAGTAGCGGGGTCGCTACTTTTTTGATAGCTGCTTGCGCAGTATTGATGGGGGCTAGAGCCTGATTTAGCTCAGAGACTCGATCAGGTCGATGTACTGCTGCATCGCGTCTTCGCTACCCGTTCCCTTGAAGCCGTTCCAGGCGTCCCACTTGGCGCGGCCCACCATGTCGGCAAAGCCGGGCTTCTTTTCGGTGTTGTCGCCGGCGGTGGCCTGCTTGTAGAGCGCGTAGATCTTGAGCAGGGTGCCGTTGTCGGGGCGCTCGCTGAGATTCTTGGAATTTGCGACGGCGGCTTCGAATGCGGCTTTGAGGTCGGCCATGGAGTTCTCCGTTGATGGTTACCCTTGTATCTTACGGTGCGTTTTCACTGCAGAATAGGCAAGCATCCCCAACCCATTGTCCTGTCTGGAGATTCCATGGTCACCCGAGTTCTTGCCCAAGATGTTGCCCGGAAGGCTACGCGCCGTGTGGCCGCCACCGTTGCCCCGGTCGCCCCCGTGGCGCGCAAGGCCGGGCGCCAGGCGCAGCAGGCCGTGCGCGTGGTGCAGAAGAATGTGAGCGATGCTGTGACCGGCACGCTGGGCCTGAACGGCGAGCGCATGAGCAAGGTGGACACGGCTTGGCTGCGCATGGACTCGGCCTCCAACCTGATGATGATCGTGGGCGTCTGGGTGATCCACCCCAAGCTCAAGCTGTCCGACCTGCAGCAGCGCATCGAGGAACGCCTGCTCAAGTACCCGCGCTTTGTGCAGTGCGCCGTGGAGGACGCGGCCGGTGCCACCTGGGTGAAAGACCCGGCTTTTGACATCCGCAACCATCTGGTCACCGAGACCCTGCCCAAAAAGCCGACCGGGCGCGAGCAGGAAGCGCTGCAGGACCGCTTGGCTCAGTTGACCATGGAGCCGCTGGACAAGCAGCACCCGCTCTGGCAAATCCATTTGGTGGAAGACTACAAGGGTGGCTCGGCCATGATGGTGCGCATCCACCATTGCATTGCCGATGGCATTGCGCTGATTTCGGTCACGCAGTCGCTGGTGGACGGCGGCGCACCGCCGCCCCAGCGCAAGCCGCGCGAGGCGCGGGCCGAAGGGCTGGAGGGGGCCGAGGAATGGATTGCCGACGCACTGCTCAAGCCGCTGACCTCGCTGACCGTGAAAGCACTGGGCGTGGCCGGCGAGGGCGCGGCACGCTCCATGGGCCTGCTCATGGAGCCGCAAAAGGGGGTGGAGCAGGGCATGAACAGTTCGGTGGACGCGGCGAAGATGGCTTACCAGGTGGTGAGCGATCTGGCCTCGCTGGCCCTCATGCCTGACGACTCGCCGACCCGCCTCAAGGGCCTGCCGGGCAACCGCAAGCGCGTGGCCTGGTGCCCGCCGATTCCGCTGGAAGAAGTAAAGGCCGTGGGCAAGGCCTTGAACTGCTCGATCAACGATGTCTTGCTGAGCTGTGTGGCGGGCGCCATTGGTGAGTACCTCAAGGAACAGGGCGAAGCTGTGGCGGGCAAGGAGATACGCGCCATGGTGCCGGTGAACCTGCGCCCCATCGAACACGCTTACAAGCTGGGCAACCAGTTTGGCCTGGCGCCGCTGGTGCTCCCCATCGGCGTGGAGAACCCGGTGGAGCGGGTGTACGAGGTGCGCCGCCGCATGCGCGGGCTCAAGGGCAGCATGCAGCCGCTGCTGGCCTTTGGTCTGCTGGCGGTGGCGGGCTTGCTTATCAAGCCGGCGCAGGACGCGCTGCTCAACCTCTTCTCCAAGAAGACCACGGCCGTGATGACCAATGTGCCGGGGCCGCGCGAGAAGCTCACCATCTGTGGCTCCACGATCGAGGAGACGCTGTTCTGGGTGCCGCAGAGCGGTTCGGTGGGGCTGGGTGTGTCCATCCTCAGCTACGGCGGCGGTGTGCAGTTCGGCGTGGTGTCGGATTCCAAGCTGTGCCCGGACCCGCAACTCATCATTGACCAGTTCGAGCCTGAGTTCGCCAAGCTTTCCATGCTCACGCTGATGCTGCCTTGGGGCGAGTGATCGCATCCGCAGAGAGCAGTGCCGAGCTCACGCGCTGAGTTCGGCCTGCACGCGCGCCACGCCCAAGTGCTCCATGGCGTCCATGGGGGTGATGCTGGCGGCTTCTTCGTACAGGCGCTGAGCCTCCGCCAGGCGAGTTTCGCCGTCCAGCATGAGCAGGGCCTTGCCGTATTCGGTGAGCGCAATGGCAGCTTGCGGGACGCGCGCCATGCCCTGTTCAAACAAATGCAGTGCGGTCTCCCGCTTGGCGCCGTAGGTGAGCTGGCCAATCAGCGCGCCCACCTTGTCAATGACCTCGGCATGGAAGGCCGCCAGCGCAATATAGGCATCGGCATGCTCGGGCTGCAGCGCCAGCGCGGATTCAAACGCGGTCTTGACCTTGCCACCCATGCCCTTGGCCAGTGCCTTGGCCACACTCACGCCCTGGCTGTAGCGGCCCAGTGCATAGCCGTGCAGGTAGTGGGCATTGGCGCACTGGGGTTGTTGCGCCGCCAGGGCCTCGCAGCGCGTGGCCACTTCCATGAACATGTCGAGCCGCGCTTTCTCGCGTGGCTCCAGGTACTCGGCGTAGATGAGGCGGGCTTTGCTGGCCACGATGGCTCCGGCTTCGCCCAGCGCATCGCCGGCTAGGGCGGCGGCCTGGAATTCGCCGCGGTGGTAGAGCACCCAGGCGTTGAGTACCTGTGCGTCCTCGGGCAATGGCTCCTGGTCGCCCCGGTGCAGCTCGCTCCAGCGTTCCCGCACCTGCGCCGCATCAAACGGGTGTTGTTGCGTGTGGGGAAAGGCGGTCCAGGCGCTCATGAATTTGGGTCGCGGGTCAGGCGCTGGTGTAGGCCCCGGCCAAGGTTTGCAGGTGCGCGCGCTGCTGCGGTTCCAGATAGGGCAGGAGCAGGTTGAGCACATGGTGGCCACCGCGCAGCAGTGCGGCCTGGGCGCTGGCCGGCTCCAGTGCGTTGCGCGGGTCGCGCACATACTCGAAGCTGAGCCAGTAGGTGAGCACCACCACCATGCTGGTGGCCGTGGCCTCCATGTCGCGCAGGTCCATGCGCAGCGCACCTGAGCGTGCCATGCTCTCCAACATGGCGCGCAGCGAGCGGGTCTTGTTCTTAAGCACGCTCTGGAAATGCGTCTCCAGGCGGCGGTTCTTGCTGAGCAGGTCGTTGAGGTCGCGGTACAGAAATCGGTACTGCCAGATCAGCTCGAACAGCGTGTGCATGAAGAACCAGGCGTCTTCCACGTCACGCACGTTGTCGCTGGCGTTGAGCACCTCGTTGAGGGAGCGCTCGTAGCGGTCAAATAGCGAGTTGATCAGCTCGTCCTTGGCCGGGTAGTGGTAGTAGAGGTTGCCGGGACTGATGCCCAGTTCGGCCGAGATCAGCGTGGTGGAGACATTGGGTTCGCCAAAGCGGTTGAATAGCTCCAGCGTGACCTCGAGAATGCGTTCGGCGGTGCGGCGCGGGGGTTTCTTGACCATTGCTTGCCTTCTCAGTGCAGGGCCCGGGCTGGCGCGGGTGCGGCCACCAGATGACCCAGGTCGTCCATGAGTTCTTGCAGTGTACTGATGGCACGGCCCAGCTCGGTGGGCGCCTTGCGTGGCAGGCAGAGGTGGCGCTTGGGATCGTCCAGCGCGGCGTGATTCAACGCAATGCCGTGGCGCGCCAACTTGGCCGAGAGGCCGGTCTTGCGCGAGCGCAGCATCTGGCGGGTCTGCTGGTAGGCGTGCTCGGCCAGGTGGCGGCGCTGCGCGTAGCTAAAGGTGTTGGCCAGATACAGCTCAGGGTCGCGGTGGTCGGGCTCAATCCAGAGGATGTCGGTGTCGGGGTAGGCGTGTTCGTAGTGTTTCATGCCCAGTTCCATGCGCGAATGGATCATGGAGCGGAAAGTCTGGCTGAGCACGGCGGGCAGGCCGCCGTCGACGATGCGCGGAATCTTGCGCCGCTCAGGCGGCAAGTCGCTGCGCATGACCTTGTCGACTTGGGGCGCGGTTGCGTTGAAGGGCACCAGTGGGTTGAGGCAGATCATGAGGTCCACCCCTTCGTCCAGTGCTACAGATGCGTGCATGGTCTTCTTGAGCGCGCCGTCTACAAAGTACTGGTCACCAATCTCCACGGGCGGAAATAGTCCCGGCAATGCGGCGCTGGCCTGTACAGCTTGGGAGATGGGCACATGGTCAAAACCCGGGCGCCCAAACGGGGCAGCCTCACCGCTGTCGAGGTTGGTGGCGACCAGCGTCAGGCGGGCTTTGAGCTCGCGGAAGTCGTTGGTACGACCGGGTTGGCTGAACAGGCGCGCGAGCTCGGTATGCACCAGTGCGTTGGAGAACACACCGGTGGGCAGGCCGGGGCTCAGTTGCTCCAATGCGCGCAGCACACTGCGGCGGCCGCTAAGTACTTGCCACGCCTGCTGCAGGGCCAAGCCAGGCAGCATGATGCCGCGGCGTGCAAATTCGCCGTAGGCGGGCTGCATGAGCCAGGCGGGGTCGAAGGCGTCGGCGGGTGTACTGCCGTCGTTCTCGATGAAGGAAGCGCACATGGCGCGCGGTGTCATGCCATTGGCCAGGGCGGCGGCGATGAAGCTACCGGCCGAGACGCCCACGTAGTGGTGCAGGCGTGTGAAGTCCAGGCCCTGCAGCGATTCCTCGAGTGCGCACATGGCGCCTACCTCGTAGATGGCTCCCAGGGGACCACCGCCTGCAAGCGCCAGAGCGATCTTGGGGGCGGCGTTTTTCGGTACGGTCATGGTCTCAAAGTGTAGATGCGAGTGCAGCCGGGTTTTGCTGCATTGCAGCAGCCGGATCGGCGCACAAAAAAGGGCGCCGCAGCGCCCTCGTGGTCAGCCTATGGCCGCAGCCATCAGGCTTGTGCGGCAGGCGTGTCGGAGTCCACGGCAGCCACTGTGGCACGTTGGGTCGTGGGCTTTTTGGCAGCGGGCTTGGCGGCTACCTTCTTGGCCGGGGTGGCCTTTTTCGCTGCAGCTTTCTTGGCGGTTGGTTTTTTTGCCGCGGGCGCTGCCTTGGCAGGAGCAGCCTTGGCGGGTGCCGGTGCTTTGGCCGAGAGTTTTTGCACGGCCTTGTTGAGTTCGTCGATACGGGCGATCAGCGCGGCCACGTCCTTGGCGGAGGGCACGCCCAGCTTGTTGAGGGCCTTGGCGACGCGTTCTTCGAAGATGTTTTCGAGCTTGTCCCACTGGCCCGAGGCCTTGCTGGAGATGTCGGTGGCCATGGTGGACATCTTGGCCGTAGCTTCGGAGATCTTCTCTTCGGCAGCGGCCTGGGTCTTGCGTTGGATGCTCACGCCTTCCTTGACCAAGGCTTCAAAGGCCTTGCTGCCTTCGGCCTGGGCGCGGGTGAAGGCACCGAGGCCGGCTTGCCAGATTTGCTGGGCCGAGTCCTTGACCGAACCGGAAAGGTGGATGCCAGCGGCTTTGGTGGCCTGTTTCTTTTGTAGCTTCTTGACCATGGGTGCTCCTAATGAGAATGGGGTCTGACGGGGTACTTTAGCCCAGACTCTAAGCGCAGATACGTCCCCTGTGTAGGTGGGGCTTACTAACGTGGGCGGGCTGCGGGTTTACGATGAAAGAGAGCACTTATAAAGTCGGACAGAATGGTTTGATTCTTTGGAGCATGTATGCAGTACTTTGTGACCGGAGCCACCGGATTTATTGGCAAGCGTCTTGTGAAAAAACTGCTGGAGCGCAAGGGCGCTGTGGTGCATTTCCTGATCCGCAAGGAGAGTGAAGACAAGGTTGCAGGTCTGCGCGAATTCTGGGGGCTGAAGGATGCCAAGGGCGCGGCACGCGCGGTACCGGTGTTTGGTGACCTGACCAGCAAGAAGCTGGGTGTGGCGGCCGATGCCGTGAAAGCGCTCAAGGGCCAGGTGGACCATTTCTACCACCTCGCCGCCGTCTACGATCTGGGCGCCGACGAGGAAAGCCAGATCGCCGTCAACATCGAGGGCACACGCAATACGATCGACTTTGCCAAGGCAATTGACGCCGGGCATTTCCACCACGTGTCGTCGATTGCGGCGGCCGGGCTCTATGAGGGTGTGTTCCGAGAGGATATGTTCGAGGAGGCCGAGAACTACGACCACCCCTATTTCATGACCAAGCACGAGAGCGAAAAAATCGTGCGCAAGGACTGCAAGGTGCCCTGGTCGGTCTACCGCCCGGCCATGGTGGTGGGCGACAGCCAGACCGGCGAGATGGACAAGATCGATGGACCCTACTATTTCTTCAAGCTGATCCAGCGCATGCGCCAGCTGCTGCCGCCCTGGATGCCCTCCATTGGCTTGGAAGGCGGGCGCGTCAACATCGTGCCAGTGGACTTTGTAGTGGATGCGCTGGACGTGATCAGTCACAAGGCCGGCATTGCCAAGCAGTGCTACCACCTGGTGGACCCGGTGGGCTACCGTGTGGGCGATGTGCTGGACATCTTCAGCAAGGCGGCACACGCGCCCAAGATGAATGTGTTTGTCAACGCAGCCCTGCTGGGCTTCATTCCGCGCAGTGTGACCAAGAGTCTGATGGGGCTGGCACCGGTGCGCCGCGTGCGCAATGCCATCATGAAGGACTTGAGTCTGCCCGAGGACATGCTCACTTTCGTGAACTACCCCACGCGCTTTGACTGCCGCGACACCCAAGCCATGCTCAAGGGCAGCGGCGTGGAATGCCCCAACCTCAAGGACTACGCTTGGCGCCTCTGGGACTACTGGGAACGCCACCTTGACCCCGACCTACATATCGACCGCTCACTGCGCGGTACAGTGGGCGGCAAGGTGGTGCTGGTGACGGGCGGCTCCTCGGGCATCGGCCTGGCTGCGGCGCACAAGTTCGCCGAGGCCGGCGCCATCACCATCATCTGCGGGCGTGACGAGGACAAGCTCGAGGAAGCCTGCAAGGAGGCCAAGGCCAAGGGCTACAGCTTTGTTGCCTACCCGGCCGATATTGCCGACCTGGCCGACTGCGACCGCTTCGTCAAGTTACTCGTGGACAACCATGGCGGCGTGGACTTCCTCATCAACAACGCGGGCCGCTCCATACGCCGTGCCATTGAATCAAGCTACGACCGCTTCCACGACTACGAGCGCACCATGCAGCTCAACTACTTCGGCTGCCTGCGCGTGACCATGGGCCTGTTGCCCGGCATGGTGGCCAAGAAGAAGGGCCATGTGGTCAACATTAGTTCCATCGGCGTGCTGACCAATGCGCCGCGCTTCAGCGCCTACGTGGCTTCCAAGGCTGCGCTGGATGCCTGGACCCGTTGCGCATCAAGCGAATTTGCCGATCAGGGCATCAGCTTCACCACTATCAATATGCCGTTGGTACGCACCCCCATGATTGCGCCCACCAACATCTACAACAATGTGCCAACGCTCTCGCCCGAGCAGGCCGCCGACATGGTGGCCGACGCCTGCATCAGCAAGCCGGTGCGCATCGCTACCCGCCTGGGTATCACCGGTCAGGTGCTGCACGCCCTGGTGCCACGCATCGCCCAGATCGCGATGAACACCAGCTTCCGAATGTTCCCCGACTCCTCCGCCGCCAAGGGCGAAAAGGGCGAGCGACCCAAGCTCTCGCCCGAGGCGATTGCGATGCAGCAGATGATGCGGGGCATCCACTTCTAAAGTGCGAGAGTGACGGTGGCTTCTGGCGTTTAGAATTGTTCAATCGATGAACAATCTCGCGCCAGATGCCCGCCTCCTCTGAGGAGTCCAGCCTGCAGGTCTTGCGCCTGCTGGAGAAAAACCCGCAGCTCACCCAGCGTGAGCTGGCGGCGGAGCTGGGCGTGAGCCTGGGCAAGGTCAATTACTGCGTGCAGGCCCTGCTGGCCAAGGGTTTTATCAAGCTGCAGAACTTTCGCGGCAGCCGCAACAAGCTGGCCTATGCGTATTTGCTGACCCCGGCAGGGATCGCGGCCAAAAGCAGTCTGGCGCTGAGTTTTTTGCAAATCAAGATGGCTGAGTACGAGCGCCTGCAGGCTGAAATTGAGCAATTGCAGCGCGAGGCTGAGGCTGTGGCTCTGGCGGGCGAGCCTGTGAATGGGATGGATGTGACATGAAACAACTCGACGGCGTGATTGCAGTCATTGGCCTGGGCTACGTGGGTTTGCCACTGGCGGTGGAGTTTGCCAAAACGCGCAAAGTCATTGGCTTTGACATCAATGCAGCGCGCATTGCCGAGTTGCAGGCCGGCAAGGACAGCACCTTGGAGGTCTCTGCCGAGGCGCTCAAGGCCGCAGCCCATGCGCGCTACACCGCTGATGTGGAGCTGCTCAAGCAGTGCCAAGTGTTTATCGTCACTGTACCGACGCCGGTGGACACCGCCAACCGCCCCGATATGACGCCCCTGGTGAAGGCCAGCGAGACCGTCGGCAAGGTGCTCCCCAAGGGGGGTGTGGTGATCTATGAGTCCACGGTCTACCCGGGTGCGACCGAGGAAGTCTGCGTGCCTGTGCTCGAAAAGTTCTCTGGCTTCTCCTTCAACCAGGACTTCTTCTGTGGTTACAGTCCCGAGCGCATCAACCCGGGCGACAAAGTAAACACCCTGACCAAGATCAAGAAAATCACCAGTGGCAGCACGCCCGAAGTGGCAGATGCGGTGGATGCTCTGTATCGCAGCATCATCACGGCCGGCACGCACAAGGCCAGCAGCCTTAAGGTGGCCGAGGCCGCCAAGGTCATTGAGAACACCCAGCGTGACCTCAATATCGCGCTTATCAATGAGCTGTCTGTCATCTTCGCGCGCTTGGGCATAGATACTCTGGATGTGCTGGAGGCTGCGGGCAGCAAGTGGAACTTCCTGCCCTTCCGTCCGGGCCTCGTGGGTGGCCACTGCATCGGCGTGGATCCCTATTACCTCACGCACAAGGCTGAGGAGGTCGGTTACCACCCCCAGGTCATCTTGGCGGGGCGGCGCATCAACGACAACATGGCGCGCTATGTGGCGCGCAACACCATCAAGCTGATGCTGCAGAACAGCCTGGATGTGCCGCGCTGCCGCGTGGGCGTGCTGGGCGTGACCTTCAAGGAAAACTGCCCGGACATCCGCAATAGCAAGGTCATAGACATGGTGCGCGAGTTCCAGGGCTGGGGCGTGGAGGTTGTGGTGGCTGACGCTTGGGCCAGCGCCGAAGAGGTGCAGCATGAGTACGGCCTGACGCTGGGCGTGGTCGATGCGGCCCATCCGGTGGATGCGCTGGTGGTCGCCGTGGGGCACAACGAATACCGCCATGCCCAGCTGGCCGATCTGCGCGCCCTGTGCCGTGGCGCGCAGCCCGTGCTGGCCGATGTGAAAAGTCTGTACGACCGCCATGCCGCCGCTGCCGCCGGCTTTACCGTGTTCCGACTGTGACCGCAAAGTGAGTGACGCCATGAGCCACCCCGCCATCTCCGAACGCAAGATCCGCTTCGCCCTGGTGGGCTGTGGGCGCATCTCCAAAAATCACTTCGATTCGATCCAGCAGCACGCCGACCGGGCCGAACTGGTGGACGTCTGCGACACCGACCCGGCCGCGCTGCAAAAGGCGGTGCAGGCCACCGGCGCTGCGGGCCATGCGAGCCTGGCGGCCCTGTTGCAAAAGACCACGGCCGACTGCGTGATCCTGACCACGCCCAGCGGCATCCATCCGCAGCAGGCCGTGGAAGTGGCGCGCGCAGGTCGCCATGTGCTGAGTGAGAAGCCCATGGCCACCAAGTGGGAGGACGGCCTGCGCATGGTGCGCGCTTGTGAAGAGGCCGGTGTGCGCCTCTTTGTCGTCAAGCAGAACCGCAAGAACGCCACGCTGCAGCTACTCAAGCAGGCCGTGACGCAGAAGCGCTTTGGCCAGATCTATATGGTGACCCTCAATGTGTTCTGGCAGCGGCCCCAGGCGGGCTACTACGACCAGGCCAAGTGGCGCGGCACCTGGGAACTCGACGGCGGCGCCTTCATGAACCAGGCCAGCCACTATGTGGACCTGCTGGAGTGGCTGATTGGCCCGATTGACTCCCTGCACGCCTACACGGCTACGCTGGCGCGCGACATCGAGGCCGAAGACAGTGGCGTGCTCAGCGTGCGCTGGCGCAATGGCGCGCTGGGCTCGCTCAACTGCACCATGCTGACCTACCCCAAGAACCTGGAAGGCTCCATCACCATCCTGGGCGAAAAGGGCACGGTGCGCGTGGGCGGCATGGCGGTCAATGAAATCCAGGAATGGCAGTTTGCCGACAGCCGTCCCGAGGACGCGCAGATCAAGGCGGCCAGCTATGAGACCACCAGCGTCTATGGCTTTGGCCATCCGCTGTACTACGACAATGTCATCAAGACCTTGCGCGGCGAGGCCGAGCCCGATGTGGACGGCCGTGAGGGCCTGAAGTCGCTGGAAGTGCTGATTGCCGCCTATCGCTCGGCGCGCGATGGCGCGCGCGTGGGTCTGCCGCTGGAGCTGTGATGGGCATGGGCGCTACGGTTCACCCCACGGCTATCGTTGACGCTGGCGCGCAGATCGGCGAAGGAAGCCGCGTCTGGCACTGGGTGCATATCAGTGCGGGCGCGCGCATAGGGCGTGGCTGTTCTTTTGGGCAGGGCGTTTTTGTCGGCAACGATGTGCTGATCGGCGACAACGTCAAGGTCCAGAACAACGTCAGTGTCTATGACGCGGTGACGCTGGAGGACGATGTGTTCTGCGGCCCCAGCATGGTGTTCACCAATGTCTACAACCCGCGCAGCGCCGTGGTGCGCAAGGACGAGTACCGCCGCACCCTGGTGCGGCGCGGTGCCACGCTGGGCGCCAACGCTACCATCGTCTGCGGTGTGACGGTGGGGCAGTACGCCTTTGTGGGCGCTGGCGCGGTGGTGAATCAGGATGTGCCGGACTACGCGCTCATGGTGGGCGTGCCAGCGCGCCAGATTGGCTGGATGAGCCAGCACGGCGAGAAGCTGGACCTGCCGTTGAACGGCAACGCCCAGACCGTCTGTGCGCAGACCGGGCAGCGTTACGAACTGCGCGATGGCCAGTGCCTTCTGGTGGCCTGAAGACTGAAAAGGACTCCATGGAATTCATAGACCTCAAGAGCCAGTACCAGCGGCTCAAGCCCCAGATCGATGCGGCGATCCAGCGCGTGCTGGACCATGGCCAGTTCATTCTGGGCCCGGAAGTGGCGGAGCTTGAAGAAAAGCTGGCGGCCTACACGGGCGCCAAGTACTGCATCAGCGTGGCCAATGGCACCGATGCTTTGCAGATCGCCTTGATGGCCTTGGGCGTGGGGCCGGGCGACGAAGTCATCACCCCGGGCTTTACCTATATCGCCACGGCCGAAACCGTGGCCCTGCTGGGCGCCAAGCCGGTCTATGTGGATGTGGATGCGCGCACCTACAACCTGGATCCGGCGCTGCTGGAGGCGGCGATCACGCCGCGTACCAAGGCCATCATTCCGGTCAGCCTCTACGGCCAATGCGCCGACTTTGACGCCATCAACGCGATTGCGGTGCGCCATGGTCTTTCCGTCATCGAGGATGCCGCGCAGAGCTTTGGCGCCAGCTACAAGGGCCGCAAGAGCTGCAACCTCAGCACCATTGCCTGCGCCAGCTTCTTCCCCAGCAAGCCCCTGGGCTGCTACGGCGACGGCGGCGCCATCTTCACCAGCGATGATGAACTGGCCAAGGTCATGCGCCAGATCGCGCGCCATGGTCAGGACAGGCGCTACCACCATGTGCGTGTCGGCGTGAACAGCCGGCTCGACACGCTGCAGGCGGCGATTTTGCTGCCCAAGCTGGCGATCCTGGACGAGGAGCTTGCGCTGCGCCAGCAGGTTGCTGCGCGCTATGCCGAGTTGCTGGGAGGGGCAGGGCTGAAGACGACTCCCTTTGTCGAGTCGCACAACGTCAGCGCCTGGGCGCAGTACACCGTGCGTGTGCCGTCGCGCGACGCGCTGCAGAAGCATCTGGCCGAGGCGGGTGTGCCCACGGCCGTGCATTACCCCATCCCCCTGAACCAGCAACCCGCTGTGGAGGACCGCTCCGTGCGCCTGGTGGTGGGTGATGCAGTGGCCAAGCAGGTGATGAGTCTTCCCATGAGCCCGAACTTGGCGCTTGAGCAGCAGCGCAAGGTGGCCGACGCCTTGTTGCGCTGGGGGCAGGCGCTTGAGGCGCCGCTGCATTTGACGGAGGGGCTGTGATGAACGTGCTCGTGCTGGGCGCCAGTGGCATGCTTGGGAACGCAGTGATGCGCGTCTTGAGCGAGAAAAGCGATTGGCAGATTTTTGGGACGGTGCGCTCAGGCTCTGCCGCCAGATTCTTTGCGCCAGAGATCGCGGACAAGCTCATCGCCGGTGTGGATGTGGAGGACCAGGATGCGCTGGTCCGCGTGTTCACGCAGGTGCGACCGGATGTGGTGATCAATTGCATTGGACTGATCAAGCAACTGGCCGACGGGGATGATCCCCTAGTGGCGCTGCCGATCAATGCCATGCTGCCGCATCGCCTGGCCCGGCTGTGCAAGTTGGCGGGCAGTCGCCTGATCCATGTCAGCACGGACTGCGTGTTTTCAGGCGCCAAGGGCGGCTATGTGGAAGAGGACGCCTCGGACGCGCAGGATCTCTATGGCAAGTCGAAGTTCCTGGGCGAGGTGCACGATGCCCACACCATCACTTTGCGGACATCGATCATCGGGCACGAGCTGCAAAGTGCGCACGGCCTGGTCGAATGGTTTCTGTCTCAGCAAGGACGCTGCAAGGGGTATCGCCGCGCCATTTTTTCGGGGCTCCCCACCGTCGTTCTGGCGAAGATCATGCGCGATGTGGTGATCCCCCGGCCTGAGCTGAGTGGCTTGTTCCACGTGGCTGCAGCGCCGATTGCCAAGCTGGAACTGCTGACATTGGTGGCCCGTCAATACAATCAAAGCATAGAGATTGTTCCTGATGATGCGCTGGTGATCGATCGGTCCCTGCGTGCGGATCGTTTTCAGCAGGCCACTGGCTATGTCGCTGAGGAATGGCCTGCGCTGATCCAGCAGATGCACGCATACAAATAAACCGGGGTGACGATATGTTCGAAGACAAAGTGCTGATGATCACCGGTGGTACGGGCTCCTTTGGCAACGCGGTGCTGAAGCGGTTTCTCTCGACCGATTTGCGGGAGATACGGATCTTTAGTCGTGACGAGAAGAAGCAGGAGGAGATGCGTCTTGCGCTCAACCATGACAAGCTGAAGTTCTACCTGGGCGATGTGCGCGAATACAGCAGCATCCACCAGGCGCTCAAGGGCGTGGACTATGTCTTTCATGCAGCGGCGCTCAAACAGGTGCCCTCGTGCGAGTTCTATCCCATGGAGGCGGTCCGCACCAATGTCCTGGGAACGGAGAACCTCATGGCTGCGGCGATCGCCAATCAGGTCAAGCGGGTTGTGCTGCTCAGCACGGACAAGGCGGTCTATCCGATCAACGCCATGGGCATCTCCAAGGCGATGATGGAAAAACTCATGGTGGCCAAGGCGCGCATGCAGGCTGAGAACGAAACCCTGTTCTGCGCGACCCGCTATGGCAATGTGATGGCGTCGCGGGGGTCGGTGATCCCGTTGTTCATCCAGCAGCTGCGCGAGGGCAAGCCGCTGACCGTGACTGATCCGGCCATGACCCGTTTCCTGATGTCTCTGGAAGAGTCGGTGGACCTGGTGCTGTTCGCTTTTCAGAATGCGCGGCAAGGCGACATCTTTGTACAAAAGGCCCCGGCGTCCACTGTGGCTGACCTGGCGCAGGCCTTGAAAGAGCTTTTCTCGCCCAAAGCGGAGGTGCGGATTATTGGCACGCGCCATGGCGAGAAGCTGTACGAGTCGCTTCTGTCGCGTGAGGAAATGGCGCACGCGCACGATATGGGCGACTACTACCGCGTCCCTGCGGATAACCGGGATCTGAATTACAACAAGTTCTTTGTGGACGGGGAGACAAAGATCTCGCGCTTCGAGGACTACACCTCTCACAATGCCGAGCGCTTGAATGTGGAGCAGGTCAAGGCCTTGCTGTTGAAGCTCGACTACATCCAAGAGAGACTTGCATCATGAAGGTGATGACCATCGTGGGAACCCGCCCCGAGCTGATCAAGATGAGCCGGGTGATTGCCGAGTTTGACCGGCATGTCACACACATCCTCGTGCATACCGGGCAGAACTACGACTACGAGCTCAATCAGATCTTTTTCGAGGATCTGGGCATTCGCAAGCCGGATTATTTTTTGGAAGCCGTCGGAGAGAACGCTGCACAGACCATTGGCCAGGTGATCATCAAGGCCGATGAGGTGCTGCGCAAGGAGCGCCCCGATGCGCTGCTTCTGTATGGAGATACCAACTCCTGCATGGCCGTGATTTCGGCCAAGCGCCTGAAGATTCCGGTGTTTCATATGGAGGCGGGCAATCGCTGCTTTGATGAGCGAGTGCCGGAAGAGCTCAACCGCAAGGTGCTGGACCATCTGAGCGACATCAATCTGGTGCTGACCGAGCATGCGCGTCGCTATCTGCTCGCAGAGGGCGTGCGGCCGGAGACCATCATCAAGACCGGCTCGCACATGGAAGAGGTGCTGGAGTTCTACAAGCCAGGGATAGACGCGTCTGACGTACTGAGCCGCATGGGGCTAGAGCCTGGCCGCTACTTTATCGTGAGCGCGCACCGCGAGGAGAACGTCGACACGCCGGCCAATCTGAAAGATCTGCTGGACACCTTGAACGCCTTGGCACAGGCCCATGGCGTGCCGGTCATCGTCTCTACGCATCCGCGCACCCGCAAGCGCCTTGATGATCTGGGCGTGGGCTTGCTGAATCCACAGGTGCAATTCTCCAAACCCTTTGGGTTCTTCGACTTCATCAAGCTGCAGATGCATTCCCTGTGCGTGGTGTCCGACAGCGGCACGATCACGGAAGAGGCCTCGTTGCTGGATCTGCCTGCGATCACCATCCGCAATGCGCATGAGCGGCCCGAGGGCATGGATGTGGGCACGCTGATCATGACGGGCCTGAAGCAGCAGCCCGTGCTGGACGCCGTGCAGGTGGTGTTGGCGCAGCGCAAGGCGGGCGCCCGTTTGTTGCCGGTGGACGATTACAAGGGCGGCGCTGTGTCTGCCAAGGTGTTGCGCATTGTTCTGAGCTACTCGGACTACGTCAAACGCACCGTGTGGTCAGAGTCCTGATTCAGATAGACCGGCAATGACAATGAGAAACCGAGACGAAGTGATGGGCGCCAAGGTGTCGATTGTGATCCCTGTGTACAACGGGGCCAACTATCTGGCCGAGGCGATCGAGAGTGCTTTGGCGCAGACGCACTCCCATCTCGAGGTGATCGTTGTCAATGATGGCTCTACGGATGATGGCGCGACCCGGCGCGTGGCGCAGCACTATGGCGATCGGATTCGCTATTTTGAAAAACCGAATGGCGGGGTCGCATCGGCATTGAACTTCGGCATTGCGGAGATGAGCGGCGAGTATTTCTCGTGGCTGAGCCACGATGATCTGTATCTTCCTGACAAGGTCGCGTCGCAGCTGGACTGTCTGGCGAGCGTGGTGTCTGATCGTGCAGTCATTGTGTATGGCAATTGCGCGGTTTTCACGCAGGACCCGGCGCAGGCGCAGGCGGTGGATGTGCCGGATGCCGGTCTGAAGTATTTCAGGTATCTGCTGGCGACCAGTAGCGCCGTCCATGGCTGCACATTGCTGATACCCAAATCTGCCTTTGACAAAGGGGGGTTCGATGTTTCCAAGCCGACGACGCAGGACTACGACATGTGGTTCCGTCTGGCTGGCGCATTGGATTTCGTGAAGCTCGACAGGACCTTGGTGCTGGCGCGCCAGCATCCGGAACAGGACAGCGTGAAGAAGCGAAAAAAAGTTCGCGCGGAAAAGAATGCGATCTATTGCAGCTTTCTGGCGGAACTGGGTCCAGAGGATGTCAATCCTGCAACCCGACTCTCACCAGCGCGAGCCTACATGCGGGTTGCAATGGACTATGCCAAGCATGGCCTCGTGGGCGCCACTTTGGCGGCGGCGGGAAAGTCGATGTCTTGCCTGCGTTTTCGTAATGGGTCAGATGCGCTAGTCACCGTTTTGGGCTTGGCGCTGATCTACACCGTGGGCATTCCCTGGGGGCTTGCGAGGGCGCGTGTCGCTGACGCTGTGCGAGGAGCGAAGGCGGCCGCGTAAGGCGGCTGTTGGTAGCGCGCAGCTACCTTGATGGTTCGGACGACGTTTCAATTGTTTTAGATCATGAGCACAATTAATCGATATAAAGCTTTTATCGCACGCATCCCGGTTCTGGGGACTGTTGCGAAAACCGTTTGGGCGGCGCTGCGTCCACGCCCCCATTTCCCCGGGTCTGGAGCCTATTGGGAGAGCCGATATGCGGCAGGGGGGACATCGGGATCAGGTTCTTACGATCAACTGGCTGTTTTCAAGGCCGACGTCATCAATGGTTTTGTCCATGAACACGGGGTGGCCAGTGTCATGGAGTTTGGCTGTGGCGACGGCAATCAGTTGAAGCTGGCCCGCTATCCGGACTATCTGGGCCTGGATGTCTCCGACGCTGCCATTGCGCGATGCGGCGCAGTTTTCTCGGGCGATGCGTCCAAGCGATTCAAGAATGTCGCAGCCTATGCGGGTGAAAAAGCCGACCTCTCCATGTCGCTGGATGTGATCTACCACCTTGTCGAGGATGCGGTGTTTGACGCCTATATGCACAGGCTGTTTGAGTCTGCGAATAAGTATGTGATCGTTTACTCATCCAATGATGAAGGCTTGAATGCCAAATATGGCGGCTATCACGTCAAGCACAGAAAATTCACCGATTGGGTGACGACCCAGGCCCCAGCCTGGAGTCTGCAGTCCATGCGGGCCAATGCCTATCCTTTTGACGATGCGAATTCCGACCATACGTCCTTGGCAGACTTTTACTTCTACCAGCGCACGGCCTCGGTAGAATGAAGGGTTGGCAGGCGCAGCCCTTGCAGCGCGCAGTTCTCTGCGCGAAAAGGGTTCTAAGAGTAGCCTCCTACTGAGGCCGGGCAGACTTTATTGGTGATCTATTCATGATGCAGCAGCATATCGAGGCTTATACAAAAAATCTGATCCAGGCGTTGAGCCTGGCGGGCATGCGCCAGGTGCCCGTACTTGGCGCCGCCATGCGTGAAGCCTGGCAGAAGGGCAAGGGCATCTACTTCTGCGGCAACGGTGGTAGCGCGGGCAACGCGGTGCATCTGGCCAACGATTTTCTGTATGGCGTCGGACGCAAAAAGGGCATCGGTATGCGGGTCGAGGCCCTGAGCGCCAATCCGGCCGTGCTGACCTGCCTGGCCAATGACATCGGGTATGACCAGGTGTATGCCGAGCAGCTTCGGGTCAAGGCAAACGCCGGCGACGTTTTGATCGTTTTCTCTGGCAGCGGAAATTCGCCCAATGTCGTGAAGGCCATCGAGATGGGCAATTCCCTGGGTATGAAGACGTTTGCGGTGCTGGGCTATTCGGGCGGCAAGTGCAAGGAAGTTGCACAGGTTCCGATTCACTTTGCCATCGACGATATGCAGATCGCTGAGGACCTGCAGTTGATCGTGGGCCATATGTGTATGCAGTGGCTCTGCGCGCACCCGGACGATTGATTGACGGCGATGTTTTTCTTCTGCTTTCCGGGATGGGGCCAGTAGGCCTGAACGGAGAGTGACCCAAATTCTTATGAGCAAACGATTTCTCGTCATTGGCAGCAACTCGTTTTCCGGCGCGTGCTTCGTCGACTATCTGCTGGAGCAAGGCTGCGAGGTGCTGGGGGCCAGCCGCTCGGCTGAGCCGCACGACGTCTTCCTGCCCTACAAGTGGGGCGCGAAGCGCGAGCATTTCGCGTTTCGCCAGATCGACCTCAACCATCAGCTCGATGAGCTGCTGCGCTGGGTCGAAGAGCTGCAGCCGGAGTACGTGGTGAATTTCGCGGCGCAGGGCATGGTGGCCCAGAGCTGGCTGACGCCCGAGCACTGGTACCAGACCAATGTCGTCGGGCAGGTCCAGTTGCACGACCGGCTGCGCAAGCTGCCCTTCCTCAAGCGCTATGTCCATGTCAGCACACCCGAGGCCTATGGCAGCACAGAGGGCTGGATCAAAGAAAGCTTCCATTTCGCACCCAGCACGCCCTATGCGGTGTCGCGCGCAGCCTGCGATTTGCACCTGATGAGTTTTTTCAAGGCCTACCAATTCCCGGTGTGTTTTACGCGTGCCGCGAATGTGTATGGCCCAGGCCAACAGCTGTACCGGGTGATGCCGCGCGCCATGCTCTATGCGCGCCTTGGCAAGAAGATGCAGCTGCACGGCGGCGGGCACTCCATCCGCTCCTTTATCCACATGAGCGACGTGGCCGATGCCACCTACCGGATCGCGCTGGATGGCGTGGCGGGTGACAGCTACCATATTTCCACTCCCGACACGGTGTCGATCCGGGAGTTGGTCGAGCAGATCGCCGATCTGACGAAGGTGCCGTTTGCAGATCTGGCCGAAGTTTCCGAGGACCGTCTAGGCAAGGACCAGGCCTATTTGCTTGAGAGCAGCAAAATCCGCAAGGAACTGGGCTGGTCCCATCGTGTGGGCCTGAACGACGGCCTCAAGGAGACACTGGCCTGGGTGGACAAGAACCTCGAAGTCCTGAAAACCCTGCCGGCTGATTACATTCACAAACCCTAAGAGATTCCATGAATATCCTGATTACTGGCGGTTGCGGCTTTGTCGGCACCGTGCTCACCGCGCAACTCTTGCAAGAGGGGCATCAGATCACGGTGGTCGACACGCAGTGGTTTGGCAATCACCTCAAGCCGCACCCTCAACTGACGGTGCTGCAGCAGGACACGCGCGATGTGGACAGCATTCCGCTGAAGAATGTCGACGCCGTGATCCATTTGGCGAATATCGCCAATGACCCCGGCGTCGAGATGAACCCCACGCTGTCATGGGAAGTCAATGTGCTGGCTACGCAGCAACTGGCCGACCGTGCCGTGCGTGCGGGCGTCAAGCAGTTCATCTTTGCAAGCTCAGGCAGCGTGTATGGGGTGAAGGATGATCCGCAGGTCACCGAAGACCTGGAGCTGGTGCCCATCAGCGCCTACAACAAGACCAAGATGGTTGCCGAGCGTGTGCTGCTGAGCTACTCGGATGCCATGCAGATCCATTGCATCCGCCCGGCGACGGTATGCGGCTACTCGCCGCGCATGCGCCTGGATGTCAGCGTCAACATGCTCACCATGCAGGCCCTGAAGAACGGCCGGATGACGGTGTTTGGCGGTGACCAGACGCGACCCAACATTCATATCAATGACATGGTGAATGTGTATCGCCATTTCCTGACCAGGCCGGAATTGCCATCAGGCTGCTACAACGCCGGTTTCGAGAATATTTCTATCCTCGATATCGCGAAGAAGGTGGCCGAGAAGATTCCCGCCGAGATCGTGGTCTCCGCCTCCAACGATCCGCGTTCTTATCGCCAAAACTCTGACAAGTTGCTGGCCACGGGGTTTGTGCAGAGCACGACGGTCTCCGATGCCATCGACGATGTGATTGCCAAATTCAAGTCCGGCGAACTGGTCGAAGCCGACCAGTGCTACACCGTGCGCTGGATGAAGCATTTGAACCTTCAAGCCTGACGGCCACGCCATGACCACTTCCGTTCAATTGGCCGCGCAATTCCGTGCCAAGGCGATAGAGATGTCCCACGCCGCAGAAGCGGCGCACCTGGGATCTGCGCTGTCGTGCATCGACATGGTTGCGGTGCTGTACCACTCTGTGCTGCGCCTGGACCCCAAGCAACCCAAATGGGAGGGGCGTGATCGCTTCATCCTGAGCAAGGGACATGCTGCTACTGCGCTGTATGCGGCACTGGCTTACAAGGGCTTTATCAGCGAAGCCGATTTGAAGACCTATGGCAAGGTGGGCTCCCTGCTGGAAGAACACCCCACGCCCAAGCTGCCGGGTGTCGAAGCGGCCACAGGGTCTCTGGGGCATGGTTTGCCCATCGGCTGTGGCATGGCGCTGGCCAGCCGTATCAAAAACCAGGACTACCGCAGCTTTGTGTTGATGAGCGATGGCGAATGCAATGAAGGCTCCGTCTGGGAGGCTGCGCTGTTTGCCGCCGCCAATCGGCTGGGCAGTCTCTGTGCCTTTGTCGACTTCAACAAATGGCAGGCGACCGGCCGCAGCAAGGAAGTGCTGGCCCTGGATCCCTTGGTGGACAAATTCAGAAGTTTTGGTTGGTTGGTGCACGAGATAGATGGGCACGACCATCAACAGATTCTTGCGGCCGTGCAAGGCGTTTCGAGCGCCAATGCGAAACCCACCATGGTGGTTGCGCACACGGTCAAGGGCAAGGGTGTCTCCTTCATGGAGGATGACAACAATTGGCACTATCGGATTCCTACGGTAGAAGAAGTGAGCAAGGCTAAATTGGAGCTCGGTGTGTCATGAGAAATGCATTCGCGAAGGCCGTGACTGAGCTGGGTGATGAGTACCCGGAACTGGTCATGATGGCCGGGGACATTGGAAACCGTCTCTTTGACAAGTTCAAGGAAAAACACCCGACCCGTTTTTACAACTGCGGAGTCGCGGAGGCCAATATGACCGGGGTTGCCTCGGGGCTTGCTGCGTCAGGACTACGCCCTATTACCTACACCATCACGCCGTTCAATACGGTGCGCTGTCTTGAGCAGATCCGGCTGGACATCTGCTATCCCAACCTGCCCGTTATTGTGGTGGGAACAGGGTCCGGGCTCTCCTATGCGGGGCTGGGTGCTACGCACCATTCCATGGAGGACGTCGCCATTCTCCGCACGCTGCCCAATATGCATGTGGTTTGCCCGGCCGACACGGTAGAGGTCCGTCTGGCGGTCAAGGCCGCTCTGCGCCTAGGGCGCCCCACCTATATCCGGCTTGGAAAGAAGGGAGAGCCTTTGGTTCACCAATCCGACCCTGTCTTCGAAATCGGGCGCGGCATCGTGGTGCGCGAGGGCTCCGATGTGGCGATTCTCAGCGTAGGCGCCATGCTGGATACGGCCTTGAAAAGTGCCGATCAGTTGCAGCAAGCAGGTTTATCGACCGAGGTCATCAGCCTGCATACGGTCAAGCCGCTGGATGATCAGCTATTGAGCGCGCTCTTTGCCGACAAGAAGCTGGTGGTGGTTCTGGAAGAACACGGTCTCACCGGTGGTGCAGGTAGCGCCGTGTTGGAGTGGGGCAATGCCAAGCGCGTTGCGCTGGACAAGCTTGTCTGCATTGGTGCTCCGGATCGCTTCCTGTCTGCATGCGGAGACCAAGATCAGGCCCGAGCCTTGTATGGCTTGGTGCCTGACAAGATCAGTGAGCGGGTGCTCGAACGCCTGAAGTGAGTTTATGCGCCTAGGTTTTGATTTCGACAACACGCTGATCAGCTATGACCGGCTGTTTCATCGCGTTGCTTTGGATAAGCGCTTGATTCCCGAGACGACGCCGCCGCAGAAGAATGCTGTCCGCGACTACCTGCGACAGCAGGGCATAGAAGATGAATGGACCCGCATGCAAGGCGAGGTCTATGGCGGTCGCATTTTGGAAGCCGAGCCTTATCCCGGAATGCCGGCCACCTTGCTCGCACTGAAGGGCAAGCAGATTCCCATGTGCATAGTCAGTCACAAGACGCGCACTCCGTATCTGGGCGAGCCCTGGGATCTCCATGCAGCGGCCCGAAGCTGGCTGCGTAACCAAGGCTTTTTTGATGCGCAGGGGCTGGGCTGGTCGGATGAGCAGATATTCTTTGAGTTGACCAAGGAGGCCAAGGTGGCGCGCATCCAGGCCTTGGGTTGCACGCACTATGTGGATGACTTGCCGGAGATTCTGGAGATGCTTCCCGGCAGTGTGGAAAAGATATTGTTTGATCCGGGCCAGGCCCATCGCCTGGATTCTTCCTGGAAGCGGTTGTCCGCCTGGGAGGTTCTGCCCGCACTGCTGGCGCTGTAATGGCAAGCCATGCGGTGGAACCGCTGGAGCAGTTTTGCCGCAGCCATGGCGTCACTGCTGCTTTCGAGCTGCAGCCCATTCGGGCGGGGCGCAATAGCCAAGTGTTTTTGGTGAACGCAGAGGATGGCCGCCGGATTCTCAAGCACTACTACCAGCCGCCTGGCGTCAATCAGCGTGACAGGCTGGGCACGGAGTATGGTTTCCTCGAGTTTCTGAAGGAGGCGGGGGTGCTCGGTGTACCGCAGCCTTTGGGCCTGGACCGTGCTTCGAATCTCGCTTTGTATTCCTACTTGCCGGGCCTGCGGCCCGAGGTGATCCATTCTCAGCACATTAGTCAGGCGGCGCGCTTCATCGCCCGGCTCAACGGCTTTCGCGGAACAGAGCAGGCCAAGGCGCTCCCACTGGCCGCAGACGCTTGTCTAGGCTGGAGTGCCCATCTGACACTGGCTGAGTCGCGGATCAGCCGCTTGCTTGCGGTGGAGGCCGAATCCGGCGTGGCGCGCGAGGCGCGCGAATTTGTCGAGTCTCGTGTACGGGCCTTGTGGGAGAAAGTCCAAATAGAATTGGCGCCCCACCCAGAGTGGGCACTTTTGCCGCCCGAAGACCGGATTCTTTCGCCCTCCGATTTCGGCTTTCACAATGTGCTGGCGCATGGAGCGGATCTGTCCTTTGTTGATTTCGAGTACGCGGGCTGGGATGACCCGGCCAAGCTGATCTGCGATTTCATGTGCCAGCCAGAAGTACCCGTGACAGAGGGCCAAGGGCAGCAATTCATGGAGGAGTTGGTGCGGGCCTTGCCTGACGCTGAGGGCGTGGCGCGTCGTGTCGAGTTGCTTTTGCCGGTGCACCGGCTTAAATGGTGCTGCATTCTGTTGAACGAATTTCGAGCAGAAGACCGGAAAAGGCGCGAGCATGCGGGCCTTGCGTCGGATCGCTTGCTGCGAGAGCAACTGGGCAAGGCACAATCGTATTTCGACACGCATCTTGCGGCTTTGATTTAGGGAAAAAATGGCTTATATCGACTTACTCTCGGCAATCCACAAGAGCACGCAGCGCGACTATCTGGCGCGCGTCAACGATCCGGACTTCCCCAAGGCCAAGGCCGCGAAACTGGCGAAACAATGGGGCCATGATTACTGGGATGGGGACCGCCGCATCAACTACGGCGGGTATCGCTATATGCCGGGGCGTTGGGCGCCGGTGGGCCAGGCGATGATCAAGCACTACGGCATCAAGCCCGGAGACAAGATTCTTGATGTCGGGTGCGGCAAGGGATTCCAGCTCTATGAGCTGACCCAGCTGTGCCCCGGTGTGGAGGTGCATGGAATCGATGTTTCCAGCTATGCCATCGAGAATGCCAAGGAGGAGGTCAAGGACCGTCTGCAGGTGGGCAGTGCGACCTCCCTGCCGTATAGCGACAGCGAGTTTGACTTTGTCTTTTCGATCAATACGCTGCACAACCTCCATTGCTATGACCTGGACAAGGCGCTCAGGGAGATTGAGCGCGTCGGAAAAAAGAACAAGTACATCTGCGTAGAGTCCTATCGCACCGAAGAAGAGAAGGCCAACCTTCTGTACTGGCAAGTAACCTGCGAAGCTTTCAACACGCCCGAGGAATGGGCCTGGTGGTTCAAGCAGACCGGTTACACCGGCGACCATTCCTTTATCTACTTCGAATAAGAAACAGCTATGTCAAAGATGCCGAAAACCATGCGGGCTGCAGTCCTGACCGAACTCAAGGCGCCCCTGCAGATCATCGAGCTGACCATGCCCGAGTCGCTGGCCGTCGGGCAGGTGCTGGTAAAGGTCCACTACAGCGGGATCTGCGGCTCGCAGTTGGGTGAAATCGACGGGGCCAAGGGCGAGGACAAATACCTGCCGCATCTGCTGGGGCATGAGGCCTCGGGGACCGTGCTTGAGATCGGCGCCGGTGTGCGCCATGTAAAGGTCGGCGACAAGGTCGTGCTGCACTGGCGCAAGAGCTTGGGCATTGAGTCGCCCACGCCGGTCTACCACTGGGGTGATCGCCAAGTCAATGCCGGCTGGGTGACCACCTTCAATGAGTACGCCATCGTCTCTGAGAACCGCATGACACCGATCCCGGCGGACAGTGATCTCGAGGTGGCTGCCTTGTTCGGCTGCGCGGTGACCACGGGATTTGGCGTGGTGGAGAACAACGCCAAGGTGCGCATCGGCGAGTCGGTCGTAGTCTTCGGCGCGGGTGGTATCGGTCTGAATATCGTGCAGGCGGCGGCCTTGGTTTCGGCCTATCCCATCGTGGCGGTGGACCTGCATGATGAGCGGCTGGAGCTGGCCAAGCAGATGGGCGCGACACACCTCATCAACAGCAGCAAGGTCGACACACGGCAGGCCATTCTGGACATCGTCGGGCGCGAGGGGGTGGACGCCTTCATTGATAACACGGGCCGGCCGGCGATCATCGAGATGGGCTATCAGCTGACCAAGCCTCAGGGGCGCGTCACCTTGGTCGGGGTGCCGCGTCAGGGCAGCTCGATCAACATCTATTCGCTCCCCCTGCATTTCGGCAAGGGGCTCAGCGGTTCGCATGGCGGCGAGGCGGTGCCGCAAGCCGACATACCCCGCTACCAGAAGCTGTATGGCTCGGGGCGCATCAAGCTGCGGGAGCTGATCACCAACCACTACACGCTAGACCAGGTCAATGAGGCTATCGCCGGCATGCGAGATGGATCGACGGCGGGGCGCTGCCTGATCAACCTGGACGCGGCGGCGTCCTCCTGAGGGCGGTGAGAACCATGGCTGCAGTCAACAACAAGGCTCCGGCGCGCTGCATCAGTTGCGACGCCGACGCCGTCAGGCCGATGCTGGATTTCGGGGCACAGCCTCCGAGCAATCGTTTCTTTCGCGCGGGCGAGCCGCAGAAGGAGAGCCATGGGCTGGTCCTGGGCCAGTGCGCCGCGTGCGCCCTGGTCCAGTTGATCGACCCGATGCCCGCGGAAATCATCCGCTCGCGTTACGAGTGGATTAGCTACAACGAGCCCGAAGGCCATCTGGACCAGATGGTCGAGGATCTGATTGCGACCACCGACCTGCAGGCCGGAGCCCGTATCGTCGGTCTGAGTTACAAGGACGACACGACGCTCGCGCGCTTCAATCGCAAGGGGTACACGAACACCTACCGCTACAGCATCGACAAGGATCTGGATGTGGCCGAGCCCCTGGCGGGACTGGAAACAATCCAGAGCGCTATGACGCCGGAGCGGGCGGAGCAGCTGGTTCGCCAGCACGGGCAGGCCGATCTGCTGCTGGTGCGCCATGTCTTGGAGCACGCGCATGCTCCCAAGGATTTTCTGAAAGCGTTGGCACGCTTGGTGAAACCAACCGGATGCATGGTGTTCGAAATGCCGGAGAGCAGCAAGTTCCTGGCGGCTTTCGACTACAGCTTCGTCTGGGAAGAGCACATCAGCTATTTCACAGCGCAGACCGTGAGCCGGCTGATCCACAATGCCCGCCTTGACCCGTGGGTGCTCAAGAGCTATGTGTATCCGCTGGAAGATTCACTCGTGGCGCTGGTCCGCCCCATTCCCGCCGCAGCGCCGGCGGCCATGCCCACGGAGCAGGAACTGGAGCTGGGCCTGGCTTACGGCCGGCACTTCGACGAGATCCGCGAGCGCATACGCAGTGATCTGCTGCGACTCAAGACCGAGGGCAAGAAGGTTGCGGTTTTCGGCGCCGGGCATCTGGCGGCCAAGTTCCTGAATCTTTTCGAACTGAAAGACCTGGTCAGCTGTGTCATCGATGACAACCCGAACAAGTCCGGCCTGTTGATGCCGGGCTCGGGTGTTCCGGTGCGGCCTTCTTCCATGTTGATGGATGAGAATATCGATCTCTGTCTTCTGTCGCTCAGTCCGGAGAGCGAGAAGAAGGTCGTGGCCGCCAAGAAGGGCTATCTGGACCAGGGGGGGCGTTTCCTCTCCATTTTTGCCCTGAGCCCGATTGCATACCAGTCGGGAGTGCGCTGATGACAGCCCTTAGAAAAGTCAGCGATGAGGTCTTCGTGGCGGACGAAGCCATCGTGCGGCTCGGCGTTGAACAGATTGCTTTTCTGAAGGCGCAGGCGCGTTTGAGCCGCCGCAAGCGCGCGCGTATCTGCGCGCATCGTTCGAATGAGGATGCCCTGCATGAAATGCTGATCGCTATTTCAGCGGACAGCTATATTCATCCGCACAAGCACACCCGCAAGGTCGAGTCCTTCCATATCGTCGAGGGGCTGGTAGATGTGGTGGTGTTCGACGATGACGGGGCAATTGTCGATGTGGTCGAACTGGGCGACATCACGACGGGGCGCAACTTCTACTACCGTCTTTCCGACAGCATGTTCCACACGCTGCTCATCCACAACGAGTTTTTGCTTGTCCACGAGGTGACCAACGGCCCCTTCGTGGCAAACGAAACTATCCTCGCCCCGTTTGCGCCGTCCGAAAGTCAGGGCGACGACGCGCGGGCCTATATCGACCACCTCCGCCAGGCCATTGCGGCGCGCGGACGTCTTCATCAGGAGTAAGAAATACCATGACGCATTCCATTATTTTTGGCGGCAGCAAAGGCCTTGGACGGGTGCTGGCCCGGCAACTGGCGGCACGTGGTGACGCCGTTTCAGTCGTGAGCCGCAGCGAACCGCCGGCGGCCGAACGCACTGACGGCGTGAGTTACTTCCAGGCTGACATCGCCGATGCGCAGGCGACGCGCGCAGCGCTCGACGCCGCAGTGCAGAAAAACGGCGGGCCGAGCTACCTGGTCTTTTGTCAGCGTTACCGCGGCAAGGAAGACGCCTGGGCCGGCGAGATCGATGTCAGCTTGACGGCCTCCAAGCGCGTTGTCGAGTACCTGCAGGACAAGTTCGCGGTCGAAGGCGACTGTGCGATTGCCTTCGTGAGCTCGGTCTTCGGGGACCGTGTCGGTGAAGGGCAGGATCTGAGCTACCACATCGGCAAGGCAGGCATGGGCCATATGGCGCGCTACTATGCGGTCAATCTGGGACGCAAGGGTATCCGGGCCAACACGGTGACGCCGTTCACCTTCCTCAAGGAAGAGTCGAAGAGCTTCTACCTCAACAACAAGGAACTGCTGGGGCTGTATGAGGAGATCGTTCCTCTGGGCCGGATGCCGACGTCCGAGGACAGCGCGAACGTGCTCTGCTTCCTGTGCAGCCCCGGCGCAGCCTTCGTAAACGGCCAGAACATATATGTGGACGGTGGACTATCGCTGGTCTGGCCAGAGACGCTGGCCCGCAAGCTGAAATCCATTTAAACGAACCGACTGGACCGAATGAACTCCTCTCTGACGCGCCGCGATAGCTGCCGCCTGTGCGGCAGCAAGCATCTCGAACTTGCGCTACCGATCGCCGCCTCGCCGATTGCTGATGCCTATCTGCCAGAAGAACGCCTGAATGAAAAACAGGACGTCTACCCGCTGGACCTCTATCTGTGCACCGCCTGTGGCCATGTGCAGAACATCGACGTGGTGAACCCGGAGATCCTGTTTCGCGACTATATCTACGTGACGTCGAGCTCGCTGGGCCTGGTCGAGCATTACCGGCGTTATGCCGACGAGGTGGTGGATCAGTTCGACGTCAAACCCGGCGCGCTGGTGCTCGAGATCGGCAGCAATGACGGCTCCTTGTTGAGTTTCTTCAAAGCCAAAGGCCTCAAGGTCCAGGGCGTCGACCCGGCGCGGCGTATTGCCGAGGAGGCCACGGCCAAGGGCGTGCCCACGCTGCCAGATTTCTTCGGCTTCAAGCTCGCGGCCCAACTGCGTCAGGAGCAAGGGCCTGCGGCCGTCGTCACGGCCAACAACGTCTTTGCGCATGCCGACAATCTGGCTGACATCGTGCGGGGCATCCACACCATGCTGGCCGACGACGGCGTGTTCGTCTTCGAGGTGTCCTATCTGCCAGACATCGTCGACCGATTCTTGTTCGACACGGTCTACCACGAGCATGTCTCCTACCACTCGATTATTCCGCTGGCGAAGTTCTTCGAGAGCCTGGGCATGCAGCTCTTCGACGTGCAGCGCATCAGTTCCAAGGGCGGCTCGATTCGCGGGTTTGCGCAGCGTGCGTCAGAAGGGCGGCACGCAGTGACCTCACGGGTGCTTGATCTGATAGCAGAGGAGACCCGCCGCGGCTTCGACAAATTGGCGATCTATCGCGAATACGATGCCGCGATTGCGGCACGCAAGGCGGCTGTCACCAAGGTGGTGGATGAGGCGCGGGCGCAAGGCAAGACGGTGGCGGCTTACGGCGCTTCAACCACTGTCACGACTTTGATGTGGCACTTTGATCTGGCGCAGAAGCTTGATTTCTTGGTGGATGACAATCCGCTCAAACAAGGTCTGTTTGCGCCAAAGTGTCACCTTCCTGTTTTGCCATCGGACGCGCTCTATACGCGGCGTCCCGACTATGTACTTATCCTTGCATGGAATTATGCGGAACCCATCATGAAGCGGCACCAACGCTATGTTGCCGAAGGCGGAACTTTCGTGATTCCTTTGCCAGAACTCAAGCTTGTTGCTTGAGCATGGCTGTCGTGTTCCACATGGCCTCGCATTGCATAGCTAGTTATTAAGGCGCAACTGAATCATGTTCTCAGCCAAGACGGTACTTGTTACGGGCAACTTCAATGTCCTTCATGCGGGGCATCTGCGCCTGTTCAAATACGCCAAGGAGTGTGGCGGGCGTTTCATCGTCGGCGTTAACTCCGACCGGGTCGCGGGTGAGGGTTCCTACGTGCATGAGAGCCTGCGGCTCGAGTGCGTGCAGAACAGCAACTGGGTCGACGAGGCTATTCTCATTGACGAGCCCATCGAAGCGGTGATTGCCCGCTTGCGCCCCGATATAGTGGTCAAGGGAAAGGAGCATGAGTCGCGCTTCAACCCCGAGCTGGCGGCGCTCGGCCCCTTTGGCGGCAAGCTGCTCTTCAGCTCAGGGGAGACGGTGTTCTCGTCGGTCGACCTGATCCGCAAAAGCTTCTACGAGCCGGCAGTGCGCGGGATCGAGTTGCCGCACGAGTACCTGGCCCGCCACCATATCTCCCCAGGTCGCCTGTCCGAGATCGTTGGCAGCTTCCAGGAATTGAAGATTTGCGTGGTCGGCGATCTCATCGTTGACGAATACATTACCTGCCAGCCCCTGGGCATGTCGCAGGAGGATCCGACCATCGTCGTGACCCCGATCGACTCAACCAGTTTCCTTGGTGGTGCGGCCATCGTGGCAGCGCACGCGGCCGGGCTCGGTGCGAGCGTGGATTTTGTCTCGGTTGCCGGCGTCGACGCCAGCCGTGAGTTCGCGGCCAGGCATCTGACCCAGGCCGGGGTCAATGCGCATCTGCTCGCCGACGACAGCCGTCCGACCACGCTCAAGCAGCGCTACCGCAGCCAGGGCAAGACGCTGCTGCGGGTCAGCCATCTGCATCAGGGCGCGATCAGCCTGGGTCTGCAAGAGCAGATGCTGGCGCTGATCGATACCTCGCTCCAGACGGCCAAGGTGCTGGTGTTCTCGGATTTCAACTACGGCTGCCTGCCGCAGTCCATGGTCGAGAAAGTTATCGCCCTGGCCAAGGCGCGTGGTGTCATGCTCGCAGCCGACAGCCAATCCTCCTCGCAGATGGGGGACGTCAGCCGCTTCCAGGCGATGGATCTGATTTGTCCGACCGAGCGCGAAGCGCGTATCGCTACACGCAACCGCGAGGACGGACTGGTGGTCTTGACCGAGCAGTTGCGTGCGCAGGCCAAGGCGAAGAACATCTTGCTCAAACTCGGTGAAGAAGGCCTGCTGATCCATACCGGCAGCAGCGGTGGTGCTGGGAACTGGCTGACGGATCGCGTCGGCGCCCTGAATTCCTCGCCCAAGGATGTGGCTGGCGCCGGCGATTCGTTGCTGATTGCCAGCGCACTGGCCCTGGCTAGCGGGGCTTCGATCTGGGAGGCGTCCGCGCTCGGATCTATCGCGGCGGCCGTGCAGGTGGGGCGGGTGGGGAACACGCCTCTGCTTTCCAAGGAGCTACTGAAAGAACTCGATGGATCTGGGCATCAATGACCGCATCGCCCTGGTGACCGGGGCGAGCAAGAACATCGGGCGCGCCATCGCCAAGGCGCTAGCACGCGAGGGCGCGCGCCTGATCCTGGTCAGCCGCTCGCGCGAGCCGCTGGAGCAATTGGTCGCGGAGCTTGGTGGACCAGCCGGCCGGCATCTCTGTGTGGACCTTGATTTGCAGCAGCCTGCCAGCGCGCGGCGCCTGCAGGAGCGTCTGGGTGGCGATTTTGCGCAACCCGAGATCATGGTGCACAACCTCGGCGGCTCGCTGGGCGTGACCGACGCCTGGGCAGGCGCTGATGACTGGGCCCGGGTCTGGCACTTCAACCTCGGTATCGCACACGAACTCAACCGGGTTTTTGTCCCCGGCATGGTGGCCCGCAAATGGGGGCGTATCGTGCATCTTTCTACCTTGTCGACGCAGACGTATGATGGCTACACACCCTATGTGTCGGCGAAGTGCGCGCTGGATGCCTATGTGAAGGGTATGAGCCGCCAACTGTCGCGCGAAAACGTCATCATGAATGCGGTGGCGCCCGGCTTGATCGGCCTCGAAGGGCGTTATTTCAAGCGCATGGAGAAGGAAAATCCGGCGCTGCTGGAGCAGTATTACGACAACCATCTGCCGATCCGGCGCATGGGTGAGGCCGAAGAAGTGGCCATGGTCGCGGCATTTTTGTGTTCCGAGCACGCGGCCTTTATGCCGGGTGCCATCGTGGCGGCGGACGGTGGCGGCCACTGAGGCGGCGCGTCGTTCGATCTTGGCGCTTTCTTGACTCCGGGCTTAACCTCTCAACAGCTGACATCATCATGAGTAACGTGATTTCCCTAGAGCAGGGCTTTTCCGTCGTGGACGCGGACGAAGCCAGTCATCTGATCAAGCTGCGCCAGCAGATATTCGACCTGATGCGCGAGATATTCAAGCTCCCCGCCTCCGAGCCGGAGGCGGGTCTGAATAACTTCCATCAGACCACCCAGGGCATGCCGCTGGGCGAGCTTAACAAGCTTCGCATGGAGCTGATCCAGCGCATCACTGCAGAGTGCAATGTGCGGGAAGTGGTTTTCAAGGCCTTTGAAAAGAACCTGCGCCATTTGCTTGGCCCCGACATCCTGGCGCAGAAGAACACCAATCTGGTTTTGCAGCCACCAGGAGACCCCAATCCGTCCGAGTTGCATCGCGATGCGCCTGCCAATTCACCCTATGAGTTGGTGGTCTGGGTTCCCATGGTGAATTGCTATGGCACCAAAGCGATGTACATATTGGACGTCAGCAATACTGAAAAAGCGTTTGAGCACCTGGAAGCCAATCCCAACGATTGGGACGGTTTCGAGAAGTTTGCGAAATCACTGTCCGTGACACCTCCTGTAGCGTTTGGTCAGGCACTCATCTTCTATACAGGGTGCTTGCATGGGTCCGATATCAATGCGGAGCAGGAAACTCGGGTGAGCCTGAATATTCGCTACAAGAATCTCTTTTCGCCGTCCGGATTGAAGAACCAACTTCAATTTTTCAGTCCACTTCGGATTTCAGATGTGGCCCGGCTAGGAAGTCTGCTGGAAGCGCGAGAGCTGCAGAGATGAGACAGTTCTATTCCTGCATCGATGGGTTGCTGCCCGCGCCTCAGCCTGAGCAGCACGAGCTATCCAGAAAGAAGGCCGCCAAAGAGGGCGGACAGATCGTGTTTTATGGGGCGGAGGAGTACAGGGTTGTGGGGCAGCAGCCCTTCATCCTTCCCAAGCTGAAGCGAACCCCTGGAATTGATGGCGTGGTTTTCTTCTCCATCGATCAGTTTTGCTACGGAGAGAAATTCAATCTGAAGCTTCTGCAAGAAATACTCGCCTTGGGCCTGAGTGTCCATTTCGCACGCGAAGACATTTCTTTTCAGAGTTTTGATGAGGTCTCGGCGAACTTCATCACCCTCTCGGCATATTTCCACGCCTTCAAGCGCAGCCGGCGCGTGAGTGTGGACGAGATTCTGAGCGTGCTGGCTTGATGCGCGCCCTCCTGCTTGCTGCCGGTCTGGGTACGCGTCTGCGTCCCATCACGGACAGCATTCCCAAGTGCCTGGTCGAAATCAACGGCCGCCCCCTGCTGGATCACTGGCTCGAGTTGCTGAGCGCTGGCGGGGTCCATCAGGTACTCATCAATCTGCATTACCTGCCTGCGGCGGTCCAGTGTTTCCTGGCCACTACGCGCTATCCGATCGAGATCACCACCGTGCAGGAAGCGTCGTTGCTGGGCACGGCCGGGACAGTGCTCAAGAACCGTGCGTACTTCGGCCACCAGCCCCTGGTGCTGATCCACGCCGATAACCTGTCCTGCTTCGACTTGCGCGCCTTCATGGCGCGCTACGAGCTGCGCGCGCCCGGCATCGAGATTACGATGATGACCTTCGAGACCGATGCGCCCCAGACCTGCGGCATTGTCGAACTTGACGCTGCGGGGGCGGTGCAGGCTTTCCATGAAAAAGTTCCGAACCCACCCGGAAATCTGGCCAATGGCGCCGTCTACATCCTTTCGCCCCAGGTGATCGACTTCATTGCCGGCCTGAATCGGGAGGTGGTGGATTTCAGCCTGGATGTGCTGCCGCATTACATGGGAAAGATCAACACCTTTCACAACGACATCTACCATCGCGATATCGGGACGGTGCAGAGCCTAGCGGCGGCCCAGACCGAATACCCTTTGGCGCTCGCGCGGAGTCGCTCCAATGTTCCGGAATGAGCTTGCAGGACGGATGTTGCGGTGTTGCTAAATAAGCTGCAGCGCTTTCTGGCGATTGACCAGGCTGTGCGCTATTCGATCGCGGGCAAAATCTGGCTGCTCGCGAGCGGCCTGCTCACCACCCTGCTAATCGCCCTGCACTTCACCTCCGAGCTACAGGGCTATTACTACACATTCAATGCAGTCCTCGTGGTACAGGTTTTCGCGGAGCTGGGCTTGTCGTCCGTGCTTGTGAGTTTCGCAAGCCACGAGTGGTCCAAGTTGCATATTGATGCGCAGGGCGGAGTTGCCGGTGATGGTCCCGCGCAGTCGCGGCTGATCAGCTTGGCCCGTTTTTCCCTGCGCTGGTATTGGATCGCGGGGCTCGCGGTCACATTGGGGCTGGCCGTCTTCGGCCTGTTTTTCTTTGGTGGCAGAGCGGCGCCGGCGGCGAACTGGGTTGGGCCCTGGCTGCTGCTGTGCCTCTCGGCTGGACTGACTTTGTGCTTCATGCCGATCGCGGCCTTGCTTGAAGGCTGCAACCAGGTCGCGAACGTCTACAAATTCAGATTCGCGCAATACGTCGTAACGGGTGTGGTCGCCTGGTCGGTCATCGGCCTGGGCGGCGGGCTGTGGGCTGCGCCTTTGTCGGGCTTGGCCGGGCTGTCTCTCATGGCCATGCTGAGCTGGCTGCGCTACCACCGCTTCATCCGCTCGGTCTTCGAGGCAGTGCCGCAGGGGGCGCATCTGCGCTGGAAGAGTGACATCCTGCCCATGCAGTGGCGCATTGCCCTGAGCTGGATTGGCGGCTATTTCACCTTCGCCCTGTTCACACCGGTGATCTTTCATTATCACGGCGCGGTGGTCGCGGGTCAGATGGGAATGACCTGGGCCTTGGTGTCGGCCTTGTCGACGCTGGCAGCGAGTTGGGTCGCGCCCAAGGCGCCGATGTTCGGCATGCTAATCGCCCAAGGTAGATACGCCGAGCTTGACCGCGCGTTCTGGCGGCTCGAGGCTGCGGTGGTGGCCGTGGTCGTGGCCGGTGCGATGGCCTTGCTCGGCGCGCTGGGCCTGCTCCATCTCGTCGACCATCCCTATGCCGGGCGCCTGCTGCCACCGCTGGTGACGGCCGCTCTGCTGCTCGGTGTCATTGTGCAGGCGATCTCCCTTCCCATGGCGACATACTTGCGGGCGCACAAGAAGGAGCCCTTGCTACTCATCTCCGTGCTTAGTGGCCTGGCCACCGGCGTACTGACTCTGGTGCTAGGGCGCCTCTACGCGGCTCAGGGTGTGGCCGCTGCTTTCCTGGTGGTTAGCTGCATAGTGACACCCTTTGTGGCGCTGATCTGGCAACGCTGCCGTGTCGAATGGCATGCTGCTCCCCAGGAGCAGCCCGGAGCGCAACATTTCCAGACTGAGCTGCATGAAACAAGGGCTGACTGAAGGCAAAAGCCATATCAAATACCAAGATGATGATGTTTCGCTTAAAAATTCTTGAAGCACTTAAAAAGCTACTGCGTCCGGTTTTTGTTCCCGTGTATGCAAATGCCAGAAGGTATGTCAGGTACCTGGCGTGGCAATCCTCGGCACTTAGAAATTTGTTGCTGCCCGTGCCGCCTGGCAAGAAGAGATTGCTGTTGGTTTACGATACATCAGGACAACCTTTCAGCCTGGGTGACATACTCATGGTGCAAGCCGCTTCGCTCCCTCTGCGGGAAAAATATGGCGTAGACAAAGTCGATTTCGCTGTGATATTCCCTCCGTTCGAGCCTGCGGCGGCGGACGCAGCTTACAACTCGATAACCCCTGACAATGTCATGTACCACTTGGCTTCGGTGTTGCCGATAGCGCAGGTCAACCAACACCTTGGGTCATTGTTGGTGTTTGATTCAGCTCTGCATTTGCAGCGGTACGTCGCAGACTGTGCTGACCTCTACCACGTATGGCCCGAAGGTGCGAAATTTGCTGCAAAAGATTATCTTTACTACGAAATCTTCAATGATGTGCTCTACCAGCACTTCAAGAATTCTGGCGAGCTTCTGCCTTTGACATGCCGCCCTGTGCTCGTGGATTGGGCCAATGGGTTTTATCAAAAGAACGTATCTCCACGTATCCCGGTGACTGTCAATATCCGGAACAATATGGCCTACCAAGTGCATCGCAATGCAAGTATCGAAGCATGGGTGGATTTTTTTACGCACTGCGAGACAAGATACCCGGTGGTGTTTGTGGTCATCTGTGCCTTCTCGGAAATTGATGAGCGGTTGCGATTGTGCAAAAACGTGATCATTGCCAAAGATCACCACACGGGCGTGGAGCAGGAGTTGGCGCTGGTCCATACATCGGCGATGCATATGGGAGTCGGTTCCGGGCCGATGATGTCCATGGCCTGGTTCAATACCAAGCCGTACCTCATGGTGAATACCTCGTACGGGCCGGCATACTTCAAGCGCACAGATATGGTGGTGACGGTTGAGCCTGGCATTCAGCGCTTCTGCTTTGCCAACGCTTCGCAGCGCATAGTCAATAGCAAGGAAACCAAGGAGATCTTGATCGATGAGTTTGCGAGGATGTGGGCGAATGCCGATCTGTCGGCCTGGCAAACTTCACAGGGGGCAGAATCGAAGACAGCCTCCGATCTGAGCACATGGCTACGATGACCGGGTTTGAGCTTTTGGCACTACACTGCAAGTTGCTTTTTCGACCTTGAGAGCATGAAGAGCTGCCTGCTTGAGGCCGGCGCGATGGAGGAAGTGGGGCTGCAGTCTTGCTGGGATACTTGGTGTCCTAGGGGGCGGCAGTAGGGATCATCCAAGCGATGAATTTTGGCAAATCGATTATCCAATGGGAGAGCAGAGTTGAAAAACAAAATATATTTTGCCGACATCACCCATACGGCACAGGGGATCAGCGCAGCGACATTTCCTCTTGGCATTAGTTATGTGATGAGCTATGCCAAATTTTGCTTTGGCTCAGACTTCGAATTCAGTCTGTTCAAGTTTCCAGAACACCTCGATGATGCGCTCAAAAAGGATGAGCCTTTGATGCTCTGTTTTTCCAGCTACAGCTGGAACCGGGAGCTTTCATACAAGATCGCCAGTTTGGCAAAAGAACGCTATCCAGGGTTGATCGTGGTTTTTGGCGGACCTAATTTCCCGACGGATGAGGAGGAAAAGCTAGCCTTGATGACTGCGCGGCCCGCCATTGACTTCTATGTAGAGCTGGAAGGAGAGATGGGGTTTGCGGACTTGATACGCAAGCTTGAGACCTATGGTTTCGATGCCGCGCGTTTCAAGAAGAGTGGCACGCCTGTCAATAATACCTATTACCTGTCAGAAGGCCGGAGTGTTTGCGGGGAGATGGAGAGAATTCTTGACATCACTGTCATCCCATCGCCGTACTTGACCGGCTTGATGGATCCTTTCTTCAGTCTGCCGCTGGTGCCCATGCTGGAGACGACGAGAGGATGTCCGTTTGCTTGTACCTTTTGTGCCGATGGGCTGGCTATCAAGAACAGAGTGGTTCGCTTTGGGCAGGAGCGAATCCGTGAGGAGCTTCTTTACATCGCGGAAAGACTGAAAAACATCGATGAGCTGATCATTACGGACCTGAACTTTGCCATGTACGACGCGGACTCTGCAACGGCGCGATCCATCATGGAGGTTAAAGAGCAGTTCGGCTGGCCCAAGGTGCTCTCCGCATCGGCGGGTAAAAACAAGCCGCACCGGACGATTGAGGTGGCCAGCATTCTGAAGGGAGCATGGACACTGGGCGCCTCCATTCAATCCACCGATCCTGAAGTACTCAAATCCATCAGACGCAGCAATATTTCCAGCGCGGCGTATCAAAAACTGATCGATTACGGCAATGTGTTGCCCGACAGCAAAACCCACTCGGAAATTATCTTGGGGCTCCCTGGTGACACGAAGCAAAAGCATTTCGAATCCCTGCGCTTTGGCGTGGAGAACCGAGTCAATAGCATGCGTATGTTTCAGGCAATGCTCTTGTCGGGAACGGAGATGGCGTCGAGGGCGGATCGAGAACGCTATCAATTGAAGACGAAATTCAGGACCATCCCCGGGTGTGTCGGTATTTACGATCTGTTTGGCGGCCAGCATCCGGTTTCCGAGATGGAAGAGATCATAGTCGGGAGCAAGGATATGTCCTTCGACGATTATCTCGACTGCCGAGTGATGAATCTGATTGTCGAGACCTTTTATAACAACGCAATTTTCGAAGAGGCTTTTGCCGTTGTGAGGGAGTTGGGCGTCTCCGTATTTGATTGCCTGCTTTATATCAAGAGGCACGACGAACTGTATACCCCGCGGATCAAGGAGATTGTGGATGAGTTCGTCCATCAGACTAGCTGCGACCTCTATGACAGCCTGGAGGAGGCTCAGAGCCACGTTCTAACGCCGGAGATCATCGGAAAATACATAGGTGGCGAGCTAGGTATCAACGAGCTTCTGGTGCATAAATCACTTCTGTTGTCTGAATTCGAAATGGTCAGTGAGCTGCTGTTCCATGCGATCAGTGCGACGCTGCGGGAGCGAGAGCTGTACAGCCCCGGCGTTGAGCAGTACTTGTCAGAACTGTTGATTTTTATGTCTTTGCGAAAGAAAGATATTTTCAACGATACGCAGTCTGTCACATATTCCGAGTTTCACTATGATTTCGAGGCGATACGCGATGCTAACTATCGTGTAAACCCCAATCAATTGGTCGCTGCAGAGCCGCCCATCAAGCTCGCTTTCTTCCATGATGAAGAACAGAAAAATCATATTCAAAACCAGATGAAGATATACATGAATACGCCGATAGGCTTGGGGCGCCTGATACAGCGCTCCAACCTCAAGCTCATGTATCGGCGCTTCTGCAAGGACGGCGAGTTGCTGGAGAGCACTGCTCGCTAAGACTCCCCAGTCCGCTGTTGGCTGCGTTGAGGTGAGCGCATGCCTGGCCTGCCACCTCGCCGTTTCGCCGATTGCGCGCTTGGCCATGGTTGAATCGTCTCTTTGGGTTCGAGAATGAAGGTTTTGCTGCTGGCAGGAGCCAACTCCATCCATACAGCCCGTTGGGCCAATGGCTTGGCATCGCGTGGTCACCAGGTCCATCTCGTCTCAGCCCATGCGTTGACACATCCGATTGATGCGCGCGTCAAGTTGCATCTTCTGCGAGTACAGGCACCTTGGGCTTATCTGCTGGCTGCGCGCGAAGTGAGAGCCATCGCGAAGCGGGTGGATGCGGATATTGTCAATGCGCATTACGCCACCGGGTATGGCCTCTTGGCGCGTTTGGCTGCCGTCAAACCCACGCTGCTATCGGTCTGGGGTAGCGATGTGTATTCCTTCCCTGATAAATCAGTTTTTCACAAGACCTTGGTGCGAGGAAACCTGAAGTCATCGACTGCTGTCGCCTCGACCAGCCACTGCATGGCGCGCAAGGCCCAGGAGATTTATCCTCACCCGCACGTTTTCATTACCCCCTTTGGCGTGGATGTCCGGGCGTTTCAGCCGCAGAGCCGCTCGCCGGTGTCGAACCGGGTGGTGATCGGGACGGTCAAGTCGCTTTCGCCCGTTTACGGTATTGATGTGCTGATTCGTGCGTTTGCCTGGGCCAGAGATCAAGTGAATGAGTCCACGGATCTGCAGCTGGAAATATTTGGTGAGGGTCCGCAGAGACCGGAGTTGGAGGCCTTGGTTGAAACACTGCATCTCGCCAAACAAGTGCGTTTTGGTGGTGCTATCGCGCATGAACAGGTGCCAGCAGCCTTGAATCAGTTCGATATCTTTGTGGCACTGAGTCGGTTTGAGAGTTTCGGTGTGGCCGTGCTTGAGGCTGCGGCCTGCGGCCTGCCAGTCCTTGTGTCGGCCGCAGAAGGCCTGGCGGAGGTCACTCAAGACGGGGTCAACGGCTATGTGGTCCCGCGCGACAATGTGCAAGCCGCAGGTGCCGCGCTTTTACGGCTGATTCAGGACTCGGAGCTTCGGGCGCGCTTTGGTGAAGCCGGACGCAGGCATGTCGTCAAGCACTATTCTTGGGAGCGATCACTGGATGCCATGCTGGAGGCCTATGCGCAAACCATTGCGCTGGCCAGGCAATAGTTGGCCTGATTCTGACCAAAAGCAGGCAGAATGACCACGCTAGGCGAGCGCACTGTACTCTGCGCCATGCCCTTCCAAAGGGGGAACTTATGATCCTCCTATTCCCTTCAATGGTTGACCTTTACTCCTTGGCTTTTTGATATGTGCGGCATTTTCGGAATCGTTTCAGACACTCCTGTCCTTGAGAGTGAACTCCATGTGCTGGTAACGCACGCCCAGCAACGCGGTCGCGACTCCAGCGGCCTGGTGACCTTTGTCAACGATGCCTACCAGATCTACCGCGCCGACTACCCCATCACCCGCTTGCTCAAGGAGGTCCGGCCGCAGGCCAGCCACCTGGTGCTGGGCCATAGCCGGCTGATCACCAACGGCCTGGGCGACAACCAGCCCGTGGTGCGCGACGGCGTGGCCGTGCTGCACAACGGCATCGTTGTCAACGATGAAGCGATCTGGCCCCAGATCGGCAAGGTGCGGATGCTGCAGGTGGATACCGAGGTCATTGCGGGGATTGCTGCGGCCTATCTGGAGTCCGGGCGTGAGCTCGCGCAATTGCCAGCGCACATCCTGAGCCTGTGCCGTGGCGTGGTGGCCTGCGCGCTGATCCTGCCCAAGCTGGGCAAGCTGTGCCTGTTCTCGAACAACGGCAGCCTGTATGTGGGGCGCAAGCATGGTGCGACCTTGTTTGCGTCGGAGCGCCATCCGCTGGTGGTGATTGGCTGCGAGGACATTGTGCAGGCCCGCGACGCGGTGTTTGTCGATATTCCTGCGTCCCAGGCGGCTTTGGAGATCTCTGGCAGGAATGATCGCAAGACCGACTTGATCCCGGCTCTGTCCCTGTCGGGCGCAGAAGAGCAGTTGCTGGAATACCGTCGCTATGAAGGGCGTCGCTGCAGCAAGTGCCTGCTGACCGAGACCATGCCCTTCATCAAGTTTGATGCAGAGGGCGTCTGCAACTACTGCCGGAACTACAAGCCGCGCAACAAGCCGCGCCCCAAGGAAGAGCTTTTCAAGCTGGTGGAGCCCTATCGCCGCGCGAAGGGTGATGACTGCTTGGTGCCGTTCTCGGGTGGGCGCGACAGCTGCTACGGTCTGCACCTCATCGTCAAAGAACTGAAGATGAAGCCCATCACCTATACCTACGACTGGGGCATGGTGACGGATCTGGGGCGCCGCAATATCAGCCGCATGAGCGCCGAGCTGGGGGTGGAAAACATCATCGTGGCCGATGACATTGCGCAGAAGCGCGACAACATCGCCAAGAATCTGAAGGCTTGGCTCAAGTCGCCCCATCTGGGCATGCTGAGTGTGCTGACCGCAGGCGACAAGCACTTCTTCCGGCACATAGAGACGGTGAAGAAACAAACCGGTATTGGGCTGAACCTGTGGGGGGTCAATCCGCTGGAGGTGACCCATTTCAAGGCCGGCTTCCTGGGTGTCCCGCCGGACTTCGAGGAAGAGCGGGTCTACTCCCACGGCGCCATGAAACAGCTGCGCTACCAGTATCTGCGCTTCAAGGCGATGCTGGAGAGCCCCGGGTACTTCAATAGCTCGCTGTGGGACACCTTGTCCGGCGAGTACTATCGCAGCTTTGCGGAGAAGACGGACTACTTCCACATCTTCGACTACTGGCGCTGGGATGAAAATCAGATCAACGAGACGCTCGCCACCTATGACTGGGAGCGTGCGCCAGATACGACCACGACCTGGCGTATCGGCGACGGCACGGCAGCTTTCTACAACTATGTGTATTACACGGTGGCGGGATTCACCGAGCACGACACCTTCCGCAGCAACCAAATCCGCGAGGGTGACCTGACGCGCGAGGAGGCGCTGGAGATGGTCATGGAGGAGAACGCGCCCAGGTATCCCAATCTCAAGTGGTATCTGGATGTGCTGGGCATGGACTTCAAAGAGGTGGTCTCCGTGGTCAATGCCATCCCCAAGCTGTACTGAGCCTTCTTGTGAACCCCTGCATCTGGTACGTTTCCAAGTACGTGGCCCCGCCGGACAAGGTCAGCGCGGGCGGGCGCGGCTACCTCATCATGCACGAGCTTGCGCGCATGGGCTACCGCAGCGTCATCATCACCTCTGACTCCAACCAGCTCGCCGAAGTGCCGGTGCTGGACGCGCCTTATCTGTTTCAGGAGATCGATGGCCTTCAGCTGTGCTGGGTGCGAACCATGAAGTACGGGGTCGCCAAGTCGCTGCGGCGTATCATGAGTTGGCTGGATTTCGAGTGGCGGCTGTGGCTGCTGCCCAAGGACAAGTTGCCCGCGCCTGACGTGGTCATCGTCTCCAGCCTGTCGCTGCTCACCATTCTCAATGGCTTCCTGCTGCGCTGGCGTTACAAGTGCCGCCTAGTGCTGGAGATCCGTGACATCTGGCCGCTGACCATCACCGAAGAGGGCGGCTTCAGCCGCTGGAACCCGCTGGTGCTGGGCCTGGGCTTTATCGAGAAGCTGGGCTACCGCTATGCGGACGCCATTGTGGGCACCATGCCCAATCTGGGCGAGCATGTGGCTGGCGTGCTGGGCCATGCCAAGCCCACCCATTGCATCCCCATGGGGGTCGATGAGGCTACGCTGGCCGCAGGCGCTGCGCTGCCGGCCGGCTATGTCGAGCAATACATCCCCCAGGGTAAATTCATCGTGACGCACGCGGGCACGATTGGCATTACCAATGCGCTGGACACCCTGCTGGACTGCGCCGAAGCAATGCAGGACGACCCCGGGGTGCACTTTCTGGTGGTGGGCGAGGGCGATCTACGCGCGCACTACCAGCAGAAATACGCACACCTCGGCAACCTCACGTTTGCCCCGCGCGTGCCCAAGCGGATGGTGCAGACTGTGCTGTTGCACTGCGATCTGCTGTACTTCTCGGTGCATATCTCCAAGGTCTGGAAATACGGTCAGTCGCTCAACAAGGTGATCGACTACATGCTCTCGGGCAAGCCCGTCGTCGCCTCCTATACCGGCTATCCCTCCATGATCAACGAAGCCGACTGCGGCAGCTATGTGCCCGCAGGGGATGTCGCCGCGCTGCGCCGCGAAGTGCTTCGCTATGCGGCCATGGATGCCTCGCAGCGCGAAGCCATTGGGCGGCGGGGTCGGGAGTGGATTTTGTCCAATCGTCGCTACGAAACACTGGCGCAGAATTACCTCGCCATCCTGTTCGAACAGAGTGTAGACAAGGTGCAAGGATGAAGCGCCTCTTCGACGTGCTCGTAGCGCTGGGCCTGCTGCTGGCGCTGGCGCTGCCTTTGCTCGTGCTGGCCTGGGTGGTGCGCCGCAAGCTCGGCAGCCCCGTGCTATTTCGCCAGCTGCGCCCGGGCCTGCAGGGGCGTCCCTTCATGATGGTGAAGTTCCGCACCATGACGGATGGGCGCGGCGCGGACGGGGTGTTGCTGCCCGATGCCCTACGCCTGACCGCCTTTGGCCGGTTTTTGCGTGCCAGTAGCCTAGATGAATTGCCCGAGCTGTGGAATGTGCTGCGCGGCGAGATGAGTTTGGTAGGCCCGCGCCCGCTGCTGATGGAATACCTGCCGCTTTACTCCCCCACGCAGGCGCGCCGCCATGAGGTGCGCCCCGGCATCACCGGCTGGGCCCAGGTGAACGGGCGCAATGCCGTGAGCTGGGAGGAGCGCTTTGCGTTGGACGTCTGGTATGTGGACCACCGATCGCTGTGGCTGGATCTGCGTATTCTCTGGCGCACGCTGCGCAAGGTGCTGGTGCGTGAAGGCATCAGCGCCCAAGGCGAGGCCACCATGTCTCGATTCACTGGGAGCAAGCCATGAAGCGCCTTGCACTGCTGGGGGCTAGCGGGCATGGCAAGGTGGTTGCCGATGCAGCGCTTATGGCGGGCTGGGCGGTCGTCGAGTTCTTTGACGATGCTTGGCCCCAACGGCAGCATAACGGAAGCTGGCCAGTGGTGGGTGACAGCAAGGTGCTGGAGGCACGCTTGCAGAAGTTTGATGGCGTACTGGTGTCGATTGGTGATTGCGCAGTACGCTGGGCGAAACAACAGAGGTTGGCTACCGCCGGAGCTCCTCTGGCGACCATCGTTCACCCGGCTGCCTCAGTGAGTCGCTACGCGGCGTTGGGGGCGGGGACTGTTGTCATGGCCGGGGCCGTGGTGAATATAGACACCGTGGTGGGGCAGGCCGGGATCATCAATACCGGCGCGACTGTGGACCACGATTGCCAATTGGCCGACGGGGTACATATCTGCCCCGGCGCCCATCTGTCTGGCAACGTGCAGGTAGGCCTATGCGCCACCATCGGAGTGGGCGCTGCGGTCAAGCAGGGGCTGCAGATTGGGCAATACGCCCTTGTGGGTGCTGGCGCAGTCCTTATTCACGCGGTGGCAGATGCGACTGTGGTTGCAGGCAATCCCGCGCGGCCTCTGCAGGGGCGGCGCGCATAGTTTCAAAGACACCTTATGCTGAATACAGAATTTTCTCCTTGGCCCAGCTTCTCTGAAGAAGAAGTGCAGGCCGTATCCGCAGTATTGCGCTCCAATAAGGTGAACTACTGGACCGGCACGGAATGCCGGGAGTTCGAGAAGGAATTTGCAGCCTGGTGCGGCACCCGCTATGCGGTGGCCTTGGCCAATGGCACACTGGCGCTGGACCTTGCTCTGAGGGCTTTGAATATCGGCCCGGACGACGAGGTCATAGTGACGCCGCGTACCTTTATGGCCAGTGTGTCCTGCGTAGTAAACGCCGGTGCTATTCCCGTGTTTGCCGATGTGGACGCCGACAGCGGCAATTTGACGGCAAGCAGCATTGCCGCCGTCGTGTCGCCGCGAACCAAGGCGGTGATCTGCGTGCACTTGGGGGGGTGGCCTTGCGACATGGATCCCATCATGGCCCTTGCAGACCAGCACGGCTTCAAGGTCATTGAGGACTGTGCTCAGGCGCATGGCGCGCTTTACAAGGGGCGACGCGTGGGGGGTATCGGCCATGTGGGTGCCTGGAGCTTTTGCCAAGACAAGATCATGACCACCGGTGGCGAGGGCGGTATGGTGACCGTCAACGACGAGGCACTTTGGCGCTCCATGTGGGCGTATAAAGACCATGGCAAAAGTTATGCGGCTGTCTATGAGCGTGCGCACCCCCCCGGCTTTCGCTGGGTGCATGAAGGCTTCGGGACCAATTGGCGCATGCTGGAAGTTCAGGCCGTGATTGGGCGTATTCAATTGCAGCGCATGAAGGACTGGAACCAACGACGTGCTAGCAATGCGCAGGCCCTCTTGTCAGTATGTCGCGAGTTTGATGTTCTGCGCGCACCCGTTCCTGCAGAGTATTCGCGCCACGCTTGGTATAAGTTTTATGCCTATATCATTCCTGCCTGCATGAAAAAAGGGTGGAGCCGCGACAAAATTCTGCAGGAAATATCTGCCCAGGGAGTGCCTTGTTATCAGGGGTCCTGCTCAGAGGTATATCGGGAAAAGGCATTTGACGGCACGGGGTTTAGACCTGCGGAGCCGCTCGCGGTTGCCAAAGAATTGGGTGAAAACAGCCTGATGTTCCTAGTGCACCCGACTTTGACCGAGGCCGAAATAGATAAAACCTGTACAGTTTTGAAATCGATTTTCTCGCAAGCCTGTGCATAATCATTGAGTTATCTTCAACGCGAGGTGCTATGTCTAATCTGATCGATATCCAAAGCCAAATCGAAAAACTGCAAAAACAGGCCAGCGAAATCAAGGCCAAGGAATTCAATAGTACGGTGCAGGACATCTTGGCAAAAATGCAGGCCTTTGGCATCACGATCAAGGATTTGCAAAGTGCTAAGCCGGCCAAAGCTGGCAAGGCAGGCCGTGGCAAAAAGACTATTGCAGCCAAAAAAACTGCCAAGGTGAGCAAGACGGCTGGCGTCGCGGTGGCTGCCAAGTACCGTGGCCCCAATGGCGAGACCTGGTCTGGCCGTGGCTTGATGCCCAAGTGGTTGGCCGCGCTGGTGGCGCAGGGGCAAAGCAAGGAATCGTTTGCTGTGAATGCTCAATAGTCGGCGGGTTCTCGCTTGGCCGCGTGCGGTCAAGCGCTTGGCCGTCATTGCGCTGGACGTAGTCCTTGCCGTGGTGGCCACCTGGATCGCCTACGCACTGCGTCTGGATAGCGCCTACTACCCCGTAGGCCAGCAATGGTGGGTCTATGGGGTGGCCCCGTTGCTGGCCATTCCCATCTTTATTCGTCTGGGGCTCTACCGGGCGATCTTCCGCTACACCGGTCAGGCCGCCTTGATTGCTACCGGCAAGGCGGTGGCCATGTATGCCGTGTTGCTCACGGCGCTGCTCTTGTGGCAGCAATGGCAGGGGGTGCCGCGTAGCTTGGGGCTGTTGCAACCCATCATTTTTCTTGTGCTCGTTGGCGCCAGCCGTGCCTTTGCCCGCTTCTGGCTGGCCGGCTTGGCCGCGCAGTCGGCTGGCCGTGCCGGGCGACTGCTGATTTTTGGCGCGGGCTCTGCAGGTGCACAGACGGCGGCTGCGCTGGGGCTGGCGCGCCACTACACGCTGATCGGTTTTGTCGACGACGACACCAGCAAGGATGGCCGCAGTATCAATGGCGTTCCTGTGCATGCCGCCGGGAAGCTTTTGCAGTTGGTGCGCGACGAGGCGATCACTGACATCCTGCTGGCCATGCCCCGCGCCACGCGTGAGCGGCGCAACCAGATCATCCAGTCCTTGCAAGGGCAGCCAGTGCACGTGCGCACCTTGCCCAGCATGGGTGATCTGGCCAGCGGCAAGGTCACGGTACAGGACATCCACGAACTGGATATCGAAGACCTGCTGGGGCGCGATCCGGTGGCGCCCAATGCGGCCTTGTTGGCGCAGGACTTGGCGGGCCAGGTGGTGCTGGTATCGGGTGCTGGTGGCAGCATAGGCGGCGAGTTGACACGCCAGATCGTGCTGCAGCGGCCGCGTCAGTTACTGCTGCTGGACCACAATGAGTTTGGTCTCTACGCCATCCACCAGGAACTGGAAGCCGTGTGTGCTACCCAGCAGCTCGGCGTGGAATTGGTGCCGCTGTTGGGCAGCGTGATCAATCCCGAGCGCCTGCGCGCCATTTGCGAGACCTATCGCCCTGCCACGGTCTACCACGCAGCCGCCTACAAGCACGTGCCCATGGTGGAAGACAACCCCGGAGAGGGTGTGCGCAACAATGTCTTTGGCACCCAATACATGGCGCAGGCCGCCGCGGCCGTGGGTGTGAAGCGTTTTGTGCTCGTCAGTACCGACAAGGCGGTACGTCCCACCAATGTGATGGGAGCGACCAAGCGCGTGGCCGAGCTGGTGCTGCAGGCGTTGGCGCAAGAGCATCCCGGTACCTGCTTCTCCATGGTGCGCTTTGGGAATGTACTGGGCTCCAGCGGCAGCGTCGTGCCCCTGTTTCGCAAGCAGCTCGCTGCTGGCGGGCCGCTGACGGTGACCCACGAGGAGGTCACGCGGTACTTCATGACCATTCCTGAGGCGGCACAACTGGTGCTGCAGGCTGGCGCGATGGGGCAGGGGGGCGACGTGTTTGTGCTCGACATGGGACAGCCCGTGAAAATCATGGACCTAGCACGCCGCATGGTGCAGCTCTCGGGTTTGTCGGTGCGCGATGCGGCGCATCCGTCTGGTGATATCGAGATTGCCGTCACTGGCCTGCGCGTCGGTGAGAAGCTCTATGAGGAGCTGCTGATAGGCGACAACCCCCAGCCCACGGCACACCCCCGCATCATGAAGGCGCATGAGCCCATGCTGCCCTGGGCGCAGTTGCAACCGGAGCTGGCCCAGCTTTGGGACGCGGCCCAGGCCAACGATGCCGAGGCTATCAAAGCCTTCATGGGGCGCCATGTGCAGGGCTACCAGGCTGCCTGACATTGCTGTTGGCCTGCCGCAAGGCAGGGCCGCGGTGATGCGGCACAATTTGGACTTCTTTCCCGAACCCACTACGGACCCTGACCATGTCTGACACCAGCGCACCGTCTCCCATCGCCCCTTTTGACAAGGCGCAGATCCTGGCCCAGGCCTTGCCCTATATCCGCAAATTCCACGGCAAAACCATGGTCATCAAGTACGGCGGCAACGCCATGACTGACCCGGCTCTGCAAAAGGCTTTTGCTGAAGACGTGGTGCTGCTCAAGCTGGTGGGGATCAACCCCGTGGTGGTGCACGGCGGTGGCCCGCAGATCGAGAATGCGCTCAAGCGTCTGGGCATGCAGGGCCAGTTCATCCAGGGCATGCGGGTGACCGATGCGCCGACCATGGAAGTGGTGGAGTGGGTGCTGGGCGGTGAAGTGCAGCAGGACATCGTGGGCCTGATCAATCAGGCCGGCGGCAAGGCCGTGGGACTGACCGGGCGTGATGGCGCCATGATTCGTGCGCGCAAGCTCAAGATGCTGGACAACACAGACCCCAGCAAGGAGCACGACGTGGGCCAGGTGGGCGACATCGTCAGCGTGGACCCCAGCGTGGTCAAGGCGCTGCAGGACGACGCCTTCATTCCCGTCATCAGCCCCATCGGTTTTGGTGAACACAATGAGAGCTACAACATCAACGCCGACGTGGTGGCCGCCAAGCTGGCCACAGTATTGCAGGCCGAAAAACTCATGATGCTGACCAACATCAGTGGCGTGCTCGACAAGGCTGGTCAGCTCATGACCGACCTGACCGCCAAGCGTATTGACGAGCTGTTTGCCGACGGCACCATCAGCGGCGGCATGCTGCCCAAGATCGCCGGCGCGCTGGACGCTGCCAAGAGCGGCGTGAACTCGGTGCACATCATCGACGGCCGCGTGCCGCACGTGCTGCTGCTCGAAATCCTGACCGATCAGGCCTTCGGCACCATGATCCGCTCGCACTGATCTGCTATTGAATTGGTAGCTACTTGCGCACATTCCATTGGGGCTGGAGGCATAAAACACCATGAGACTGCTGCTGGTCGAAGATGATGTGATGGTGGCCAGCGGCATCAAGCTGGGACTGTCCGATGCGGGCTACGCCGTGGACTGGGTAGGTAGCGCCGAACGTGCGCTGGAAGTCACGGCGGCCGAGTCCTTTGACGTGGCCGTGGTCGACATCGGCCTGCCCCTCATGGATGGCCTGGAACTGACCCAGACCCTGCGCAAGAATGGCCACAGCATGCCGGTGCTCATCCTCACTGCGCGCGACGCGCTGCAGGACCGCGTGCAGGGCTTGGACATGGGCGGCGACGACTACATGATCAAGCCATTCGAGCTGCCCGAGTTGCTGGCCCGCCTGCGTGCGCTCTTGCGCCGCTCGCAGGCCGCCACCTCGGCCACATTGAGCTTTGGCCCGCTGGAGCTGGATACGGCCCAGCGCCTGGCCTGCATTCGCGCAGAGGGTGGCGTGACCCAGCCTATCGAGCTGGGTCCGCGCGAGTGGACGGTGATGGAATACCTGCTGCTGCAGGCTCCCAAGCCCGCCAACAAGGACAAGCTGCTGCAGGCCCTGACGGGGTGGGACAAGGAGATCACCCCCAACGCGGTGGAGGTCTATATCTCCCGCCTGCGCGGCAAGCTGGAGCCGCACGGCATCGCGCTGCGCTCCATCCGCGGTTTTGGTTACCGGCTGGAACTGCTGGCTGGCTAAGCCGTGATAACCAGCGGCATGTCATCCGGCTTGCAGCGGCGCCTGCTGCTCTTGCTGCTGTTGCCCCTGCTGCTGCTGGCCCTGCTCAACACTTGGTTTGACTTTCGCAGTGCCGACAGTGTTGCCTTGCAGCAGGATCGCCAGCTCCTGAACCTTGCCCCTTTGCTCGCTGACTCTGTCATCGGAGGTGGCACCACCGCGCAGAATCCCCCCCTCTTGCTGACGGCGCCGCCCGTGGATGAATTCCTGCACAGCCGCCCGGACCTTTCGGCCTTCGCGGTGGTGAATCTGGAGGGGCATGTGCTGGTGGGTGACGACTGGCTGACCGGCCTGCCGCCCACCACCAAGGAGGCCGAGTTCTCCAGCGAGGAGTACCGTGGCGTCACCTACCGCATCGTCAGTCAGCGTGCCAAGACCACGGCGGGCGAACTGGTGGTGCGCTTGGCCGATGGCTCCGACCCGCGCCAGCACTGGCTTACCCTGCTCGCGTTCAAGGTGCTGGTGCCCAACATGGTCTTGGCCATTGCCGGCTTCTTCGCCGTCAACTGGGCGGTACGCACCGCGCTGCGGCCCCTCTTGGAGCTCAAGGACGCGGTGGAGCGCCGCTCGCCGCGCGACCTGTCCGCGCTGGACCCTGATGCCTCGCCTGACGAGGTGCGCCCGCTGGTGCTCTCGCTCAACCGTCTCTTCGGTCTGGTGAACGCCCAGGCGGAAAGCCAGGCCCGCTTTGTGGCCGACGCGGCCCACCAACTGCGCACCCCCTTGGCGGGGCTGCAGGCGCAGGTGGAAGCCTGGGCGCAGGCGGTTACGGGCAGCAAGCAGGCGTCAAATGGTGCTGTGGCCCCCGCCAATAGTGCGCAAGCAGCTATTACTTTGGGAGCGGATCAGGTGCTGCGCCTGCGCCACGCCGCGCGCCGCACCTCGCAACTGGCCAACCAGCTGCTGGCCCTGTCGCGCGCCGACGCGCGCAGTGCCCAGGCCCAGCCGCTGCAGCGCGTGGACTTGCAGCAGCTGTGCGAGGCGGTGCTGGAGACCCTGCTGGAATCCGCCACGCGCAAGGATATCGACTTTGGCCTGGATGCGGCCCACGCCCACATCAGCGGACAGGAGTGGCTGCTGCGCGAGTTGCTGGTCAACCTGGCCGATAACGCCATCAAGTACACGCCCGCTGGCGGGCGTGTCACGCTGCGTTGTGGGCTACGCGCGCCCACGGCGGAGGCAACCCCCACGCCGTTTCTGGAGGTGGAGGACGACGGCCCCGGCATCGCCCCGCAGGAGCGCCGCCGCGTGCTGGAGCGCTTCTACCGCGTGCCGGGTACGGCGGTGGAGGGCAATGGCCTGGGCTTGGCCATTGCGGACGAGATTGCCCGCGTGCACCGCAGCCACTTGCAACTGGCCACTGGCGCCGGTGGGCGCGGCCTGCGCGTCTGGCTGAGTTTTCCCGCTTGAAACGGCAAAGCCCTGTGCGAGAATCATTCGACGCCAACGCCCACCACACCATGCCCGACGCCACCGCACCCCTTGCAGACTTGGCCGAGACTGCGGCCCCGACCAGCACCCGCAAGCGCCCCAAGCCCGGCGAGCGGCGCGTACAGATTCTGCAGACCCTGGCCGGCATGCTGGAGCAACCCGGTGGCGAACGCATCACCACCGCCGCCCTGGCCGCGCGCCTGGACGTGAGCGAGGCAGCCCTTTACCGCCATTTCGCCAGCAAGGCGCAGATGTTCGAGGGCCTCATCGACTTCATTGAAGAAACCGTCTTCACGCTGATCAACCAGATCGTTGAACGCGAACCCGCCGGTGGTGTGGCCGCCGCTGCGCGCATTGCCAGTATGCTGGTGCAGTTTGCCGAGAAGAACCCCGGCATGGCCCGCGTCATGGTGGGGGACGCGTTGGTGCTGGAAAACGAACGCCTGCAGCAGCGTATGAACCAGCTCTTTGACAAGGTCGAGGCCGCGCTCAAGCAATGCCTGCGCGATGCTGCGGCCGATTCCGCCACGCCCACGGTGGACGCTCAGGTGCGCGCTGCCGCGGTGACTGCCTTTGTGGCCGGCCGCCTGCAGCGCTATGCGCGCTCGGGCTTCAAGCGTTTGCCCTCCGAACACCTGGAGCCAGCGCTGCAGCTGATGCTGGGGTAAACCCGTAGTCTGCTTAGGATTAGCCCTCTAGAACACTGGGGTTCTGGGGGCGGATGGTGGAAATGCTGCAAAATAGCACGATCGTTCTATTTTTGTGGTGTGTTTCCATGTCTCTTGCTTCGGTTCCCAGCCAGCCCCAGACCGCGCCAGATGCCCCGGCCAAGCGCGCGCCGGCCAAGCGCGCCATGCAAAAAGGGCAGCAGACCAAGGCCGCCATCGTCGAGGCCGCGTTGGGCCTGGCCACGCAGATTGGCCTCGAAGGGCTGAGCATAGGCGTATTGGCCGAAGTCACCCAGATGAGCAAGTCGGGTGTGTTTGCCCACTTCGGCTCGCGTGAAGAGCTGCAGATCTCCGTCATCCGCGAGTACTTCAACCGCTTCGAGCAGGAAGTGTTCTACCCCGCGCTGCACGCTGAGCGTGGTCTCCCGCGTGTCGAAGCACTGTTCAACAACTGGATGAAGCGCGTGGCCGTGGAAATCCAGTCGGGCTGCATCTTCATCAGCGGTGCCGTCGAGTTCGATGACCGCCCTGGCCCCGTGCGCGATGCGCTGGCCAGCTCGGTTCAAACGTGGCTCAGCGCCCTGTATCGTGCCGTGGTGCTGGCCAAGCAGTGTGGCCACCTGCACGCCAACGCCGACGAACACCAGATGGCCTTCGAAATCCATGGCCTCATCCTGGCCCTGCACTACGAAGCCCGCTTCCTCAAAAACCCCGGCTCCATCGAACGCGCCAACCGGGGCTTTGCCAACATCCTGGCGCGCTATGGCGCCAAGCCGGCCTGAGTCCAGGCCTCCCATCCATTCAGTTACCCCTAGGAGAAAGCACCATGCCAACTTACACCCCCCCACTGCGCGACATGCAGTTCGTGATGCACGAAGTGCTCAATGTGGTCGACGAGTTCAAGCAAATCCCCAAGCATGCGGACATTGACGCCGATACCATCAACGCCGTGCTCGAAGAGGGTGGCAAGTTCGCTGCCGAGGTGACATTCCCCCTGAACATCAGCGGTGACGAAGAGGGTTGCAAGATCGATCAGAGTACCCACGCAGTCACTACGCCCAAGGGCTTCAAGGAAGCCTATGCCAAGTACATCGAGGGCGGCTGGGCTGCCTTGGGCTGCGACCCGGAATACGGTGGTCAAGGCCTGCCCTATGTGGTCAACGGCATGTTCTATGAAATGCTCAACAGCGCCAACCAGGCCTGGACCATGTACCCCGGCCTGACCCACGGCGCCTACGCTGCGCTGGAAACCCATGGCACCCCCGAGCAAAAGGCCACCTACCTGCCCAAAATGACCAGTGGCGAGTGGACCGGCTCCATGTGCCTGACCGAACCCCATTGCGGTACCGATCTGGGCCTGATGCGCACCAAGGCCGAGCCTCAGGCTGACGGCACCTACCGCATCAGCGGCAACAAGATCTTCATCAGTGCTGGTGAGCACGACATGACCGACAACATCATCCACCTGGTGTTGGCCCGCCTGCCTGATGCGCCTCCTGGCATCAAGGGCGTGAGCCTGTTCATCGTGCCCAAGGTGCTGGTGAACAAGGACGGTTCCCTGGGCGAGCGCAACGGCATCTATTGCGGCGGCCTGGAGCACAAGATGGGCATCCACGGCAACGCGACTTGCCAGATGGTGCTGGATAACGCCGTAGGCACCATGGTGGGCCAGCCCAACAAGGGCATGCAAGGCATGTTCGTGATGATGAACGCCGCCCGCTTGGGCGTGGGCAACCAGTCCCTGGGCCTGACCGAAGTGGCGTTCCAGAACGCACTGGCCTACGCCAAGGACCGCATCCAGATGCGTTCGCTGACCGGCCCCAAGGCCAAAGACAAGCCCGCCGATCCGATCATCGTGCACCCCGATGTGCGCAAGATGCTGATGACCGCACGTGCCTACGCTGACGGCGGCCGCGCTCTGCAGGCCTACTGCTCCATGCTGCTTGAAAAAGAGCACAACCATCCCGACGAGAAGGTGCGCAAGGACTCTGGCGAAATGCTGGCCATGCTGACCCCTATCGCCAAGGCTTTCCTGACCGACAACGGCCATATCGCCACCAACGCCTGCATGCAGGTCTTCGGCGGCCACGGTTTCATCAAGGAATGGGGCATGGAGCAGTTTGTGCGCGACAACCGCATCAACATGATCTATGAAGGCACCAACACCATCCAATCCTTGGACCTGCTGGGCCGCAAGATCCTGGGCAACAACGGCGCCACGCTGAAGAAGTTCGGCAAACTGGTGGGCAAGCTGGTGGAAGAAGAGGGCGTCAACGAAAAGATGGCCGAATTCATCACCCCCATCGCCGTCCTCGGCGACCAGATGACGAAGTTCACGACCGAAATCGGCTTCAAGGGCTTCCAGAACCCCGACGAAGTGGGCGCAGCCGCCGTGGACTACCTACGCGTGGCCGGCCATCTGGTGTTTGGCTACTTCTTCGCACGCATGGCCCGGGTGGCACTGCGTGAAATCGCTGCCGGCAACACCGACCCCTTCTACGTGGCCAAGCTGCAGACCGCACGCTTCTACTTCGCCAAGCTGTTCCCCGAGACCGCGACCCTGATGCGCACCGCGCGCGCCGGCTCCAAGTCCCTGATGGACACCGAGGCGGCTTTGGCCTAAAACCAGCCCTGCTATTTGGCACTTCAGTCCTTTTCTCGACAGCACTACAAGGAGACAACCATGCTGCGTACGACTTTGGTATTGGCAATCGGATGCTGCGCTGGCGCAGCCATGGCGCAAATGAACCCCGTGGGGCTCTGGAAGACGATCGACGACAAGGACGGCAGTGCCAAGTCCGAGATCCGCATCGTGGAAACCGCGGGCGTGATCAGCGGCAAGATCGAGAAGGTGCTGGACCCCAAGTCCAAGCCCGATGACAAGTGCGTGGAGTGCAAGGACGACCGCAAGGACCAGCCCATCGTGGGCCTGGACCTGATGCGCGGCCTGAAGAAGTCCGAAACGCGTGACAACCTGTGGGACGGCGGCACCATCGTGGAGCCGTCAACCGGCAAGGTCTACAAGGTGCAGCTCACGCCCATCGAGGGCGGCAAGAAGCTCGAAGTCCGCGGCTACATCGGTGCGCCCCTGTTCGGCCGCACCCAGACCTGGATTCGCGTCCAGTAAACCCATGAACCAGGGCCGGCTGCGTGCCGGCCCATCTGCGAAAGAATGGCCATGTCCAAATTTCAAGTGAAAAAAGTTGCCGTGCTTGGTGCCGGCGTGATGGGGGCGCAGATCGCGGCCCACCTTGTCAACGTCAAGGTGCCCGTGGTGCTGTTCGACCTGCCCGCCAAGGAGGGCGCCAAGAACGGCATCGTGACCAAGGCCATCGACAACCTCAAGAAGCTCAAGCCCGCGCCGCTGGGCGTGGCAGACGACGCCGCGCTGATTGGCCAGGCCAATTACGAAGAGCATCTGGAGCAACTGCGCGACTGCGACCTCATCATCGAGGCCATCGCCGAGCGCATGGACTGGAAGCTTGATCTGTACAAGAAGATCGCCCCGTTTGTCGCCCCCCACGCGATCGTGGCCAGCAACACCTCGGGCCTGTCGATCACCAAGCTCTCCGAGGCCCTGCCCGAAGAAATCAAGCCGCGTTTCTGCGGCATCCACTTCTTCAACCCCCCGCGCTACATGGCGCTGGTGGAACTGATCAACACCCCCACCACCCAGCCCAAAGTGCTGGACGACCTCGAAGCCTTTGTGACCAGCAACCTGGGCAAGGGCGTGGTGCGTGCCAAAGACTCCCCCAACTTCATCGCCAACCGTGTCGGCATCGCCGGCATGCTGCTGACCATGAAGGAAGTGGAAAACTTCGGTCTGACCTTTGATGTGGTGGACGACCTCACGGGCAAGAAGCTGGGTCGCGCATCGTCGGGTACCTTCCGCACCGCCGATGTGGTGGGCTTGGACACCATGGCCCACGTGATCAAGACGCTGCAGGACACCTTGAGCATCGAGACCGACCCCTTCTACGAAAGCTTCGCCACCCCCACCGTGCTCAAGACTCTGCTCGAAATGGGCAACTTGGGTCAGAAGACCAAGGCCGGCTTCTTCAAGAAGGTGGGCCGCGATGTGTCGCGCTTCGACCTTGCCAGCAAGGAATATGTGCCCGCCGGCCAGAAGGCCGACGAGGTCTACGGCCGCATGCTCAAGAAGCCTGCTGCCGAGCGCCTCAAGCTCTTGCGCAATGCCGAAGGCAAGGAAGGCCAGTTTCTCTGGGCCATCCTGCGCAACAGCTTCCACTACGCGGCCATCCACCTGGCTTCCATCGCTGACAACGCGCGCGATGTGGACTTCTGCATGCGCTGGGGCTTCGGCATGAAGCAAGGCCCATTTGAGCTCTGGCAGGAAGCCGGTTGGCTCGAAGTGGCGAAGATGGTGCAGGAAGACATCGACGCCGGTAAGGCCCTGTGCAAGGCGCCGCTGCCGGAGTGGGTGTTCAAGGGACCTGTGGCCGAGCGTGGAGGTGTGCACCAGCCGGAAGGTTCGTGGAACCCCTCCACTGGCCAGTTCGTCGCCGTGCGCCAACTGCCCGTGTACGCGCGCCAGCACTTCCCCGAGAGCGTGCTGGGTGCCAACGCGCCCAAGGCAGAAACTGCCGGCAAGACCGTGTTCGAAGACGAGTCCATCCGCCTGTGGACGCTGGACGATGAAGTGCTCATCGCCAGCATCAAGACCAAGATGCACGCCATTGGTGGTGGCGTCATCGAAGGTCTGCTGCAGGCCCAGGAGCTGGCCGAGAAGGACTACCAGGGCTTGGTGATCTGGTCGCCCGACGAGATGTTCTCTGCCGGTGCCGACCTGCAAGGCATGATGCCCGCCTTCATGATGGGCGGTGCCAAGGCCATTGAAGGTGCAGAAGCCGAGCTGCAAAACGCCATGCTCAAGCTGCGCTACTCCAACGTGCCCGTGGTCTCCGCCATCCGTGGTCTGGCCTTGGGCGGTGGCTGCGAACTGGCGGTGTACTCCAGCAAGCGCGTAGCCGCGATGGAAAGCTACATCGGCCTGGTGGAAGTCGGCGTGGGCCTGGTGCCTGGCGCTGGTGGCCTCACCTACATCGCACGTCGTGCCGCCGAGAACATGGCGCTGTCCACCTCCAAGGACATCCTGCCTTTCCTGACCGAGGGCTTCACCGCCGCCGCCATGGCCAAGGTGGGCACCAGCGCGCTCGAAAGCCGCAAGCTGGGTTACCTGCTGGACAGCGACATCGTGGTGCCGCACAAGGATGAGCTGCTGTTTGTCGCCATCAACGAAGCCAAAGCCTTGTTCAACGGCGGCTACCGCGCGCCGCACAAGCGCAGCTTCCCCGTGGCCGGACGCAGTGGCATTGCCACCATCCGCGCCCAGCTAGTCAACATGCGTGATGGCGGCTTCATCAGCGCGCATGACTTCCACATCGGCTTGCTGATTGCCGAAGTGGTGTGTGGCGGCCAAGTGGATGCCGGCACCCTGGTGACGGAGGAATACCTCATGGCCATGGAACGCAAGGCATTCTGCAGCCTGCTGACCCACCCCAAGACGCAAGAACGCATCATGGGCATGATGTCCACCGGCAAGCCGGTGCGCAACTAAGATGGCTCAGCCCAACCGCCTGGCCCGTTCGATTGCCAAGCTCGAGCGCGTGCCTGCCTTTCTGCGTCCCTGGGCGCGGAGCAAGGTCATGGGCCGCGCCGTTCCTTTCACGGGCACGGCCGGGCTGGACTTTGCGCACATGGCGCCTGAACGTGTGGAGATTGCCGTGGCCAATGAGCGCCGCGTGCAGAACCACATCCAGGGCGTGCACGCCGCCGCTATGGCCTTGTTGGCCGAAACGGCCACGGGCATGGTGGTGGGCATGAATGTGCGTGATGACTGCCTGCCCCTGGCCAAGACCATGCGCATCGACTTCAAGCGCCGTGCCCAAGGTGCCATGCGCGCCGTGGCCACCCTGTCCGATGCGCAGCGCCTGCAGATGCTGCAAAGCGACAAAGGCGAAGTCAGCGTGCCTGTGCTGGTCAGCGACGAATCGGGCGAGCAGCCCATCCAGTGTGAATTCATCTGGGCGTGGATTCCCACCCCGAAAAAATAAAGGAGTTTCCCTATGAAACAAGTCCAAGACGCCTACATTGTTGCCGCCACCCGCACCCCCATCGGGCGCTCCGGCCGTGGCTACTTCCGCAACACTCGCCCCGACGAACTGCTGGTTGCAGCGCTGAAGAGCGCCATGACCCAGGTCCCCACGCTGGACCCCAAGGCGATTGAGGACGCCATCATCGGCTGCTCCTTCCCCGAGGGCGAGCAGGGCATGAACATGGCCCGCGTGGCCGTGGGCCTGGCCTTTGACCACCCCGTGGGCGGCATCACCGTCAACCGCTTCTGCGCCTCCGGCATCTCCGCCATCCAGATGGCCGCCGACCGCATCCGCGTGGGCGAAGCCGATGTGCTCATCGCCGGCGGCGCCGAATCCATGAGCATGGTACCCATGGGCGGCAACAAGCCCTCCTTCAACCCCGCCATCTTCGAGCGCGATGAGAACGTCGGCATCGCCTACGGCATGGGCCTGACCGCTGAAAAAGTGGCCCAGCAGTGGAAGGTGACACGCGAGATGCAAGACGCCTTCGCGCTGGAATCGCACCTGCGCGCCATCAAGGCCCAGCAGTCGGGTGAGTTCAGCAACGAAATCACCTCCATTGACGTGATCGAGCGCACGCCCAACCTCGCCACGGGCGAAGTGTCCACACGCACGCGCACTGTGAGCCTAGACGAAGGTCCCCGCCCCGACACCTCGCTCGAAGGCCTGGCCAAGCTCAAGCCCGTGTTCGCTGCCCGTGGCAGTGTCACCGCTGGCAACAGCTCGCAGACCAGTGATGGCGCCGGCGCCCTCATTCTGGCGAGCGAAAAGGCCGTCAAGCAATTCGGCCTGACCCCGCTGGCGCGCTTTGTCAGCTTCGCCGCCCGCGGCGTGCCGCCCGAAATCATGGGCATCGGCCCGATCGAGGCCATCCCCGCCGCGTTGCGCTACGCCGGCCTCAAGCACGAAGACATCGACTGGTTCGAACTCAACGAAGCGTTTGCCGCCCAGTCGCTGGCCGTCATCAACACGCTAGGCCTGGACGCCACCAAGGTCAACCCCATGGGCGGCGCCATTGCGCTGGGCCACCCGCTGGGCGCCACCGGTGCCATCCGCGCCGCGACCGTGGTGCACGCACTGCGTCGCCACAACCTGAAGTACGGCATGGTCACCATGTGCGTGGGTACCGGGCAGGGTGCCGCCGGCATCTTCGAGCGCGTGTAAACGCCAATCCGAAAGGCCACCTCGTGTGGCCTTTTTTTATTCTTCAGGAGTGCAGCATGGCCAGCCCTTCTTTTGTCTCCCACACCCTGCAGGCCGAAGACGGCACGCCGTTGGCCCTGCGCACTTACGCGCCCCAGGGCGCGGCACGTGGCAATGTCGTCATAGGCGGCGCCATGGGCGTGCGCCAGGACTACTACGCCGCCTTCGCCCAGTGGCTGGCGGCACAGGGCTGGCAGGTCACCAGCTTTGACTACCGTGGCATGGGCGACTCACTACCCGCGGGCGGGCTCAAGGGTTTTCGTGCCGACCTTTATGACTGGGCGCGCGACTACGAAGCTGTCATCACCCAGGCCAAGGCCAGCCTGCCGGAGCGGCCGCTGTACCTGCTGGGCCACAGCCTGGGTGCGCAACTGCCGGGTCTGCTGCGCAACGCGGGCCAGGTCGACGGCCTGCTCAGTGTGGCAGCGGGCAGTGGCTACTGGCGCGAGAATGCGCCCCAGCTCAAGCGCATCGTGCCCTACTTCTGGTTCATCCTGGTGCCGCTGGCCACGCGCCTGTGCGGCTACTTCCCGGGCAAGCGCCTGCGCAAGGTCGGTGACCTGCCCAAGGGCGTGATCCTGCAGTGGCGCAAGTGGTGCCTGAACCCGCGCTACAGCGTGGGCGCCGAAGGCAGCGCCGTGCAGCAAAGTTATGCCAAGGTGCAATTTCCGGTGCTGGCCCTGTCGGTCACCGACGATGAGCTTATGACACTGCGCGGCACGCACAGCCTGGTCAATCTCTACGAGAATGCGCCGCGCTCGGTGCTCAGCATTGCCCCATCCGACGTGGCTGTGCGCCGCCTGGGACACTTCGGTCCCTTCCGCCCTGAACACCAGACCTTGTTGTGGCCGCGCCTGGAGCAGTGGCTCAGCGGTTTCGCAAACACTTCTTCCCAACCCGTTTCCGCATGACCCATCCTTTTGATGAAGCTGTGGCGCTGCAACGCCAGACCGATGGTGGATGGTTGGGCCATACCCATTCCGGTTACGCCAACATGGTGGGGCCGTTTGGCGGTATCACTGCTGCGCAGGCCCTCTCGGCGGTGCTGCAGCACCCGGATCGCCTGGGTGAGCCGGTATCGTTCACCGTGAATTTCTGCGCCGCTGTCGCCGATGGCAGTTTCACGCTGCAGGCGCGCCCGGTGCGCACCAATCGCTCCACCCAGCACTGGAGCATTGAGATGTTGCAGGATGGCCAGGTGGTACTCACCGCCACCGCCGTGACGGCGGTGCGCCGCGAAACCTGGAGTCTGGATGAGGAGCCCATGCCGGCTTGCCCGCCGCCGCAGTCATTGGCCCTGCCGGAGGTGCGTGCCCCCATGCAGTTTGTGCGGCGCTACGAGTCGCGGCCGGTGGTGGGTTCCCTGTCGCAGGAATGGAACGGCAGCGGCGAGAGCAGCCTGTCCCAGCTCTGGGTGCGCGACCACCCGCCGCGTCCGCTGGACTTTGCCTCGCTCACGGCCATCGCCGATGTTTTCTTTCCGCGCGTCTTCATTCGCCGAGCCACCCCTACGCCCGTGGGTACGGTGTCCATGACCGTCTACTTCCATGCCAGCACTGAGCAACTCGCGGCCACAGGCAGCGGCTACCTGCTGGGCCAAGCCAAGGCCCAGGCCTTTCGCAACGGGTTTTTTGACCAGAGTAGCCAGCTTTGGAACGAAGCAGGCGTATTGCTGGTCAGCACACACCAGATCGTCTATTACAAGCAGTGACGCAAACAGTGATCCAATCAGGCCATCCCTTCACGAGACAGACCATGCAAGACATCCTCATCCATACCGACGCCGGCGTTACCACCCTCACGCTGAACCGTGTCGAGAAAAAGAACTCCTTCACCCAGGCCATGTACGCCGCCTGTGCCGATGCGCTGGAAGCCGCTGCGGCCGATGCCAGCGTGCGCGTGCTGGTGCTGCAGGGCGACGCCACGGTGTTCAGCGCGGGCAATGACATTGGTGACTTCCTCAGCAACGCGCCCAAGGCCCAGGATGCGCCCGTGTTCCGCTTTCTGCGCGCCATTGCCTCCTTCCCCAAGCCCATCGTGGCGGCCGTCTGCGGCCCGGCTGTGGGCATTGGCACCACGCTGCTGTTCCACTGCGATCTCGTCTATGCGGGCGACAACGCGGCCTTCTCCATGCCCTTTGTGAACCTGGGCCTGTGCCCCGAGGCAGCGTCGAGCCTGCTGGTGCCGCAGATGCTGGGCTACCACCGCGCGGCCGAAGCCCTGCTCATGGGCGAGCCCTTCATGGCCGAGGCCGCGCTTGAAGTGGGCCTGGCCAACCGCGTGGTGCCACCCACCGAGGCCAATGGCATCGCCCAGGCCCAGGCCCGCAAGCTGGCCGCCAAGCCTATTGCTTCGCTGATCGAAACGAAACGCCTGCTCAAGAAGGGCCAGATGGAACAAGTGCTGGCGCGCATCGACGAGGAAGCGGTGAGTTTTGGCAAGATGCTGGGCGAACCGGCGGCCAAGGAAGCTTTTTCTGCGTTCATGGAGAAGCGCAAGCCCGACTTCAGTAAAGTCTGATCGTATTTTTGCCAAGCAAGCGCTTGTCAAAAATATAGGGTTTTGCTAAGGTGCGGGGATGACATCCGCCGACGCCCCGATTATTGCTTTTGAGTCTTCCGCCGAGGCGCCTAAGCGTCCCCGCGGCCGCCCGCGCAAGACAGTGGACGAACGCGACGACGGTAACCGCCGCCATGAGCTTCTTGCTGCCGCCGCCCAGCTGTTCCGGCGCAAGGGCTTTGCCGCCACCACCACGCGTGACATTGCCGCGGCGGCGGGCATGCAGAGCGGCTCGCCCTTCTACCATTTCAAGAGCAAGGATGCGCTGCTGTTTGCCGTCATGGAGCAGGGCATGCACACCGCACTGGCCCAGCAGCAGGCTGCCTTTGGCCAGCCCGGCTATGCCGCGCTGCCCCCGGCCGAGCAGTTGCGGGCGCTGGTGCATGCGCACTTCGCGGTGCTGCTGGGGCCGGGCAATGACTTTGTTCCGGTGATGCTCTATGAGTGGCGCTCGCTCAATCTGCGCCAGCGCAAGCTGCTGGCCAAGCTCATTGCCGACTACGAGGCGCTGTGGATGCCGGTGCTCGAAGCCCTGCATGCCCAGGGGCAGCTCAAGGCCCCGGTCAAGCTCGCGCGCCTGCTCATCCTGGGGGCGCTGAATTGGTCGGTGCAATGGTTCGATGCGCGCAAGGGCGCCAGCATGCAAGCGCTGGGCGATGCCGCCGTGTCCCTGTTTCTGAAGGAGTCCTGATGCCCTACGCTTCGGTGTTCGCGCCCGGCCTGTTTGCCGGAAAGGTGGTGGTGGTAACGGGCGGCGGCTCCGGCATAGGCCGTTGCGTTGCGCACGAGCTCACGGCGCTGGGCGCAACCGTGGCGCTGGTGGGGCGCAAGCTGGAAAAGCTGCAGACCGTGCAGGCCGAGATTGCCGAGGACGGTGGCAGCGCCAGCATCCACAGCTGCGACATCCGGCAGGAAGAGGCGGTCAAACAGACCGTGGCCGACATCCTGCAACAGCACGGCCGCATCGACGGCCTGGTGAACAACGCAGGCGGCCAGTACATGACACCGCTGGAAGCCATCAGCGCCAAGGGTTGGGAGGCCGTGGTGCACACCAACCTGACGGGCGGCTTCCTGATGGCGCGCGAGTGCTACACCCAGACCATGGCCAAGCAGGGCGGCGCCATCGTCAACATCGTGGCCGATATGTGGGGTTCCATGCCGGGCATGGGCCACAGCGGTGCGGCGCGTGCGGGCATGGTGAGCTTTACCGAGACTGCCGCCGTGGAGTGGGCCAACCGCGGCGTGCGTGTGAACGCGGTGGCGCCGGGCTATATCGCCTCCAGCGGCATGGACCACTACCCGGCGGAGATGGCGCCCATGGTGCGCGAGATGGCCAAGACCGTGCCTGTGGGCCGCTTTGGCACCGAGGCCGAGACGGCGGCGGGCATTGTGTTTTTGCTGAGCCCTGCGGCCTCCTTCATCAGTGGCACTACCTTGCGTATCGATGGTGCGCGCCCGCAAGCCCGCATGGGCTACCCCATGCGCGTGGCTGACGAGAAGGCCCAGGCGCGCGAGGGGATCAAGCCCTTCAACGGCTTCCACCGCGCGCGCCTGCCCAAGGTGTTCGGAGGGAGCTGAACATGTCGGCCGCCATGGATGACGTGTTTTCGCCCCAAGATATTGCCGCCGTCGAGGACGCGGCGCGCCGCTTCATCCAGACCGAGGTGGCACCCCACCTGGGGGGTTGGGAAGATGCGGGCGAGTTTCCGCGCCACCTCTACGAACGTGCGGCCGATCTGGGCTGGCTGGGGCTGGGCTACCCCGAGGCGCTGGGCGGCACACCCGCACCCTGGGCCTTGCGCAACGCGTTGACCATCGCGCTGGCGCGTGCTGGTGGGAGTGGTGGCCTCATGGCCAGCCTGTTCAGCCACAACATCGGCCTGCCGCCCGTGTTACGCCATGGCTCGGCGGCGCTGCAGGATCAGGTGATTCCGGATGTGCTGGCAGGCCGCAGGATTGCGGCGCTGGCGATTACCGAGCCCGGTGGCGGGACCGATGTGTCCGCCCTCAAGACCACGGCAGTGCGCGACGGCGGCGACTATGTGGTGAACGGAGAAAAAGTCTTCATCACCTCCGGCATGCGGGCAGACTGGATCACCGTGGCCGTGCGTACCGATCCGCAGAACAAAGGGGCCATGGGCATCTCCATGCTCGTGGTGCCGGGCGATGCGCCAGGGTTGTCACGCAGCCCGCTGCGCAAGATGGGCTGGCAGTGCTCGGACACGGCCCAGCTGCGCTTCGACAACGTACGCGTGCCAGTGGCGAATCTGGTGGGTGAGGAGGGTGCGGGTTTCAAGATCATCCTGACCAACTTCAATGGCGAGCGCCTTTCCATGTCGGCCATGGCGCTGGGCTTTGCCGAGTGCTGTTATGACGAGGCGCTCTCCTGGGCGCAGCAGCGCAAGACCTTTGGAACGGCCCTGGTAGACCACCAGGTCATCCGCCACAAGCTGATGGACATGAAGATGCGCATCGAGTCCACACGCGCCTGGCTGCAGGCCGTCAGCGCACGGGCGGATGCCGGCGACCGGGGCGACAAGTCCGCCAAGGGTGCAGAATGGGTGGCTCAGGTCTGTCTGCTCAAGAACCATGCCACGCAGACCATGCAGTTCTGCGCCGACCAGGGCGTGCAGATTCTGGGGGGCATGGGCTTCATGCGCGGCACGGCGTGTGAGCGCATCTACCGCGAGGTCAAGGTCATGATGATTGGCGGCGGGGCCGAAGAGATCATGAAGGAACTGGCATCACGCCAACTGGGAATCTGATGAGCAAAACACCAAATGCCCCCATCGTCTTCGAGCCGGAATTCATTGCGCCGCTGAAGAAAATCTTCGAGGAGTCCATCGCCTTCAATCGCGTGCTGGGGCTTTCCATCGGCAGCATCACGCCCGAACGTGTAGAGGCTTCCATCACCATGAAGCCGGAACTGGTGGGCCACTACAGCTTCAACCGCATCCACGGCGGCGTCATCAGCGCGGGGCTGGACGCCATGGGCGGTCTAGCGGTCATGGCCGCTATCGGTGCACGCCATATGGACGAACCACCGTTGCAGCGCCTGCAACGCTTTGCCAAGCTGGGCACCATCGACCTGCGCATTGACTACCTGCGCCCCGGCATCGGCGAGCACTTCACCCTGCGCGCCGAGGTCATGCGCCTGGGCTCGCGCGTGGCGTCCACGCGCATGGAATTCCTGGGGGCGGACGGCAAGCTGCTCTCCACCGGTTCTGCCGCCTACATCGTCTCCTGATTTGCTATTAATTTGGTAGCTGCTCGCGCACTATCCATGGGGGCTGGGTGCCAGCTTTATTGATGGCTTGAACTGAGGGGGCTTTTCCGTCCACCTCCGGGCTTCAGCCGCGCCCGGCTTGGGCACCATGCGCGCTTGCACGGGGCTTGCCGGCCTCACGAAGGGAGCGTCCATGACAATCACCGCCTGGTCCAGCACAAGTATCAGCAGCAGCCAGACCACCACCCAAACCAGCACACAAAGCACATCCGCCAGCGATCGCCTGGACCCGATTGGTACCGGGCTGCAACGCTCGGGCAACAAGATCCAGACGCAGCTGGATACCGCCTCGGCCAGCCTGTCCACCCTGGGCAAGTTCAAGGCTGCGGTGGCCCAGGCCCAGAGTGCGGCGAAAGTTGTGGCCGACCTCAAGGACAATGCCACGGCCGACGAAGTGAAGGCCGCCATGACCAGCCTGGTGGAGAAATTCAACGCGATGGCGTCGGCCTCTTCCGCCGTGACCACCGACACGAGCGGCGCGTCGCGCATCAGCAAGGCCTTGGTGCGCACCATGGGGGCGGACATGTCCAAGATCAGCAGCCTGCGCAACCTGGGCCTCTCCAAGGGCAGCGACGGCCGCTACACGCTGGACGCGACCAAGCTCGCGACGGCTTACCAGGCGTCGCCCTCCGGCGTGCGGGATACCCTGGACAAGCTGGGCAACCTGATGGACAAGGTGGCGACCAAGGAATTGGCCAGCGACGGCGCGATTGCCCAGACCAGCACGGCGCTGACCAACAAGGCATCGCTGCTGCAGCTGCAGAAAAGCGCCTTGCAGAAGGCCCTGCAGCAATACACCAGCTTTGCGGCCTCGTCGGCCAGCTGAGCACCACGCGCAGCGCCCAAAAAAAAAAGCCACCTTCCGGTGGCTTTTTTGTTGCTGCAACAGGGCTTACTTCTTCGCGGGTGTGCCACCCATGTAGTCAGACACAACCTTCCATTTGCCGTCGGTGATTTGCGACAGCCGCGCTGCATCGCTGCCCAGGCGCTTGGTGGCACTGAAGGTCTGCACGGGTGCACCGAACATGTCTGCCGGAATGGTCAGGGTGTCCATCACCTTGATGAAGCTGTCGCTGCTCAGGTTCTTGCCCGCCTTGTTGGCCACCGAGGCAAAGGTGTTGATGATCATGTAGCCGTAGACCGAGAAGACGGTGGGGTCTTCGCTGAACTTGGTCTTGTACTTGTTGGCCCAGAAGCGAATGGCGGGAGATTGCTCATCCGTATAGGGGTTTTGTACCGTCATGGTGGCGTACAGGCCGTCCATGGCCTTGCCGCCGATCTTGTGGATCAGGTCGGTATAGGCGGCGCTGGAGCCCAGGAAGGTGGGGTTGTAGCCCAGCTTGCGCGCGGTACCGATGGCGCCGATGGTCTCGCGGATGATGGTGCCCAGCACGATGAAGTCGCAGCCGCTGGACTGCATCTTGGCGACCTGGGAGGAGAAGTCGGTGGCGCCGCGCTTGTACGAGGTCTTCTCGGCGAATTCCATGCCGATGGTCTTGAGACCGTCCTCGCCGCCCTTGAGCACTTCCAGGCCGAAGTCGTCGTCCTGGTACAGGGTGCAGACCTTCTTGGCGCCCTTTTCCTTCACCAGCTTGGGCGTGGCCAGGCGGATCTGGTCGTAATAGGGGGCGGCAAAGGAGTACTTGAGCTTGTGGAAGGGCTCGTACATTTCGCGCGCAGCGGTGATGGGGAAGAAGTTGATGACATTCTTCTCGAATTGCACGGGCATGGCGGCCATATTCTGGGCGGTGCCGATGTGACCCACCATCATGAAGATCTTGTCCTGATTGACCAGTTTCTGTGCCGCGAGCACTGCCTTCTTGGGGTCGTAGCCTGAGTCTTCCACATTGAGCTTGAGTTTGCGGCCGTTGATGCCGCCTTGCTCGTTGATCTCGTCCACGGCCAGCAGCATGCCGGCGCGTGCCTGTTTGCCAAAGCCCGCTAGTGGGCCGGAAAGGTCCTGGATGGAGCCCAGCAGGATCTCGTCTTTGCCAACGCCTTGCTGGGCGCTGGCCAGCGTCGCGCCCAGGGCCAGGGTGGCCAGCGCGATGGTGGTACGCAGTTTCATGGTCATGTCTCCTCGTTGTTGAAAGGTGTGCTGATGGCGCGGCCGCGCTTCAGCGATACATCGCCTCTATCTGGGCTTCGTATTTCTTCTCCACCAGCTTGCGTTTGAGCTTCATGGTGGGGGTGAGTTCCTCGTCTTCGGCGGTGAGCTGGTTCTCCAGCAGGAAGAACTTCTTGATCTGCTCCACGCGGGCGAACTTCTTGTTGACCCGGTCCAGCTCGGCCTGGATCAGCGCCTGCACCTCGGCCGCGCGCGTGAGCGAGGCGTAGTTGCTGAAGGGAATGTCGGCATCCTGGGCAAACTTCTCCACGTTCTCCTGGTCGATCATGACGATGACCGTGAGGTAGGCGCGCTTGTCACCGATCACCACCGCGTCGGTGATATAGGGCGAGAACTTGAGGTCGTTCTCCAGCTCGCTGGGTGTGATGTTCTTGCCGCCGGCCGTGATGATGATGTCCTTCATGCGGTCGGTGATGCGGAAGTAGCCTTCCGCGTCCACCACGCCCACATCACCCGTGTGCAGCCAGCCTTCGGCGTCGATGGTCTCGGCGGTCTTTTCGGGCAGGTTGAGGTAGCCCGCAAACACGTTCTTGCCGCGTACCAGGATCTCGCCCGTGGCCGGGTCCAGCTTCACTTCGTTGAAGCCCGCCGCGGGCCCGATGGAGCCGGGCTTGATCTTGTCGGCCGGCACGCCGGTGGAGGCGCCGCAGGTCTCTGTCATGCCCCACACCTCCAACATGGGCACGCCCAGCGCCAGGTACCACTTCACCAGATCGGGGGAAATGGGCGCCGCGCCGGTTACCAGAAACCGCGCGCGGTGGATGCCGATGAGCTTGCGCACATTGTTGAGCGCCAGCCACTGGGCCAGGCGGAACTGCAGCTTGAGCCCGGCCCCCACGGGCTGGCCGGCCAAAACCCGCTCGGAGATGCGGGTGCCCACGCCAATGCCCCAGCCGTAGACGGCCTGTTGCAGCCAGCCGGCTTCCTTGAGCGCAATCATCACGCCCGAGTAGAACTTTTCCCAGACGCGCGGCACGGCAGTGAACACCGTGGGCGCGATCTCGCGCACGTTCTCGGGAATGGTCTCGGGGTTCTCCACGAAGTTGAGCTTGGAGCCGGTGTAGAGCGCGAAGTACTCGCCGCCCATGCGCTCGGCAATATGGCACAGCGGCAGAAAACAAATGCGCTCATCGTTTTCGTCTTGCGCCACCAGCGTGTTGTAGCCGCGCACGGTGTAGACCAAGCCCTGGTGCAGGTGCATGGCACCCTTGGGCTTGCCGGTGGTGCCCGAGGTGTAGACCAGGATGGCGAGGTCCTCGGGCTGGCAGGTGTGCACCCGCTGCTGCACGGCTTGCGGATGGGTGGCGTTGTAGGCGCGGCCCAGCGCACGCAGCGCCTCCAGGCTCAACACGCCGGGTTCGTCCAGGCCGCGCAGACCCTCCATGTCAAAGACCACGATGGTGCGCAGCGTGGGGCACTGGTCGCGTACTTCCAGCGCCTTGTCGAGCTGCTCGTCGTCCTCTACAAACAGCACACTGGTGCCGGAGTCGGTGCACAGGTACTGCACCTGGCTGGGCGCGTCGGTGGGGTAGATGCCATTGGAGACACCGCCAGCCGAGAGAATGCCTAGGTCCGCCCAGACCCACTCGACCACGGTATTGGCCAGTATCGAGGCAGTGTCGCCTTTCTGGAAGCCCAGGCTCATGAGGCCGCCAGCAATTTCGGCCACGGCATCGGCCGTCTGTTGCCAGGTCCAACTGCGCCACAAGCCCAGGTGCTTTTGCCGCAGCCAGACATTGGGGCCGCGTTTTTCGACGGCATTCCAGAACATGGCCGGAATGGTCTCGCCCGCCATGGCAATGCCTTGTTGCGGCTTGATGTGTGAGGTGTCCCAGAGGCCGGTCATGCTGCCGTCCTTAACGTGCTACAGCCAAGTAGCTCGGAGGGAAAGGCAATTTGCCGCAGGGCCGCCCCAAGGCAAATTAGCCCCCTCGGGGGGCAGCGACCCGCGAAGCGGCGGAGCGTGGGGGTCATATTCATCTCCAGGTCTTCTTTTTCTTCCAGCGCCGCTCGCCGCGCACGCCCGTTTCCTTCATGCCGAGGTAGAACTCCTTGATGTCGTCCTTCTCGCGCAGGTGGGCGCAGGTGTCTTCCATGACGATGCGGCCGTTCTCCAGCACATAGCCGTAGTCCGAAGCGTTGAGCGCCATGTTGGCGTTCTGTTCGACTAGCAGGATGGTGGTGCCGCGCTCGCGATTGATGCGCACCACGATCTCGAAGATCTCCTTGGTGAGCTTGGGGCTGAGGCCCAGGCTGGGCTCGTCCAGCAGGATCAGGTCGGGGTTGGCCATGAGTGCGCGGCTGATGGCCAGCATCTGCTGCTGCCCGCCCGAGAGCAGGCCCGCGTCCTGCGTGGCGCGCTCCTTGAGGATGGGGAAATAGCCGTAGACCGTCTCGATGTCCTTGGCCACGCCATCGCGGTCCGGCCGGGTGTAGGCGCCCATGAGCAGGTTGTCGCGCACGGACAGCAGGGGAAACACCTCGCGCCCCTCGGGCACATGGCTCAGGCCTTCCTCGACGATATAGGCCGGGTCCTGCGCGGTGATGTCCTCGCCCTTGAACTCCACCGAGCCCTTGCGCGGATCGATGATGCCGGAGATGGTCTTGAGGATGGTGGTCTTGCCCGCGCCATTGCTGCCCAGCACGGTGGCGATCTCGCCGCGCCGCACCTGCAGGCTCACGCCGCGTATCGCCTTGATCGGGCCGTAGGCACTCTCCACATTAAGCAGCTTGAGCACAGGCTGGTCGCTTATGGGGGGCGGCTGGGTGCTCATGCGGCCTCCACGGTGTTTTGCCGGCGCAGGGAGGACACGTCGTCGATGGAGCCCAGATAGGCCTCCACCACGCCGGGGTCGGTCTGTACCTCGCGCGGTGTGCCCATGGCCAGTACCTCGCCCTGGTTCATCGCCAGCACGCGGTCACTGACCTTGGAGACCAAGCTCATGTCGTGTTCCACCATGAGCACGGTGATGCCCAGCTCGTTCTTGATGTCCTGGATCCAGAAGGCCATGTCGTCGGTTTCTTCCACATTCAGGCCGCTGGAGGGTTCATCCAGCAGCAACAGACGCGGCTCGGTACACAGTGCGCGCGCCATCTCCACCACCTTGCGCACGCCGTAAGGCAGGCCGGCCACCATGGAGTCGCGATGGTGCTGCAGGTCCAGGAACTCGATGACTTCCTCCGCCTTTTCACGGGCGCGCAACTCGGCCTCACGGGCTTTGGCGGTGAAGAAGATGTCTTGCCACAGCCCGGTCTGGCGGTGCGTGTGGCGACCGATGAGCAGGTTGTGCAGCACGCTGGCGTGCTCGAAGAGCTCGATGTTCTGGAAGGTACGTGCAATGCCCAGCGAGGCCACGTCCTGCGGGGGCTGCGCGGTGAGCTTGAGCGGTCCTTGCGGGCCCAGGTAGTCGATGCTGCCGGTGGTGGGCGTGTAGATGCGGCTGATGAGGTTGAACACCGTGGTCTTGCCGGCGCCATTGGGGCCGATGAGGGTGAACACCTCGCCCTGCTTGACCTCGAAGCTCACGTTGTTGACCGCCAGCACGCCGCCAAAGCGCACGCTGAGGTTTTGGGCAGAAAGCAATGTGTCGGGGGTCATTTCAGTCTGTCCGATTTCTGGAACGATTTCTGGCGCTTGAACATGCCCTTGCGGTAGAAGGGGAACATCTGCAGGTAGGTGCGCACCTTGAGCCAGCGGCCGTACAGGCCCAGCGGCTCGAACAGCACAAAGGCGATCAGCATGCTGCCGTAGATCACGCTCTTGAGCCCCGGGGCCTGGCCAACGACTTCGGGCAGGAATTCCTTGATGGCCGAGATGCCCTGCGGCAGGATGATCAGGAAGATGGCGCCCAGGAACACGCCGTGGATGGAGCCCAGTCCGCCAATGACGATCATGAGCAGCAGGTCGATGGACTGCATCAGGTTGAACTGGTCGGGCGAGATGAAGCGCAGATTGTGTGCATACAGCGCGCCGGCCACGCCCGCCAAGGCCGCCGAGATGGCGAAGGACAGGGTCTTGTAATAGGCCAGGTGGATGCCCATGCTCTGCGCCGAGATTTCCGAATCGCGGATGGCGACAAAGGCCCGGCCGGTGGGCGCGCGCAGCAGGTTGAGAATGCCCAGCGTGGCGGCGATGGTGACCAGCAGGCAGACAAAGTAGAAGCCGGTGCCACTGCCCAAGTCGTAGCCCATGAACTGGATGGCGTTGACGGATTTGCCTGCGTTGCCACCGGTGACAGATTCCCAGCGCGCAAACACCTCTTCGATGATGAAGCCGAAGGACAGCGTGGCCATGCCCAAGTAAATGCCCTTGAGTCGCAGCGCGGGCAGGCCCACCACGATGCCGATCAGCGCCGACAGAAAGCCCGACACCGCCAGCGACAGCAGGAAGGGCAGGCCCGCTGCCGTGAGGTAGGCCTGGGTATAGGCGCCCACGCCCAGAAAGGCGGCATGGCCCAGCGAGAACTGGCCGGTAAAGCCCGCCAGAAGCATCAGCCCCAGGCCGGCGATGGCGTAGATCAGCACGAGGATGAGCTGCGCCAGGCTGTACTCGGTCAGCAGCCAGGGGGCAGCCGCCAGAAACAGCAGCAGCGCGCTGTACCAGAACACATGGCCACCATGCTTGGCCAGGCGGATGTCCTGCGCGTAGTTCGTTTTGAAGATGAAGCGCATCAGACTTTTTTCCGCAGTTTTTCGCCGAACAGGCCGTTGGGCTTGACCATCAGCATGACGAGCACCACCACATAGGCGGCGGTGTCCTTGAAGCCGTCAGGCAGGTAAAAGCCGGCGAAGGATTCGACCAGGCCGATGACCAGCCCGCCCACGATGGCGCCGGGCAGGCTGCCAAAGCCTCCCACCACGGCGGCAGGGAAGGCCTTGAGCCCAATGAAGCCCATGTTGGCGTGCACAAAAGTGATGGGGGCGAGCAGGATGCCGGCAATGGCCGCGACCGCAGCAGCCAGACCCCAGGCCAGGCCGTTGAGGCGCTGCACCGGAATGCCCATGTAGTAAGCAGCCAGCTGGTTTTGCGAGGCGGCCTGCATGGCGATGCCCAGCTTGCTGTAGCGGAACAGCGCAAACAGCAAGGCGCAGAGGGTGCCGGTGGCGCCGATGATGGCGAGGTGTTCCAGGTTGAGGATCAGTGCGCCCACACCCATCTCGTTGCCACCGAACTTGAGGATCTCGTCCTTGTAGGGCACGGGCAGGGCGTTGGTGTCGGTGCCCATGCCGGGCACCATGGTGATGAGGCCGCGCGCCACGTAGCCGATGCCGATGGTCAGCATGACGATGGAGAAGGCAGGCTGGCCCAGCACGGGGCGGATGACGATGCGTTCGAGCAGGATGCCGAAGACCACCATGGCCACAATGGCGCAGGGCACGGCCACCCAGTAGGGAAAGCCCAGCAGCGTCATGCCAGCCAGGCCGCCAAAAGCGCCCAGCATCATCAGTTCCCCTTGGGCAAAACTGACGGTCTCGGTCGCCTTGTAGATGAGCACGAAGCCCAGTGCGATCAGCCCGTAAATGCACCCTTGTGCCACGCCGCTGATCAGCAATTGAAGGAACTGCACCTTGCCTCCTTGTGTTGTGCAGTTCGGTTATAGCGGGAGCCCTCTGATTCACCGATAGGGTTCTCACTGATCTCGTTCTCCCTAGGCGCAGGGCTATTCCATCAGTCCGCGTAGGGCTTTCTGATTTTCAGCGAATCGGTCTGTAGGCCCCGTAAATATTGCGCCAGAAGCTATATAAAAAATAGCATCACAGTGTGCGGACCGGTATCTCTCGGGGCTGTCCTTTGTCATCAATCGCCACATAGGTCAGTGACGCCTCGGTGACTTTGATGTACTGCCCCTGGGTGCGGAAACGCTCGGCATAGACCTCCACCTTCACGGTGATGGAGGTGCGGCCAATGCGGCTGACCTTGCTGAAGAAACTCAGGATGTCGCCCACGCGCACGGGTTGTTTGAAGACGAACTCGTTGACCGCGACCGTGGCCATGCGGCCCTGGGTATAGCGGGCCGGCAGTACGGAGCCGGCCAGGTCGACTTGGGCCATGACCCAGCCGCCGAAGATGTCGCCGTTGGCATTGCAGTCGCCGGGCATGGGGATGACTTTGAGCACCAACTCCTGGTCCTGGGGCAATTGGACGAGTAGGGGACTTGAATTGGTAGACATGGGCACAATCCTGACTAAAGATAACTAGCTCCGATTGTCCCCCATGCGTTCCTCCGCCCTCCCTGCCGCCGCCGCGCCCGCCACCGCGAGCGGCAGCGTCCCGCGTTCCGACTGGGACACCCTGCGCCGCCTCTTTCCTTATCTCTGGGCCTACAAGTGGCGGGTCATGGCGGCGCTGGCTTTCATGGTGGGGGCCAAGGTGGCCAATGTGAGCGTGCCGGTGCTGCTCAAGAACCTCGTCGACGCCATGACCCTCAAGCCCGGCGACCCGACCGCGCTGCTGGTCGTGCCCGTGGCGCTGTTGTTCGGCTATGGCGCGCTGCGCCTGTCTACTTCCTTGTTTGCCGAGTTGCGCGAGCTGGTCTTTGCCAAGGCTACCGAAGGGGCGTCTCGCTCCATCAGCCTGCAGGTGTTCCGCCACCTGCACGCCCTGAGTCTGCGTTTTCATCTGGAGCGCCAGACCGGTGGCATGACGCGCGACATCGAGCGCGGCACCCGCGGTGTCCATTCGCTCATCAGCTACTCGCTCTACAGCATCATCCCCACCCTCATCGAGGTGGTGCTGGTGCTCACGCTGCTGGCTGTCAAGTTCGACGTCTGGTTCGCATGGATCACCGGCGCGGCCCTGGTGCTCTACATCATCTTCACCGTCACGGTGACCGAGTGGCGCAGCCAGTTCCGCAAGAAGATGAACGACCTCGACAGCACGGCCCACAGCCGTGCCATCGACTCGCTGCTGAACTATGAGACGGTCAAGTACTTCAACAATGAGGCCTTCGAGGCGCAGCGCTACGACGAAAACCTGGAGCGCTACCGCCGTGCCGCCATCAAGAGCCAGACCACGCTGTCCCTGCTCAACACCGGTCAGCAGCTCATCATTGCCACGGCACTGGTCACCATGCTGTGGCGCGCCACGCAAGGCGTGGTGGACGGACGCATGACGCTGGGCGACCTGGTCATGGTCAACGCCTTCATGATCCAGCTCTACATCCCGCTCAACTTCCTGGGCGTGATCTACCGGGAGATCAAACAGAGCCTGACTGACCTGGAAAAGATGTTCGGCCTGCTGGAGCGCGAGCGCGAGATTGCTGATGCCCCGGGCGCGCAGGCACTGCAGCTTGCGGCCGATGGCAGTGATGCCACAGTGCGCTTTGAGGACGTGACCTTTGCCTACGACCCGGTAGCCCAGCCGGTGCGCACCATCCTGCATGGCATCAGCTTCGAGATTCCGGCGGGCAAGACCGTGGCCGTGGTCGGTCCCAGCGGCTCGGGCAAGTCCACCCTGGCGCGGTTGCTGTTCCGCTTCTATGACGTGGGCGCATCGGCGGCGGGTGGCGTGGGCTGCGGGCGCATCACCATCGCCGGCCAGGACATTCGCCAGGTCACCCAGTCCAGCGTGCGCCAGGCCATAGGCATCGTGCCGCAGGACACGGTGCTCTTCAACGACACGGTGGAATACAACATCGCCTACGGCCGCCCCGGCGCCTCGCGCAGTGAGGTGGAGGCCGCAGCTCGTGCCGCCCATATCCACGGGTTCATTAGCGCCACGCCCAAAGGCTACGAGACCATGGTGGGCGAGCGCGGCCTCAAGCTCAGCGGAGGCGAGAAGCAGCGCGTGGCGATCGCGCGCACCCTGCTCAAGAACCCGCCCATCATGATCTTCGACGAGGCCACCAGCGCACTGGACAGCGCCAACGAACGCGCCATCCAGGCCGAGCTGCAGGGTGTGTCGCAGAACCGAACCACGCTGGTCATTGCGCACCGCCTCTCCACCGTGGTGGATGCGCACGAGATCCTGGTCATGGATGCCGGCCACATCGTCGAGCGCGGCACCCACGCCCAGCTGCTGGCCGCCAATGGCCGGTACGCCGCCATGTGGGCCTTGCAGCAGAGTTCGGAGTAGTTTTAATAAATGCAGCTCTAGCCCTCGTAGTCATTGCGCGAGCAGCTCCGTAATTGATAGCATGCCCGCCGCGTCAAAGGTCTTGTGCGGCGCCCTTACACTTTGGGCCGCGGCCCCCGGGGCCTTTCCTGTTCTCCCTTTCTCTTTCCCTCCATGGATCTTCTCCTGTTTGTCGCGCTGGTACTGGGCGTGCTGGTGCTCAAGACGCGCGAGCAGCGCGTCCGCATTGCCTTGCTGGGCCGGCACCTCGCGCGCTACGACATCGAACAGCTCATGGAAGGCCTGACCGAGGGCTACCTGCGCGCCTTGGGCGAAACGGATATCACGCGCCAGAACCAGGTCTGGAGCTTTCTGGCGGTGCAGGAGGAGCGCCTGCGCGACCAGTTCCAGTCCTTTGCCAATGACGTGGCGCAGGAAGATGCGGCCGCCACCCGCATCAGCACCCTGCCCGTGGCCCTGCCGCTGGCCACTGTCTGGATGCCGGGCGCCAGTTTTGACCTGCGCGAGGCCCTGGCCCTGCATGCCCGTGCCATCGCCCAGGCCATGGACAACCGGGAGCAGCGCAGCCAGAAAGCCAGGGCCTTCACCCTGTCGGCCGAGCTCTTCCTCATGCAGCACACCTGCCACTGGTTCTGCCGTTCCAAGGCCGTGGCCTCGGCGCGGCTGCTGGCGCGGCATCAGACACCCTACGCACAGGTGCTGGCTTCCGTCGCACCTGCTACACGTACTGCCTACGCCGCCCTGACGGGGCAGGGCGTCAAAGCGTGAAGCCTCTGCGGTCGCAGGCGCCGGGTGGCCGGTGGTCGCCACATGGCGGCAGATCTCATGCATTCCGCGCATAATCGAGGGCCATGGAAACCAAATGGCTTGAAGACTTTGTGTCGCTGGCGGAAACGCGCAGCTTCAGTCGTTCTGCGCAACTGCGCCATGTCACCCAGCCCGCGTTTTCGCGGCGTATTCAGTCTTTGGAGGCGTGGGCCGGCACCGATCTGGTGGACCGCAGCAGTTATCCCACACGACTGACGCCCGCCGGTGAAACCCTGTACGACCAGTCGCTGGAGGTTCTCCAGTCTCTGCAGAGCACGCGCGCCATGCTGCGCGGGCATACCACCACCGCGCAGGACGTGGTGGAGTTCGCCGTCCCACACACGCTGGCCTTCACGTTTTTCCCCGCCTGGGTGTCCGGCCTGCGCGACAAGTTTGGCCCGATCAAGAGCCGCCTGATTGCGCTGAATGTGCATGACGCGGTGATGCGTTTGGTGGAAGGCAGCTGCGACCTGCTGATCGCCTACCACCATCCGTCCCAGCCTTACCAGCTCGACGCCGACCGCTATGAAATGGTGAGCTTGGGCGAAGAGGTGGTGGCGCCGTATGTCAAGCCTGACGCCGATGGCCAGCCCTTGTTCACCCTGCCGGGCAAATCCGGCCAGCCTTTGCCCTACCTGGGGTATGCGCCCGGTGCCTACCTGGGGCAGATGGTGGAGTTGATCCTCAAGCAGTCCGACGTGGCCATCCACTTCGACCGCGTGTACGAAACCGACATGGCCGAAGGCCTCAAAGCCATGGCGCTGGAAGGGCATGGCATTGCCTTCCTGCCCTTTAGTGCGGTAAAAAAGGATCTGCGTGCCAAGAAGCTGGTCAGTGCGCTGCCTGCCCACATGCGCGACCTGCAGATCACCATGGAGGTTCGCGCCTACCGGGAGCGTCTGTCAGGAAAGGAGGCGGCTCGCGGATTGTCGGCGGCACAACGTGCCCAAAGCCGGCCGCCAAAGGGCGCTACCCAGGCGCTGTGGGACTATCTGCAGACCCATAGTTCCCCGGCATGAATCTTGCATGTCCTTTTTGCATGCGACGTGAATGAATTGGCATTGGCTTAGGCTGGCGCCGGGGGATAGAGTCACGTTGCTGTCAAAAATATGTTGTTGGAGTGGCTATGCAAACTAACAGTTTGGGTCGTGCTGGATTATTGGCGGGCTTGCTGATGGCCGCCGTGGCTGCGCAGGCGGGGTCTGTGCTGGAGCGGGTGGCTTCTGGCGGCAAGCTGGTGGTCGCGCACCGTGAGTCTTCCATTCCTTTTTCGTATCTGGATCAGGAAAAAAAACCTGTGGGCTATGCCTTGGACCTGTGTCTGAAGCTGGCTGAGGCCGTGCGCAAGAAGACCGGGGCCAAGAACATGCAAGTCGAATTCCTGCAGGTCACGCCGGCCAACCGCATCGCCATGGTCGAGCAAGGTAATGCCGACATGGAATGCGGCTCCACCACCAACAACGCTGATCGCCGCCAAAAGGTGTCCTTCACCATTCCACACTTCATCACCGGCGCACGCATGCTGGTGCGTGCCGACAGCAAGATCGAGCGCATTGAAGACTTGTACGGCAAGAAGCTGGTTTCCACCAAGGGCACCACACCCCTGAAGGCGGCCGAGCAGGCCAACCGCGAGCGCCTGCTGCACATCACCATTCTGGAGGCACCCGACCACGCTAAGGCCGTAGAAATGGTGGAGTCCGGCGAGGCCGATGCCTTTGTGATGGACGACGTGCTGTTGTATGGCCTGGCGGCCAACCGCGCCAAGCCCGAGGCGCTCAAGGTGGTGGGCAAGTTCCTGACCACGGAGCCGCTTGCCATCATGCTGCCCAAGAATGATCCCGAGTTCAAAAAGGTGGTGGATGACGAAATGCGCCGCCTCATCCTCAGCAAGGAAATTCAACCGATCTACGACCGCTGGTTCCTCAAGCCCATTCCCCCGAATGACAAGCCGCTGAACCTGCCGGTAAGCTATCTGCTCAAGGATTTCTGGAAATACCCCACAGACTTCGTTCCCTTCTGACAGGAATAAAGTCATTGCGCATTTGCATGGGTTTTAGGGGTTAGTAGGTGGTTCAAAGAAGAGGTGGTTGTCTTACAGTTCACCGCAACGCTCAACATTGGGACGTCGTTTTGGTTTTTTGTTAGTTCGTTTTTACTTAAGGAAAAACATGAAAAAGAGCATTTTCATCCTGGGCCTGTTGTCTGCCAGCATCTTCGGTGTGCAGGCACAAGGTACTGACACCTTGGCCAAGGTCAAGGCTGACGGCGCTATCACCATGGGTGTGCGCGATTCGTCCGGTTCTCTGTCGTACGCCCTGGGCGACGGCAAGTACGCTGGTTTCCACGTCGAGGTGTGCCAGCGCATCATCGCCAACGTGGAAAAGGCCGTCGGCAAGAAAGTGGAAGTGAAGTACCAGTCCGTGACTTCGCAAAACCGTATTCCCCTGGTGCAGAACGGCACTGTGGACATCGAGTGCGGCTCCACCACCAACAACGCCACCCGCCAGAAGGACGTGTCCTTTGTGGTCACCACCTATGTGGAAGAAGTGCGTATCGCCGTGAAGGCCAACTCCGGCATCACCTCCATCGCCAACTTGGCTGGCCGCAACGTGGCAACCACCACGGGTACCACTTCGGTGCAAACCCTGCGCAAGCATGAGCGCGCCACTGGCGTGGACTTCAAGGAAGTCTTCGGCAAGGACCACGCAGACAGCTTCTTGCTGCTGGAATCCGGCCGTGCTGACGCCTTCGTGATGGACGGCCAGATCCTGGCTGGCAACATCGCTGCCTCCAAGGCTCCCAACGATTACAAGATCGTCGGTGAAGTTCTGTCCGTGGAACCCATCGCCATCATGATCCGCAAGGACGACCCCGCCTTCAAGAAGCTGGCTGACGACACCGTCATCGGCCTGGCGAAGTCCGGCGAGCTGGCCAAAATCTACGACAAGTGGTTCATGCAGCCCATCCCTCCCAAGAACGCCCGCGTGGGCCTGCCTGCCAGCGACAGCACCAAGGCTGCCTGGGCTACGCCAAACGACAAACCTGCCGAAGACTACGCCAAGAAGTAATCTGCGGTATCAGGTCTGAGTAAAACCCGCTGGAAACTATCCCAGCGGGTTTTTTGTTTGTACGATGGCGCGGTATTTGCAGTGGAGGTGGTATGCATTGGGATTGGCAGATTTTTTTGAGTGACGACGGCAGCGGCCGCACGTACTGGCAATGGATGATGGAAGCCTGGCGCTGGACGCTGGCGGTTGCAGGTTGCTCATGGCTGGTGGCTGTGGGTGTGGGTGCTGTGGTGGGGACCTTGCGGACCTTGCCCAACAGCCCTTGGCTAGTGCGCTTGGCCAATGCCTGGGTGGAGTTCTTCCGCAATATTCCGTTGCTCGTGCAGATCTTCTTGTGGTACTTCGTGGTGCCCAAAATTTTCCCGTCTTTCCAGTCCGTGCCCGGCTTTGCGCTGGTCGTGGTGGGGTTGGGGTTCTTCACCTCGGCACGTATCGCCGAGCAGGTGCGTGCCGGCATTCAGGCCTTGCCCAAGGGGCAGCGCTACGCGGGCATGGCGATGGGGTTTACCACGGCGCAAACCTACCGTTATGTGATCCTGCCCATGGCGTTTCGCATCATCCTGCCGCCGCTGACCAGTGAGTCCATGAACCTGCTGAAGAACTCGTCCGTGGCATTTGCCGTGTCCATCTCGGAGCTGACCATGTTTGCCATGCAGGCGCAGGAAGAAACCTCGCGCGGTGTGGAGGTCTACCTTGCCGTGACCATTCTGTACGCGATCTCGGCCTTTGCCGTGAACCGCGTGTTCGCACTGGTGGAGCGTTCCCTTCAAATCCCCGGCTTCATCGTGGCTGGCGGTACAGGCGGAGGACACTGAGATGCTGGGTCTGGATATTTCCTTCCTGAGCTGGGAAGTCATCAACAAGTTCGTGCTCAACGGCCTGCGTTTCAGCGTGCTGTTGACCATCGTGGCCACCTTGGGTGGCGTGTTTCTGGGCACGATCCTGGCGCTGATGCGTTTGTCGGGCAACAAGGTGCTGGGCGGCGTGGCTGCGTTCTATGTGAACGGCATGCGCTCCATTCCGCTGGTCATGGTGATTCTGTGGTTCTACCTGCTGATCCCCTTCATGATTGGCAAGCCCATCGGCGCCGAGCTATCGGCGGCGATCACCTTCATCGCCTTCGAAGCCGCGTATTTCAGTGAAATCATGCGTGCCGGCATCCAGTCCATTCCGCGCGGTCAGGTATTTGCCGGCCAGGCGCTGGGCATGACCTACAACCAGAACATGACCCTGGTGGTGCTGCCGCAGGCCTTCCGCAATATGCTGCCGGTGCTGTTCACGCAAACCATCATCCTGTTCCAGGACACTTCGCTGGTGTATGCCATTGGCGCCTATGACCTGCTCAAGGGCTTCACCCTGGCTGGCAAGCTGTATGGCCGCCCCGAAGAGGCGTACCTGCTGGCCGCCGTCGTTTACTTTGTGATCTGCTTTGCGCTCTCGTGGGCTGTCAAGCGCCTGCAAACCCGTATCGCCATTATTCGCTGAACAAAAGAGATAGACATGATTGAAATCAAAAACGTATCGAAGTGGTATGGCCCGGTGCAGGTGCTCAACGACTGTTCCGTCAATATCAACAAGGGTGATGTTGTGGTGGTGTGCGGCCCCTCGGGTTCTGGCAAGTCCACGCTGATCAAGACCGTCAACGGCCTGGAGCCCATCCAGAAGGGCGATATCACGGTGGACGGCGTGCACCTGCAGGCACCCACGACCAATCTGCCCCAGCTGCGCAGCCGCGTGGGCATGGTGTTCCAGCATTTCGAACTCTTCCCCCACCTCAGCGTGACTGAGAACCTGACGATTGCGCAGATCAAGGTACTGGGTCGCAGCGCCGATGAAGCCAAGGTGCGTGGCCTCAAGATGCTGGATCGCGTGGGCCTGATGGCGCACAAGGACAAGTTCCCCGGTCAGCTTTCCGGCGGCCAGCAGCAGCGTGTGGCGATTGCCCGTGCGCTGAGCATGGACCCTGTGGTCATGCTGTTTGACGAACCTACTTCCGCGCTGGACCCTGAAATGGTGGGCGAGGTGCTGGACGTGATGGTGTCCTTGGCCAAGGAGGGCATGACCATGATGGTCGTGACCCACGAAATGGGCTTCGCCCGCAAGGTGGCCAGCCGCGTGATCTTCATCGATGTGGGTGGCCGCATCCTCGAAGATTGCAGCAAGGACGAGTTCTTCGGCAACCCCGAGGGGCGCCAGCCGCGCACCAAGGATTTCCTGAACAAGATCCTCCAGCACTGAGTCCGAACGCCCTGCCCTGCAGGGCGTATTTCCATATAAAAAAAGAAGGTGCCTATGTCCACTTCTTCCTCCTCGTTGGCGCGCAAGCTCTCCCTCGGCTTTATTGCCATCCTGTTGCTGCTGCTGGGCGTGGCAGCGACGGGGGTGTACTCGGTGCGACAGGTCAGCAAGTCCCTGGAGCACATCGTGCAGGTCAACAACCGGCAGACCGAGTTGACCAATGCATTGATGGACAGCATCAACCGCGTGACCATCCACAGCCGCTCTGTGGCCCTGTTCACGGAACTGGACCCCAAGCAACTGCAGGTGGAGTTCAAGGCAGCGGAATCGGCCATGGCCAATATGAGCCAGGCCGAGGCCGCCTTGAGCGCACTGCTCGCGACCGCTGACGCCAGTAGCGACGAGCGCGCCCTGATGGGCCGTATTTCCGAGCAGACCAAGAAGTTGTTGCCCGAAGTGACCGATGCGCTCAAGCAGGCCAATGATGGCGATACTGTGGCGGCGGTGCTCACGCTCATGAACCGCGTGCGCCCCGCCGAAGAGGCCTTGCGCAAGGACGCTGCCAGCCTGATTGCCCTGCAGCTGGCGCAAACCCAGGAGGCCAACGCCGAGTCGGAGGCCCTGCAGCGCAAGATGATGGTGCTGCTGGGTGGATTGGTGGTGGTGGCCCTAGTGGCAGGCGGACTGATCGCTTGGCGCATCACGGTGGGGGTGACGCACCCCGTCAAACTTGCCATGCGCATGACCGAGCGCATTGCCGCCGGAGACCTGACCACCAAGGTGCCCCAGGGGGCCAACGATGAAATCGGCCGCCTGTTGCAGGCGGTCACGGCCATGCAGAACAACCTGCGCCAGATGGTGGAAAGCATTCGCGAGGCGGCTAGTTCCATCCATCGCTCCAGCCAGGAGGTCGCAGAGGGCAATCTGGATCTGAGCAATCGCACCGAACAGACAGCCGCGAACCTGCAGCAAACCGCCCACTCGGTGAGCCTCCTGACGGACGCCGTGCAAAACAGTGCCAACGCAGCGCAACAGGCCAATCAGTTGGCGGGCACCTCGGCCGAGGTGGCAGTGCGAGGTGGTTCGGTGGTCTCTGAAGTGGTGGCCACCATGCAGGAGATCAATACCAGCTCCTCCAAGATCGCCGACATCATCAGCGTGATCGATGGCATTGCCTTCCAGACCAACATTCTGGCGCTGAATGCTGCAGTGGAAGCTGCGCGGGCGGGCGAGCAAGGCCGCGGTTTTGCCGTGGTGGCATCCGAAGTGCGCTCCCTGGCCGGTCGCAGTGCGGAAGCCGCCAAGGAGATCAAGGGCCTGATCAACACCAGTGTGGAGCGCGTGGAGCGTGGTACCCAGCTGGTGGCTGCAGCCGGGCAGACCATGAGCGAGATCGTGAACTCGGTGCAGCGCGTGACCCACACCATCAGCGATATCAGCGCCACCGTATCCGAGCAGAGCCAGGGCATTGGTACCGTGAACTCGGCCATCTCCGCACTGGATCAGATGACCCAGCAAAACTCGGCGCTGGTGGAGCAAAGCGCGGCTGCGGCCGAAAGCCTCAAGGACCAGGCTGAGCAGCTTACCCGCATCGTCAGCGCGTTTGAAACCGGAGAGCCCGATGTCTCGCTGTCCATGCCGCGCCTGCTGAACTGAGCGGCCCCGTAGCCGCAGGGGGAGGCGATTTGGGACAATAGCGCCCATGACGAACGCCTCCACCCCCAAGACCCTGCCCGATTCCATTATCCTGACCCGCCCCGACGACTGGCACCTGCATGTGCGCGACGGGGCGGCGCTGCACACCGTGGTGCCACACACGGCGGCGCAGTTCGGGCGCGCCATCATCATGCCCAACCTCAAGCCGCCGGTGACCACCGCCGAGCAGGCGCTGGCCTACAAGGCGCGCATCCAGGCGGCAGTGCCTGCGGGCGTGCAGTTCGAGCCGCTGATGACGCTGTACCTCACGGACAACCTGCCGGCGGATGAAATCGCACGCGCCAAGGATGCCGGCGTGGTCGCTGCCAAGCTGTACCCTGCGGGCGCCACCACCAACAGCGATGCCGGCGTGACCGACATCCGCAAGACCTACAAGACGCTGGAGGCGATGCAGAAGGCTGGCCTGCTGTTGCTGGTGCATGGCGAGGTAACCAGCAGCGACATTGACCTGTTCGACCGCGAGGCCGTGTTCATCGACACCCAGCTGATTCCCTTGCGCAAGGACTTTCCCGAGCTCAAGGTGGTCTTCGAGCACATCACGACCAAGGAAGCCGCGCAGTACGTGGCGGAGAGCGACCGCTTCACGGCCGCCAGCATCACCGCCCACCACCTGCTCTACAACCGCAATGCCATCTTCACCGGCGGCATTCGCCCGCACTACTACTGCCTACCGGTTCTCAAGCGCGAGACGCATCGCCAGGCCCTGGTACAGGCGGCTACCGGTGGCAGCCACAAGTTCTTCCTGGGCACCGACAGCGCGCCGCACCCTGCGCACCTGAAGGAGCACGCCACGGGCTGCGCCGGCTGCTACACGGCCCATGCCGCCATGGAGCTGTACGCCCAAGCCTTTGATGCAGCCGGTGCGCTGGACAAGCTGGAGGGCTTTGCCAGTTTCCATGGTGCCGATTTCTACGGCCTGCCGCGCAACACGGGCACCATCACCCTCAAGCGCGAGAGCTGGACGCCGCCCGAGAGTTTTGCTTTTGGCGAAGCCTCCCTCAAACCCCTGGCTGCGGGCGAAGCTCTGCCGTGGCGCATGGTCTAGAGGCGATTGACTGGGCGGCGCCCTGGCTGGCACCGTGGCGGGAGCCCGGACAAGCGCTCGCGGTGCAAGTGATGGGCGGCCAGAGCGTGGCGCAGGCGCTCAATGCCGCGGGTGGCGCGCCCGTGCAGTTCGTGCCCCAGGCCGCGCTGCCGGCGGGCGCCGCCTATGAGCAGCACATCTTCACGACCGGCCAAGTGCCCACGCGAGACGGGCTGCATGATTTCTTCAACGGCCTGTGCTGGCTGCAGTTTCCGCAGACCAAGACGCGGCTCAACCAGCTGCAGGCCACCCAGATTGCGCAGGACGGCATCCAGCCTGTGCGCGGTCCGCTGCGCGATGCGTTGACCGTGTTTGATGAAAACGCCGCGGTGCTGCTAGCCCCGGAGCCCCTCTGGGAGGCCTTGCTGGCCAAGGACTGGCAGGCCTTGTTCGTGCACTTGCGCCCGTTGTGGAGCGAGGCCACGCTACTGCTGTTCGGTCACGCTCTGCTGGAAAAACTGGTTTATCCAAGAAAACCGATCACAGCCCATGTATTCATTGCGCAGGCAGCTACGAATTCCATAGCGCAGCTGGATCCCTGGTTGGCCCGCAACCTGACCCCGGAGGGGCTGGCCGGCAAACCCTTTGCGCCCCTGCCGGTGCTTGGTGTACCTGGCTGGTGGGCGCCCAATGAGGCGCCGGGCTTCTACGATGATGCCAGCGTGTTTCGGACGCCGCGCACAGCCTCGGAGCGTGGAGCGCGCAATTTGCCGCTGGGCCGCCCCAAGGCAAATTAGCCCCTTGGGGGGCAGCGACCCGCGCAAGCGGTGGAGCGTGGGGGCGAGGTTTCAGGCTTTGAGCTTGAGCAGGTGGACCATGACGCGTGCCGTGGTCAGGTCCAGGTCAATCTGGTTGTTCAGGTCCTTGCCGGTCATCCAGGAGGCGTCCCAGTGGTTCTGCTTGAGCGTGGCCTTCCAGCTGTCGTGCATGGTGGCCAGGCGCACGGCCTCCACCATCTCGGCCTGCCGTTCGGGCGACACGCCCTTGCCAGTGAAGACAGCGCGCCAGTTGGACATTTCCACCTGCACCCCCTGGTCGCGGATAGCCGGAATGCCGAACGAGGCTTTGCGCGAGGACACACCGATGGCGCGCAACTGGCCGCCGGCGAGCTGCGCGGCAAATTCGCTGTAGCCCGAGATGCCCACGGCCGCCTTGCCCGACAGCACGGCGGACACCACATCCACGCCGCTGGCGAAGGGCAGGTAGTTCAGCTCCTCGGGGTTGGCCCCGGCGGCGCGCGCAAACACGCCCGAAAAAATGTGGTCCACCCCGCCGGCCGATCCGCCGGCAATCACCACGGACTTGAGGTTGGCCTTCATGCTGGCAGACAGGTCTGCCGCCGTTTTCAGAGGGGAATTGGCCGCCACCACCATCACCAGATAGTCGCTGGTCAGGCGGGCCACGGGGAGGATGGCCGTGAGGTCGACGGCCGGCTTGAGCAGCGCTACGGCGCCCACCATCACGGTGCCGCCCATGATCAGCGTATTGGCATCGGCGCTGTACTTCTCGGCGTAGTGCGCCAGGCCCAAGGTGCCGCCCTTGCCGCCCTTGTTCTCGTACTCCACCTCGTCGACCACGCCCGCCGAGATCATGGCCGTACCCAGGGCGCGGCCGGTCTGGTCCCAGCCGCCGCCGGCGTTGGCCGGAATCACGATGCGCAGTTTGGCCGCCAGCTTGCTGCCCGCCTTGGGTTTGCCGGTCGCGGCGGGTTTGGCAGCTTGGCTCCAGCTGGGCAGGGCCACCACGGGCAGGGCCGAGGCAGCCAGTTGGGCGAGAAGACGGCGGCGGTGCATGGCGTTCATGGCAGGTCTGCAGAAGTGGTTGGGAGCGCCATCTTAGGGGCTTTGTGTGGCACCGGCCAAACGGACCACAGCCTGTTACAAAAGGCCATAATTTTCGTGGGCTCAAGGCCGTTTCGGCTTGAATTCACCCCCGGCGCCCCTACCATCCGTGTCAAAGACCGGACCGCGGTCGCTTTCCGAAAGTAGAAATCATGAAACGCATTATTTTGTTTGTACTGACCAACCTGGCCGTGGTGCTGGTGTTGGGCGTGGTCGCCAGCCTGCTGGGCGTGAACCGTTACCTCACGGCCAACGGCCTGAACCTGGGTGCCCTGTTGGGCTTCGCCTTGATCATGGGTTTTGGCGGCGCCATCATCTCCCTGCTGATCAGCAAGCCCATGGCCAAGTGGACCACCTCGGGCATGCAGATCATCGAGCAGCCGCAAAACGCCGACGAGGCCTGGATTGTGGACACCGTGCGCAAGTTCGCCGACAAGGCCGGCATCGGCATGCCCGAGGTCGGCATCTTCGAGGGCGAGCCCAACGCCTTTGCCACCGGTGCCTTCAAGAACTCTGCCCTGGTGGCGGTGTCTACCGGCTTGCTGCGCGGCATGACGCGCGACGAGATTGAAGCCGTGATCGGCCACGAGGTGGCCCACATCGCGAACGGCGACATGGTCACCATGACGCTGATCCAGGGTGTGATGAATACCTTCGTCGTGTTCCTGAGCCGTGTCATCGGCTACGCGGTGGACAGCTTTCTGCGCAAGGGCGATGATCGCGAAAACAGCGGCCCCGGCATCGGCTATTACATCACCACCATCGTGCTCGACATCGTGCTGGGCTTTGTGGCCGCCATGATCGTGGCCTGGTTCAGCCGCCAGCGCGAATTCCGTGCGGACGCAGGTGCCGCCCAACTGATGGGTCGCAAGCAGCCCATGATGAATGCGCTGGCCCGCCTGGGTGGCATGACGCCTGGCGAACTGCCCAAGACCGTGGCGGCCATGGGCATTGCCGGTGGTATTGGCCAGCTGTTCTCTACCCACCCGCCGATTGAAGAGCGCATCGCCGCGCTGCAGGCATCAAACGGCAACTGAGTTTTGGCCGCACAGGCGGCCTCCGATAGAAAAAGCCCTCTTGCCATGCGCAAGAGGGCTTTTTTGTTGGAGAGGCCGTTTAGCGGTAGCGGGCTTGCAGCGCCTGCAGGGCGTTCTTCTTGATGGCCGACTGGATGGCGGTTTCCATGCGCGTCAGCACGGCGGGCGCTTCAGGGTAGCTGCGGCGCAGGCCAAAGTTGTAGGTCGCTGTGGGCAGGAAGGGCAGGGGCGTGAACTGCAGCCGGTCGGCGTAGCCCAGCGATTTGATACGCAGCCAGGTGACGATCTCGGCCTGCGGAAACACGTCCAGCGAACCATTGAGCAGGCGGCGCAATACGGCGTCCTGGTCCGGCTCCAGCGAAATGCGGTCAGCTTCCAGGTGTTCCTTCACATAGCCGCTGCCGATGTAGCCACCCTGGCGCAACTCGCGCATGTCGGCCACCGAGTTGAGCTGGGCGATGCGCGTGTCACCGCGGCGGTGGTAGACACCCAGCGCCACGCGCAGTACCGGTGTGGGGCAGAAGTCGGCGTAGGCGTTGCGCTCAGTGGTCTGCACGGTACAAAAACCATCCAGCTCGCCTTGGCGCACCATCAGCTGTGCACGCGCCCACGGGTAGCCGTAATGCTCCAGCGTGAGGCCGGCCATGGTGCCGACCAGGTCCATGGACTCCACCAGCAGCCCGCGCATCTGGCCGCCGTCATCCTTTTCGCTGAAGGGGGAGAACTTGTCGAAGTAGCCCATGCGCACCACGGGACCGGTTGACTGCCCATACACCGGTAGGAGCCAGGCGCAGGCAGAAGCAGACACGGAGCGCAGGCACTGACGACGTTTCATGGTTCGGCGTGTGGCGTGGTGATCGCCGCATTAAACACCAATCCCCTGCGTTTGGGGTGTCGCGCCGGTGCAGGTTCAGCGAGGCTGTGTGCAGAGGTCCAGGGCCAACGCTTCCGCCACGCGGATGCCATCCACACCCGCCGACAAAATGCCGCCCGCATAGGAGGCACCCTCGCCCGCGGGGTAGAGGCCACGCAGGCTGGTGCTTTGCAGGTCGTCCCCGCGCGGCATCTTGACCGGGCTAGACGTGCGCGTTTCCACGCCGGTAAGCACCGCGTCGGCCATGTCATAGCCCTTGATCTTGCGCCCGAAGGCTGGCAGCGCTTCGCGCATGGCTTCGATGGCGTAGGCGGGCAGGGCATGGGCCAGGTCGCCCAGCTTGATGCCCGGCTTGTAGGACGGGATGACCGCGCCCAGGGCGGTTGACGGGCGGGCCGCAAGAAAGTCACCCACCAGCTGGCCCGGTGCCTCGTAACTGCTGCCGCCCAGCACATAGGCGCCCGATTCGAGCGCGCGCTGCAGGTTGACCCCGGCCAGCGGGTGTACGGCCTGCGGATCACGCGCGCGCAGTGCGGTGGCCTCGGCCGCTAGGGCTCGGCCCTGTTCCTCGCCCCAGGCGTGCACAAAGGCGGCCTCGTCCTGCGGGTAGTCGGGCGGGTCTATGCCCACCACCATGCCGGCGTTGGCATTGCGCTCGGCGCGGGAGTACTGGCTCATGCCGTTCGTGACCACGCGGCCGGGTTCGCTGGTGGCAGCCACCACCGTGCCACCGGGGCACATGCAGAAGCTGTAAACGGCGCGGCCGTTGGCGGCGTGGTGCACCAACTTGTAGTCGGCCGCACCCAGCAGCGGGTGGCCCGCGTGGCGGCCCCAGCGGGCCCGGTCGATCACGCTCTGCGGGTGTTCAATGCGCACACCTACCGAGAAGGACTTCGCCTGCATGGCCACGCCACGCGCATGCAGCATGGCAAAGGTGTCGCGTGAGCTGTGGCCCAGCGCCATCACGACATGGTGCGCCGGTAGCACGTAGCGGTTGCCGTTTTGAAGATTTTCGACCTCCAGCCCGCGCAGAGGTTGCGCGGGCAGCTCCTGATTCAATAGCAAGTCGGTGACGCGCTGCTCGAAGCGGATCTCGCCTCCCAGCGCAATGATCTGCTCGCGGATGCCTTCCACCACTTTCACCAGCTTGAAGGTGCCGATGTGAGGGTGGGCTTCGTAGAGGATTTCGGCCGGCGCACCGTGGGCCACAAACTCGTGCATCACCTTGCGGCCCAGGAAGCGCGGGTCCTTGATCTGGCTGTAGAGCTTGCCGTCCGAGAAAGTGCCGGCGCCGCCTTCGCCAAACTGCACATTGCTCTCGGGGTTGAGGGTCTTCTTGCGCCACAGGCCCCAGGTGTCCTTGGTGCGCTGGCGCACCGTCTTGCCGCGTTCCAGCACGATGGGCCGAAAGCCCATCTGCGCCAGCACCAGCGCCGCCAGCATGCCGCAGGGGCCAAAGCCCACCACAACGGGGCGTTCCCCCTCGCGCTGGCCAAAGTCGGCCGGTGCCTGCGTCACCATGCGGTAGGCCATGTCCGGTGAGGCGCCGATGTGCGGATGGCCTTGGTGCTGCGCCAGCAGGCGCGCCTCCAGCGCGGCGTCGTGCAGCGTGATGTCCACGATGTAGACCGCCAGCAACTCCGCCTTGCGCGCATCGAAGCTGCGCTTGAAGACCTGCAAGTTCGCAATCGCATCTACGTCGATGCCCAAGGTCTGCGCACAGAGGCGCTGCAGGGCGGCGACAGGGTGGGCGACGGGGGCGCGGTCCGCCTCGGTCTCGGTTGGCGCATCGCTGGCGCGACGCTCCTCGACGGGCAGGGCAGAGAGGGGGAGTTTGAGTTCAGTCAGGCGGATCATGGGGCGGCTCGTGTTTATCAAGCAGGCCCCGATTTTATTCGGGCGCGAGCGCCATGCCCATCGCGGGCCTTAGTGCAGCCCTTGCCGCAGCGCCTCCGACGGGCTGTGTCCGAACAGCTTGCGGTAGTCGCTGGAGAATTGGCTAAAGTGCCAGAAGCCCCAGTCGGCGGCCACGTCGCGCACGGTGGGGGCGGGCTGGCGGTTGTCGCGCAGGTGGCGGCGTGCACCGTTGAGGCGCAGGATGCGCAGGTACTGCACGGGGTTGATGCCCAGCACGTCTTCAAAGCAATACTGCAGTGTGCGGCGGCTCACGAACAGTTGCTCACACAGCTCGGGCACGGTGACCGCCTGGTCCGGGTGGGCCAGCACATAGTCGCGCGCCTTGGCCACGATGCGCTGGTGGCGCGCGAAGCTGGTGCTGGCAGGGGCGGCTGCCACGCTCTGGTCCAGCAGGGGCAGCAGGGCTTCCAGAATACGCTCTTCCGCGGGGCCGCTCTCCGGCGGGGCTGTGTGCAGCAGGGTGTTGAGCACATGCAGGCATTGTTGGTAGTACGCGGGCGCTGCCTGCACCAGCTCGGTCTGGCCCAACTGGTCCCAGTCCATCTGAAAGCCCAGGCGTGCGGCGACGGCATGCAGCGCACTCTGGCGCACCACCACACCGTAGATGGTGTAGTCCGCCGGCGTCACCAGTTCAAACTCGCGGCCCCCGGGGCGCACCATGATGCCGTGCGGGGCAGCCACGCGGCCGTTGATGCGGGTGCTGTGCGCGGAATGGGGCAAGCCAAACCACAGCGCGTCGGGCCAGACGCAGCATGTCTGGCGCATGCCCTGGGTGGTGGTTTCGCGGAAGACCTGCATGGAGGGCAGCTGCAACTCCTCCAACAGGCCGTGGAAGCGGCCGGCCGTGGTCTGGTCATAGCACTGCTCCCAGTTGGTCAGGTGTGCCGCGTGTTCGTCCGCATCGGTGGACTGGACGATGCGCACAGGCGCCGGGGACGGAAGGCGGTAGTTCATGGGTGCGCTCCAGGTGCGGGTCGGGGCATGCGCCAAAAAAGTGCGTGGTGCAGGTTTGCCGAATTTCGATACCGGTTGGGCCGGTGACTGCCTACAGTCGCCTCAAGCAAAGCCCATGCCCGGGCAGGGCTTTTATTTCTGGACCTGTTGGAGGAATTTCATGGCATCTACGAATCCGTCATCCGGCGCGCACACGCTCAAGCCGGTGCTCAGCACACTGCAACTCTGGGGCATCGCCGTCGGGCTGGTGATCTCGGGCGAATACTTTGGCTGGAGCTTTGGCTGGGCCTCGGCCGGCACGCTGGGCTTCACCGTCACCGCGCTGTTCATCGCCGCGATGTATACCACCTTCATCTTCAGCTTCACCGAGCTGACCACCTCCATTCCCCATGCGGGTGGCCCCTTCGCTTACAGCAAGCGGGCCTTTGGTCCGGTGGGTGGCTACATCGCGGGCGTTGCCACATTGGTGGAGTTTGTGTTTGCGCCGCCGGCCATTTCGCTGGCCATTGGCGCTTACCTGAATGTGCAATTCCCCTCGCTGGACCCCAAGGTGGCGGCCGTGGGCGCCTACCTGGTGTTCATGACGCTCAACATCGTGGGCGTGCAGATCGCGGCTACCTTCGAGTTGTTCGTGACCGTCCTGGCGATCTTTGAGCTGCTGGTTTTCATGGGCGTGGTCTCGCCCGGCTTCTCCATCGCCAACTTCGTCAAGGGTGGCTGGTCGGGGCAGGACGGTTTCTCCATGGCGGCCATTCCCGGCATGTTTGCGGCTATCCCTTTTGCCATCTGGTTCTTCCTGGCGATTGAAGGCGTGGCCATGGCGGCGGAAGAGGCCAAGGACCCCAAGCGGTCCATCCCGATTGCCTACATCGCCGGCATCCTGACGCTGGTGTTCCTGGCCGTGGGTGTGATGGTGTTCGCCGGTGGTGCGGGTGACTGGACCAAGCTGGCCAATATCAACGACCCGCTGCCCCAGGCCATGAAACTCATCGTGGGCGAGAGCAGCGGCTGGCTCCACATGCTGGTCTGGTTGGGCCTGTTCGGCCTGGTGGCCTCCTTCCACGGCATCATCCTGGGCTACTCGCGCCAGATTTTTGCGCTGGCGCGCGAAGGCTATCTGCCGGCATTCTTTGCCAAGGTGCATCCGCGTTTCAAGACTCCGCATCGCGCCATCCTGGCCGGCGGCGTGGTGGGCATTGCGGCCATCTACAGTGATGAAGTCCTGACCCTGGGTGGCCAGACCCTGACCGCCAACATCGTGACTATGTCCGTGTTTGGCGCTATCGTCATGTACATCGTCAGCATGGCGAGCCTGTTCAAGTTGCGCAAATCCGAACCCCATATGGCACGTCCCTTCCGTGCGCCCCTGTATCCCGTGTTCCCGGCCTTTGCGCTGGTGGCTGCCGTGGTCTGCCTGGTGACCATGGCCTATTACAACCCACTGGTTGCGGGCCTGTTTGTGGGGATTGTCGTGTTGGGCTTTGTCTACTTTTTGCTGACCAAGGGTGCCCGCAAAGAATGGGCGCCTGCGGCCGACGCGGTGGAGAGCGGCGCGGGTGCCTGAGTCTGCCTACTCCGCCACCTTGGGCCTGCAGACCTACGGGTTTGCAGACCTGAGGGAGCTCATGGCCAAGGCCAGTCCGGCGCGTTCGGGCGACGCCCTGGCCGGCGTGGCGGCCAAGAGTGCGCAGGAGCGCGCCGCGGCCCAACAGGCCCTGGCCGAGGTGCCGCTCAAGACCTTTCTCTCCGAAGCCTTGGTGCCGTATGAAGACGATGAGGTCACCCGCCTCATCCTCGACACGCACGACGCCCAGGCCTTTGCCCCCATCAGCCACCTGACAGTGGGCGACTTCCGCAACTGGCTGCTCAACGACGCGGTGGACAGTGAAACACTGCAAGCCTTGGCACCCGGCGTGACGCCCGAGATGGCGGCGGCGGTCAGCAAGATCATGCGCAACCAGGACCTGATCCTCGTGGCGCGCAAATGCCGGGTGGTGACCGGCTTTCGCAACACCATCGGCCTGCCAGGGCGCATGAGCACCCGGTTGCAGCCCAACCATCCGACCGATGACACCACCGGCATTGCGGCCAGCATGCTCGACGGCCTGCTCTACGGCAGTGGGGATGCCGTCATCGGCATCAACCCCGCCACCGACAACGTGGCCCAGGTCATGCGCCTGGTGCACATGATGGACGAGGTGATCCAGCACTACGCCATCCCCACCCAATCCTGCGTGCTCACGCATGTGACCAATACCCTTCAGGCCATCGAGCGCGGCGCGCCCGTGGACCTGGTGTTCCAGTCCATAGGCGGTACCGAGGCCACCAACAGCAGCTTTGGCCTGAATATGGCGCTGCTGGCGGAGGCGCGCAGCGCGGCCCTTTCGCTGCAACGCGGCACAGTCGGCAACAACGTCATGTACTTCGAAACCGGCCAGGGCAGCGCGCTCTCGGCCAATGCGCACCATGGCCTGGACCAGCAAACCTGCGAGGCGCGCGCCTACGCCGTGGCGCGCCACTTCAAGCCGCTGCTGGTGAACACCGTGGTGGGGTTCATCGGCCCCGAGTACCTGTTCGATGGCAAGCAGATCATCCGCGCGGGGCTGGAAGACCACTTCTGCGCCAAGCTGCTGGGTCTGCCCATGGGCTGTGACGTTTGCTACACCAACCATGCCGATGCCGACCAGGACGATATGGACGTGCTGCTGACCCTGCTGGGCGCGGCGGGTTGCACCTTTGTCATGGGCATTCCGGGCTCGGACGACATCATGCTCAACTACCAGACCACATCGTTCCACGACGCGCTCTACGCACGCCGCGTGCTGGGCCTGCGTGCCGCGCCCGAATTCGAGGCCTGGCTGGAGCGCATGCAGATCGCCACCTGTAGCGACCAAGGGCTGTTCCTGCCCTCCGATCTCCCGCCCGCTTTTTCCCGTGCCGTCTTGCCCTTGTCCTGAACCCATGTCCGATTCCGGTTCCCCGATTGCCCCCATCACGGATGCCGGCACTGCGCCGGTGGTCACCCCCAACGCTTGGGCGGGCTTGCGCCAGTTCACCGCCGCGCGCATTGCACTGGGGCGCGCGGGCGTGAGCCTGCCCACGCAGGCGCATCTGGCTTTCCAGCAAGCCCATGCGCAGGCGCGTGATGCCGTGCATACGGGGCTGGATGTGGCCGAACTGGCCAGCGCGCTCACTGAGGCGTGGCCCGGTCTGGAAGCGCCCTTGCAGTTGCACAGTGCGGTGGCCGACCGCGCCCAGTATCTGCAGCGCCCCGATCTGGGGCGCAGGCTCAACGCAGCGTCCGCCCGGCAGCTGGGCCAACCCACCGTGGACACCGTGGTGCGCGAGGACGCGGCCAGTCGCCCCTATGACCTGGCGCTGGTGGTGGCAGATGGTTTGTCAGCGCGCGCCGTGGCACAGAATGCCGCCCCATTTCTGGCCGCGCTGTACCGCCGCATGGCAAGCGAGTCCTGGCGCGTGGCGCCGCCTTGTGTGGTGCAGCAGGGGCGTGTGGCCGTGGGCGACGAAGTGGGCCAGCGCCTGGGGGCCCGCGCCGTGGTGGTGCTGATCGGCGAGCGGCCCGGCTTGAGTTCGCCCGACAGCATGGGCCTGTACCTGACCTGGATGCCCAGCGTGGGCCTGACCGACGCCAGCCGCAACTGCATCTCCAATGTGCGCCCAGCCGGTCTGCCCTGGGAGGACGCAGCCTACAAGCTGCACTACCTGCTGACGCAGTCGCGCGCGCGCCAGCTCTCGGGGGTGGACCTCAAGGACGACACGCCCGGCGCAGCCGGCGCGCTGGGCGGCGCGGCGTCCAATTTCCTGCTGCGATAATTGCGCCTGTGAAGCCCGCCAGACCACCGCTGGTGCAATCTGGGAAACCAGGCACTGGAGGAACGTCCGGACTGCATAGGGCAGCGTAGCAGCTAACGGCTGTCCACCGACAAGTCGCGAGACCCTAAGGTGAGGATCAGAGCAACAGAGACGAGCCGCTTTGGTGCGGGTGAAACGGGCAATCTCTACGCGCAGCAATACCAAGTAGGCACACGTTGACGGGGCCCCCGGAGTGTGCGGGTAGGTAGCATCGAGCCGTTCGGGTGACCGGCGGCCCAGAGTAATGGTGGTCACGTGGGGGGAAACCCCCATGCACAGAATCCGGCTTATCGGTGGGCTTCACACTTTTTTTGTTGTATGGTTAAGTCTTCACAGTCATTGGGAGATGGGACCATGCGACCGATTCTTGAACTGTTGGAAAAACACGGCGGCTCCATCTGGAGCCTGAGCCCGGATGACAGCGTCTACCAGGCGCTGGAAATGCTGGCCGAATGCAATGTCGGCGCTCTCATGGTGCTGCAAGGCGACAAGCTCGTAGGCATCTTCTCCGAGCGCGACTACACCCGCAAGATCGCCCTGGAGGGCCGCTCCTCCCGCGACACCAAGGTCAAAGACATCATGACCTCCCAAGTGCTGATCACTGTGGGGCCCAAATCCTCCACCGATGACTGCATGACCCTCATGAGCCAGAAGAAGATCCGCCACTTGCCGGTGGTGGATGGCACCAAGGTGCTGGGCATGGTCTCGATTCGCGACCTGATGGACGACATCATCAAGGATCGTGAGCAGACCATCACCCAGCTGCAGAACTACATCACCTCATAGGCCCCCACGCTCCGCCGCTGCGCGGGTCGCTGCCCCCCCGAGGGGGCTAATTTCCCTTGGGGCGGCCCGGCGGGGAATTGCACTAAAACTTCTCGTATCCGGCGAGAAACCGCCACTGCCCCACAGGCAGGTCAGCCAGCGTCACGCGGCCCAGGCGGATGCGGCGCATGGCCAGTATCTCCATGTTCGTCAGCCCGCACAGGTAGGCCACCAGGCCGGGGTGTGATCCCTTGATGGCGAAGCGCAGGCGGCTCATCTCGGGCGTGCTGCTGTTCACGCTCACCTTCACCGATGGCAGGTCCAGACGCTCGTCCTTCAGGGCGTAGCCAATCGGCTTGAGCGCGTCGGCCTCCACCGCGCCCTTCACCTCCACCAGAAACTCGTGCTCCATGGTGGCCATGTCTTCGGTCAGCTTGCGCGTGGTGCGCCAGTCCTGCGTGAACACCACCAGACCGCTGGCACCGTTCTCCAGCTCGATGTCGGCTTCCAAGTGCTTGAAATGGCGCTGCAGCACGGGCGTGTCTGTGGGGTCGTGTTCCCAGTGGGTCGCCGCCGTCAGCAAGCTGCGTGCGTCGGGAATGGCCTTGCCCCCGCTTACAGGGGGTAGTTCTTCCGTGCCATCCGCGTAGCCTGGCGGCTTGTTCAGCAGCAGGGTCACGGCAGTCAGGTTGAGCAGGCTGGCGTTGGCGTCCAGCGTGACGGTTTCGAGGTCCACGCGCTGGGCGGGCTCTTCCACCACCACGCCATTCACGCGCACCCAGCCGCCCTCGATGTACTGCTCGGCTTCCTTGCGCGAGCACTCCTTGAGCTGCATCACGCGCTTGGACAGGCGTTCGCCCGCGTTGGGCAGGGGCTTGGGCGCAGCCTTGCCCGGCGCCCGAGGGCGCTGCGGGCGCGCATCCGGTGTGGACGGGCGGGCTTTGGATGCTGCTGCGGGGCGACCAACGGGCCGTGGCCCAGCGGGGCGCGGGGCTGGCGCGCGTGCGGGCTTGGCCGGGGCGGTTGATGCAGGCGCCTGGCGTGCCGCAGGCGCTGCCTTGGCCGCCGGTTTGGGTTTGGGCGTGAGTTTGAGGGTGGGGCGGTTCATGGCTGGGGACCTTTCTGCGCGGCCAGTGCCTGGATGCGCTCCACGTGCGCCAGCAGGGAGCGCTTGGCCACGGGCCACAGGCGTGAATCCACGTCGTCATAGGCCAGGGGCACCCAGTCGTCGGGGCTGCCCGCGGGGATGGCCTGCATGGCGGCCGCTACCTTGGCCTCGCGCGCCAAGCGGTGCGCCTTGAGCTTGGCAATCGCCTTCAGCGCACCGTCGATCACATGGCCGTGGGCTGGCAGGATGTACTGCACGCCATGGGCGGTGCAGGCCTCGGTCAGCGCGTCCAGCGAATCCAGGTAGTCGGCCATATTGCCGTCGGGCGGGTCGATGACCGTGGTGCTGCCGTTGAGGATGTGGTCGCCACTGAACAGCAGGCCGTCTTCCTCCAGCAGCAGGCACACATGGTTGGCCGCGTGGCCGGGGGTGTAAATCACCTGCAGCGTGTGCACAGGTTTCAAAGCCGTTTCCACGTCCAGCCCAGGCAGCATATGCGCGAGCAGCTCCCGATTTAATAGCGGGCGGTCGGGCGTGAACTCGCTGGCAGCGCGTGCCGTGGGGGCCGAGGGAAGACCCAGAATGGGTGGCCCGCCCTGGCACAGGGCCTGCAGCGGCGCCGCGCCGGGCGAGTGGTCGGGGTGGGAGTGGGTGCAGACGATGCGCAGGATGTTGCCGCCCATGCCGTCCTCGAACTGCGCGGCCTGCCACAGGCGTTGCAGGTGGTCGGCGTCGGCCGGGCCGGGGTCGATCACGGTGTAGCCTGTGGCGGGCTCGCCCACCAGGTAGCTGTTGGTGCCGGGGCCGGTCATCACGCCGGGGTTGGGCGCCGTCAGGCGCAGCACATTGCGGGTCAGGGGGGCGGGGCGTTCGGTTTGCCAGGCATCGACGAGCGAGGCGGCCGCGGGCAGGGTATCCGCAGGCAGGGTGTGGGTGGGTCGGACCATGCGGCGGATTGTGACGCCAAACGCGGATAATCCGGCCATGCGAATCCAGTTCACCAAAATGCAGGGGGCCGGCAACGACTTCGTCGTGCTCGACGAAACGCGCGGCCGCCTGGGCCTGACCGAGGCGCACTACCGCTTTCTGGGCGACCGCCACTTTGGCGTGGGCGCGGACCAGATCCTCACCGTGCGCCCCTCGCCCGCTGAGGGCATCGACTTCGAATACGTGATCCACAACGCCGATGGCAACGAGGTGGAGCAGTGCGGCAACGGCTCGCGCTGCTTTGCCCGTTTTGTGCACGACAAGGGCCTGACCACCAAGGACCGCATCCGCGTGCAGACCATGAAGGGCGTGATCGAGCCGCGCCTGAACGCCGATGGCCGCGTCACCGTGGACATGGGCGCGCCGGTGTTCACCCCGGCGGAGATTCCGTTTGATGACAACGGCCTTGCCATGCAGTCCATGGGTGCATGGGGAAATTGGCCTCTAGCCATCGTGGATAGTGCGCCGGCAGCTCCTCTTTTGGTAGCAACCGTGTCCATGGGCAACCCCCATGCGGTGACGCTGGTAGACAACGTGGACACTGCGCCCGTGGCCACCCTGGGCCCGGCTGTGCAGGCCAACCCGCGCTTTCCGCAAGGCGTGAACGTGGGCTTTCTGCAGGTCGTGGACCGCAGCCTTGTGCGCCTGCGCGTGTATGAGCGTGGCGTGGGCGAGACCCTGGCCTGCGGCACCGGCGCCTGCGCGGCCGTGGTCTCCGGCATTCGCCTGGGCCTGCTGGACGCCAGCGTGGACGTGCAGACCCGTGGCGGCGTGCTCACCATTGCCTGGGCTGGCCTGGGCCAGTCCGTGTTCATGACCGGCCCGGCCACCACCGTGTTCCAGGGCGAGATCGACCTTCCCGAATAACCTCAACTCTTCACCATGACCACACCCGTGAACCAGGCCCTGGCCAACCCCATCACCGAAGACGACATCGCCAACTACCTGGCCAACACGCCCGACTTCTTCCAGCGCCACGCCGAGCTGCTGGCCACGGTGCAGTTCACCAGCCCGCACAGCCACCGCGCGGTGAGCCTGCAGGAGCGCCAGGCTGAGATGCTGCGCGAGAAGATCAAGCTGCTGGAGCAGCGCATCATGGAAATGATCCGCCACGGCAACGAGAACGTGATGCTGTCGGACAAGATTCTGCGCTGGGCGCGCACCCTGTTTCTGGCCAGCGACGTGCAGGCCCTGCCCGCACAGGTCGTGCAGGAAATCCAGGACCAGTTCGCCGTGCCCCAGGTGGGCCTGCGCCTGTGGGGTGTGGCCGACGCGTACGCGGACGCGCCCTTTGTGCAGGGCGTGAGCGATGATGCCAAGGTGTTTGCCTCGTCCCTGATGGAGCCCTTCTGTGGCCTCAACACTGGCTTCGAGGCCGTGAGTTGGCTGGGCGATCCCCAGGCCGTGAGCTCGCTGGCGCTGGTGCCCCTGCGCAGCGGCGAAGCCGGCAGCAGCGCTCCGGCGTTCGGCATGCTGGTGCTAGCCTCTGGCGACGCCCAGCGCTTCAACAGCAGCATGGGCACCGAGTTCCTGGCCCGCATCGGCGAAATCGCCAGCGCGGCCCTCTCGCGCCTGCGCTGAGGCCCAGGCGGCGCACCACTGTGGGCCAGCCAGATCCTGCCAGTGTTGCGGCCACAGAGGCTGCGCCTGCACCCGATCCGCTGGTGCTGCGCTACCTGGACTACGTGCGCTTTGAGAAGCGCTTGGCCGAACGCACAGTCACCCTCTACACGCTGGACCTGGAGCGCCTGAGCACCAATGCCCGCCAGGCGCGGCTGGAGCTGCCCCAGGTGCGCAATGCGCACATCCGCCGCTGGGTGGCGCAGATGCATGGCAGCGGCCGCAGCGGCCGGGGCATTGCGCTCATCCTCTCGGGCTGGCGCGGCTTCTACACCTGGCTGGGCCGCCAGGGCCTGATTGCCAGCAACCCGGTGCAGGACGTGCGGGCCCCCAAGGTGGCCAAGCCCCTGCCCAAGGCCCTGGGTGTGGACGACGCGGTGCAACTGGCCGAGTTCGAGAGCGACGACAACGCCTGGTTGGAAGCGCGCGATGCCGCCATGGTGGAGCTGCTCTACGGCAGCGGCCTGCGCGTGGGCGAGCTGGTGGGGCTGGACGTGGTGGCCGGCAAGGACGCCAGGGGCTGGGTGGACCTGCAAGCGGCCGAGGCCCACGTGCTGGGCAAAGGCAGCAAGCGTCGCACCGTGCCCGTGGGCACCCAGGCGCTGGCCGCGCTGCAGCGCTGGTTGGATGTGCGTGGTCCATCCGGCACCGCTAGCACTGCGCCCGTGCATGCGGCACAGGCCGATGCCAGCGCCGCCCTGTTTACCGGGCGCAATGGCACGCGGCTGACCCCGCAAAGCATCTGGCAGCGCCTGCGCCGCCGCAGCCAGCTCGCCGGGCTGGCCGCGCCCGTGCACCCGCATATGCTGCGCCACTCCTTTGCAAGCCATGTGCTGCAGAGCAGCAGCGACCTGCGCGCGGTGCAAGAGCTGCTGGGCCACGCCAATATCAGCACCACGCAGGTCTACACCCGGCTGGACTTCCAGCACCTGGCCAAGGCGTATGACGCGGCACATCCGCGCGCGCGCATCAAAAAGAAATAGGGCGCTCGGCGCGGTCCTTGCTTGCCTCGCAGGCATGGACATTGATTTCGAAAAGATCACCGAATACCAGCGCTACAAGCTGATGGCCAGCCTTATCGTGCCGCGGCCGATTGCGCTCATCACCACCCTGAACCCCAATGGCGCGGTCAACGCGGCCCCTTTCAGCATGTTCAACATGCTGGGTGAAGAGCCGCCCATCGTCATGGTCAGCATCAACCGCCTGAAAGACGGCGCCCTCAAGGACACGGCGGCCAACATCGTGCGCACCAAGGAGTTTGTGGTGCACCTGGCCGACGAGGCCATGGCCACGCAGATGCACCGTTGCGGCGAATCGCTGCCGCCCGACCAGAGCGAGCTGGAGAAGGTGGGCCTGCACGCGGTGCCCAGCACGCGGGTGGCACCGCCTTACATTGCCGAGGCGCCAGTGGCGTTTGAGTGCACTCTGTGGGAGACGCTGCAGACCGAGAGCCGGCAGATCTTCATTGGCAAGGTGCGCTGGCTGCATGCGCGCGAAGGCCTGATTGACACCGAGCGCTGGCGCGTGCGCCTGCAAGACTACTTTCCCGTGGGGCGTTTTGGCGCCAGCTTCTATGTGAACACGCGCGATCGCTTTGCCATCGATGACGGTGCCGCCATGGCCGCAGGGCAGGCCGCGACTACCGAGATTGACGAGATCTAGCGCAGGGCCCAGCCCCGCCTAGCGGGCCAATTGGCCCAGGCCTGCGGGCAGCTTGAAGACGGAGACGGCCTGCACCTGCTCGCTCGCCAGCACCTTGAGGCTGCTGGCCGCGGCGGCCATCTGCTCCACCAGGGCGGCGTTCTGCTGCGTGGTCTGGTCCATCTCGGTCACGGCCTCGCCCACCTGGGAGACGCCGGTGCTCTGTTCGGCACTGGCCGCGCTGATCTCGCCCATGATGTCGGTCACGCGCTGGATGGCGCTGACCACCTCGCTCATGGTGCTGCCGGCCTGGTCCACCAGGGTGGTGCCGTGTTCCACGCGCTCCACACTGGTGCCGATCAGGGCCTTGATCTCCTTGGCCGCCTCTGCGCTGCGCCCGGCCAGGCTGCGCACCTCGCTGGCCACCACGGCAAAGCCGCGGCCCTGCTCGCCCGCGCGGGCGGCCTCCACGGCCGCGTTCAGCGCCAGGATGTTGGTCTGGAAGGCGATGCCGTCGATCACGCCAATGATGTCGGCAATCTTGCGGCTGCTCTCACTGATGCCGCGCATGGTCTCCACCACCTTGCCCACCACGTCTCCGCCCTGCTGGGCGACGGACGAGGCGTTGACGGCCAGCTGGTTGGCCTGTTTGGCGGCGTCGGCGTTCTGCTTCACGGTGGCGCTCAGCTCTTCCATGCTGGCGGCGGTCTCCTCCAGCGCGCTGGCCTGCTGCTCGGTGCGGGCACTGAGGTCGTTATTGCCCTGGGCGATCTCGGCGCTGGCATTGGCCACGCCCTCCGAGCCATTGCGCACGGTTGAGACCACGGCCACCAGGCTGTCCTGCATGTCGCGCAGGGCGGCCAGCAGCAGGCCAGTCTCGGTCTGGTCCTGGGCCACGATCGGCTGGGTCAGGTTGCCGCCGGCCACCTCACGGGCTACGTCCACCGCCTGGTTGAGCGGGCGGGTGATGGCGCGTATCAGCATCCAGCCAATCGCGCTGCCCACGGCAATCGCAATGACCACGATGACGCTGAACAGGGTGATGGTGCTCTGGTAGTTGGCGGTGGAGCGGTCGTACTCGGCCTTGGCCTCGCTGAGCTGCAGGTCGACCAGCTTGCTCAGGGTACTGGTCAACGGGTCAATCTGTTCGTACAGCGGGCGCACCAGGGCGGCCACTTCTTCCTTGTTGCCGGCCCCCAGCGCCGCCTGGAGCTTGGCCACGGTCGGTGCGGCCTTGCCCATCAGCTCGGTGACCTGGGCGGCATCCTTCTTTTCCTGCGGTGTCAGCTCGGTACCCAGGTAGGCTTTCCATTCGGTGCCAATGGCGCTCAGGCTCTGCGCCACATTGGCCTGGGCGCTTTGGGGTTCCAGCAGTCCGGCCGCGACCTTGTTGGCGTTGTCGATGATGTTGACTGCGTACAGGTCGGACACCGCCTTGAGCTGTTTGAGGGGGACCACCCGGTCGGCATAGATGCTGCCGATGGACTGGTTGGTGACGCGGACCTCGTAGAGCCCGAATGCCGCCATCAGGGCCACCATGATGACCAGGCTTGCGAACCCCAGCGTGAGCCGAGTGGATAGTTTCACGTTGCTCAAGTCCATATCCGTGCCTTTGTTCCAAGTGGTGTTGGTGAAAGTCTCCAAGGGCACGGGCCCATGGAAACCTGCGGTTTTGTCAGAGGCGCGCCCCAATATAGGCCAGCGCTGCGCGCTTGTAAACGGGCGGTTGGCACGGGATGGCCGACAATCGCGGCATGAAAACCATTCGCCTGCGCGCCGGCAAAGAGCGCTCCCTGTTACGCCGCCATCCCTGGATCTTTGAATCGGCCATCGCCAAGGGCGGCGGTGACAGCGGCGAGACCGTGCGCGTGGAGTCGGCGGAAGGGCAGTTTCTGGGCTGGGCCGCCTTCAGCCCGCAGTCCAAGATACGCGCCCGGGTCTGGAGTTTTGACGAGAAGCAGCGTATTGATGCTAGCTTTTTCATAGCTGCTTGCGCGGATTCTGTGAGGGCTAGGGCCAGATTTGATATCAAAAGTGACGGCGTGCGTCTGGTACACGGCGAATCCGACGGCTTGCCCGGCCTGATCGTGGACCGCTACGGCGACACCCTGGTGGCGCAGTTCACCTCGGCCGGCGTGGAGAAGTGGAAGGACGTGATTGCCGATGCGCTTTTGGCCGCCACGGGCCTGACCAAGCTCTACGAGCGCTCCGACGCCAGCAGCCGCGCGCTGGAGGGCCTGCCCGAGGCCACGGGCTGGTTGCGCGGCGAGGGCGCGACCGACCTGGTGCTGCAGGAGCACGAGTGGAAACTGGCCCTGAGCATTGCCGAAGGTCACAAGACCGGCTTCTACCTGGACCAGCGCGACAGCCGCAAGCGCTTTGCCGACGCCACGCGCCGGTTGAGCTTCCAGACCGTGCTCAACTGCTACTGCTACACGGGTGGTTTCACTGTGGCAGCGCTCTCGGGCGGTGCGGGCCACGTGACCTCCATCGACTCCAGCGGCCCGGCCATCGAGAAGGCGCGCGCCAATGTGGCGCTCAACGGCTTTGACGCCAGCCGCGCCACCTTCATGGACGCCGACGTCAACGCCAGCCTGCGCGCCTTTGCGGCCGAGGGGCGCACTTTCGACGCCATCATCCTGGACCCGCCCAAGTTTGCCCCCACGGTGGCCCATGCCGAGCGCGCCGCGCGCGCCTACAAGGACGTCAACCGCCTGGCCTTCAAGCTGCTGCAGCCCGGCGGCGTGCTGTTCACCTACAGCTGCTCGGGCGGCATCAGCGCCGACCTGTTCCACAAGATCATTGCCGGCGCCGGCTCGGACGCCGGGGTGGACGGCTATATCACGGAGCGCATGGGCGGCGCGCCCGACCACCCCATGACGATTGCCTTCCCCGAGGGTGAGTATCTCAAGGGTCTGGTGGTGATGCGGCGCTGAAACGGTCTTTTGCGCGGCCGCAGCGGGGGAGGGGGCTTGACAGGCTCGCTACACTCCCCAAATACCGTCTTTTGCACTGCACCATTTTTGGAAGACTCCCATGAGCTTGATTCCCGCCACCATCCTGACCGGCTTTCTGGGCTCCGGCAAAACCACGCTCTTGAAGCGCGTGCTGGCCGAGGCCCATGGCCAGAAGATCGCCGTCATCGAAAACGAGTTCGGCGAAGAGAACATTGACAGCGACATTCTGGTCAGCGACACCACCGAGCAGATCATCCAGATGAGCAACGGCTGCGTTTGCTGCACCATCCGCGAAGACCTGCGCACCACGCTGAAAGACCTGGCCGAGAAAAAGCGCAAGGGCGAGCTGGACTTCGAGCGCGTGATCATCGAAACCACCGGTGTGGCCGACCCAGGCCCCGTGGCCCAGACCTTCTTCATGGACGATGAGGTGGCCGAGACCTATCTGCTGGACTCCATCCTCACGCTGGTCGACGCCAAGCATGCCGAGCAACAGCTCAGCGACCGCCAGGAAGTGCGTCGCCAGATCGGTTTTGCCGACCAGATCTTCATCAGCAAGTCCGACCTGGTCTCCAAGGACGACCTGGACGCGCTGATGCACCGCATCAAGCACATGAACCCGCGCGCGCCGCAAAAGGCGGTGCATTTTGGCGATGTGGCGCTGAACGAGGTGCTGGACCTGCGCGGCTTCAACCTCAATGCCAAGCTCGACATCGACCCCGACTTCCTCAAGGAAGACGACCACGACCATGGGCACCACCATGATCATGACCACGAACATGGCGAGCACTGCGACCACCCCTCGCACCAGCATGGTCACGGCCATGCCCACCACCATCACCACGACGACGATGTGAAGAGCTTCGTCTTCAAGTCCGAGCGCCCCTTCGACCCGGCCAAGCTGGAAGACTTCCTGGGCGCCGTGGTCAATATCTACGGCCCGCGCATGCTGCGCTACAAGGGTGTGCTCTATATGAAGGGTACCGAACGCAAGGTCATCTTCCAGGGCGTGCACCAGCTCATGGGCAGCGACCTGGGCCCCGCCTGGGCCGAGGGCGAATGGAAGGGCAGCAAGATGGTGTTCATCGGTATCGACCTGCCCAAGGACATCTTCCTACAGGGCATGGAGCAGTCCCTGGCTTGACCGGGCGCTATTCACCCACGCACAGGGAAGCAAATGTTTGTCTCGCTTTTGCAACTAATGGGTTTGCCGATGGGGAAACCTGTACACTCGCGCGCCGAAGAAACCCGCGTTGACTCCCCCGCAAAGAGGGAAAAGACGCCAGCAGCCACCAGGGACCGTGCGCAGGCGAGTACTGCCAGGAGACAAGAAGTGAAAGCGACATCCGGGAAAGACACCAAGGCCAAAGACGCCAAAACCAAAAGCGTCAAGGCCAAGCCCGCTGCCAAGGCAGCGGCCAAACCGGTGGTGAAAGCCCCCGCCAAACCGGCACCCAAAGCTGCCAGCAAGCCCGTGGCCAAGGCCGCTGTGGCTTCGAAGTCCAAACCCGCTGCAAAAGCTGCCCCCAAAGCGGTAGCCAAGCCCGCAGCAAAGGCGCCTGCCAAAGCTCCCGCGAAGGCAGCCGCTAAGCCGGCCCCCAAAGTCGCCGCCAAAGCCCCGGCAAAACCGGTTGCCAAGACAGCCGCCAAGGCAGTACCCAAAGCTCCGGCCAAAGTGGCAACCAAGGCCGCAGCGCCCGCAGTTAAAATCAAGGCGCCTGCCGATAAGGTGCAGCCTCCCGCCAAAGCCGTTCCGGCCAAGGCGGTGGCACCTGCGGTGGTCAAAGCCCCTGTTGTGGTGCCGGCTCCCGAGGTGGCGGTACCAGCCAAATCGGGACGGCCTTCTTCCCGACTGGCCCAACTTACAGTGCCTTCCATGGCGCAATCTGTGGCCTCCACAGCCGCCAAAGCCAGCTACACCCCTAACATGATTTCCCCCGTGATTCCTGCCGTGATTCCCGCCGCCATCAAGAAAGACGCCAAGCTTGCCAACAACTGGAAGTCCAAGCCTGCGGCCGAGTTGACTGATGCCGAGTTGCTGGCCATGCCCGACTCTGAATACATGAACGATGTGCAGCTCGCGGCCTTCCGCCTCAAGCTGTCCATCCTCAAGCGCGACATTCTCAACAGTGCCGGCGAAACGACCGAGCATCTGCGTGAAGACACCTCCGTGGTGCCCGATCCTGCGGACCGCGCCACCATCGAGGAAGAGCACGCGCTGGAGCTGCGCACCCGTGATCGCGAGCGCAAGCTGCTCAAGAAGATCGAGCAGTCCATCGCCCGCATCGACGCGGGTGACTATGGCTATTGCGACGAAACCGGCGAACCCATTGGGGTCGGCCGCCTGCTGGCCCGTCCCACGGCCACCCTGTCGCTCGAAGCCCAGCAGCGCCGCGAGCTCAAGCAGAAGATGTTTGGCGATTGAACCTCGCCCCAGCCGCTCGGAGCAGATTTCCTGATTTATGGCGACCAAAGACGATCGACCCGGTTTATTGTCCAAGGTGGCGATGTTCGTGCGCAATCCGACCAAGGACTGGTCGGAGCTGGAGCGCACGGAGCCCGAGCAAGACAGCGGCTATGACAAGCAGGCCCTGAAGGCCATGATTGAACGCAAGCGGCAAAACGATTTTGTCCGCAAGCGTGAATTCGATCAACTGCGCAAGCTGCGCAATCGGGACCCCTCCGCCACAGCGGCCCTGGCCGCCCGTCCCTCCTTCTTTCAGACCAGCATCCCCACGGACCCCGATGGCCGGGCGGTGACGCTCAAGAAGATCGATGAGATCGAGGCCCAGATGTCCAAGCAGTGGTGGAAGGGTAAGCAGGAAGCTGCGGCGTCCGCGCAAGGCGGCTTTCCGGTCGCTGCTGCCCCCGTCGAGCCTGCAACCCCTGCGCCTGTTGCGGCCACGGTGCCAGCCTCACTGTCCTCCCATTTCGAACCTACCGAGTCCTCCGAGTTGCACTCCAGTGTTCCCGGGGCCACGCCATCCGAGTACGCGGCAACGCAGATGGGCAGCGGCATGCCGCTTCCCATGTCCAGCCACGTCCCCCTGGGAACGCACGCACCCCAGCCTGCGCAAGCGACGGGTGGTGAGCTGAGCTTCTCCACCTCCAAGCTTTTTGCGATTGAAGTGGACGACATGGCCACGGACCCCGAGCTGGAGGAAGCGGCCATCCGCTTTGCCAACGGGGACGATGAGGGTGCCGAGACGGGGCTGCTCCATGCCTTGCGCAGCATTACCGCCACCGCCGAGTCATCCGCCTCGTGGGCTGCCGCCTTGATGGATCTCTACCGCGCCACCAACAACCAGGCGCGCTTTGAATGGGCGATTGTCGAGTTGGCCCACGTATGGGGGAATGCCATCCCCATGTGGGCCTCGTTGGCCGATTCTTCTTCCCAAGGCATGGAGACCACGGCGGCTGCGCCATTTGCGGCTTCCGACACCGAGCGCCGCGGGATGCCTGCGATTGGGGATGCCATCTGGCGCAGCCCGGCGCACCTGGACGATATGGCCATGGAGGATTTGCGGACCGCCATGTCCTCCCGGCCCATGCCATGGGTGCTGGACTGGTCGGCTCTGTCGACCATCGATCCGGCCGCCATGCCCCTGCTGGGCGGACTGTTTGGCAGTCTGTGTGACGAACCTGTGGCACTGCAATTTGGTGGAGCCGACAGTTTGGTGTTGGCGCTGCGTGCCTGCACGCCTTCGGGCGATCGGTCGGTGGATGCCGACTGGTGGGCTGTGCGCCTCAATGCGCTGCGCAGCATGCAGATGCTTGACGAGTTTGAGCTCGCCGCACTCGACTATTGCGTGACCTACGAAGTCTCGCCGCCGGCCTGGGAGCCAGCACGCTGCCACTACGAGCCTGCAGAAATTGCCGGCGGTGTGGGGCAGGCCGGTTTCGAGTCTGCCGCGACGGTGCCCATGGGCCTGATGCCCAGCGTCGCCCACGGTGTGTCGGTGCCAGCGCTGGAGTTGCGTGGCGATGTATTGGGCGACGCGACCCAGGCACTGGCAGGGCTAGAGTCTTCGCAGGACGAGGGTGGGCGCATCGTTGTCTCCTGCCGCCATCTGATTCGTGTGGACTTTTCGGCGGCTGGCAGCATCCTCAACTGGGTGGCGTTGCGCCAGTCCGAAGGTCATCTGGTGCAGTTCCACGATGTGCATCGCCTCGTGGCAGCTTTCTTCAATGTCATCGGCATCAACGAGCATGCCCGCGTGATTCCACGCGCCATGTAATTCCGCGCACCAGCGGTGCGCTTGCGGCTTGATTTCAGCCGCTGCTTCCCTATCTTCTGAGCATGGAACAATTTCACGGGACCACCATCATCAGCGTACGCCGCAAGACGCCCCAGGGCGACCAGGTCGCCATAGGCGGCGACGGCCAAGTCACCTTGGGCAACATCGTCGTCAAGGGCTCAGCACGCAAGGTGCGCAAGCTCTACCACGGCAAGGTGCTGGCTGGCTTTGCCGGCGCCACCGCCGATGCCTTCACGCTGTTTGAGCGTTTTGAAGCCAAGCTGGAGAAACACCAGGGCCATTTGGTGCGCGCCGCCATCGAGCTCACCAAGGATTGGCGCACCGACCGCGTGCTGCGACGCCTGGAGGCCATGCTGGCCGTGGCCGACAAGGATGCTTCCCTCATCATTACCGGCAATGGCGATGTGCTCGAACCCGAAAATGGCATCGTGACCATTGGCTCGGGCGGCGCCTATGCCCAGGCCGCCGCGGTGGCCCTGCTGCAGAACTCCGAACTGCCTGCCGCCGACATCGTCAAACGCTCGCTGGAAATCGCGGGCGAGCTGTGCATCTACACCAATATGCACCACACCATAGAGACTCTCTGAGCGCCATGCACGCACTGACTCCCCAAGATATCGTTGCCGAACTCGACAAGCACATCGTCGGCCAGTCCCACGCCAAGCGTGCCGTGGCCATCGCCCTGCGCAATCGCTGGCGTCGCCAGATGGTGGATGCCGGCCTGCGCAGCGAGATCACGCCCAAGAACATCCTCATGATCGGTCCCACGGGTGTGGGCAAGACCGAGATTGCACGCCGCCTGGCGCGCTTGGCCGATGCGCCCTTCATCAAGGTCGAGGCCACCAAGTTCACCGAAGTCGGCTATGTGGGTAAGGATGTGGATTCCATCATCCGTGATCTCGCCGAGATTGCTGTCAAGCAAACGCGCGAGAACGCCAAGGCCGAGGTGCGTGCGCGCGCCGAAGACGCGGCCGAGGAACGCATCCTCGACATCCTGATTCCGCCGCCTCGCAGCGAGTTCGGTTTCTCGGCGGCCAGCGCCGACACGCCCGAGAGCACGGCACGTCAGACCTTCCGCAAGAAGCTGCGTGAGGGCCAGCTCGCCGAGCGCGAGATCGAGGTCGATGTTGCCGCACCCGCACCCCAGCTCGAGGTCATGGGCCCGGCCGGTATGGAGGAAATGACCGAACAACTGCGTGGCATGTTCGGCCAGCTCGGCCAGGGCAAGCGCCAGACGCGCAAGCTCAAGATCGCCGAAGCGCAAAAGCTGCTCGCCGATGAGGAAGCGGGCAAGCTCGTCAACGAGGACGAGATCAAGTCCCAGGCCCTGCATCTGCTGGAGCAGAACGGCATTGTGTTCATCGACGAGATCGACAAGGTTGCCTCGCGCAACGAAGGCAGTGGTGCCGAAGTGTCGCGCCAGGGCGTGCAGCGCGACTTGCTGCCCCTGGTTGAAGGCACCACGGTGTCGACCAAGTACGGCATGGTCAAGACCGATCACATCCTGTTTGTCGCCTCGGGCGCCTTTCATCTCAGCAAGCCCAGCGATCTCATCCCCGAGCTGCAGGGCCGTTTCCCTATTCGTGTTGAGCTGCAATCGCTCTCGGTGCAGGACTTCGAAGCCATCCTCACGCAAACCCATGCCTCCCTGGTCAAGCAGTACCAAGCGCTGCTGGCTACCGAGCAGGTCACGCTGGACTTCCGCCCCGAGGGCATTACGCGACTGGCGCAAATCGCCTTTGAGGTCAACGAGCGCACCGAAAACATCGGTGCGCGCCGCCTTTCCACCGTCATGGAGCGTCTGCTCGACGAAGTTAGCTTCGATGCGGCTGCGCTCGCGGGCCAGAGTGTGGTCATTGACTCGGCCTACGTGAATGCCCGCCTGGGCGAGCTCAGCCAGAACGAGGACCTTTCCCGTTACATCCTGTAAGCCGTTCGGACGAACGGTAGGTGCACCTGTGTTTCATGCATCACTTTCATAAGGCGCGCTAAGTGCTTAATTTAGAACGAATTTTGACGCGATTGCGCGTGCAAAAACGCTTCTAAGTCCTTGATTTCATTGGAAAAAATTCGCAAGACCCCTCTTGCAAGCATTGCTTTTGCTGATACAGTGCAAAAAAGTGCAATTTAGTGGTGAAAAGTGCCGCGAAATTGCTTTTCCTACGCTGTCGCAACAAAAAGCAGGTAAATCACGGTGTTCCAAGGGGCCTCGTCTCTCAGTCTGGATGCGAAGGGTCGGCTGTCTGTGCCGACCCGGCATCGTGACGTCCTGAGTGCGACGGCGGCTGGCCAGCTCACCATTACCAAGCACCCGCACGGCTGCCTGATGGTGTTTCCCCGCCCTGAGTGGGAGAAATTCCGTGAGCGCATCGCCGCGCTGCCCATGTCGGCGCAGTGGTGGAAGCGCATCTTTCTGGGCAATGCCATGGACGTGGAGATGGACGGCACCGGCCGTGTGCTGATCTCGCCCGAACTGCGCCAGGCCGCCGGCATCGCGAAGGACACCATGCTGCTGGGCATGGGCAACCACTTCGAGCTCTGGGACAAGGCGACCTACGACGCGCAGGAGGCGCAGGCTATGCAGGGCGAGATGCCCGACGTCTTCAAGGACTTCTCCTTCTAAGGTGTGACGGTGGAAGCTCCTTGGACCCATACCACCGTCTTGTTGAACGAAGCAGTGGAGGCATTGTTCAGCAACGACGGTCAGCCCTACGACCATGCGGCCGACGGCGCCTATGTGGACGCCACCTTTGGTCGTGGCGGCCATTCGCGTGCCATCCTGGCGCGCCTGAGTCCGGCCGGGCGCCTCATTGCGTTTGACCGCGACCCCGATGCCGTGGCCCAGTCGCGCAGCATCACCGATTCGCGCTTCTCCATTCGCCACGAAAGCTTTTCGCATCTGGGTGAGCTACCGAGCGCCAGCCTGGCCGGCGTGCTGATGGACTTGGGCGTGAGTTCCCCCCAAATCGATAACCCGCAGCGGGGCTTCAGCTTCCGCTTTGACGGACCGCTGGACATGCGCATGGACACCACGCGCGGCGAGAGTGTGGCCCAGTGGCTGGCGACAGCCGAGATCAATCAAATCGCGGAGGTGATACGTGAATACGGTGAAGAACGGTTTGCTGGGCCAATTGCAAAGGCGATTGCTGCTCGCCGACAGGAACGGGGGCCAATTTCAACCACCTCCGAGCTGGCCCAACTCGTGGCTGACACGGTCAAAACCCGCGAGCCGGGCCAGAACCCTGCAACGCGCACATTTCAGGCTCTTCGGATTTTCATCAACGCCGAGCTTGAGGAGCTGCAACAAGCGCTAGAGGCCAGCCTTGAGGTTTTGCAGGTCGGTGGGCGCCTGGCCGTCATCAGCTTCCATTCGCTGGAAGACCGCATCGTCAAACAGTTCATCGCCAAGCACTCCAAGGACGAGTACGACCGCCGCATGCCGTTTGCTGCGCCCAAAGCCATGAAGCTCAAGGCGCTGGATCGTATCAAGCCCAGTGCTGAAGAGGTGGCTGGCAACCCGCGTGCGCGCAGCGCCATCCTGCGGGTGGCGCAAAGGATGGCAGCATGATGCGCTTGAACCTGGTTCTGTTGCTGGCCGTGGTGGCGAGCGCCCTCTATCTCGTGGGCATGCAGTACGAGTCACGCCGCGTGTTCACCGAACTGGACAAGTCCCGCGCCGATGCGCGTCGCTTGGAGACTGAATACGGCCGCCTGCAGGTGGAAAAGCGCGAGCAGGCCACCTCCGCTCGCGTGGAGCGGCTGGCGCGCGAGAAACTGCAAATGCGCCAGGTGACGCCGGCCATCACCAACTACGTCACGTACAGCGCCCCTGAAGCGCCGCGTAGCGAAACCCCTGCGGGGCAGGGCAAGCCATGACGCGGCGCGGCATTCAATACACCTCCAGCCCCCTGCTGGCCAGCCGCACCCCGGTATGGCGCAGCAAGTTCGTCGTGGGCGTGATCGCGCTGGGCTTTACCGGCCTGGTGGCGCGTGCTGCCTACATCCAGGTGCTCGCCAATGACTTCTTCCAGCGCCAGGGCGAGGTGCGATTTGCGCGCACGCTGGACCTGCCGGCCAACCGCGGCCGCATTCTGGACCGCAATGGCCTGATCCTGGGCTCCAGCGTGCCTGCGCCCAGCATCTGGGCCATCCCCGAAGACGTGGAACTGGAGAAGGGCCAACTGGCCCAGCTCGCCAAGCTGCTGGAAATGCCGGTCGCTGATCTGTCCAAGAAACTCGACGACGAGGACAAGTCCTTTGTTTGGCTCAAGCGCCAGGTGGACGCCGACGTGGCCAAGAAGATCAGCGAGCTCAACATCAAGGGCATCTACCAGCGCAAGGAATACAAGCGCCAGTACCCCGAGGGGGAGTCGGCAGCGCACATCGTTGGTTTCACCAATGTGGAGGACAACGGCCAGGAAGGCGTGGAGCTGATGTTCAACAAGGAACTCGCTGGCCGCAGTGGCTCACGCCGCGTGATCAAGGACCGCCTGGGCCGTGTGGTCGAGGACGTTGGCGACCAGATTCCGCCCGTCGAAGGCCGCGACATCCAGCTCAGCATCGACAGCAAGGTGCAGTTCTTTGCCTACCAGAAGCTGCGCGACTCGGTGATCAGCAACAAAGCCAAGGCCGGCAGCGTGGTGGTGATGGATGCCATCACCGGCGAGGTGCTGGCCCTGGCCAACTATCCCAGCTACACGCCCGACAAGCGTCAGAACCTCACCGGTGCGCAACTGCGCAACCGCGCGCTCACCGACATCTTCGAACCCGGCTCGGTGATGAAGCCCTTCACGGTGGGGCTTGCACTGGAGACCGGGCGCGTCAAGCCGTCGACCGTTATCGATACGGCTCCTGGCACCGTCACCATCACGGGAGCCACCATCCGCGATTCGCACCCCCACGGCGCGCTGACGGTGGAGCAGATCATCCAGGTCTCCAGCAACGTGGGTACCACCAAGATCGCCATGCAGATGCCGGCCAGCGAGATGTGGCAGACCTTCTCGCAGGCAGGGTTTGGTCAGAAGCCGCAGATCGAGTTCCCGGGCGCCGTGTCGGGCCGCCTGCGTCCCTACAAGACCTGGCGCCCGATCGAGCAGGCCACCATGTCTTACGGCTATGGCATGTCAGCCTCGCTGTTCCAGATGGTGCGCTCCTACACCGTGTTCTCGCATGGCGGCAACATCATCCCTGCCACCCTGCTCAAGAGCAGCGAGCCTGCCGTGGGCGTGCCCGTGTTTTCGGACCTGACCGCCGCCAAGGTTCGCCACATGTTGCAGATGGCGGCCGGCCCCGGCGGCACCGCCCCCAAGGCGCAGACGATTGGCTACTCCGTGGGTGGCAAATCGGGGACTGCCTACAAGCAGATCGGCAAGGGCTATGGCACCGATGGCAACCGCAAGTACCGCAGCTGGTTTGTGGGCATGGCGCCGATTGACCAGCCGCGCGTAATTGTGGGTGTCATGCTGGACGAACCCAGCAATGGCAAGTACTTCGGCGGCGATGTGGCCGCTCCGGTGTTCAGCGAAACCGTGCAGCAGACCTTGCGCATGCTCAATGTGCAGCCCGATATGGCGGTGCGTCCGCAGATCGTGACTGACGCCGTGGAGGAGAGCTTCTGATGCGACAGCTCCAGACGCCCCAGGACGTGGTGCAGTGGCTGCGCGCGCGCGGCGCCCAGGTGCTGCGCACTGACAGCCGCCAGTTGCAGGCCGGCGAGGCCTTTGTGGCCTGGCCCGGTGCGGCCGTGGACGCGCGCCGCTTTGTGGCCCAGGTGTTGACCCAGGGTGCGGTGGCTGCGCTGGTGGAGCAGGCCGGCGCCGAGGCCTTTGCGCTCGCTGACGACGAGCGCATCGCCAGTTACGCGGGCCTCAAAGCCGACGCGGGCCTGATCGCTGCAGCCTTCTATGGCGAGCCCTCTCGGACCCTGCCTGTGGTCGCCGTAACTGGCACCAATGGCAAAACCAGCACCGCCTGGTGGCTCGCTCAGGCATTGAGCCAGTCCCAAGTGCCCTGCGGCGTCATCGGCACGCTGGGCGTGGGCCGCCCGCCCCAGGTGGAGTCTACCGGCCTGACCACGCCCGATCCCGTGCTGCTGCAGCAGACTTTGCGCCAGTTCCTGGACCAGGGTCTGCGCGCCTGCGCCATCGAAGCCTCGTCCATCGGCATCGAAGAACAGCGCTTGGCAGGCACCGCACTGCGGGTGGCCGTGTTCACCAATTTCACCCAGGACCACCTGGATTACCACGGCAGCATGGAGGCCTACTGGGCTGCCAAGCGCAAGCTGTTCGACTGGCCCGGCCTGGCCCATGCGGTGGTCCATGTCGATGATGCCCAGGGCTTGATGCTGGCGGCAGAGTTGCAGGCGCAAGGCCGGCTCGATGTCTGGACCGTGTCCAGCCAGCAAGCCGCACGCCTGCAGGCGCGCGCCGTGCGCCATACCGACCAGGGTATGGCCTTTGAGGTGGTGGAGGGCACTGAGGTGCAGACGCTGCAGACCCATGCCATTGGTCAGTACAACGTGGCCAATCTGCTGGGTGTGCTGGCCGCCATGCGCTGCCTGGGTGTGTCGCTGGCGCAGGCCGTGTCGGCCTGCAGCACGCTGCTGCCCGTGCCTGGGCGCATGGAGTGCGTGGGCGGTCAGGGCGAGCCCCTGGTGGCGATTGACTACGCGCACACGCCCGATGCGCTCTCGCAGGCGCTGCAGGCGCTGCGTCCAGTGGCGCAGGCGCGCGGCGGCCAGCTCTGGAGCGTGTTTGGCTGCGGCGGCGACCGCGATGCCTCCAAGCGCCCCCTGATGGGTGCGATCGCGGCCCAGCATGCCGACCGCGTGTTTGTGACCAGCGACAACCCGCGCAGCGAGCGGCCCGAGGCCATCGTCGCGCAAATCCTGCTCGGCCTGGTGGAAGACAAGCGTGTCGAGGTCGAGGTGGACCGTGCACTGGCCATCCGCAGCGCCATCACCGAGGCCGCCACCCAGGATGTGGTGTTGCTGGCTGGCAAGGGCCATGAAGAAAGCCAGGAGGTGGCGGGCGTGAAGCACCCCTTCTCGGACCGGGTCCACGCATTGGCTGCCTTGCAGGCACGCGCGGGAGCTGCCGCATGAGCATGATGCGCCTGCAACAAGTGGCCGGTTGGCTCGATGGCGCGCGCCTGGTTGGTGCGGGCGAGCAGACGCTGGCGCGCGTGCACACCGATACGCGCAGCATCGAGCCCGGCGACCTGTTCGTCGCGCTGCGCGGTGAGCGCTATGACGCGAATGCCTTTTTGCAGGAAGCCAAGGACCGGGGCGCCGCAGCCCTGTTGTGCCGCGCAGGTCTGGATGTTTCTGCCTATCCCGAAGGCTTGCCACGCGTGGAAGTGGCCGATACCAAGCTGGCGTTGGCCCAGCTCGCCACGCGCTGGCGCGCCCAGTTCACGCTGCCCCTGGTAGCGGTGACGGGCAGCAATGGCAAGACCACGGTGACGCAGATGCTGGCCGCCATCCTCGACGCGCAGGCACCGAATGGCGCCGCGCTTGCGACCAAGGGCAATTTCAACAACGACATTGGCGTACCGCTGACCCTGCTGCGCCTGCGCAGCCAGCACCGCCTGGCCGTGGTCGAGCTGGGCATGAATCACCCGGGCGAGATTGTCGGGCTGGCTGCCATGGCCCAACCCACGGTGGCTCTGGTCAACAACGCGCAGCGCGAGCACCTGGAGTTCATGCACACGGTGGAAGCCGTGGCACGCGAGAACGGCACCGTGATTGCGGCGCTGCCACCCCAGGGCGTGGCCGTGTTCCCGCTCGATGACGACTACACCGCCATCTGGGCCGACTTGGCCGGCGCACGGGCTACGGTGCAGTTCGGCTGGAAGTCGGCCGGTGCAGCGCAGGAAGTGCTGTGCACTGGCGCCGACTGGGTCGATGGTGGTTGGCAGGTCCAGGCCAGCACTCCTTGGGGGCCGCTGGCCTACCGCCTCTCCATTGCCGGGCGTCACAATGTGAAGAATTCCCTGGCTGCCGCAGCCTGTGCCTTGGCCGCGGGTGTGAGCCCGCAGGCGGTGCAGCAGGGGCTGCAAGCCTTTGTGCCCGTCAAGGGCCGCTGCCGCGCCCAGCTGCTGAGCCACAGCGGCCTGCACTGCACGCTGGTGGATGACACCTATAACGCCAACCCCGATTCCATGCGCGCCGCCATCCAGGTGCTGGCCGATCTGCCCGGTCCGCGCCTGCTTGTACTGGGTGACATGGGCGAGGTGGGCGCGCAAGGCCCCGAATTCCATGCCGAGGCCGGCCGTCTGGCGCATGCCAGCGGTATCACCCATGTGCTGGCGCTGGGTGAGATGGCGCTGCACGCCGTGCATGCCTGCCCCGGTGCCGAACATTTCGCCGATGTGGACACCCTCATTGCGCGCGCCCGCACGTTGCTGCCCGGAGTGGCCAGTGTGCTCGTCAAGGGCTCGCGTTTTATGCGTATGGAGCGCGTGACCGAGGCCCTGGCCCAGGCACCCGCCACAGAGGGGAGTCCCCATGTGGCCTGATCAATCTGGAGAGTTTTTATGTTGCTGAGCCTGGCCCTATGGCTGCAAAACCTGTCGCCCGAGCTCGGGTTTTTCCGCGTGTTCCAGTACCTCACCTTCCGTGCGGTGGCTGCGGCGCTCACGGCCCTGCTCATCGGCCTGGCCGCCGGCCCCATGGTGATTCGTCGCCTGCGCGAGCTCAAGATCGGTCAGCCGATCCGTGGTTACGGCATGGAGACCCATCTGAGCAAGAGCGGCACGCCCACCATGGGCGGTGTGCTGATTCTGTTGGCGATTGCCATTTCCACCCTGCTGTGGGCCGATCTGTCGAACCGCTTTGTCTGGATCGTCCTGTTGGTCACGCTGGGCTTCGGCGCCATTGGCTGGGCCGACGACTGGCGCAAGGTGGTGCACAAGGACCCAGAAGGCATGCGTTCGCGCGAGAAGTATTTCTGGCAGTCCCTCATCGGCCTGGTCGCCGCGCTCTACCTGGTGTTCAGCATTTCCGAAAGCTCCAATCTGCGCGTGATCGAGCTGTTCTTCAACTGGGTGCGCTCGGGCTTTGATGTGAACCTGCCGCCCAAGGCCGGTCTGCTGCTGCCCTTTATCAAGGAAGTCAGCTATCCGCTGGGTGTGCTGGGCTTTGTGCTGCTGACCTACCTGGTCATCGTCGGCTCCAGCAATGCCGTCAACCTGACCGACGGTCTGGACGGCCTGGCCATCATGCCCGTGGTGATGGTGGGCTCGGCGCTGGGCGTGTTCGCCTATGTGACGGGCAGCGTGGTGTATTCCAAGTACCTGTTCTTCCCCTACATCCCCGGCTCGGGCGAGCTGCTGATCTTCTGCTCGGCCATGGCCGGTGCGGGCCTGGCATTCCTGTGGTTCAACACCCATCCGGCCCAGGTCTTTATGGGCGACGTGGGCGCGCTGGCGCTGGGTGGCGCTTTGGGCACCATCGCCATCATCGTGCGCCAGGAAATCGTGTTGGCCATCATGGGTGGCGTGTTTGTGGCGGAAGCCCTGTCGGTGATGCTGCAGGTGACTTACTTCAAGTACACCAAGAAGAAATTCGGCGAAGGCCGGCGCCTGCTCAAGATGGCGCCGCTGCACCACCACTTCGAGAAATCGGGGTGGAAGGAAACCCAGGTGGTGGTCCGCTTCTGGATCATCACCATGCTCTTGTGCCTGGTGGGCCTCTCTACCCTGAAACTGCGATGAACCAGGACGAGGACCAACTCCCCCCACTGCCGCCCGCGCCATCCCCCGAGGACGCCGCGGCGCTGTCGCATCTGCCCGAGCCAGTGTCTGAGGACATTGCCGAGGTGGTGCCTGAGGCCGCGCCCGTGGTGGAGGCCGCACCTGTCGCGGCCAAGGAGGCGCGCGCGTTGCCCACCACGCTGACGGCCGCACGCGATGCGGCGGCCTTTGTGGCACAAATCTTTGCCGACATTCCTGGTGACACCGCCGAGAAGACCGAGGTCGTGGCCGAGCCCACACCCCTGGAAGCGGCAGCAGAGCCCGAGGTGGAGGCTGCGCCCGCCGATGCCCCCTTCCTCCCGCTGGCCGGCCAGAACATCCTCATCCTGGGTCTGGGTGCTTCGGGCCTGGCCATGGCGCGCTGGTGCGTGCGCACAGGCGCTGCCAGCGTCACCGTGGCCGATACGCGCGATGCGCCGCCGCAGTTGGCCACCTTGCAGCAGGAACTGCCCACTGTGCGCTTTGTACCGGGTGCGTTGGATGCGGCACTGGTGGACGGCCAGAGTCTGCAGGCCGTCTACCGTTCACCGGGTTTGAGCCCGGAAACGGTTGCTCCTGTTTTAGGAGCTGCTCGCGCAGTTGGTATCTATGTTGGCGGTGAATTAAGCCTGTACGCCATGGCCTTGCAGGCCCTGCGCAGTGCGCGTGCCTACGCACCGGCTGTGCTGGCGATTACCGGGACCAATGGCAAGACCACCGTCACCTCGCTGACCGGCCAACTGCTGGCGCATGCGGGCAAGACGGTGGCGGTGGCCGGCAATATCGGCCCCACGCTGCTGGACACGCTGGGCGCGCACCTGGATGCCGGCACCCTGCCCGAAGGCTGGGTGCTGGAACTCTCCAGCTTCCAGCTCGATGGCGTGACGGGTTTTGAGCCGACGGCGGCCGTGGTGCTCAATGTGACGCAGGACCATCTGGACTGGCACGGCAGCATGCAGGCCTATGCCGAGGCCAAGTCGCGCATCTTTGGCCAACAGGGCCTCATGGTGCTCAATCGCGACGACGCCACGGTCATGGCCATGCTGCCCGAACCCGTGCGCGTGAAGCTGCAGCGCCCGCAGGAACGCGCCCACACCACCTTTGGCGGCGACATGCCGCAGCGCCCCGGCGACTTTGGCCTGGAAGAAGTCAATGGCATGGTCTGGCTGGTGCGTGCGCTGGAGGCGGACGAGACGCGCAAGAAGCGCCGCGATGAAGAAGAGGAGCTGCATATCCAGCGCCTCATGCCGGCCGATGCGCTGCGCATCCGTGGCCGCCACAACGCCAGCAATGCGCTGGCCGCGCTGGCGCTGTGCGCCGCTGCCGGTTGCGCGCTGGCGCCTGTGCTCTATGGCCTGCGTGAGTACCGCGGCGAGCCGCACCGTGTGGAGCCCATCGGCATCCTCAACGACGTCGAATTTTTCGACGACAGCAAGGGCACCAATGTGGGCGCCACCGTAGCCGCCCTGCAAGGACTGGGTGCCGACCGGCGCCTGGTGCTGATTCTGGGTGGCGAAGGCAAGGGGCAGGACTTCGCACCGTTGGCCGCCCCCGTGGCGCGCTACGCGCGTGCCGTGGTGCTGATCGGCCGCGATGCACCGCTGATACGCGCGGCCCTGCAGGACACGGGTGTGCCGCTGGAAGACGCGCCCAGCATGGAAGCTGCGGTGCAAACCGCCAATGCGCGCGCGCATGCGGGCGACGCGGTGCTCATGTCGCCGGCCTGCGCCAGCTTTGACATGTTCAACAACTACGAGCACCGCGCCCAGGTTTTCTGCGCGGCGGTGAAGGCGCTGGCCCTGTCCAGCGGCGTTGACATGGAGCACCTGGCATGAGCCGGCTGCGCGACATGCTCACGGGCTGGTTCAGTCCCAAGGCGGAAGCGGCCCACGCCGGCGTGGGCGCGCTGCCGGTGCGCCTGGGCGGGCGCGGCTCGTTTGCCGCCAGCAGCCCGCAGCCGGCCCAGGTGCGCGGCTTTGACCAGCCGCTGGTTTGGGTCACCGTGGCGCTGCTGCTGTGGGGCCTGGTGATGGTGTATTCGGCCTCCATCGCCATGCCCGACAACCCGCGCTTTGCCAGTTACGCGCACACGCACTTCGTGATGCGCCATGCGTTTTCCATCGTGGTTGCCTTTGTCGCGGCCCTGATTGCCTTCCAGTTCCCCATGGCAACCTGGGAAAAGCTCGCGCCCTGGCTGCTGGTGGGCTCACTCATCTTGCTCATCGCCGTGCTCATGCCCTTCATCGGCAAGGGCGTGAACGGCGCGCGCCGCTGGATCTCGCTGGGCATCATGAACTTCCAGCCTTCCGAGCTGGCCAAGTTCGCCGTGCTGGTCTATGCGGCCGACTACATGGTGCGCAAGATGGAGGTCAAGGAGCGTTTCTTCCGCGCCGTCGCCCCCATGGCGGTGGCTGTGGCCGTGATCGGCCTCCTGTTGCTGGCCGAACCCGACATGGGCGCCTTTATGGTGATTGCCGTGATCGCCATGGGCATTTTGTTCCTGGGCGGGGTGAATGCACGCATGTTCTTCCTCATCGCCGCCGTCATCGTGGTGGCCTTCAGCCTGATGATCGCCTTCTCCGAATGGCGGCGAGAGCGCATCTTTGCCTACCTGGACCCCTGGACCGAGAAGTACGCGCTAGGCAAGGGCTACCAGCTCTCGCACTCGCTGATTGCCATAGGGCGAGGGGAGATATTTGGTGTGGGCCTGGGCGGCAGCGTAGAGAAGCTGCACTGGCTGCCCGAGGCGCATACCGACTTCTTGCTGGCCGTGATCGGCGAGGAGTTCGGTCTGGCCGGCGTGGTGGTGGTCATCGGACTCTTCCTCTGGCTGACCCGCCGCATCATGCACATCGGACGCCAGGCCATCGCGCTGGACCGCGTGTTTGCGGGGCTGGTGGCGCAGGGTGTGGGCATCTGGATGGGCTTCCAGGCCTTTATCAACATGGGCGTGAACCTGGGTGCGCTGCCGACCAAGGGCCTGACCCTGCCCCTCATGAGCTACGGCGGTTCGGCCATCCTGCTCAACCTGATTGCCATCGCCGTGGTGTTGCGCGTGGACTACGAGAACAGACTGCTCATGCACGGAGGCCGTGTATGACGAAAAAAACAGCTTTGATCATGGCCGGCGGCACGGGCGGGCACATCTTCCCCGGCCTGGCCGTGGCGCAGGCCCTGCTGGCCAAAGGCTGGCGCGTGCACTGGCTGGGCGCGCCCGGCAGCATGGAGGCCCGCATCGTGCCGGCCCGCGGCATTCCGCTGGAGCTGGTGGACTTTGGTGGCGTGCGGGGCAAGGGCCTCAAAACGCTGGCGCTGCTGCCGTTCAAGCTGCTGCGCGCCTTCTGGCAAAGCCTGCAGGTGGTGCGCCGCGTGAAGCCCGATGTGGTGGTGGGCCTGGGCGGCTATATCACCTTCCCCTGCGGCATGATGGGCGTGCTCTGCGGCAAGCCCCTGGTGCTGCACGAGCAGAACTCCGTGGCCGGCATGGCCAACAAGGTGCTGGCCGGTGTGGCTGACCGCGTGTTTGCCGCATTCCCCCACGTGCTGGACAAGGCGGAGTGGGTGGGTAACCCCTTGCGCATCGAATTCCTGAACCAACCCGCACCCGAAGTGCGCTTTGCCAGTCGCAGTGGCCCGCTCAAGGTGCTGGTGGTGGGTGGTAGCCTGGGCGCGCGCGCGCTCAACACCGTGGTGCCGCAGGCACTGGCGCTGATTCCCGAAGCGGAACGCCCCGTGGTGACGCACCAGGCCGGTGAGAAGCAGATCGACGAGTTGCGTGCCAACTACGCTGCGGTTGGTGTCCAAGCCACGCTCACGCCTTTTATCGACAACACGGCCCAGGCCTTTGCCGACGCCGACCTGGTGATCTGCCGCGCCGGCGCCAGTACGGTGACCGAGATAGCCGCCGTGGGCGCGGCTGCGGTGTTTGTGCCATTCCCCGCCGCAGTGGATGACCACCAGACCTTCAATGCCCGTTTCCTGGTCGACCAGGGCGGCGGCTGGCTGCTGCCCCAGGCCGACATGTCGCCCGCGGTGCTGGCCGAAATACTACAAAAAACTGAGCGACCTGCGCTGATTCAACGCGGGCTGGAAGCCAAAAAAATGCAAAAACTCAACGCCACCCAGGCTGTGGTGGCTGCCTGCGAGGAGCTTGCACGATGAAGCACGCCATCAAACACATTCATTTCGTCGGCGTGGGCGGCTCCGGCATGTCCGGTATTGCCGAGGTGCTGAGCAACCTGGGCTACACCATCTCTGGTTCAGACCTGGCCGACAACGCCACCACCCAGCGCCTCGCGGCCCTGGGCATCAAGACCTACACAGGCCACTCGGCCGGCAACGTGGCTGGAGCCGACGCGGTGGTGACGTCCACCGCCGTGCAGTCTGACAACCCTGAAGTCATCCGCGCCCGCGAGATGAAGATTCCTATCGTGCCGCGCGCGCTGATGCTGGCCGAGCTGATGCGCCTCAAGCAGGGCATTGCGATTGCGGGCACCCATGGCAAGACCACCACCACCAGCTTGGTCGCCAGCGTGCTGGCCGAGGCCGGGCTGGACCCGACCTTTGTGATTGGCGGCCGCCTCAACAGCGCGGGCGCCAATGCACGCCTGGGCAGCGGCGACCACATCGTGGTGGAGGCGGACGAGTCGGATGCGTCCTTCCTCAACCTGCTGCCCGTGATGGCGGTGGTGACGAACATCGACGCCGACCACATGGAAACCTACGGGCACGATTTCGGCAAGCTGAAGAAGGCCTTTGTCGATTTTCTGCACCGCATGCCTTTCTACGGTACGGCCATTCTCTGCACGGACGACGCGGCCGTGCGCGAGATCTGCGAACAGGTGACCTGCCCCATCACCAGCTACGGCTTCAACGAAGATGCCCAGGTGCGCGCGGTCAATGTGCGCGCAGTGGGCGGCCAGATGCACTTCACCGTGCAGCGCCGCAACGGCGTGGTGCTACCGGATCTGGATGTGGTGCTCAACCTGCCGGGCCTGCACAACGTGCTAAACGCCTTGTCGGCCATCGCCGTGGCGGTGGAGTTGAACATTCCCGATGCCGCCGTAGTGAAGGCGCTGGCCGAGTTCAAGGGCGTGGGCCGCCGCTTCCAGCGCTATGGCGACCTGGCGCTGCCGCAAGGTGGCACGGTCACGGTCATCGACGACTACGGCCACCACCCGGTGGAAATGGCGGCCACGCTGGCCGCCGCGCGCGGTGCCTTCCCCGGCCGCCGTCTGGTGCTGGCCTTCCAGCCGCACCGCTACACGCGCACCCGGGATTGTTTTGAAGACTTTGTGAAGGTGATTGGTGCGGGCGCCGATTCCGTGCTGTTGGCCGAGGTCTATGCCGCGGGCGAGGCGCCCATTGTGGCGGCTGATGGCCGTTCGCTGGCGCGCGCGCTGCGCATAGGCGGCAAGGTGGAGCCGATCTTTGTGGACGAGATTGCCGACATGCCGCAGGCTGCGATCGACAACGCACGCGACGGTGATGTGCTGATGTGCATGGGCGCCGGCTCCATCGGTGCCGTGCCCGGGAAGATTGCTGAGATGCTACAAAAACAGGAGCTGCTTGCGCAGCGTGGATGAGGGCTATGAGCCAAATTGATGTGAAAACCGTAAGCGCCGCCGGGCCGTCCCAAGGCGCACACGCCCCCTCGGGGGGCAGCGAACCACGCGAAGCGGGGAGCGTGGGGGCATCCCTCGGAAAGGTGGCCGTGCTGTTTGGCGGAGATTCCGCCGAGCGCGAGGTCTCGCTGATGTCCGGCAGCGGGGTGCTGAAGGCGCTGCAGTCCAAGGGCGTGGACGCGTATGCGTTTGACCCGTCCGAACGCCCGCTGGATGACTTGAAGCGTGAGGGCTTTGATCGGTGCTTCATCGCTCTGCATGGTCGCCATGGCGAGGACGGCACGGTGCAGGGCGCGCTGGAGTTGCTGGGCATTCCCTACACAGGCTCCGGCGTCATGGCCTCGGCCATTTCCATGGACAAGGTCATGACCAAGCGCATCTGGCGCTTTGAAGGACTGTCCACCCCCGCCTGGCAGCAGGTGACGAGCGCGGCGCAGACGCATGCCGCCTTTGCGGCTTTGGGAGCTCCCATGATCGTCAAGCCCGCGCGCGAGGGCTCCTCCATCGGGTTCACCAAGGTCATGTCTGCCGAGCAGTGCGATGCCGCCTATGCGTTGGCTGCGCAGCACGACAGCCATGTGCTGTGCGAGCAGTTCATTGCGGGTGATGAGGTGACATGCCCGGTGCTGGGGCCGACGGAGGCACCCGAGTCGCTGCCGGTGATCCGCATCGTCGCGCCCGAAGGTAATTACGACTACCAGAACAAGTACTTCACCGATGTGACGCAGTACTTGGTGCCTGCGGAGCTGCCGGCTGGCGAGGAAGAGGCGATCCAGGCGCTGGTGCGCAAGGCCTACCAGGTGCTGGGCTGCCGTGGCTGGGCGCGGGCGGACGTGATGATTGACGCAAAGACGCGCACGCCCTATCTGCTGGAGATCAATACCTCCCCGGGCATGACGGGGCACTCGTTGGTACCCATGTCGGCACGTGCGGCGGGCATCAGCTATGAAGACCTTTGCGTTCGCCTGCTGCAAGGCACGGCGACGGATGGGGGCACTTCTGCATGAACAACGCCGTGGCCACTCCGCTGGACGTCAAGCTCATGAACACCACCGCTGCGGTGCTGTTCCTGGCGTTTGCCGGCCTGGCCACAGTGGCTGCGGCGCGCTGGGTCTCGCGCTTGCCGGTGTTTGACCTACAGGGCATCAGCGTGACTGGTGACATGAGCCACAACAACCCGCTCACCTTACGCGCCAATGTGGCGCCGGGTTTGTCCGGCACCTTCTTCACGGTAGACCTGGCGCGCGTGCGTTCCGCCTTTGAGGCTGTGCCCTGGGTGCGCAAGGCCGTGGTGCGGCGCGAGTTTCCCAACCGCCTGCGGGTGGAATTGCAGGAGCAGCAGCCCGTAGCCTATTGGGGTGCAGAGGCCGAGTCGCGCCTCATCAATGTGCAGGGCGAGGTGTTCGAGGCCAATGTGGGTGAGGTGGAGCAGGACAGCCTGCCGCGCCTGGCCGGACCCGAAGGCCAGAGCGCCGAGGTGCTTGCCATGTACCGCTCGCTGGAGCCGCTGTTCCGTTCGCGCGAAATGCAGCTGGAGCAACTTGAACTCACGGGGCGCGGCAGCTGGCGTGCGCGTCTGGAGACAGGTGCCCAGTTGGAGCTGGGGCGCGGCACGGTGGAAGAAGTGGACGCCCGCACCCAACGATTTTTACGAACCCTGACGCAGGTCACCTCCCGGTATGCAAAGCCCTTGCAGGCCGTGGAGTCCGCTGATCTGCGCCATGAGAACGGGTATGCCCTGAGGCTGCGCGGCGTGAGCACGCTGGCGGCGGATGCCCCGAAGAAGAAATAGCGCACAAGGTATTGATATGGCAAAAGAGTACAAGGATCTGGTCGTAGGCTTGGACATCGGCACCGCCAAGGTGATGGCGGTGGTGGCAGAGGTCATGCCCGGGGGCGAGCTCAAACTCGCGGGCCTGGGCGTGGCGCCCAGCAACGGGCTCAAGCGCGGCGTGGTGGTCAACATCGACGCCACCGTGGCCAGCATCCAGCAGGCCTTGAAGGAGGCCGAGCTCATGGCCGACTGCAAGATCAGCCGTGTCTACACCGGCATCACGGGCAGCCATATCCGCGGCATCAACAGCAGCGGCATGGTCGCGGTGAAGGACCGCGAGGTGACGCAGGCCGATGTGGCACGCGTGGTGGAGACGGCCAAGGCCATCAATATCTCCACCGACCAGCGCCTGCTGCTGGTGGAGCCGCAGGAATTCATCATTGACGGCCAGGACGTGCGCGAGCCCATCGGTATGAGCGGTATCCGCCTGGAAGCCAAGGTGCATATCGTCACCGGCGCGCAGAGCGCGGCCGAGAACATCATCAAGTGCGTGCGCCGCTGCGGTCTGGAGGTGGAGCAGCTCATGCTGAATCCGCTGGCCAGCAGCCTCAGTGTGCTGACCGAAGACGAGCGCGAACTCGGCGTGGCGCTGGTGGACATTGGCGCGGGCACGACCGACGTGGCCATCTTCACGGGCGGCGCGATCCGTCACACGGCGGTGATCCCAATTGCCGGTGACCTGATTACCAGCGACATCGCCATGGCGCTGCGCACGCCGACCAAGGACGCCGAAGAGATCAAGGTCGAGAGCGGCCACGCCAAGCAGCTGTTGGTGGACCCCGAGGTGCAGGTCGAAGTGCCCGGCCTGGGTGACCGCGGTCCGCGCATGCTGAGCCGCCAGGCGCTGGCCGGCGTGATCGAGCCGCGCATCGAAGAAATCTTCAGTCTGGTCAACCAGGTGATGCGCGAGTCGGGCTACGAAGAAGTACTGTCCTCGGGCATCGTGCTCACGGGTGGCAGCTGCATCATGCCGGGTATGGTGGAACTGGGTGAGGACATCTTCCTCAAGCCGGTGCGCCGCGGCATTCCCAAATACAGCAGTGCGCTGGCCGACATGGTGGCCCAGCCGCGTGCGGCCACCGTCATGGGCCTGCTCGAAGAGGCCCGCCTGGCCCGCATGCGTGGCTACAAGGTGGCGCAGAAGGCCGGCACCGTCAAATCAGCTTTCAGTTCCGTCAAGGACTGGTTCGTGGGGAACTTCTGACCATGAAACACAGACTTTGGCTCGCACGGGGGAGTCCGCCTTCATAAATGAAAACGCACTCCCCAACCCCCATACACAGATTCATTTTTTTCAAGTTTCAAAATTTTCAGGAGTAACAACATGGCCATCGAAATGATCGAAGAAGAAGCGTTCAACCAAGGCACCCAAATCAAGGTCATCGGCGTGGGCGGCGGCGGCGGCAACGCCGTCGAGCACATGATCCAGACCGCCGTGGGCGGCGTGGAATTCATCTGCGCCAACACCGACGCACAGGCCCTCTCGCGCAGCACCGCACACAAGACCATCCAGCTCGGTGGTACCGGTCTGGGCGCCGGCAGCAAGCCCGACAAGGGCCGTGAAGCCGCCGAGCAGGCCGAGGCCGATATCCGCGCCGCCATCGACGGCGCGCACATGCTCTTCATCACTGCCGGCATGGGTGGCGGCACCGGCACCGGTGCGGCCCCCATCATCGCCAAGGTGGCCAAGGAAATGGGCATCCTGACCGTGGGTGTGGTGACCAAGCCCTTCGACTTCGAAGGCGGCCGCCGCATGAGCAACGCCGACGTCGGCCTGCAGGAGCTCGAAGCCAATGTGGACTCCCTCATCGTGGTGCTCAACGAGAAGCTGCTCGAAGTGCTGGGCGATGACGTGAGCCAGGACGAGGCCTTTGCCCACGCCAACGACGTGCTCAAGAACGCCGTGGGCGGCATTGCCGAAATCATCAACGTGCCCGGCCATGTGAACGTCGACTTCGAAGACGTGCGCACGGTGATGGGCGAGCCTGGCAAGGCCATGATGGGTACGGCCCTGGCCAGCGGCCCGGATCGCGCGCGCATCGCTGCCGAACAAGCCGTGGCCTGCCCGCTGCTCGAAGGCATCGACCTTTCCGGCGCCAAGGGCGTGCTGGTGCTGATCACCGCGGCCAAGGGCAGCCTCAAGCTGTCTGAGTCCAAGCTGGCGATGAATACCATCCGCGCTTACGCTTCGCCCGACGCCCACGTGATCTACGGCACTGCCTACGACGACAGCCTGGGCGAGGAAATCCGCGTGACCGTGGTGGCCACCGGTCTGTCGCGCCAGGGTGCGCGCCGCACGGCGCCTCCCCTGCAAGTGCTGCGCACCGGTACCGACAACGTGCCCTTCCAGGTGCCCACGCTCAACACCATCGCCCAGCCTTCGGGTGCGGCGGCGGCGCTGGGTGGCGCTTCGGTGGGTTCGGCCCAGCCCGATTACGGCAGCATGGCCACCCCCAGCGTGTGGCGTACCAACCGCACGCAGGCAGCGGCCAAGGTGGACGCGCTGTCTTCGGGTGGCATGGACGACTACGAGATTCCCGCATTCCTGCGCAAGCAAGCCGACTGACCGGGGGAACGATGTGGAATTGGCGGCCCGGTAAAATCCAGCCTGTGCTGAAACAACGAACCCTCAAGTCCCTCACCCGCGCCGTAGGCGTGGGCCTGCATAGCGGCCAGCGCGTCGAGATCACGCTGCGGCCTGCTGCGCCGGACACGGGCATCGTGTTTCGCCGGGTGGATTTGCCGAGCGCGCCAGACATCGTGGTCTCGGCCGAGTCGGTGACCGACACGCGCCTGGCCTCCACGCTGTCCTGCGGCAATGCCAAGGTCCATACGGTGGAACACCTCATGTCGGCCTGTGCCGGCCTGGGCGTGGACAACCTGTTCGTGGACATCACGGCAGAGGAAATCCCCATCCTGGACGGTTCTGCAGCCTCCTTCGTGTTCCTGTTGCAAAGCGCGGGCATCGAGATGCAGAACGCGCCGCGCCGCTTCATCCGCCTGATCAAGCCGGTGGAAGTGCGCGAAGGCGAGGGCGCCAACGAAAAGTGGGCGCGGCTGGACCCGTACCACGGCTACAAGCTGAGCTTCGAGATTGACTTCAACCACCCGGCCGTGGACTCCACCGGCCAGCGCGTGGAGTTTGACCTGAGCACGGACTCGTATTCCCGCGACATTGCGCGCGCCCGCACCTTCGGTTTCACCAAGGACGTGGAAATGATGCGCGCCAACGGCCTCGCCCTGGGTGGCGGTCTGGACAACGCCATCGTCATGGACGACTACAAGGTGCTCAATGCCGACGGCTTGCGCTATGACGACGAGTTCGTCAAGCACAAGATCCTGGACGCCATGGGCGACCTCTACATCGTGGGCAAGCCCCTGCTGGCCGCCTACAGCGCACGCCGCTCCGGCCATGCGCTCAATAACAAGCTGCTGCGTGAGCTGCAGGCCCATCCCGAGTGCTGGGATGTGGTGACGTTTGAAGACGCCAAACAAGCTCCTGCGGGCTTCGCCCAACCCGTCCGGGCTTGGTGAGCAAAACACCGCGGCCATGCTGTTGTTTCGCTGGCTGATTCTGCTGTGTCTGCTGGGCGCGGCCGTGTGTTTCGCCTTCTACGTGGGCAGTGGCAACCCCCGCTTCAAGCGTTGGGGCTGGGTGACCCTCAAATGGACCCTGCTGGCGGCAGGGGGATTTTTCACGGTGCTGATTCTTGAGCGGGTTGCATAATGGGGGCAGCCGCTTCCGGCCTGCCGCGAAAGGAATGCCCATGAACTCCTTGTCTTCGATTGCCCTCTCGGGCATGAACGCGGCCCAAACCAAGCTCGACACCACCGCCCACAACGTGGCAAACCTCGCCACCGAGGGATTCAAACGCCAGGAAACGACTCAGACCGAGCAGTCTGGCGGCGGTGTGTCGGCGTCGGTGCGTCGTGCAGAGACCGCTGGCAATGTCCTGGAGACCGATGTGGTGAGCCAGTTGCAGGCCAAGCACAGCTTCATGGCCAATCTGGCCGTCTTCAAGACCAGCGACAAAATGGCCGGCGCGCTGCTGGACGTGCGGGCCTGAGCCTGTACGCCTGGCGCTAGGGCGCTGGTTCGTAGTTTTTGACGATTGCGTCCAGCCGGCCGTCGGCGCGCAATTTGTCCACCGCCTGCTGCAGTTTGCGAACCAGGGTCGGGTCGCTCTGCAGGTTCAGTGCAAAGTAGTAGGCCCCGTCTTCGCTGAGTTTCAGCACTTTGGTTACGCTGCCGGCCGGGCGTCCCACGCTGCGCAGATTCCAGGCCATGCCTATTTCCGTGTCGACCATGGCGTTGACCAGATCCCCCATGAGCAGGCGAAATACCATGTCGTTGGAGCTTTCTTCCACTAGGGCACTCGCAGGTACGCCGGCCGCCAGCAAGTCCTGGCGCGCCGCTTCTTCCCGCACGACGCCGATGCGCAGCCCCGCCAGGTCTCTGGCGTCTCGCACCGTGCCTTCCGGCAGCTTGTGGGCGTAGACCCAGGTGGTGCGCGGCAGGATAGGCCCCACCCACAGGAAATGGTCTTCGCGCTCGGGGCGGCGGGCGGTGGTGTAGAGCAGGGTGTTGGGGCTATGGCGCACCAGCTTGTAGCCGCGCGCCCAGGGCACGACCTGGATGTTGCAGCGCAACTGGGCCTGTGTGCAGGCCACGCGCAGCATGTCGGTGGCAATGCCCTGCACCTTGCCGCCTTCGCTGAAGTTGTAGGGTGGCCATTGCTCGGTATAGGCCACGAGCCCCATGCTCCCCTCGGCCGGGGCGGCACCCGCTGCCGCGCCGCAGAGGGCAAGGGAAAACAGGCAGCGGCGTGCGAGGGAAACAGCCATGTCGCGGTGCAGAAGCATGAGTACCATCGTACCGCGCCCGTATGTCGGCAGGCTTACCGGCGGCGGCGGCCGGCCCGGTAGGAGACGCGGCCATTGCCCTCGGCTGCATCGGCCTGGCCCAGCAGCGCCATGGCCTTGCCGGCATGCGCATGGGTGATGGCCAGGCCCAGCGCGTCGGCCGCATCGGGCCCGGGCAGGCCGGGCAGACTCAGCAGACGCTTTACCATTTCCTGGATTTGGTCCTTGTGCGCACGGCCATGGCCGGCTACGGCCTGCTTCATCTGCAATGCGGTGTACTCGGCGACGGGCAGGTTTTGCGTCACCAGCGCGGTGATCAGCGCGCCGCGGGCCTGGCCCAGCAGCAGCGTGGACTGCGGGTTGACGTTGACGAACACGATTTCCACCGAGGCGCAGGTGGGTTGGTAGCGCTGCACCACTTCGCCTATGCCGTCAAACAGTACCTTGAGCCGCTCGGGCAGGGCGCGCGTGTCCAGGTGCTGCGTGCCGATGGTGCCGCTGGCCACATAGCGCACATCCGCGCCCACCACATCCACCACGCCAAAGCCGGTGGTGCGCAGGCCGGGGTCTATGCCGAGAATCCGCATGCTATGGTTTCAGGAGCTGCTTGCGCTTTAGCCACGCGGGCTAGAGGTCAAAATACCAGCGGGCTGAATGGAAGAAGACCGGTGCTGCAAAGCACAGGGCATCGACCCGGTCCAGCAGACCACCGGCACCAGTCACGCCCGTGCCCTCACGCCCCCAGCTCGGGATGCCGCGGTCGCGCTTGAGCGCCTTCATGACAAAGTGGCCCATGGAACCGGCCAGGCAGGCGATAAAGCTGAACGCAAACGCGGTGCCTGGCACCCAGGGCGTGATGCCGGCCAGCAGTGCGCCAAACAGGCTGGCCACCACAATGCCGATCCACCAGCTAGGCCAGTTGAAGCTCTGGCTGATGGCTGGCGCCACGGGCGCGCGCTGCAGCTTGCGCGAGACCAGGTGCTGTGTGGCCATGCAGGTCTGCACCACCAGCACGAGGAAGAACACCATGAAGGCGTTCTTGTTGTTGTAGCCGGGGAACTTGAGCATCAGCAGCGCGGGCACATGGCTCATGCCGTAGATGCAGACCATGATGCCCCACTGCAGCTTGGCATTGCGTTCCAGAAAGCGCAGCGGGTCATTGGCCAGCGCGCTGGTCAGTGGCAGCGCCAGGAAGACATAGACTGGGATGAACACGGCAAACATGTCGAAGTGTTCGGTACCGACCAGCCAGTACTGCAGCGGCAGCACCACAAAGAAAGCCAGCACCAGGCTGCGGTGGTCGCCGCGGCGTGTGGGCGAGAGCGTGAGGAACTCGCGCAGCGCGAAGAAGGAGACGAGGCCGAACAGCGTGAGCGCGACCCAGTCGCCCGCCACCCAACCCACCCAGAACACAAACATCATGAGCCAGCTGGTGCGGATCACGCCGTCCAGGCTCTTGAGTTCCTTGCGGCGCAGCTCGCCGGCCTCGTCGTCGCCATAGTCGCGCAGCGAGAGCACAAAGGCCACGATGCTGGAGACCAGCAGCAGGCCAAACACGATGATGAACAGCGCGCCGATCTGCTGTGTGGCTGTGAGGTTCTTGAGATAGAAATACATCATGGCAGCCCTCAGACGTCACGCAGTGCAATGACGGCGCTGCGCGCGCGCGTGGCGAAGCTGCGGTGGTCCTCTCCGGCCTCGACCTGCATGGGTGCACCGAAGGTGACGGAGCAGAGCACGGGCACAGGGACCACTTCGCCCTTGGGCAAGACGTGCTGCACGTTGTTGATCCAGGCGGGCACCAGCACGACGTTGGGGAACTTGGTGGCCAGGTTATAGAGCCCGGCCTTGAAGGCCTGGGGTTCTTCGGCGTGGCCGCGTGTGCCTTCGGGGAAAAGGATGATGGAGTCGCCGTTGCTCAGCGCTTCGATTAGCGGCTCCAGCGGGTCTTCGGTGGCTGTGCGGTCGCGCGAGACGTAGATGACGTTAAACACCTTGCTGGTGAGCCACTGTTTGAACGGCGTCTTGGTCCAGTAGTCCTTGGCGGCGATGGCACGGGTGATGTGGCGCAGCTCCTTGGGCAGTGCGGCCCAGATCATCACGAGGTCGGCGTGGCTCTGGTGGTTGGCGAAGTAAATGCGTTGCTCGGCTTTGGGCGGGCAGCCATGCCAGCGCGCTTGCGCACCGGTCAGCACCCGTATCAGGCCGAGCAGGAAGTAACTCATGATCTTGGCAAGCATGGCGGGGATGATACCTAGCGAATGTGGTGCTTTGGCTGGGGTTTTCTCTCGCTGTCTCCGGCGGGCGGGGTGCTCTGTTCCGTTCGTGTCCCCCGGCCCTCCAGGGCCTCCTCCTTTACCTCACTGCACAGAGCACCCCGCCCACCGGAGCCGAGGAAATGGTGAGCGGCAAGGTAGCTCACGCGTCATCGAGCAGAGGAGTAGGGGCAAGCACCAAAGCGAGGTCAAGGAGGAGGCCCTGGAGGGCCGGGGGACACGAGCGGCGGGGCTTACCCCTGCTCCGCTGCGTGCGAGAGAAAAGAACTAAGGCAACTGCGCGTCCGACATGCGCGCCACAATCGTCCCCGCCCGACTCGACAGGTAGCCCGAGTTGGGCAGCTTCTCGAAGTACTTGGGTCGCGGCAACATCACCGCCAGCCGTGCCGCTTCATAGGCCGTGAGCTTGCTCGCGGGCTTGCGGAAGTAGTGCTGCGCTGCGGCCTCCGCACCAAACACGCCTTCGCCCCATTCCACGCTGTTGAGGTAAATCTCCAGAATGCGCTGCTTGCTCAGCAGATGCTCCAGCAACATCGTCAGCACAAACTCCTGCCCCTTGCGCAAGAGCGTGCGCTCGCCGGAAAGGAAGAGATTCTTTGCCAGCTGCTGCGTGATGGTGGAGCCGCCCACGATCTTGGCTGGTTTGGTGGTGCCGGGGCGGCCCTGGCTGGCTCGCAGTTCTGCACGCTGCTCGGCCTTGGCGTTCTTGGCCCAGGCCTTCTCCAGCGCTTCCCAGTCCACACCATCGTGCTGGCTGAAGCCGTCGTCTTCCGACGCAATCACCGCGCGCTTGAGGTGGTCGGACATCTGCGCATAGTCCACCCACTCTTGGCGCCAGGGCAGTTCCCCTTTCTCGGTGACGATGCGCCAGGCCTCGGAGCGCTCGAAGGCCGTGCTCTGCGGGGCCACCACGGCCATGGCCGCAATGCGCAATACGAAGTAGAGTTGCAGCGCCAGCAAGGCCAGCACGCACAGCAACAGCCAACGCCCCAGGCTTTTCATTGCGAGGCCGAGACCTTGGCTTCCAGGGTCTCTTCGCGGGTGAACTTGAAACGCGAGACGACCAGGATCTGGTCGGCCTGGCGGCGCATGGCGCTGCTGAAATTGCCGAAGGGCCCGGCGGTGCGGGCGATGGCTTCGGCGCGCTTGTCCAGCACGCTGTTGCCCGAGCTTTGCACCACCTCGGTGGCGAGCACGCGGCCGTCAAAGTTGACGGTGACGATCATGGTCAGTTCGCCGTAGAGCTTCTTGCCCGCGGCTTGCGGAAAGTTGTCGGTGCCTTTGTCTTCAATGGCACGGCGCAGTTGGTCGTAATAGACGGCGTAGATTTCCTCGCGCACGGCTGGGCTGATGTAGCGCTTCTTGGGCCGCGCGTTCTCCATATTGATGCGCCGCTCGATCTCGGCCAGCAGCTTGATGAGCTGCTTGCGCTTCTCCTCGCGCTCGGCCTGCTCGGTCTTGTTCGCCATAACGCTGGGGTCGGGCGGGGGCAGCGCGGCGAGCTGGCTCTTCACCTGGGCCAGCAGCAGGTTTTGCTGCTCCTGCAAGCTTTGGAGCTTGCGTGCGCTTTCTTCTTCCAGCGCGTCGCCCACATCGGTCAGCATGGACGGGGGCAGCGGGCTGGTGGCGCGGCCCTTTTCGGCGTCACCGCCGCCAGCCAGGCTGGTCTGGGCAATGGCGGTGGCCTTGTCGGGCTTTTCGTTGCTCTTGGCGTTGACGAGGATCACCTCCAACGGCTGGTCTTCAAACACGCGATTGAAGGCCTCCGGGTCCACCAGGCGCACGGAGAGCACCATCGCGTGGACCGCGATGGAGACGCCCAGCGCCCATTGGAGGGTGGTGATGTTGTGCAGCTTCACGAGGCCGAATTATCGCTGCCGCCTTCCGGCGCTTCGGTGACATCGACGGCAATGGCAATCGGTCCGGCCACGTCCTCGTCGTCTTCGGCCTCGTCGGCATCTGCCGGGGTCTCGGCCGCTACGTCCAGACGCTCCACTACCGTGCCGTGCACATCCAGCGTGATCAGGTCCATCTCGCCCAGCTTCACGCGCACCCGGGCGTTGCGCGGCAGGCCCTGCGCGCCCATGACGGGCAGCACCAACGGAATGTCGTCGGCGCGCACCATGTTCTCCTTGAACACCGTAGCCACCAGTTCGGTGATGCCGTGCTGCTGCACATAGCGCATGGTCCAGAAGCGCTCCATGCCGCCCTGGAAGCCGTTGTAGGCGCCGTAAGCGGTGTCAAAGGCCGAGATGATGGCGAACAGCTCGGCGTCCTTGGGTTTGAAGGGCGCGGCCAGCGCCGCGGTCTTGCCGTGGCGCGCACAGGCCATGATCTGCCACTGGTTCACCAGGTCGGTGTAGCGGCGCAGTGGCGAGGTGGACCAGGCATAGCTCTTCACGCCAATGCCGGCATGCGGCAGCGCCTTGGTGCCCATGCGCACCTTCACGCCGGGCGCCAGGCTGGCCTGGCTGCGGTAGATGGCGGGCACGCCCATCTCGGCCATCCAGCTGCCCCAGGTGCTGTTGGCCAGGATCATGGCCTCCGCCACGATCAGGTCCAGCGGTGCGCCGCGCTGGCGAACGCTGATCTGCACCGTCTCGCTGCCGTCCGGCTCAGCCCCCTGGTTTTCGACCAGGCGGAAGTTGTAGTCCGGCCGGTTGAAGGTCTCGGGTTTGCCGCGCACCACCTCGCGTTTGGCCTTCAGGTCACGCGCCAAGCGGTATAAAAATGATAGCTGCTCGCGCAGATTCGATGCGGGTTGGGTGGCGTTTTGATGCTCAAACGCGCTGTCCGTGAGCCACTGCTCCGTCACCACGGCATCGAGCTGGTCGTGGCGCAGGTTGTGGGCAATCGGCACGCGCTCCAGCTTGGTCTCGCTGGCCTTGATTTCCAGCGTCGCTTCGTCCAGCGTCACATACAGCGACACGGCCGGACAGTCGCGCCCCTCCTGCAGGGTATAGGTCTGCACCACGTCGTCGGGGAGCATGGTGACCTTGTAGCCCGGCATGTAGACCGTAGACAGGCGGGCGCGGCCCAGCACGTCCACGGGGCTGCCGGGTTGCACGGCCAGGCCGGGTGCGGCAATGTGGATGCCCAGCGTGACCGTGCCGCTGCCCAGGCCCTGCAGGCTCAGCGCATCGTCAATTTCGGTGGTCTGCGAATCGTCGATGGAGAAAGCCTGTACCGGTGCCACCGGCAGCTCGTCGGCAATGGCCGGTGCGCTGATGGCAGGAAAGCCGGTGCCCTTGGGGAAGTTCTCCAGCAAGAAGCGCTTCCAGTGGAACTGGTAGGGCGAGGCGATGGCGCCGGCCTTTTGCAGCAGTTCCAGCGGCGCGGTGTGCGTGGCGCGGCTGGCCTCGACCACGGCCTTGTACTCGGGCGCGTTCTTGTCGGGTTTGAAGAGGATCTTGTAGAGCTGGTCCTTGATCGGCTGGGGGCAGTTGCCAGTGCCCAGGTCCGTCGCCCACTGGGCGATCTGCTCGGCAATCAGGCGCTTTTTCTCGATGGCGGCCAGCGCCTGCGCAATGATGTCGGCCGGCGCCTTCTTGAAGCGGCCCTTGCCCGCGCGGCGGAAGTAGTGCGGCGTGTCGAACAGCTTGAACAGCATGCCGGCCTGCTCGGTCAGCGTGGCCTGGGCGGAGAAATAGTCTTTGGCGAGGTCGGCAAAGCCGAACTCCTCGTCCGGCGCGAATTCATAGGCCATGTCCAGCTCGATGGTCTGGGCCTGCGCCTGGGCGGCCGCAATCAGATCCGCCGGGGCGGGTTTCTCGAATTTGATGAGGATGTTGGCGCCCTTGACCTTGACGCGCTTGCCGGAATCCAGCTCCACCTGCGCAGAGGCCTCCGCCTCCGACAGCACCCGACCGGCCATGAACTTTCCGGCTTCTTCAAACAGTACAAACATAGGGGACCGATTGTCCCTGCAAATGGGAGTCGGCCTGCCAAGCCATGGTCAACCCAGGTCCAAAAAGGCCAGAAGCTGGGGCAGGTGGTCCAAAAAATCGCTCAAAGCATGGTCGCCACCCTCCAGCAGGCGCATGGCGCTGCGGGCGTAGCGTGCATGCATTTCGCGCCAGTTCAGCACCTCGTCGCCCTTGGCGATAAAGGCCAAGTAGCGTTCCGGGTGGGCCATCGGGCCGCAGGTGAGGGCGCGCAGCTCGTCCACGTACTCCGGGCGGAAGAAAAAGCGCTCCGCCGGGTCATGCCAGCTGGTTTGCTCACCGATGTACTTGGCCAAGTCGCGTGCCGGGTCGACCGCCGGGTTGATCAGCACGGCGCGGCAGCCCGTGTGTTCGGCCACATGGGTGGCATAGAAGCCACCCAGGCTGGAGCCCACCACGGCCATGCTCTCCCGCGGCCAGGCGGCAATGCCATCCAGCAGCAGCGCCATGGCCTCCTTGGGCGAGGGCGGCAGCTGCGGGCACCACCAGTGCACCTGCGGGTGTTGCGCGGCCATGTGTGCCGCGAGCTGGCGCGCCTTGGTGGACTGGGGGGAGGAGCGGAAACCGTGCAGGTAAAGCAGGTGGGTGGTGGGGTGTTTCGTGGGGGTGGAGGCCATGGGGCCATGATAGTTGGCGGGATAATTGCCCCCTTATGTCTTACCAATTCGGAAAAGTCCCCCTGCGCCAGCGCATTGCGCCCTGGCTGGCGGGGTTTGACGGGCCACTGGCGTTTGCGGTCTTCATGCTGGCCTGCGCGGGCATGCTCACCATGTATTCCTCGGGTTACGACCACGGCACCCGCTTCGAGGACCATGGCCGCAACATGCTGATCGCCGCCACCATCATGTTTGTGGTGGCGCAGATCCCGCCGCAGCGCCTGATGGCAGTGGCCGTGCCGCTCTATACCGTGGGTGTGGCCCTGCTGGTGGCGGTGGCCATCTTCGGCATCACCAAAAAAGGCGCGCGGCGCTGGCTCAATGTGGGCGTGACCATCCAGCCCAGCGAGATTCTCAAGATCGCCATGCCGCTGATGCTGGCCTGGTGGTTCCAGAAGCGCGAGGGCCAGCTGCGTCCGCTGGACTTTGTAGTGGCGGGTGCGCTTCTGCTTGTGCCCGTGGGGCTGATCATGCGCCAGCCGGACCTGGGCACCTCGTTGCTGGTGCTGGCGGCGGGCCTGGCGGTCATCTTCTTTGCGGGCATGAGCTGGAAGCTGGTGATTCCGCCTGTGGCCATTGGCCTGATCGGCATCGTGCTCATCGTCTTCTTCGAGCCCCAGCTCTGTGCCGACGGCGTGCGCTGGCCGGTGCTGCACGACTACCAGCAGCAGCGCATTTGCACCCTGCTAGACCCCACACGCGACCCGCTGGGCAAGGGCTTCCACATCATCCAGGGCATGATCGCCATCGGCTCGGGCGGCGTGACCGGCATGGGCTTCATGAAGGGCACGCAGACCCACCTGGAGTTCATCCCCGAGCGCACCACCGACTTCATCTTCGCCGCCTATTCAGAAGAATTTGGCCTCATGGGCAACATCTTTCTGTTGGTGGCCTTTGGTTTCCTCATCCTGCGCGGTCTGACGATTGCGCTGGAGGCGCCCACGCTGTTCTCGCGCCTGCTGGCCGGGGCGGCCACCATGATCTTCTTCACCTACGCCTTTGTGAACATGGGCATGGTGAGCGGCATCCTGCCCGTGGTGGGCGTGCCGCTGCCTTTCATCAGCTACGGCGGCACCGCCATGGTGACGCTGGGGCTGGCGCTGGGCATCCTCATGTCGATTGCGAATTCCAAGCGGCTGGTGCAGTCCTGAGGTCCGGCTGGGAGTGCGCGGGGGCTTCGGGGTTTTTCCGGCGCGCCTAAAATGGGCCGCATGATCTCCCGCGAACCCACCATCGAACGCTTGGCCACGGCCAAATCCCTGCTGCTCACCCCCTTCGGGCTGGACGAAAGCCATCTGTCCAAAGCCCTGCAGGAAATCCAGGCACACCAGGTGGACGAGGCGGACCTCTACTTCCAGTACACCCGCTCCGAAGGCTGGAGCCTGGAGGAGGGCATCGTCAAGACCGGCTCCTTCAGCATCGACCAGGGCGTGGGCGTGCGTGCCGTCAGCGGCGAGAAGACGGCCTTCGCCTACTCTGACGACATTTCCGAAGCCAGCCTGCTCGATGCGGCCCGCACCGTACGCTCCATTTCGGCTGCAGCCCGCACAGGACGTGCGCGGGTAGCTCCCAAAAAAGTAGCAAGCAGCCGCAGCCTCTACCCCGGTCTGGACCCCATCGCCACGCTGGACAGCAGCACCAAGGTGGAGCTGCTGGGCAAGGTGGAGAAACTGGCCCGCGCCAAGGACCCGCGCATCATTCAGGTGATGGCGGGTCTGGCGGCCGAATACGACGTGGTGCTGGTGGCGCGTGCCGACGGCACGCTGGCCGCTGATGTGCGTCCGCTGGTGCGTCTGTCGGTGACGGTGATTGCCGAGCAAAAGGGCCGGCGCGAAGTCGGTTCCGGCGGCGGTGGTGGCCGGTTCGGCCTGGCCTATTTCAGCGACGCGCAGATTGAAGAGTATGTGAACCAGGCTGTGCACGCCGCCCTGACCAACCTGGAGGCGCGCCCCGCCCCGGCGGGTGAGATGACCGTGGTGCTGGGCTCCGGCTGGCCCGGCATCCTGTTGCACGAGGCCATTGGTCACGGGCTGGAAGGCGACTTCAACCGCAAGGGCAGCAGCGCCTTCAGCGGCCGCATCGGCCAGCGCGTGGCGGCCAAGGGCGTGACCGTGCTGGACGACGGCACCATTGCCGACCGTCGCGGCTCGCTCAATGTGGACGACGAGGGCAACACCACGCAAAAGACGGTGCTCATCGAGGACGGCATTCTCAAGGGCTATATCCAGGACAACATGAACGCCCGCCTCATGGGCGTGAAGCCCACCGGCAACGGCCGGCGCGAGAGCTACGCCCATGTGCCCATGCCGCGCATGACCAACACCTACATGCTGGGTGGCGACAAGGAGCCCGAAGAAATCGTCAAGAGCATCAAGAAAGGCCTCTACGCGGTCAACTTCGGTGGCGGCCAGGTCGACATTACCAGCGGCAAGTTCGTGTTCTCGGCGTCGGAAGCCTACTGGGTGGAGAACGGCAAGATCCAGTACCCCGTCAAGGGCGCCACGCTGGTGGGCAGCGGGCCCGAGTGCCTCAAGCGCGTCTCCCTTATCGGCAATGACATGAAGCTCGACAGCGGCGTGGGCACCTGTGGCAAGGAAGGCCAGAGTGTGCCCGTGGGCGTGGGCCAGCCCACCCTGCGCATCGACGGGCTGACCGTGGGCGGCACCGCCTGAGCGGGCTGTCAGCAAGCTGTGCTACATTGAGCCCCATGCATTCCGCACGTTTCTTTTTTAGCTACTTTTGGTTCTCACGCGCATCCGGCGGTCGAGAGATCTGAACGTACCCAAAAGAAACGTCCTGAATCTTCCCAAAAAACCGCCGGCACCCCCGGCGGTTTTTTTATGCCTTTTTCATCTGCAACCTGGACTCTGGAGACCTGACATGAACGCAAAAGCCTCTGCAAGCGACGCCTGGTACGGACAGTCGCAACCCGCCGACCGCACCAGCAAGACCGACGACGAACGCATCAAGGACATCACCGTGTTGCCCCCTCCAGAGCACCTCATCCGCTTCTTCCCCATCCGCGGCAGCGCCGTGGAGAGCCTGATCTCCGACACCCGCAGCACCATCCACAACATCATGGCCGGCACGGACGACCGCCTGCTGGTCATCATCGGGCCCTGCTCCATCCACGACCCCGCCGCCGCGCTGGACTACGCACGCCGCCTCAAGACCGTGCGCGAGCAGTACAAGGACACGCTGGAGATCGTGATGCGCGTGTACTTCGAGAAGCCCCGCACCACCGTGGGCTGGAAGGGCCTGATCAATGACCCCTACCTGGACGAGAGCTTCCGCATCGACGAAGGCCTGCGCATAGCGCGCCAGCTGCTGATCGAGATCAACCGCCTGGGCCTGCCTGCGGCCAGCGAATTCCTGGACGTGATCTCGCCCCAGTACCTGGGCGATCTGATCTCCTGGGGCGCCATCGGTGCCCGCACCACCGAAAGCCAGGTCCACCGCGAGCTGGCCTCTGGCATCTCGGCGCCCATCGGTTTCAAGAATGGGACTGACGGCAACATCAAGATCGCCACCGACGCCATCCAGGCCGCGGCCGGCGGCCACCACTTCCTGTCGGTGCACAAGAATGGCCAGGTGGCGATCGTGCAGACCAATGGCAACCCGGACTGCCACGTCATCCTGCGCGGCGGCAAGACGCCTAACTATGACGCCGCCAATGTGGCCGCCGCCTGCGCCGACCTGGCCAAGGCCAAGCTGCCCCAGACCCTGATGGTGGATTGCAGCCACGCCAACAGCAGCAAGCAGCACGAGAAGCAGCTTGAAGTGGCCAAGGACATTGCGGGCCAGATCAGCGGCGGCTCGCGCAGCGTCTTCGGTGTCATGGTGGAAAGCCACCTGCAGGCCGGCGCCCAGAAGTTCACCCCCGGCAAGGACGACGCCTCCAAGCTGGAATACGGCAAGAGCATCACCGACGCCTGCCTGGGCTGGGACGATTCGCTGGAGTCGCTGGAAGTGCTGTCGGCCGCCGTCAAGGCGCGCCGCGCGAGCTGATCAGGCAGCCGGAGTGGCAGGCACCTGCGCCTGCTGCAGCATGGCATCGGCCCAGATCTGGGCTGCTGCCATGGTCTCGAAGATCTGGAAGGGCCGGCCGATGTCGGCGTAGATCTTGCGGAATTGCGGCGCCATGATGCCGCCGCCTTCCACGTCCGGCGCGATCACGAAGGCGGTCGCTACCGGGATCATGTTGTCGGGCTTGGGCGCCGCCATGATCTCGGCATAGCGCGCAATGCCCTCTGGGCTGCTCATGGCATTGCCCACCACGGCGCATACGCTCACCCACTGGCCTTGCGGCCGGCTGGCCAGCAGGTAGTCGCGCTGGGCGATCGCCAGGCAGTCCACCAGCTCGGTGTTGAACGGGCCGGTGGCTTCGTAGTGCATGAGCCGACCCTCCATCCAGATATCCACCACGCCATGGGGCGTGAACTGGGAGGTCTTGATCTGGCTGGTGCTGCTCTTCTTGGGCTTGGCTGGGGACATGTGTGCGGGAAAAGCGGCTGTCTTGTCAGTGCATCTTAGCGGGCACGGTCGTGCTTTTTTGGTGTTTTTCCACGGTCCGCGCTCAGGGTATTCCCGCAAAATTTTCAGCAAAACAGGGGCCTGGCCCCCGTTCCACTTGCGCGAGCAGCTACTGTTTTTGTAGCAACTCCAGCAGCTGGGCGTGGATGCCGCCAAAGCCGCCGTTGCTCATGCAGAGGATATGGTCGCCGGGTTGTGCCTGCGCCACCACCTGCCGGGCCAGCGTGGCGATGTGGTCCGACACCACGGCCCGCGCGCCCATGGGCGCCAGCGCTTCTGCCGCGTCCCAGCCCAGGCCGCCGCTGTGGCAGAAGGCCAGGTCGGCTTCTTCCAGGCTCCAGGGCAGCTGGGCTTTCATGGCGCCCAGCTTCATGGTGTTGGAGCGGGGCTCGAAGACGGCCAGGATGCGTGCGTTACCCACTTGGCGGCGCAGGCCGTTGACGGTGGTGCGGATGGCCGTGGGGTGGTGGGCAAAGTCGTCATACACCGTGACTGGGGTGCCGCCTGCGGCCAACGTGACCTGTCCGCGTACTTCCATGCGACGTTTTACGTTCTCAAAACTGCCCAGGGCCTGCGCAGCCACGGCGGGGCTGACGCCCACATGCTCGGCGGCGGCAATGGCAGCCAGCGCGTTGAGCTGGTTGTGCACGCCACCCAAGCTCCATTGCACGCGCGCCACGGTCTGTCCCTGGTGGAGCACGGCAAAGTCGTGCGGCTCGCCTTCGGCGCTGAAGTCGCTCACGGCGGCGCCAAAACTGCGTACTTCGCTCCAGCACCCCTGGTGCAGCACGCGGGCCAGGCTTTCCTCCAGGCCGTTGCTCACCACGCGGCCTGTGCCGGGCACGGTGCGCACCAGGTGGTGGAATTGGCGTTCGATGGCAGCGAGATCAGGAAAGATGTCGGCGTGGTCGAATTCCAGGTTGTTCAATACCGCCGTGCGCGGCCGGTAGTGCACGAACTTGCTACGCTTGTCGAAAAAGGCGGTGTCGTACTCATCGGCTTCAATGACAAAGTATTTTCCGCCGCCAAGTTTTGCGGACACGCCAAAGTTCATGGGCACACCGCCGACCAGAAAGCCGGGCTGCAGGCCGGCGCTCTCCAGCACCCAGCTCAGCATGGAGGTCGTGGTGGTCTTGCCATGGGTGCCGGCCACGGCCAGCACATGGCGGCCCTGCAGCACATGCTCGGCCAGCCATTGCGGTCCGCTGGTGTAGGGCACGCCGGCGTCCAGGATGGCTTCCATGAGCGGGAATTTGGGCGTGCCGTCGGCCAGGCGGGCGCGGCTCACCACGTTGCCGACGACATACATATCGGGTTGCAGGGCCATCTGGTCGGCGCCAAAACCTTCAATCAGTTCGATGCCCAGGGCGCGCAGCTGGTCGCTCATGGGGGGGTAGACGCCGCTGTCGCAGCCAGTGACGCGGTGGCCGGCTTCGCGGGCCAGGGCTGCCAGGCCACCCATGAAGGTGCCGCAGATGCCGAGAATATGAATGTGCATGGGCTTATTCTATGCGCCGCCAGTGCCGGCAAATTCCTGGAGATATCTGCCTCTGGCCCCCGTGGAATGTGCGCGAGCAGCTATCAAAAACGAAGCATTTCCGCAGCGTGGCAGGGTTGTGGAGGGCAGGGCACAATCGCGGCATGGACGATGTGAAAGAAGAAATAGCCGTCACTGCGGCCCGCCTGGTGGTGGAAGAAGGGCTGGAGTACGGCCCGGCCAAGCGCCGCGCTGCCAAGCAGCTGGGCCTGCCGGCACGCGCGGCCCTGCCCGACAACGAGCAGCTGGAGCGCGCGGTGGAAGAGTACATCGCCATCTTTTGCGCCGACACTCAGCCGGCCGAGTTGCAGGCCCTGCGCGAGCTGGCTCTGGAGTGGATGCAGCGCCTGGAGCCTTTCCGCCCCCATGTAGGCGGTGCCGTTTGGCATGGCACGGCGACGCGCCGTTCCGACATTTATCTGCAGTTGTTTTGCGATGATCCCAAATCGGCGGAGATTGCACTGATCGACAGGGGCGTGCGCTTTGAGGCCCGTGCCGTGCCGGGCCTGCATGGCGAGATGGTGGATGCCCTGAGCGTGCACGCCCTGTGCCGTCCGTTGGGCGAGCAGGTGGGGGTGCATTTGCTGGTGTACGACCTGGACGACCTGCGCGGCGCGCTGCAGCCCGACGCCCGCGGCCGTCGCCCGCGTGGAGATGCCGTCGCTTTGGCGCGCTTGTTACAGGAGGCTACCCATGTCTGATCAGCCCGAAGTGCCCTTTGTGTCTGACGGCCCATCACGTTCCCGCCGCTGGGCCTTGCGGGGTCTGGCCGGGGGCGCAGTACTTGCTGGCGTGGGTGTGGCTGTCTGGCGGGGTGCGGGCGATGCCCCTGCCGTGGCCGAGCCGGTGCCCGGTTTCTGGGCCCAGCATTGGGAGTCGCCCGCCGGGCAGACCGTGAGCATGCGGAGCTTTCAGGGGCGTCCGTTGGTGGTCAACTTCTGGGCCACCTGGTGCCCGCCCTGTGTGGAGGAGTTGCCGCTGATCAATCGCTTCTTCCGCGAAAACCAGACCAAAGGCTGGCAAGTGCTGGGATTGGCCGTGGACAAGAAGGCGCCGGTGAATGCCTTCCTGCAGCGCACGCCGCTGGACTTTCCCATCGCGCTGGCGGGTCTGGCCGGGGCCGATCTGGGGCGCAGCCTGGGCAACCTGAGCGGGGGCTTGCCCTTCACGGTGGTCCTGTCCAGCGATGGGGTGGTGCAGCAGCGCCGCATGGGCCGGGTGCTGCCTGCGGACCTCGACGCCTGGCTTGGGTTAAAATAGAGGCTCCACCCTAGCCGGGGCCCCTCGGTACCGAGGTATTTCGCCCCATTTCTGCCTTGTGCAATTCGCCAAATATGGCCTCATTTGCATAGTGATCGGCAAAATTATCGACTGATATTGTGTTTTTGCGGTAAATTCGCCGCTTCGCACATTTTTGGTTGTTGGAGACTCCATGGATTTACGCAAACTCAAAACCCTGATTGATCTGGTCTCGGATTCCAATGTCTCGGAGCTTGAAATTACCGAGGCTGAAGGCAAAGTCCGCATCGTCAAGGGTGGTGGTGCCGTGGTTCAGGGCTATGCACAGCCCGTGTATGCAGCGCCGCCTGCCGGTGCACCCGCAGCACCTGCAGCCGCTCCTGCCGCTGCAGTCGCAGCCCCGGCTGCTGCTCCCGCCGCTGCCGCTCCGGCGGCTGGCCACGCGGTGAAGTCCCCCATGGTGGGCACGTTCTACCGTTCTTCCGCTCCGGGTGCCAAGGCCTTCGTCGAAGTGGGAAGCACTATCAAGCAGGGCGACACAATCTGCATCATTGAGGCCATGAAGATCCTCAACGAGATCGAAGCCGACAAGTCGGGCACAGTGACCCAGATCCTCTGCGAGAACGGACAGGCTGTGGAATACGGCCAACCCCTGTTCACCATCGAATAAGCACCTCCACCCATGTTCAAGAAAATCCTGGTCGCCAACCGTGGCGAGATTGCCTTGCGGATCCAGCGCGCCTGTCGTGAGCTGGGCATCAAGGCCGTCATGGTCTATTCCGAGGCGGACCGCGAAGCCAAGTACGTCAAGCTGGCTGAAGAGGCCGTGTGCATCGGCCCCGCACCTTCGGCGCAGAGTTACCTCAATATGCCGGCCATCATTTCGGCTGCCGAGGTGACCGATGCCGAGGCCATCCACCCCGGCTACGGCTTTCTGAGCGAAAACGCGGACTTTGCCGAGCGCGTCGAGAAGAGCGGTTTCCAGTTCATCGGCCCCACACCCGAATCCATCCGCATCATGGGTGACAAGGTGTCGGCCAAGCAGGCCATGATCAAGGCTGGCGTGCCTTGCGTGCCTGGCTCGGAAGGCGCATTGCCGGACGACCCCGTACAGATTCGTCGCATTGCCAAAACCGTTGGCTATCCCGTCATCATTAAGGCAGCCGGTGGCGGCGGCGGTCGGGGTATGCGTGTTGTGCATACCGAGGCGGCGCTGGTGAATGCAGTCACCATGACCAAGGCCGAAGCGGGCGCGGCCTTTGGTAATCCTGAGGTTTACATGGAGAAATTTCTCCAGAACCCACGCCATATCGAAATCCAGATCTTGGCCGACAAGCACAAGAACGCTGTCTACCTGGGCGAGCGCGACTGCTCCATGCAACGCCGCCACCAGAAGGTGCTGGAAGAGTCTCCCGCGCCGGGCATCAACCGCAAGCTCATCGAACGCATTGGTGAGCGCTGCGTGAATGCCTGCAAAAAGATCGGTTACCGTGGCGCCGGCACTTTCGAGTTCTTGTATGAAGACGGCGAGTTCTACTTCATTGAGATGAACACCCGTGTGCAGGTCGAGCATCCCGTGACCGAAATGGTCACCGGCATTGACATCGTCAAAACCCAGATCATGGTGGCGGCCGGAGAAAAGCTGCCCTTCACCCAACGCCAGATCGAGGTGCGTGGCCACGCGATCGAGTGCCGTGTGAACGCCGAAGATCCCTACAAGTTCATCCCCTCGCCCGGCCGCGTGACCATGTGGCATGCGCCCGGCGGCCCCGGTGTGCGTGTGGACTCGCATGTCTATACCAACTACTTTGTGCCGCCCAATTACGACTCCATGGTCGGCAAGATCATCGTGCACGGCGACACGCGCGAGCAGGCCATGGCCCGCATGCGTACGGCGCTGGCCGAGACAGTGGTGGAAGGCATCAACACTAATATTCCGCTGCACCGCGAGCTGATGGTGGACGCCAAGTTCATGGATGGTGGAACCAATATCCACTACCTAGAACACTGGCTGGAACAGCACAAGCGCTAAGGCCTGCGATGTTTGAACTGCGCCTGATGTGCCCCGAAGACCGGGTCGAAACGCTGAGCGATGCGCTCGATGCGCTGGACGCGCTCAGCGTCAGCGTGGAAGACGCGGACGCCCAGACCGATGCCGAGCAAGCCCTGTTTGGCGAACCCGGCATGCCCCCGCCCAAGGATGGCTGGCAGCGCTCGCGCGTGATCGCGCTGTTTGCTGACCAGGCGCTGGCGGCTGAGGCGGCGCAGTTGTTGCAGGCGCAGGATTTCTTTGAAGGGTGCCAGGTGCTGGGCATGGCTGCGGTGCAGGAGCAGGATTGGGTGCGTTTGACGCAGTCGCAGTTCGCGCCCGTGGAGATCACGCCTGAGTTCTGGATCGTGCCGACCTGGCACGAGCCGCCTGCCCAAGCCAAACAGGTCATTCGCCTGGACCCAGGCTTGGCCTTCGGCACCGGTACGCACCCGACCACCCGCATGTGTCTGCGCTGGGTCGCACGCAACCCGGCGCAGCCCGAGGTCTTGGACTATGGCTGCGGCTCTGGCATTCTGGCCATCGGCGCGGCCAAGTTTGGTGCCCAGCACGTGGTGGCGGTGGATATTGATGAGGCTGCGGTGCAATCGACGGTGCTCAATGCTGATGCCAATGGTGTGCAGCTGCTGGCCGGACTGCCCGACAAGGCGGAAGGCCTGTACGCGCTGGTGTTGGCCAATATTCTGGCCACACCACTGAAAGTGCTTGCACCCCTGCTGTGTGCCCATGTGAAAGCGGGTGGGCATCTGGTGCTGGCTGGCATTCTGGCGCGCCAAGCCGAGGAACTGCAGGCTGCTTATGCACCCTATTGCAGCCTCGCAGTAGCCGATGAGGAAGACGGCTGGATTCTGATGACGGCTCGCCTCTGAACCTCGGGGCTGGGCCCTACAATGTGACACGATGAGCCTGATCACCCAATGCCCAGCCTGCGCCACACTGTTCAAGGTGGTCCCGGACCAGCTGCGCATTTCCGATGGTTGGGTACGCTGCGGGCAGTGCGACGAAGTCTTCGACGCCAACGCCAATCTCTATTCCGATCCCGAGCAGATTCCTGAGCCGGTAGCCCCCCAGGAGAGTGAGCAGGCGTCCCAGGCCGACGAGGACTGGAAAACCTCGCTGCGCTTTGCCGCTGAGTCGCAAGAGCCAGAGCCACTGCTGCCCGAGGAAGAAGTGACCCAGGTCGAGAACATCGAGGTGCTCGATGCTCCGCCTGTGCGCGAACGCTCTGCGCCAGATGCGCTGAATATCGCCGACGCCCAGAAGGAGTTGGACGCGCTGTTGGACCTGCGCCCCGGCCATGGGCGTGATGCGCCCGAGCCGGCGCTCGCGGATGAAGAGGATGTGCCCGCGCCCGAGCCACGCTATGCACAGGCCCAGGTCAAGACGGTGGACCCCGTCGATGCGCCCAAACTCTCCTTTATGCGCCAAGCGCGCGGACCCAGTGTGTGGCAGCGCACCAGTGTGCGGGTGCTGCTTTCGCTGGTGGCGTTGGTGTTGCTGGGTGGTCTGCTGCTGCAGGTGCTGGTGCATGAGCGCGACCGCATTGCTGCCACCGAGCCAGCGAGCCAAGAGGCTCTGGCCATGCTGTGCGAGTACCTGGACTGCAAGGTACAGCCGGTGCGCCAGATTGAATCGGTGGTCATCGACAGCTCGTCGTTCACCAAGGTGCGCGCCGATGTCTACCGCCTCAACTTCACGCTCAAGAGCACGGCTGCCATCGGTCTCGCCATGCCCGCGCTGGAGCTCACACTGACTGATATGCAGGACCAGCCTGTGGTGCGCCGCGTGCTTCTTGCGTCGGAACTGGCACCGGGCAAGGATCTGCTGGGTGCGGGCGCCGAGCTGACCACGGCCATCCCCATCAGCGTCAAATCGGGCAGCGGTACCGAGCGCATCTCGGGCTACCGCCTGCTGGCCTTCTACCCCTGAATCTTCACCCACCATGAAAAAAGCCCGAGACCCTTGCGGGTCCGGGCTTGTCAGCCTAGCGCGTAAACGCGGGCTTAGGGTTTGCTGGAGGTCGGAAACGGCCAAGCCGCTTGCGGATTCAGCGTGGTTTGTGCCGCAGGGGCAGCAGGGGCAGCCTTGGCGGCAGCGGGTGCTTTCGCTGCTTTCTTGGCAGCGGGCTTTTTCGCTGCCTTCTTCGCTACGGGCTTTTTCGCTGCAGGCTTCTTTGCAACAGCGGCCTTCTTCGCAGGGGCCTTTTTGGCCGCAGCCTTCTTGGCGGGAGCTGCCTTCTTCGCAGGGGCCTTTTTGGCCGCAGCCTTCTTGGCGGGAGCTGCCTTCTTTGCTGCTACCTTTTTAGCGGGAGCGGCCTTCTTGGCGGGAGCTGCCTTCTTTGCTGCTACCTTTTTAGCGGGAGCAGCCTTCTTGGCAGGAGCTGCCTTCTTGGCGGCTACTTTCTTCGCGGGTGCGGCTTTCTTAGCGGGAGCGGCCTTCTTAGCGGCCGGTTTTTTTGCAGTTGCCATGATTTTCTCCTTGATCAATTTACAAAGAGCACTGCCTGCCGATTGGGAGCAGGGAGTGATTCATGCCGCTGGGTTGGATCCCAGCGGCATGAACGGGGGAACACACCATCTCCGCCGCAAGCGGGTTGCGGAGGTAGTGGTGTGAAATTCTGAGAAACATAAAAGAAAGGTTTAGTCCCACGAGAGGGCGCCGCCCGACTGGTACTCGATCACGCGCGTCTCGAAGAAGTTGCGTTCCTTCTTCAGGTCGATCATCTCGCTCATCCAGGGGAAAGGGTTTTCTTCGTTGGGGAACAGCGCCTCCAGTCCGATCTGGGTGGCTCGGCGGTTGGCGATGTAGCGCAGATAGCCCTTGAACATGGAGGCGTTCATGCCGAGCACGCCGCGTGGCATGGTGTCTTCGGCGTAACGGTATTCCAGTTCCACAGCCTTTTCGAACAGGCCACGGATCTCGGCCTTGAACTCGGCTGTCCACAAGTGCGGATTCTCGAGTTTGAGCTGGTTGATGAGGTCGATGCCGAAATTGCAGTGCATGGACTCGTCACGCAGAATGTACTGGTACTGCTCGGCAGCGCCGGTCATCTTGTTCTGGCGGCCCAGTGCCAGGATCTGCGTGAAGCCCACATAGAAGAACAGGCCTTCCATGAGGCAGGCGAACACGATGAGACTCTTAAGCAACGTCTGGTCGGTCTCGGGCGTGCCGGTGTGGAAGTCGGGGTCCATGATCGCTTCGATGAAGGGGATCAGGAACTGGTCCTTGTCGCGGATGGAGGAGACTTCGTTGTAGGCGTTGAAGATTTCGCCTTCGTCCAGGCCCAGCGATTCGACGATGTACTGGTAGGCGTGCGTGTGAATGGCTTCTTCAAAGGCCTGGCGCAGCAGGAACTGGCGGCACTCGGGTGCCGTGATGTGGCGGTAGGTGCCCAGCACGATGTTGTTGGCGGCCAGCGAGTCGGCGGTGACAAAGAAGCCGAGGTTACGTTTGACGATGCGGCGCTCGTCTTCGGTCAGGCCGTTGGGGTCTTTCCAGAGCGCGATGTCGCGCGTCATGTTGACCTCTTGTGGCATCCAGTGGTTGGCGCAAGTGGCCAGGTACTTTTCCCAAGCCCACTTGTATTTGAAGGGGACGAGCTGGTTGACGTCGGTCTGGCCGTTGATGATGCGCTTGTCGTCGGCGCGCACGCGGCGCGGTGCGGCGGCTTGTGCAGCAGGCGCTGCGGCGTTCTGCACAGGAGACGAAGCGGGGGAAACAGGGGTGACTGCTGCCTGCGCGACCGACAGTTGTTCAGACGGGTCGCGCGCAAAATTTGACGACGGTGTGGGCTTGACTTCTTCGTCCCAGGACAACATAGGTATTTCCAATCAGCGGATTATGAGAGCAGCGAAATGAAATGAAAAGATGTCATGCATTTCGCTGCCAATTTGTGTTGCTCTATAGCATCGCAGCATGTGCCGCGATGCACTCCCGATTTACTGGCATGCTTCGCAAGTGGGATCGTCCACACCACAGAATTTGATGTCGGTGGCTGCGTTGCTGGCCAGCTCCATCTGCGCTTGTGCGGCAGCGGCGGCAGCCTCGAGCGCGCTCGACATCTTGGTGGAGCCTTGCGCATCGTTGCCCGAAGAGACAGCGTTGAGGCGACCTGCGGACACCGTGGACTTCTCGGCGTGCGTGGCCGACATGGTGCGCAGGTAGTAGGTGGTCTTGAGACCACGCAGCCAAGCCAGCTTGTAGGTGTCGTCCAGCTTCTTGCCGGAGGCGCCAGCCATGTAGATGTTGAGTGATTGGGCCTGGTCGATCCACTTCTGGCGACGTGCAGCGGCTTCAACCAGCCAGCGTGTTTCCACTTCGAAGGCGGTGGCGTAGAGCTGCTTGATGTCTTGCGGCACGCGGTCGATGGGACTGAGCGAGCCGTCGAAGTGCTTGAGGTCCATCACCATCACGTCGTCCCACAGGCCCAGTGCCTTGAGGTCGCGTACCAAGTAGCTGTTGATGACGGTGAACTCACCCGAGAGGTTGGACTTCACCGAGAGGTTGCCGAAGCAAGGTTCGATGGAGGCGTCCACACCGATGATGTTGGAGATGGTGGCGGTGGGGGCGATAGCTACGCAGTTGGAGTTGCGCATGCCGTCGGCCGCGATCTTCTTGCGCAGGGCGTCCCAGTCCAGCGTGGCGGAGCGGTCCACTTCCACGTAGCCGCCGCGGGCCTTGGCCAGCAGGTCCAGTGTGTCGGGCGGCAGGATGCCTTGGTCCCACAGAGAGCCCTTGAAGCTCGAGTACTTGCCGCGTTCACGGGCCAGTTCGGTGGAGGCCCAGTAGGCGTAGTAGCTGATGGCTTCCATGGACTTGTCGGCGAACTCCACGGCTGCTTCGCTGGCGTAAGGGATGCGCAGCGCATACAGGCTGTCCTGGAAGGCCATGACGCCCAGGCCCACGGGGCGGTGGCGCAGGTTCGAGTCACGCGCCTTCTTGACGGCGTAGTAGTTGATGTCGATCACGTTGTCCAGCATGCGCATGGCCGTGGAAATGGTGCGCTTGAGCTTGTCGTGGTCCAGTGCGCCATCCTTAACGTGTTGCAGCAGGTTGACCGAACCCAGGTTGCAGACAGCAGTTTCCGTGTCGGAGGTGTTGAGCGTGATCTCCGTGCAGAGGTTGGAGGAGTGCACCACGCCGGCGTGCTGCTGGGGGGAGCGCACATTGCAAGCGTCCTTGAACGTGATCCAGGGGTGTCCGGTTTCGAACAGCATGGTCAGCATCTTGCGCCACAGGTCGCTGGCCTGCACGGTGCGGCTGGGCTTGATCTCGCCGCGGGCGGCTTTTTCCTCGTAGGCCACATAGGCCTTCTCGAAGTCAGCGCCGAACAGGTCGTGCAGGTCGGGCACGTTGGAAGGCGAGAACAGGGTCCAGGTGCCCTTTTCCATGACGCGGCGCATGAACAGGTCAGGGATCCAGTTGGCCGTGTTCATGTCGTGGGTGCGGCGGCGGTCATCGCCGGTGTTCTTGCGCAGTTCCAGGAATTCTTCGATGTCCAAGTGCCAGGTTTCCAGGTAGGTGCACACGGCGCCCTTACGCTTGCCGCCCTGGTTCACCGCCACGGCCGTGTCGTTCACCACCTTCAGAAAAGGCACCACACCTTGCGATTCTCCATTGGTGCCCTTGATATGAGAGCCCAGAGCGCGCACACGCGTCCAGTCATTGCCCAGGCCACCGGCAAATTTGGACAGCAGGGCGTTTTCCTTGATGGACTCGTAAATGCCGTCCAGGTCGTCGGGCACCGTGGTCAGGTAGCAGCTGGAGAGCTGCGAGCGCAGCGTGCCGCTGTTGAACAGCGTGGGCGTGCTGGACATGAAGTCGAAGGAGGACAGCACTTCGTAGAACTCGATGGCGCGGGCTTCGCGGTCGATTTCGTTGAGTGACAGGCCCATGGCCACGCGCATGAAGAAGGCTTGGGGCAACTCGATGCGGGTCTTGCCTTCGTGCAGGAAATAGCGGTCATACAGGGTTTGCAGGCCCAGGTAGTCGAACTGTTGGTCGCGGCTGGCCTTGAGGGCAGCGCCCAGTCGCTTCAGGTCGAACTGCAGCAGCTTTTCATCCAGCAGCTCAGCATCCACGCCGCGCTTGATGAAACCGGGGAAGTAGTCGGCATAGGCCTCCTGCATGTCGGCCTGGGCCACATCGCGCCCCAGCACTTCGCGCGAGATGGTGTGGAACAGCAGGCGTGCGGTGGCGTAGGTGTAGTCGGGGTCTTTCTCGATGAGCGTGCGTGCGGCCAAGATGGACGCCTTGTAGACCTCGTCCATGGGAACGCCGTCATAGAGGTTGCGCATGGTTTCGGCCACGATGGGGGCGGCCTTCACGTCGGTACCCAGGCCAGCGCAGGCAGTTTCGATGCGCGACTTCAGTTGTTCCAGGTCCAGTGCCACGCGCTGGCCGTTTTCGAGCACATGGATGGCAGGTACCGCGGGCGTGGCCTGGGCTACCTGCTTGGCACGCTCTTGTGTGCGGCGTTCGCGGTAAAGCACATAGGCGCGGGCGATTTCGTGGTGACCGCCACGCATCAGGCCCAGTTCGACCTGGTCTTGTACGTCTTCAATATGGAAGGTGCCACCACCCGGGCGCGAGCGCATCAGAGCGCGGATCACCTGTTGGGTCAGACCGTCCACGGTTTCGCGCACGCTGGCCGAGGCCGCGCCCTGGGTGCCGTGCACGGCCAGGAAGGCCTTCATCATGGCTACGGCAATCTTGTTGGGCTCAAAAGGCACCACAGCGCCATTGCGGCGGATGATCTGGTAGTGGGTCAGGGTGTTATTGACCAAGCCCGCTTCGGGGCTGCTGCCTCCATGTGTTGCCAGCAGGCTGGCCGAAGGAGTGGGCGTTGCAATAGAAACAGATTCCATGATTTCCTCGTCTAGATCAGTATTTTTTGGGGGCTGGGTCTTGCTCCGAAGGGGCCGCTTGCCAGTGCTCCGAAGCCATGCGCTGCATGAACTGGAGACACTATATCTGGGGTCTGCGGTGGATACAAGCCACTACCAGTAGTGTACAGGCTGACATTAGGGTGCCGGGCGCACCGCACGGGTGCAGGCCCTGATGCAAGGGTGTAAAGCGCGCTGCCGGCGTGCGCGTGAAATGGTGGTTTCTGGGGGGCAGCGAAGCATTGGTGCTTGCTGCGGACGGCTTTGCTTTGGAAAGCCGCATGAAATCAGGGTTTTGCCTTCACGGCCTGCCCGCACAAGGAGGGTGCCCGGTACAGGGTAAGTCCTGAAAATTTTTTTAGCTGCGTTGCAACAAAGTGTTTTCGGGATAACTCAAGTCTGCCAGGCCCAGTCCTTCGCGCAGCAGATCCCAACGAAAGCCAGTGCCGGGGTCGGCCTTGCGGCCCGGCGCAATGTGCTCATGCCCGGCAATATGGCGTACGGGGTAGTGCGCCGCCAGCGCGGGCAGCAGCGCGTGCAGTGCCTCGTACTGCGCGGGCGTGAAGCTGTCGCCTTCCAGGCCTTCGAGCTCGATGCCGATGGAGTCATCGTTGCAGTTGCTGCGGCCCCGGTAGGTCGATACCCCGGCATGCCAGGCGCGTGCATCACAGCTCACAAACTGCCAGAGGTCACCATTGCGGCGAATAAAAAAGTGGGCTGAAACCTCCATGCCGCGTATGGACTGGAAATAGGGGTGAGCATCCCAGTCCAGGCGGTTGGTGAAGAGTTCCTCTACATGCGATGTGCCGTATTCGCCAGGTGGCAGACTGATGGAATGCAGCACCACCAGATCGATGTCCGCATTGGCCGGACGCGATCCGAAGTTGGGTGAAGCGCAGGCATGGGCAAAGCGGTACCAGCCCGCATTCCAGATCGGTGCGCCGGCTTCAACTGCCATGGGGAGGTTCGTCGGAGGACTGTGGTGCATCAATATGCAGACGCGCCATGCGGTAGCGGATCTGGCGCAGGCTGATACCGAGTCGCTGAGCCGCCGAGGTGCGGTTAAAGCGCGTCTCGCCCAGTGCGCGTACCAGGATGTCGCGTTCAATGCGGTCCAGATAGACCTGCAAATCACTGGGCAGGGCGTCGTGGGAAGGTGCTGCCTCGGCGGCCGGCACGACTGCTGGGGCCGACGGCAGTTCTTCGCGCAGAGGTGCGGGTTCTGTGCTCAGTGCATGCGTGTCGAGCTCCAGCTCGGGTCCTTCGGAGAGTGCCATTGCACGGTGCAGCACATTTTCGAGTTCACGCACATTACCCGGCAGCGGCAGCGTGCAGATCTGTGCCATGGCTGCCGGGGAAAGCCGTGGCGCGGGCACGCCGGATTCGGCGGCAATACGCACCAGCAAGGCTTGGCATAGTGCTGGCAAATCCTCGCTGCGCTCGCGCAGCGGCGGTATATAGATGTCGATGACATTGAGGCGGTAATAGAGATCCTGGCGGAAGCGCCCAGCCTGCACCTCGGCGGCCAAGTCCTTGTGGGTGGCGCTGACGATGCGCACATCCACGGCTTCTTCCTGCAGCGCGCCCAGGGGGCGCACGCTGCGCTCCTGGATGGCGCGCAGCAGCTTGGACTGCATGGGCAGGGGCAGGTCGCCAATCTCGTCGAGGAACAGGGTGCCACCATGGGCGGCCTGGAAGAAGCCGCCACGGTCCTGGGTGGCACCCGTGTATGCGCCCTTGCGCGCACCAAAGAACTCGGCTTCGAGCAGGCTCTCGGGAATGGCGCTGCAGTTCACCGGTACCCAGGGGCCCTGGGCCCGGTGGCTGCTGCCGTGGATGGCGCCCGCTACCAGCTCCTTGCCTGTGCCGGACTCTCCGCGAATGAGCACAGGTGCCATGCTGCGCGCCACCTTGACGATGCGCTCCTTGACCTGGGTCATGACGCTGGAGTTGCCGGCGAGCTTGGTCAGTGCGTGGTTGGGTGTGGAGGCCTTGGGCGCGGGGCTGCGCGCCGGCGCCGCGCCACCCTGGCCCTGCAGTGCGCTGGCAACGACGCTGCGGAACTGCTTGAGATCCACCGGTTTGGACAGGTAATCAAAGGCGCCAGCCTTGAGTGATTCGACGGCGTTTTCTGCGGAGCCATAGGCGGTGATAACCACGCAACGTTCGGGCCGCTGCTCGGCACGCAATTGGGCCAGGATGTCGGTGCCAGAGCCATCGGGCAGGCGCATGTCGGTGATGACGGCGTCAAAGCGGTGCTGGCCGAGCTGATCGCGCGCTTCCTGCACGCTGCCGGCCGTCTCCACGCGGTAACCCTCGCGCAGCAGCGTGAGTTCATACAGGGTCCGCAGGTCCGGCTCGTCGTCAATGACCAGCACGCGGGCGTCGTTCAATACAGGGAGGTTTGCCATGGTGCATCCGTATTGTCGTGCGGAGTGGTGCCGTCGAGAAGCGGCAGTGTCAGCGTAAAGGCATTGCCATCGACAGACCGGCCGCCCATGGTTTGGGCATGGCGCAAGTAGGCCAGTGTAGCGCCGTGGCGCTCACACAGTTCGCGGCAGATATACAGGCCCAGGCCGCTGGAGCGGCTCTCCGACGAGAAAAAAGGCTCGAACAGATGACGCTGCACCGAGGCGTCCATGGGGGCCCCGTCACTCCAAACCGTCACGCGCGCGATAGGCCCTTCTGATTGACTGTGCACCTGGATGCTACCCGGGTGCTTGCTCGCGTACCGGCGGGCATTGTCGAGCAGATTGACGAGCACTTGGCGCAAATGCTCGGCATCAAATCGCACCAGCGCCGTGTCCGTGCTGACCCGGGTGCTGAGCTGGGTCTGCTGTCCGGATTGCTGCCCCCAGTCGCTGGCAATGCGGTGGACCAGTTCGTGCAGGCGGATCTGGTGCGTCAATAGGGCGGGGTCATTGCCGCGCACGCGCGAGACATTCAGGATGTCGTCCACAATTTTTTCGAGCCGCTTGGCGTTTTGCGAGACCATGGCGGTGAGCTTCTTGTGGCGCGGGTCGCCCAGGTCTTCGTCGAGCAGTGCATTGGCCTGGGCGATGGCGGCCAGGGGGTTGCGGATCTCGTGCGCCACGGCGGTGGACAATCGGCCCATGCTGGCGAGCTTCTCGGTGCGTACGCGTGCTTCCTGCTCACGCTGGTCTTGCAGGAAGAGCACACAGAGGCTGTCCTGCGCAATACCCTGAGGAGCGGCCAGGCTGGTGCGCGCCAGTACGCGGCGCGGGCCGATGCCGGGGTGGTGGATGCTGACCTGGGCCTGCTGTGGCCGGCCTGTGCCCATGCTCATTCGGGTGAGTTGAAGCAAGGCTTGCCAGGCCGGATTGCTCTTCAGGTCAAAGATGGCCGAGCGCAACGCATCTTCGGATTCGCCCAGCAGTGTGCGTGCGGCCGGATTGGCTGCGCGTACCCAGCCTTGGGCGTCGACGATGAGTACGCCGTCGGGCAGGGATTCAATGACCAGCTCATTGACTTGCCGCTGTATCGAGGCCGCCAGTTGGCTTAGACGGGCGCGCCGCCCTTCGCTGGCCAAGCGCGTGGCGAGCTGGTTGGCTAGCAGGGCAATAAGAAAGTAGCCCGCGCCGGCCAGTGCGGCTTGTACATAGGCCTGGGTCGCTTCCCCGGACGCATCGTGATGCATCCAGTAAGTGCCCCCCAGAAGCAGCATGCTGACGCCTGCCGCCGTTCCCAGTGCCAAGCGCAGGCTGCCAAGTACCGAAGCCAGCAGGATGGGCAGCGCGAACAGCGGCGTGTAGTTGAGGTTGCTGCCCTGTAGCCATTGCAGGGCACTGAAAACGCCGATGTCCAGCCCGATCAGCAGGCCCCAGGCGCGGTTGAAGACCTGGCCCAGATGACGGGGGCGGACAAACAGGCGGGCCACCAGGGTGCCCAAGAAGTAGGCCACGCAAATGCCCACTAGCGTGCTGCTCTGCGCGAGGTTGGTCGCATACAGGCCTGCTTGCAACACGACCAGCACCAGGCTCAGCGTGAGCCGCGCCGTCATGAAGGCTTGCCAGAGGCGGGTGAACTCCTGGGTGTCTTCGCGCGGGTCCGGGATGGGCTCCAGCGCGGCCGGGCCAAACCACGAATGCTCGGGGGAGGGGGGCTGGGCCATCAGCCTTCGGTGGCCTGGCGGTGCGCCGCGCTGCAGTAGCTGCCTTGGCGCCCGGTCATGGCGTCGCCCTGGGGCAAGTGCAGGCCACAGTGGCGGCAGGCCACCATGGTGGTGGGCGTGGCAGCGGCGCGTGCCTTTTGCTGTTGTTTGTGCGCCAGGCTTGCGTCGCGTCCACTGCGCCAGCGCCAGGCCACGAGAAACACCACGATAACGACCAGAACGTATTTCACGCGGTACGTCCCAGAATCACTTCCATGACAAAGCGGGAACCCACGTAGGCCAGCAGCAACAAGGTGGTCCCCGCGTACAGCATGGTGCGTGCCTGTTTGCCGCGCCAGCCAAAACGGTAGCGCCCCATCAGCAGGATGGCAAAGGTGATCCAGGACAGCACGGAGAACACCGTCTTGTGGTCCCAGCGCCAGGCGTGTTCGGGGCCGTACAGCACGTCGCCAAAACCATAGCCCATGACCAGTGTGACGCTCAGCAACACAAATCCGGCCGCGACAAAGCGGTAGGTCAGGCGTTCCAGCGTCAGCAGGGGCAGGCCGCTGTTGGGGTCTGCGGCCTGTCGGATCCGGGCTTCTGCACGCGTCATGAACCAGGCATGGACCACGGCCGTGCCAAACAGGCCATAGCAGGCTACGCCAAACAGCAGGTGCAGGGGCAGCCAGATCGATGCGGTGGCGGACAAGGTGTGACCCGGGAATACAAAGGCCAGCACTACGGCAAGAGCACCCAGAGCGGCAAGGGCCCAGCGGGTTTGCAACTGCGGGAAGACCTGGCTTTCGACGGCATAGACCGCCGCCACAAGCCAAGCAGTGACTGAGAGTGCCGGCGCAAAACCGAAGTGCGCCGTCTCGCCAAACAGGCTCCAACCCAGCACTGCACCGTGTAGCACCCAGGCCAGTGTGACCCAGTTGCGCGCTGCTGACACCGACAGGCGGCTGGCGCGCAGTGCGGCCCAACCATAGGCTGTTGCGGCCAAAACCGACAGGGTCAGGCTGATAGGGGACGCACTCGCTAAAATCATGCCCACAGTTTAGCGTTTTGCTCCCTGCCAGCCCCCGGCTGGCCTCACTACAGGTTCCGCCTGCCGGAATACGTCTTATGGCTTCCGCCCTTACCGACAAACTCTCCCGCCTCGTCAAAGACTTGCGCGGCCAAGGCCGCATCACCGAAAGCAATGTCAGCGACATGCTGCGCGAAGTGCGCATGGCGCTGCTGGAGGCCGATGTGGCCCTGCCCGTGGTGCGCGATTTCATTGCGCGCGTGAAGGACAAGGCGCTGGGCCAGGAGGTCATGGGCTCGCTGCAGCCGGGGCAGGTGCTGGTCAGCATCGTCAACAAGGAACTCGCCGCCACCATGGGCGAGGGCGTGAGCGACATCAATCTTGCGGCGCAGCCGCCGGCTGTCATCCTCATGGCCGGTCTGCAGGGTGCCGGTAAAACCACGACCACGGCCAAGCTGGCCAAGCACCTGATCGAAAAACGCAAGAAGAAGGTGCTCACCGTCTCGGGCGACGTCTACCGCCCCGCCGCCATCGAGCAGCTCAAGACCGTGACGGCGCAGGCCGGCGCCGAATGGTTCCCTTCCACGCCCGACCAGAAGCCGGTGGACATCGGCCGCGCTGCGTTGGACTACGCGAAGAAGCATTTCTTTGACGTGCTGCTGGTCGACACGGCCGGCCGGCTCGCCATCGACGAAGCGCTGATGCTGGAAATCAAGAACCTGCATGCCGCGCTGAACCCGGTGGAGACCCTGTTTGTGGTCGACGCCATGCAGGGCCAGGACGCGGTCAACACCGCCAAGGCTTTCAAGGAGGCGCTGCCGCTGACGGGCATCATCCTGACCAAGACGGATGGTGACTCGCGTGGTGGTGCGGCGCTCTCGGTGCGCCAGGTCACCGGTGCGCCCATCAAGTTTGCCGGTACCAGCGAAAAGCTCGACGGCATCGAGGTGTTCGACGCCGAACGCCACGCCGGCCGCATTCTGGGCATGGGCGACATCGTGGCGCTGGTCGAGCAGGTCACCGCCGGCGTGGACATCGAGGCTGCCAAGAAGCTGGCCGACAAGGTCAAGAGCGGCGCAGGCTTTGACCTCAACGACTTCCTGGCCCAGATCCAGCAGATGAAGCAGATGGGTGGCCTCTCCAGCCTCATGGACAAGTTGCCCGCCGCCATGGCGGCCAAGGCCGGTCAGGTGGACATGGACAAGGCGGAAAAAGACATCAAGCGCAAGGAAGGCATCATCCACAGCATGACGCCGCTGGAGCGCCGCAAACCCGAACTCATCAAGGCGACCCGCAAGCGCCGCATCGCCGCCGGCGCCGGTGTGCACGTGCAGGAGGTCAACCGCATGCTCAAGGAATTCGAGCAGATGCAGGAGATGATGAAGAAGATGAAGGGCGGCGGCATGATGAAGATGATGAAACGCTTGGGCGGCATGAAGGGCATGCCCAAGATGCCGTTTTGAGCGACCGGTCTTCGGCCCAGGTGCTGCGTGGCATTGGCCTGGCGGTCATTGCCATGGCCTGTTTTGCCACGCTGGACACCACCACCAAGTGGGTGTCGCTGAGCGCACCCCTTATGGTCGCCATGTTCTTCCGCTATGGCTTCCAGGCCCTTGCCACCACCGCCATTGAATTCCCGCGCCAGGGGATGGCGCTGCTGGAAACCCAGCACCTGCGCCTGCACCTGCTGCGCGGCGCGCTCCTGTTGCTGACCAGTGTGCTGGCGTTCCTGAGCCTCAAGCACATGCCGGTGGGCGAGTTCACCGCCATCGTGCTGCTGACCCCGCTGGTGGTGACCTTGCTGGCAGCGCGCATGCTGCACGAGAAGGTATCGCGTTTGCGCCTGTTGCTGGTGGCGGGTGGTTTCATTGGCACGCTGGTGATCGTGCGCCCGGAGGGGGCCGATTTCAACTGGGCCTTGCTCTTTCCCATCGGCGTGGTGCTGGCCAATGCAGGCTTCCAGTTGTTGACCAGCCGCATGGCAAAAACCGAAGACCCGATGACCATGCAGTTCTACACCGGCTGGACTGGCGCAGTGGTCGCCCTTTGCGCCCTGCCCTTCATCTGGGTACCGATTGTCTCGCCGCGGGTTTGGGCCGGATTGGTCTTCATGGGTTTTATGGGCAGCCTGGGCCACTTCATCTTCATCCAGGCCTTCAAACGTGCGCCCGCGGCCGTGCTCATGCCCTATATGTATGCGCAGATTGCCTTTGCCATGCTGGGTGGCTGGCTGATTTTTTCGCATGTGCCTGACCAATGGACACTGGTGGGCATGGGGATGATTGCGGTGTGTGGCGCCGCCGGAGCCTGGCTTACGGCGCATGAGAGTCGCGCCGCAGCCGAAGCGCCCGAACACTGATTCACTCCCGATCTGTGCGCGTGCCGCATCTCTACGGGCCTAGGCCTGAGCGGATGGTGCGGAAGTGAGTGCCCATCAAACAGTTACTTGGTCTTTACCCCGGCTTCACACAAACCCGTCAACAGCAAACTGTGGCGGCCGTTGTGGAAGGGCATCCAGATGCACTGGACGCAAAACCTCACAACTGAAAGGTGACAGCCATGAAAAAAATGTTCGCAACCCTGGTCGCTGGTCTGATCTCTGTGGGCGCTTTCGCCCAAGCGCCGGCTGCGCCTGCTACCCCCGCAGTGGCCCCCGCTGCCGCCAAGGCAGAAGCACCTGCCCCCAAGGCCGAGAAGAAGGTCATGAAGAAGCACCACGCCAAGAAGGTCGCTGCCAAGAAGGCAGAAGCCGCCAAGTAAGCGGCGCCCCCCCCGCCAGCCAAAAGGCCCGCCCGGAATCGCTCCGGGGCGGGCCTTTTTTATCCAACAAAACGGGCTCCCGAAGGAGCCCCTGATGCAGAATGCAGGCTGCTCAGGCAGCCAGCTTTTTCTGGCGGCGGCGTGCCACCGCACCCATCAGGCCCAGACCGGCCAGCAGCATGGCGTAGGTCTCGGGTTCGGGCACCGCGGGGATCACGGTGCCATTGCGCACGCTGAAGTTGTACTGGCCGTCGATGCCTGAGTTCAGGCTGTGGGACACCAGGGCATTGCCGCCGGTGTTGAGCAACGAGCCATTGATGGCAGAACCGGCCAGTTCGAAGGAGTTGGTGGTGCCGTTGGACCAGCCCGCGCGGGCCGAATAGCCGCCGAAACCGTTGGTGCCGTTGCTGGCGCTGCCAGTTTCCCAGGTGATCTTGTCGTAATTGAACTGGAAGTCAAAATTGCCGGCACCCGTGTCGGAGCGGTCGGTCACGATCAGCTGGAAGCTATTGGTCTTGTCGGCTTGCGAGGCGTAGTAGCCCACATTGATCCAGTTCACACCAAAGGTCTGGCGGCCGTTGACGGTGGCTTGGCCGTACTGGGTCACGCCGCTGTTCAGGTTGCGGGTGTCCACATCAGCGAAGAAGGGCGCTAGGATGGAGCGGGTCGTGCTCTGCAGGTTGAAAGGCGTGTAGGTGCCCAACGCACTGTCAAACGTCACGTTGCCGTTGTTGTTGACGTACAGCTGGTTGAAGCTCTGGCCAAAAAAGTTGATGTTGAAGCCGAGATTGACGAGGCCGGTGTAGCCATCGTCATTGCGCGCCAGCGTGTTGCTGGTGTACAGATCGGCATCGTGGATAGCGCCGGCCATGGCGGGCGCTGCCACGAAGGAAAGGGCCAGCGCGGTGCTGGTGACAAAAGTTTTGAACATGCTCGTGCTCCCTGTTTATGGAGCACGCAGTATCAGCAACAAACAGGGGCCAAGCGCCGCACCCCTGTGGTGCGTTTGGACTAGGCGGTGGCAGAGTTTTGTAAGGACTTGCAACCAGCCGGTAACCAGATGTATTCAGGCCGGCTGGGCTTCCAGTGTCAGCACTTCGCCACGCAGCGTGTAGCTGCGTGTTTCGGTGATGCGCACGTCCACCAATTGGCCCACCAGGCGCGGGTGGCCGGCAAAGTTCACCACGCGGTTGCACTCGGTACGGCCCATGAGTTCGCCGTTGTCCCGCTTGCTCATGCCTTCCACCAGGATGCGCTGCACCGTGCCCACGCGCTGCTCGCTGATGCGGGTGATGTTGGCGTTGATGGCGGCCTGCAGCTCCTGCAGGCGGGCCAGCTTCACCTCGTGCGGCGTGTCGTCGTGCAGGTTGGCCGCGGGCGTGCCGGGGCGCGGGCTGAAGATGAAGCTGAAGCTGTTGTCAAAGCCGATGTCGTGGATCAGCTTCATCATCTTGGCGAAGTCTTCATCGGTCTCGCCCGGGAAGCCCACGATGAAGTCCGAGCTGATGCTCATGTCGGGCCGGATGGCGCGCAGCTTGCGGATGGTGCTCTTGTATTCCATGGCGGTGTAGCCGCGCTTCATGGACATGAGGATCTTGTCGCTGCCGTGCTGCACGGGCAGGTGCAAGTGGCTGACCAGCTTGGGCAGTTTCTCGTAGGCGGCAATCAGGCTGGGCGTGAACTCGTTGGGGTGGCTGGTGGTGTAGCGGATGCGTTCGATGCCGGGAATGTCGCTCACGTATTCCAGCAGCGTGGCAAAGTCTGCCGTCGCACCGTCTGCGCCCAGTGGCGAGCGCCAGGCATTGACGTTCTGGCCCAGCAGGTTCACCTCTTTCACGCCTTGGTCGGCTAGGCCGGCAATCTCCACCAGCACGTCCTCGAAGGGGCGGTTGATCTCTGTACCGCGCGTGTAGGGCACCACGCAGTAGCTGCAGTACTTGTTGCAGCCTTCCATGATGCTCACGAAGGCGCTGGCGCCGTCCACCTTGGCGGGCGGCAGGTGGTCGAACTTCTCAATCTCGGGGAAGCTGATGTCCACCTGCGGCTTGTCTTTTTCGCGGCGGGCGTTGAGCAGCTCGGGCAGGCGGTGCAAGGTCTGCGGGCCGAACACCACGTCCACATAGGGCGCGCGTTTGATGATTTCCTCGCCCTCCTGGCTGGCTACGCAGCCGCCTACGCCGATCTGCACGCCCTTGGCCTTGAGGTGCTTGATGCGCCCCAGATCAGAGAAGACCTTTTCCTGCGCCTTCTCGCGCACCGAGCAGGTGTTGAACAGGATGAGGTCGGCCTGCTCCACATCGTCCGTGGGTTCGTAGCCCTGGGCGGCACCCAGCAGGTCGGCCATCTTGTCCGAGTCGTACTCGTTCATCTGGCAGCCGAAGGTTTTGATAAAGACTTTTTTGGACATGGCGGGACCTGCAATGCTATGAATTCGGGAGCTGCTTGCGCAGTATTGGTGGGGGGGGGCTGGGCCCCGAAATGGCTTGAAAGCCGGCGCGCCGATTACTGGGCGGTGGGCAGGGGCAGCAGCTTGGCTTCCAGCTCGGTCAGCACCCAGACTTCGTGCAGCATGCCCTGCGGTTCACGCAGATACACCACGGGCAGGGTCTGTCCCACCAGGGAAGCCGACATGGCCAGCATGCCGTTGGCGCCGCGGATGCGTGCGCCGGGGGAGAGGCGGGCCACCTTGCTGTCCAGCAAGACCTCGGGCGGCGCCACCACCTGCAAGGTGCCGCGCACGGCCTTGGGCGGGAAGTTGCGCACGCCGGCCACATTGCCGGCGCTGTCGGTCAGTTGCTGGGTGGTCGCAGTCGTCTGTGCTAGGCTGCCCAGGGGCAGGGCGGCCAGCAGGCACAGGGTGCCGAGGAGGTGGGTGCAGCGGTTCATGGTGTGTATCCAGAGGCTGAGGGAAGGGACGAATTTTACCGGCCGGGACCGGGACCCGCACTGCCAAATAAAAAACCGCAGGGCTTGCGCCATGCGGTTTTTCAGGTTTGGTGGTCGTAGGTGGACTTGAACCACCGACATCAGCATTATGAATGCTGCGCTCTAACCAACTGAGCTATACGACCGGAGCCCGGGATTATAGACCAGAAATTACTGGTGGGTAAAGTGGGCGGCGCGCTTGTTCACAAAAGCGTCCATGCCTTCCTTCTGGTCGGCGGTGGCAAACAGCGCGTGGAACAGGCGGCGCTCGAAGACGATGCCGTCGGCCAGCGTGCCCTCGAACGCGCGGTTGACTGCCTCCTTGGCGGCCATGGTGGCCACCTGCGAGAAGGCGCAGATCTGCAGCGCGGCGCCCAGGGCCTCTTCCTGCAGCTTGTCCAATGCCACCACGCGACTCACCAGGCCGGCGCGCTCGGCCTCGGTGGCATCCATCATGCGGCCGGTCAGGGCCAGATCCATGGCCTTGGCCTTGCCCACGGCGCGGGGCAGGCGCTGCGTGCCGCCCGCGCCCGGGATGATGCCCAGCTTGATCTCGGGCTGGCCGAACTTGGCGTTGTCCGCGGCGATGATGAAGTCGCACATCATGGCCAGCTCACAGCCACCGCCCAAGGCGAAGCCGCTCACTGCGGCGATGACTGGTTTGCGGACGCTGCGGATGGTTTCCCAGTTGCGGGTGATGAAGTCGCCCTTGTAGGCATCGGCAAAGCTGAACTTGGCCATGACGGTGATGTCGGCGCCCGCAGCGAAGGCTTTTTCACTGCCAGTGAGCACAATGCAGCCGATGGCCGGGTCCGCGTCATAGCCCTTGAGTGCCGCACCCAGCTCGTCCATGAGCTGGTCGTTGAGCGCATTCAGCGCCTTGGGGCGGTTGAGCGTGATGACGGCCACCTTGTCGCCTTCGATACGGGTGGTAATGCATTCGTAGGTCATGATGAAGTCTCCAGATTTTTTGCGTCCTGGCACTATAGCGAAGAGGGTTTGCATATGACTGACACCACTCCCCTAGTTCTGTACGCCGAGCACGGCGCCGTGGCCCTGCTCACCCTCAACCGCCCGGCTGCGCTCAACGCATTCACCCGCGAGATGCACCATGCGCTGTGGGCTGCGCTGGACCGCGCCGAGGCGGATCCCGCCATCCGCGCCGTGGTGCTGACGGGCGCGGGCCGGGGCTTCTGCGCTGGCGCCGATCTGAACACCGGAGAGCTGGGCCCCGACGCGCACCCTGAAGGACGCCCAGACCCGGGCGTAAGCATCGAGCAGGCCTTTAATCCGACCACGCGCCGACTGCAGGCCGCACGTCTGCCCATCGTGGCGGCGGTGAATGGGGTGGCTGCTGGTGCGGGCATGTCGTTCGCGCTGGTGTGTGACATTGCCATTGCAGCGCCGGATGCAAGTTTCATTCAGGCCTTCAGCAAGATCGGGCTGATCCCCGATGCCGGTAGCACCTGGTTCCTGCCGCAGCGGGTGGGTATGGCGCGCGCGCTGGCGCTGGCGATGACGGGCGACAAGCTGATGGCCGCGCAGGCGAAGGAGTGGGGATTGATCTGGGAGGTAGCCGATGACTGCGTGGCCGCCGCCCTGGACATGGCGCAACGCCTGGCCGCCATGCCCACGCAGGCGCTGGTGACGACACGGCAGCTGTTGCGAGAAGGTGCCAGCCGCACGCTGCATCAGCAGCTGGACGCCGAGCGCGATGCCCAAAGCGCGATGGGACGTACCGACGATTACGTCGAAGGCGTCAAAGCCTTCCGCGAAAAGCGCCCCCCAAAGTTCAAAGGCAACTGACCCCTCGCAAATCCAGACCTCCGCTACGTGGGAAGAAATGTTGGCTGGCGCGCTGTATCGCATGCCCACGTGGTGGCTAACGCGGAAGCGGGCAGGGTCAGGCCCCTCATGCGTCCTGGGGGCCGCAAAGTCGGGACCCAACCCTGCCCGCTTCCACGTTCGAGGCGTGGTTTGTTGGCTTGATTAAGGACTGCCGTCCAGCCACTTGGCTACTGCGGTGGCATCGTTCACCGCTAATCGCACGGCTTGGGTGGGGGCGGGCATGGTGAGGGTGAGCGTCATCAGGCGTTTGTCGCGTGACACCAGTGCGCTGACTTTCTTGGCCTTGCCGGTGTAGAGCGTCAGGTCGTCCAGTGTTTGCATACGCCAGGGCTCGCCTTCGGTCTGCACCGCAATCCATTCGTCCCCGGCGGCAAACCCCGCCTTCTCGGCCACGCCGCCGCGCAACACCTGCTGGATGAACAGACCGCCGCTTTCCTTCACGCGCAGGCCCAGCTGCTGGGCCACCTGGTCGGGCTCGCGGTGTACCTGCACGCCGTGCTTCTCCAGCAACTCGTTGGCGGGCAGGTCCTTGGTGCTGTGTACCCAGTGGGCGATTTCCTTGGCGTAGCTGCGGCCGGTTTGTTCCTGCAGGACGGCCAGCAGATCGGTCTCGGCCATGGGGCCGCCAGCGCAGCGGGCCCACAGGCCGCGCATCACCGCGTCCAGTGTGGTCTTGCCCTCGGCGCGCAGCGTCAGGTCCAGGCACAGGCCGACCAGCGAGCCCTTGGTGTAGTAGCTCACCGTGGTGTTGGCGGTGTTCTCGTCCTGGCGGTAGTACTTCACCCAGGCGTCAAAGCTGCTTTGCGCCACGCTTTGCACCAGACGGCCCGGCGTCTGGTTCACCTGGTTGATGGTCTTGGTCAGCAGCTTGAGGTAGGTGGCGTTGTCGATGCGCGCGGCGCGGCGCAGCAGCAGGTCGTCGTAGTAGCTGGTGAAGCCCTCGAAGAACCACAGCAACTGCGTGTAGTTCTCCTGCGTGTAGTCATAACGGGCCAGCTCGGCCGGACGCAGGCGCTTGACGTTCCAGGTGTGGAAGTACTCGTGGCTGATCAGGCCCAGCAGCGTGGTGTAGCCCTCGGGCTGCTTGTGCGTGGTGGGGGCCAGCGTGGTGCGGGGCAGGCGCGGCAGGTCCTTGCGGGCGCAGATCAGGGCGGTGGAGTTCTTGTGCTCCAGGCCGCCATAGCCGTCGTGCACGGCGGCCAGCATGAAAACGTAGTTTTTGAAAGGAATTGGGCTCTGGCCCCCGTCCTTCCTGCGCGAGGCGCTCACTTTTTTGACATTGCTGCCCACCGCATCGCCATGCCAGAAGCGCAGCTCGGCCTCGCAGATGGCCTGGGTGTCGGCCAGCAGCTGGGCACCGTCAAAGCTGGGCGGCGCGCCGGCCACCACAAAGCGGTGCGGAATACCGCAGGCCATAAAGTTACCGCTCCAGAACGGGCCCAGCTCCACCGGGCAGTCCACCAGCGTGTCGTAGTTGTCGGCGCGGTAGAGGCCAAAGCCGGCCTTGTCGCATTTCACGGCCTCCAGCCCGGTGGCTACCTGCCAGCCCTTGGGGGCGCCATCGGCCGCAATGGTCAGCGTGTGCGGGATGTTGGCCAGCTCGGGCACCTGCAGGCACAGGCTGGTGCCGTTGAAGAAGCCGCGCTGCGCGTCCAGCCAGGCGGTGCGCACCGAGGCGTCGAAGGCGTAGACCTCGTACTGCACCTGCAGCGGCGTGCCGGGCGTGGAGCTCACTTCCCAGGTGGCCTTGTCGTGCTGATGCACCGCCACGCGCTTGCCGCCCTGGCGAGCGTCCAGCTTTTGCAGGTGCTTGGCAAATTCGCGCACCAGGTAGCTGCCCGGAATCCAGACTGGCAGGCGCAGTGTCTGCTGCGCGGCGGGGGCGGGCACGGTCAGCGTGACGCGGAATAGGTGGGCCTGCACATCCAGCAGCTCCACCTGGTAATGCACGGGGGCTGGTTGCGGAGCGGTGGTGGCGCGGGTTTTCATGTCAAAAGTGCCTCCAGCCCGCGTGGAATGTGCGCGAGCAGCTATGAAAAAAGGAGTTCGGAGAAGCGGCTCAACCCTTGGCGGCGGCCAGGTGCTTCTCGATCTGTTGGGCGTCGATGGCGCCGGGTACGCGGTTGCCGTCTTGGAAGATCAGGGTGGGCGTGCCGTTGATGCGGTAGGTCTTGCCGAACTCCACATTGCGCGCCAGTGGGCTCACGTCGCACATGGCCGCAGCGGCCGGGGCCATCTGCTCACGCAGCATCCAGTCCTGCCAGGCGGTGCCCTTGTCCTTCGCGCACCAGATGGCCTTGGACTTGTCGGTCGAGTCCGCGCCCAGGATGGGGTAGAGGAACATGTAGACGGTGACGTTGTCCACCTTTTGCAGGTCGCGCTCGAAGCGCTTGCAGTAGCCGCAGTTGGGATCTTCAAACACGGCCACCTTGCGCGAACCGTTGCCGCGCACGATGGTGAAGGCGTCCTTGAAGGGCAGGCTCTCGAACTTGACGGCGGTGAGCTTGTTGATGCGTTCTTCTGTCAGGTTGCGCAGCTCCTTGCCCTTGGTGGAGAGCAGGTTGCCCTGGAAGAGGTGGTCGCCGGTGGCGTCTGTGTAGTAGATCTCGGCGCCGTTGACGCGGATTTCGTAGATGCCCGCGATGGGCGTCTTGCGGACTTCGTCAATCTCCTTGAGCTGCGGAATGCGCTTGCCCAGGTTGGCGCGAATGGCGGCTTCCTGCGCGTGCAGGCCGCTGCCCAGGGTGCAGAGTGCCAGCGTCAGGGTGAGGAGGGGGGCGGAGAATTTCACGGTCAGGGTCTCGTGGTTGGTGTGTTCAGGTGTTGGCACTGCCCATGGCGCGCTGGGCCACCCAGTGTTTGAGCAGGCCGCTGGCGTTGAAGCCTTGCATGCCCCAGTTGCGCAGGCGTTGGGCTGCCGCGTGGGGGTGGGCAAACAGTTTCTGCAATGCGTCGCCGGTGCCGCCCACCAGGGCGAAGTCGGCCTTGCGGGCGCGCTCGTAGCTGCGCAGCAGCTTTGGGTCGGCCACGCTGCGCCAGTAGGGTCGGGTGTCGAGCACGCGCACCAGCTCGGCCACATCGCCCAGGCCCAGGTTCAGGCCCTGGCCGGCCAGGGGGTGCACATTGTGGGCGGCATCACCAGCCAGCACCCAGGCGCCAGCGGACGATTCACCGCTCCAGCGGCGTGCCAGTGCGTGTTGCAGGGGCCAAGTCTTGCGCGCGCTGGCCAGCGTCACGGTGCCCAGGGCGTCGTGGCTGGCGGCTTGCAGGGCTTGGCAGAATTCCATGTCAGGGGCGGCTTGCAGGGCGGTGGCCCGGTCTGGAGAGACTGACCAGACCACGGCGCATAAGTTCCCGTCGGGGCCGTCCATGGGCAGAAAGGCCAGGATCTCGCCTTGCGAAAACCATTGCCGCGCCACCTGGCCGTGGCCCTGCGCGCACTGCACGCGGGCTGCCAGCGCCCACTGGCCATAGGGGTGCACCTCAAAGTCCACGCCCAGTTCCTCGCGCGTGCGGCTGGCGCGGCCTTCGCAGATGACGCTCAGGGTCGCCTGCGGCGCGCTGTCCACCACTTCGATGAGGGGCTGGTAACGCACCGCCTCGGCCAGTTGGGCCTCCAGGGCGGGCACGTCCACAATCCAGTTCAGCGCATCGCCCCCTTGCAGTGCTGCGTCGAAAGCGACTTCGCCGCCCTCGTCGCCATGCACTTCCATGCGCAGCACCGGGGTGGCCTGCGCGGGCCCGGGCCAGCAGCGCACGGCCTCCAGCAGTGCGCGCGCCGGCTGGTTCAGCGCATAGGCGCGCACATCGGATTCGGAAGGCGCGGCGGGCGTGGCATGCAGCGCCACGCGCAGCCGCCGGGCCGCCAGGTGCAGGGCCAGCGTGCGTCCCACAATGCCCGCGCCGCGGATGCCAATGTCATAGGTAGAAGCCATGCGGCCATTGTAGGAGGCCGGGTACCATGGCGCATTGACTCCCAACAGGAAGACCCCGATGAGCGAAGGTGCCGGCGATGTGCAGGGGCAGATTGCCCAGTTGATGATTTATCCCGTGAAGTCTTGTGCCGGCGTGGCTGTACAGGAAGCCGTCTTGCTGGAGACCGGCCTGCAATGGGACCGTCATTGGATGGTGGTGGACCCGGACGGCTTGTTTGTGAGCCAGCGCGAGTGCGCGCGCATGGCCCTGGTGCGGCCGCAGATCACGGCCGATGCGCTGGTGTTGCAGGCGCCGGGCATGCCGGACTTGCGCGTCCCCCTGGAAGCCGGTGGCCCCAGCCTGCGGGTGCAGGTGTGGGACGACGTGGTGGACGCGCTGGACATGGGCGAGGCAGCCGGTGAATGGCTGCACGCCTTTTTGGGCGCCCCGGCGCGGCGCCTGGTGCGCTTTGACCCGGCAGCGCAGCGCGCCTGCAGCACCAAATGGACCGACGGTGTGGCGGCCAGCACGCAGTTTTCCGACGGCTACCCGGTGCTGGTGACTACGGACAGCGCCATGGACGAACTCAACACCCGCCTGGCCGCCCAGGGACATCCGGCGGTGGACATGCGGCGCTTCCGGCCCAATCTGGTGCTCAGTGGCTTTTTGCCGCATGACGAGGACCATCTGGGACCGCTGGAAGTGGTGGCGGACGGTGCGGCGGTCGCCGGCTTGCAGCTGGTCAAGCCCTGCGCGCGCTGCCCGATTCCGAACATCGACCCGGTCACCGCGCAAAGCCATCCCGGGGTGAGTGATGCCCTGCAGGGTTACCGGCAAGACGCACGTCTGGACGGCGCCATCACCTTTGGCATGAACGCCATCGTCACCGGCGGTGCTGGGACTGTGTTGCGCGTGGGGCAGGTGGTACGCGGCGACTACGCGTTCGGCTGAGTCGGCACGCCGTTGGGCTGCGTGGGCATCTCGCTGGCTTCGCCGTGGGTGGTGCTATGTACCGACATGGGCGAGGGCTGGGTCATGGGCGGCTCCAAGAATCGGATGGGCCGGCGCGTACGGGGCGAGATGCCTTCGAGCACATTGCCCAGTTCTTCCAGAATGCTGTCGGCCGAGGGGATGACCTCATGCAACAGCACGCAGGCCACATGAAACTGCAGCGTCACCTCGGGCTTGAGGCCGGGCAGCGGGATCAGGCCTGAGGCAATCAGGCGCACCATGCGCTCGGTCAGTACCTGGCGGTCGGTCACACCATCCAGCACCAGGCCAAAGCGCGCCGTGTCCAGGCGCCCCGCGGGGTCCACATCGCGCAGTACGCGGTGCAGCTTCACGGCGGCCCGCAGCAGGCACTGCTCGGCCACGGCGTCGCCGTAGGAATCGCGCAGGAACTTGAAATTCACCACATCCACCAGCACGATGGCCGAGGGCTCGCCGTCATGCAGCGCCCGGGTCAGGGCGTGCTCCACCTGCTGCTGCAGCAGCGGCGCAGTGAGCAGGCCGGTCAGCGCATCCTGTGTGGGCAAGGCCTTGGCGCGTTCTTCGGCTTCGCGCCGCTCGCGGATGCGGGCGTGCAGGGCCTGTTGCAGCAGGGGCACGGTCATGGCCACGGCCACCACCATGAGGTAGCGGGTCTGCCACCAGTCAGGGAGCAGGTGCCACATCTGCGCCACCAGCACCAGCACGGCCAGGGCCTGCGGCACATAGGCCATGAACAGCCACTTGCTCACCGCGTAGCCGCGCCGCCAGGTCAGCGCGGTGCCAATGACCGTGAGCACGGGGCCGGCAGTCAGGTACAGGGAATTGAGATGGTCGGCCAGCCGCCGGTCGACCGCAGCCGTCAGCAAGGCAATGGGCATGGCGGCCAGTCCCAGCGCATACATCGTCTTGGCCAGACGCGGGTAGCCCACGTCCAGGGACGCAATGTGGCGCACAAACAGCAAGGTGCTGCCCACCCCGAGTACCGGCAAGGCCATGTGGGCGTAGTTGGACCACATGGGCGAGGTGGGCCACAGCCACATGTCTGAAAGCCCCGTGGCATTGGTGATGACCAGCAGGATCAGCACGGCATAGCCGGTGTACCAGCCGTCCACACGGCTGCCGCTTTGCAGGTAGTGGATGACGCACACCCCGATGAGCATGAGCAGCATGCCCATAAGGATGCCCAGTCCCAGGTTTTCCAGCTCCTGCTGGCGGTCGCGCACCGCCTTGGTGGCGATGCGCAGGGGCAGCATCACGGGCTTGAAGTTGCGTACTTCCAGGTAGGCCTCATGCGGGCCTGTGGTGGGCAGGTCGAGCGTGAAGTCCGGGTAGAGCGCGGGGTAGCTCCAGTCCTGCACCGCTGTGGTGTCCCCGGCCAGCTGCTTGCGCCAGCCACCCTTGCCATCAGGCTGATAGAGCGCCGCGTAGTCCAGGTAGGGCAGGGGCATGTGCAGGGTCCAGTCCGGTGGCGCATTGCTGCTGCGCTGCAGGCGCAGGCGTATCCACAGGGTGCGTTCGTCGTTCAGGTCGAACTGCTGGTCTGACGGCACCGGGGCGAAGCTGTTGCGGGCCTTGCGGGCGATTGAGGCAATGCCTTCGCTGGGGCCGGTTTCCACCAGTGCTTCCAGCGGCGTACTGATCTGCAGGCTGGTTTGTTCCTCATCCAGCATTAGCGCCTGCAGGGGTTGGGCCTGTGCTGCTGCAGCTAGGCACAGAAGCAGCAGCCATTGCGCCACACGGCGTAGCAGGTGTTGTGCGCTCATTCCGGAGCCTCCGTCAGCGGAGCTGCCTCGGTCGGTACGGGCTCCAGAAAGCGTATCGGGCGGCGCGTGCGCGGCGAAATGCCGCCCAACACGCCTGCAAGGTCGTCCAGCACCCGCTCGGGCGGAACCGGGTTGTCATGCAGGAGCACGCACGCGGCCTGGAACTGCAGCGTCACTTCCGGCTGCAAGCCCTGCAGCGGGATGAGCCCGGAGGCCACCAGCTTGACCAGGCGCTCGGTCAGCGCCTGGCGGCTGCGCACGCCTTCGAGCACCACGGCGAAGCGCCCAGCCCCGATACGGGCGGCCGGGTCCACGTCGCGCAGGATGCGGTGCAGCTTGATCACGGCACGCAGCATGCATTGCTCGGCCGTGGTGTCGCCCATGGTGCTGCGAATGCGCTCCAGGTTGGTCACGCTGACCAGCACCAGTGCCGTGGGATCGCGGGCTTCCACGGCGCGCTGGTAGGCCTCTTCCACATGGCTCTGGAAGGCCTGCGCCGTCAGCAGGCCGGTGAGCGCATCCTGGGTGGGCAGCAGGTCGGCGCGCATGGCCACTTCCTTGCGGTCATGGGTGGCACGGCTCAGCGCGTAGATCAGCGTCGGGACCGAGAGCGCCACACTCATGGACATGAGGTAGCGCATTTCCCATTGGGTGGTGACCAGGCCAAAGGCTTCCGCCACCAGCCACAGCAGGCACAGGAACTGGGGGGCATAGGCCAGCATGAGCCAGGTGCCGATGGAGGAGCCGCCGCGCCAGCTCAGCAGCGTGGCCAGCAGCCCGGCGGTGGTGGCCACGAACAGGGCCACGGTGCCAATGCGGTCGGCCATTTCCCGGCCCAGCAATACATAGCCAGCCACCGTGCCCAGTGCCATCCAGGCGACAGCCACCAGGGCCCGGTCATAGCGGTGAAAGTGCGTGGACAGTGCATAGAGGGTGCGCACAAACAACAGCGAGGTGCCCACGGCCACCAGCGGCAGGATGCTGTTGGCGTAGTCCGCCCAGGTCGGCCAGCTGCTCCACACCAAGGCATTGAGGACGCCATTGATCTGGGCTACCGACGCGGCCACCAGCACGCCGTACCAGGCAGCCTTGAGGTCAAAGCGGTTCTTGTGTTCGTAGTAACGCAGCACCGACAGCGCCGCCAGTGTCAGCAGGGCGCCGACCACCAGTCCCAGACCCACGCTTTCCAGTTGGCGCTGGCTCTCGCGTTGTGCGGTGGTGGCCAGCCGCACAGGCAAGCTCAGGTGCTTGAAGTTGCGCACCTGCAAGTACACATCCTGCGGCACCCCACTGGGCAGGTCCAGCGTGAATTCCGGGTAGAGGCCGCGCCGACTCCACTGGGCCTGGGGCAACGTGTCTCCAGCGCTTTGTGCAGTCCAGCGCCGGCCGTCACTGCGTTGATAGAGCGTGACGGTATCCACATAGGGCGCCGGCACATTCAGGGTCCACTGTGCGGTATTGCCTGCCGCCCGGACCAGGCGCAGATGCAGCCACAGGGTGCTGCCGCTGTTGAGCGCGTGGCGGGTCAGGGCGGGGATCGGGGCAAAAGCCTGTGGCGACTCCGCCACCTCCTCAATGGTGGCGCGGGTGCCTGCTTCCAGCCAGGTCGCTACCTGGCCGGTGAGCTCCAGACTGGTGTTGCCATCGCCTAGTACCTGCAGTTCAACGGGCGCAGGATCTGCGGCCCACGCAGGTGCCAGGCCCATGCTCCCGAGCATGGCCAAGGTCGTGGCCAGGGCCAGGATCCGGCGCAAAAGCAGGTATGGCATACACTTGGCACCCAGTTTTTAGAGGTTTGTTATGAGTTTGAAGTGTGGCATTGTAGGTCTGCCCAATGTAGGTAAAAGTACCCTTTTCAACGCCCTGACCAAGGCGGGAATTGCTGCGGAAAATTACCCGTTCTGCACCATCGAGCCCAATGTGGGCGTGGTGGAAGTACCCGATCCGCGTCTGCAACAGCTGTCTGACATCGTCAGCCCGGAACGCGTCGTTCCCGCCATCGTGGAGTTTGTGGATATTGCGGGCTTGGTCGCCGGCGCCAGCACGGGTGAGGGCCTGGGCAACAAGTTTTTGGCTCACATTCGCGAAACCGACGCCACCATCAATGTGGTGCGCTGCTTTGAAGACGACAACGTGATCCACGTGGCCGGCAAGGTGGACCCGATTGCCGACATCGAAGTCATCCAGACCGAACTCTGCCTGGCCGACTTGGGTGCTGTGGAAAAGGCCTTGCACCGCGTGACCAAGCTGGCCCGCTCGGGCGACAAGGAATCCATCAAGTTGGTGACCATCCTGGAGAAATGCCAGGCTGCACTGAACGAAGCCAAGCCTGTGCGCACACTGGACTTCAGCAAGGAGGAGCTGCCGCTGCTCAAGCAGTTCTTCCTGATTACCGCCAAGCCCGCCATGTTTGTGGCCAACGTGTCGGAAGATGGTTTTGAGAACAATCCCCTGCTGGACCGCCTGACCGCCTTCGCGAAGGCCCAGGGCGCCCCGGTGGTCGCCATCTGCGCCAAGCTGGAAGCCGAGTTGTCTGAAATGGACGACGCCGACCGGCTCGAATTCCTCAAAGAACTGGGTCAGGAAGAGCCGGGCCTGAACCGCCTGATCCGCTCGGCCTATAGCCTGCTGGGCCTGCAGACCTACTTCACCGCTGGTGTGAAGGAAGTGCGCGCTTGGACTATTCACATCGGCGACACCGGCCCCCAGGCTGCTGGCGTGATCCACACCGATTTCGAGAAGGGTTACATCCGTGCCCAGACCATCGCTTTCGACGATTACATCGCCTTCAAGGGTGAACAGGGCGCCAAGGACGCGGGCAAGATGCGCGCCGAAGGCAAGGAATACGTTGTCAAGGATGGCGATGTCATGAACTTCCTGTTCAGCTCCTAACTCTTTCTCCATCCCGGCGCCGTGAGCTTTTCCTACGACTGGCTGGCGCTCGGTGCGGCGGCTTGCTGGGCCATCACCGGTCTCTTGTCGGCGCCGCAGGCGCGCTATCTGGGAGCGATTGCGTTCACGCGCTGGCGCATGGGGCTGGTCTTTCTCATGCTGCTGCCCGTGGTTCTGCTCGGTGGCGGCTGGCAGACCCTGTCGCTGTCCTCTCTGGGTGTGCTCGCGTTCAGCGGCCTCATCGGCATTTTTGTTGGCGACACCGCACTGTTTGCCTGCATGAACCGGCTGGGGCCGCGCCGCTCCAGTGTGCTGTTCGCCACCCATGCCTTCTTCAGTGTGCTGCTGGGCTTTGCGGTATTCGACGAGCGCATCGGCCTGCAGGCGGTGCTGGGCGGGGTTCTGGTGGTGGGCGGCGTGATGACGGCGGTGGCCTTGGGGGCGCACAAAGATGAATCGCACGCCTTGGAGTTGGTGCACGGTCCGTGGTGGAAGGGTGTGGCCTTGGGGCTGCTGGCTGCGCTGTGCCAGGCCTTGGGTTCCCTGCTTGCCAAGCCTGTGGTGGCGGCCGGCGCCGATCCGATCGCTGCCACGTTGTTGCGTGTGGCCGCCACCTGTGTGGCGCATTTTGTGTTGCTCTGGTCCGGCGCCGCAGTGGCACGCGCGCAAGCCCGTGTGACATGGCCTGTGGTGGTGCGCGTGGGGCTGAGTGGGCTGGTCGGCATGGGGCTGGGCATGAGCCTCATCATGCTGGCGCTGCGCCACGGTGATGTAGGCATGGTGGGCATCCTGTCATCCGTGTCGCCAGTGCTGGTGCTGCCCCTGCTGTGGTGGCGCTTGGGCCGCGCACCGGCGGCGGGCGCCTGGTGGGGCGCAGGCCTGACGGTCATTGGCACGGTGATTGTGTTGGCACGTTGATCTGGATCGCTTCGCGGAACGGGGGATTGACGGTATAGTCAATTTCAAAACCGTACTGAGAAGATGAAGAGAGGCTTGGGACTGCCCCGCATTCCTATGCAAACTACAGACGTCAATCCCACCCACTTCACCAAGGCAGTGACCGAGCTCGGGGAGAAACGGCCTGTGGTGACCACGCAGGCCATCTTCAATGACCGGGGCATCAAGATTGTGGAAAAAGGCGTGGCCGTCAACGCCAACCTCTACGAGCGGCTGATCTCCCACAAGCTGCCCATTCCCATCGAGCAATCCGTGAGCAGTGCGCCTGTGGTCAATGGCCCGGTACTGCGCACCTGTGCGGAAGAGGTGCTGCGCGACATTCCTTTTTTTGCGCGCATGGCCAGCGATGCGCGTCAGGCCGCCATCCTGCTCGAAACCTTGGAGACTCTGGTGTTGCCCGACCCCATGTCCTTTCAGCTGCTGCTGGCCAAGGAGGTGCGGCCTGAGCTGTTCCGCCATTCGGTGCTGATGGCGCTGTTTGCGACCTGGCTCTCCATCACGCCGGTGCTCTCGCGCTTCGACTTGGGCTTGGCCGCTGCGGCCGGCCTGCTGCACGACGTGGGCATGCTGCACCTGGACCCGCAGTTGTTGGACCCCAGCGCCGAGATCTCGCGCGAGCAGCGCCGCCAGCTCTACTCGCATCCGCTGGTGTCCACCGTACTTATTGAGCGCCACCATGGCTACCCACGCGAGCTGCTGCGTGCCGTCACCGAGCACCATGAGTTTCTTGACGGATCAGGCTATCCGCGCAATCTGCGCGCCGATGCCATCAGCCCGCTGGGCCGCATTCTGGGCTTGGGTGAGCTCGTCACGTCCATGCTGGAGTCCGGCCGCGCCATGCCCGAAATGCGTTTGGGTGTGCAGCTGCGCATGAACCGGCACCGCTATGACCCGGACCTGCTGGTGCGGGTCCAGCAGCACCTGCAGCCCCATCCACAACCGGAGGCTTTGGCGTTTGTGGACCCTGCAGAGATGTTGGACGACCCGGTCGGCCGATTGCAGGGGATCAACGCCATGGTGCTGGATTGGCCGGCCACCGCATTGCAGGAGCTGCCGCTCAGCGACGCGCGGCGTGAAGGCATGACGGCGGTGATGGTGCAGGCCAGCCAGTTGCGCCGCACCTTGGCCACCGTGGGTGTGGCCGACGTGCAGCTCTCGCAGTTGGGCTGTGAGAGTCTGGACGATGCGCTGCGCCTGGAGCTGAGTTTGCTTGCGCAGGAGGCCCAGTGGCAGCTGCGTGCGCTCACGCGCCAGACCAAGCGTCGTTGGCAGCTGGGCGCTGAGCCCGCCTACCCTGCGCCATTGCAGGCGTGGCTGGACCGGGCGGATGCGCTGGTGGTCCTGCGCTAGCGCAAGCTCACCACAGGCGCAGCAGGCCGATCAACGCTGCCGTCATCACGATATAGCGCAGCAGCTTGCCGATAGCCATGTAGGCCAGGCAGGGCCAGAAGGGCAGGCGCAGCCAGCCCGCTACCGCGCAAAGAGGGTCCCCCACCAAGGGCAGCCAGGCCAGCAGGCATGCCTTGGGGCCCAGCTGGCGCAACCAGTCCAGTGCGCGCAGGTGATGGCTGGAGCGCTGGTATTTGTGCGCCACTTTGTGGGCGCCATAGCCCATCCACCAGCTCACGGCGCCACCCAGCGTGTTGCCCACCGTAGCGACCAGCACCACAGGCCAGAACATGTCGGGGTTGAGTTGCACCAGCCCGAGGACGAGGGGCTCGGAGCCCATGGGCAGCAGCGTGGCCGAAATGAAGGACACCACGAACACGGTGCTCAGGCTGTACTCGGGCAGCGAAAGCAAATGCAGAAGGGCGGGGATCCAAGCATCCATGGCGAGCGCAGTATAGGCAGGTGCCGGATTCGCTGCGCTGCAGCAGGCCTATTTCAATTGCTGAAATTTTGAGCAGTTAGAATCCGTGCCCGGCCCCAAAATTCCATTGGGGCCCTTGTCTTTTTAAGCCTTCTCCCTTTTTCGCACAGTCCATGCACATCGGTCCGTTCGCCTTGGCGAATCACCTCTTTGTCGCGCCCATGGCCGGGGTCACAGACCGCCCGTTCCGGCAGCTGTGCAAGCGCCTGGGCGCGGGCTATGCGGTGAGTGAGATGGTGACGTCGCGCAAGGACTTGTGGAACAGCCTCAAGACCTCGCGCCGCGCCAACCACGAGGGTGAGCCCGGCCCCATTGCCGTGCAGATTGCGGGTACCGAGGCCGCCATGATGGCCGAGGCCGCCGCCTACAACATCGACCGCGGCGCGCAGATCATCGATATCAACATGGGCTGCCCGGCCAAGAAGGTCTGCAACAAGTGGGCCGGCTCGGCGCTGATGCAGGACGAGCAGCTTGCCATCGAGATTGTCGAGGCCGTGGTGCAAGCCTGCGCGCCGCGCAATGTGCCCGTCACGTTGAAGATGCGCACCGGCTGGTGCCAGACCGAAAAGAACGCCGTGGTGCTGGCGCGTGCCGCCGAGGCCGCCGGTGTGCAGATGGTCACGGTGCACGGCCGCACGCGGGAGCAAGGCTACAAAGGCTACGCTGAATACGACACCATTGCTGCAGTCAAGGCTGCGCTGACGATTCCGGTGGTGGCGAATGGCGATATCACCGGCCCCGAAAAGGCGCGCGATGTGTTGGCCGCCACGGGAGCGGACGCCATCATGATTGGCCGCGCCGCCCAAGGCTACCCTTGGATCTTCCGTGAGGTCGCACATTTTCTGGCCACTGGCACGCACCTTGCACCGCCGCTAGTGAGCGAGGTCAAGCGCCTGCTGGTCGAGCATCTGCACGACCATTACAGCCTATACGACGAGTTCATCGGTGTGCGCTCGGCGCGCAAGCACATTGGCTGGTACCTGCGCGAACTGCCGGGTGGCGAAGAATTCCGCCAGCGCATGAACCTGCTGGAAGACTGCGCCGCTCAGGTGGCGGCGGTAGAAGACTATCTGGATCAACTGAATGAAAAAATGGACCGCATCCCGCGCGGGGAGCAAGCGTCCAGTCTGGCAAGGGGACACGACATGATGGAACTGGCAGCATGAGCAAGAAGCACATTGACGAGTGCGTGCGCGCGAGCCTGGAAGGGTATTTCGCAGATTTGGGCGGTACGGAGCCCGATGGCATGTACGACATGCTGGTGCGCGCGGTGGAAAAACCCTTGCTCGAAGTGGTGATGGCGCAGGCCGACCACAACCAGTCCAAGGCGGCCCAGTGGCTGGGCCTGAACCGCAACACCTTGCGCAAAAAACTGGTCGAGCACAAGCTGCTCTCCTAAGCGATACCGCCGGGCCCCGCCATGGCGCGGGGCTGGCAAACCGATTTTTAGTTTGACTCCTCCCCGTACCATGAACGCACAAAAAACTGCCCTGCTGTCCGTGTCCGACAAGACCGGCATCGTCGAACTCGCCCAGGCCCTGCACGCCCAGGGCGTCAAGCTCCTGTCCACCGGTGGCACCGCCAAGCTGCTGGCCGAAAAGGGTCTGCCCGTGACCGAGGTGGCCGAGATGACTGGCTTCCCCGAAATGCTGGACGGCCGCGTGAAGACGCTGCACCCGCGCGTGCATGGCGGCCTGCTGGCGCGCCGCGACTTTCCCGCGCACATGGCGGCACTGGCCGAGCACCAAATCAACACCATCGACTTCCTGGTGGTGAACCTGTACCCCTTTGAAGCCACCGTGGCCAAGGCCGGCTGCACGCTGGAAGACGCGATCGAGAACATCGACATCGGCGGCCCCGCCATGGTGCGCAGCGCCGCCAAGAACTGGAAGGACGTGGCGGTGCTGACCGACGCGGCTCAGTACACCGCGGTGATCGCCGAACTGAAGGCCAATGGCGCGGTGAGCGACAAGACCAAACTGGCCCTGTCGATTGCCGCCTTCAACCGCATCAGCCAGTACGACGGCGCGATCAGCGACTACCTGTCGGCAATCCAAATTGGCGAGGCAGTGCCCGCAGGTGACAAGGCCCCCACGTTGGACCTGTTCCCCGGCCAGAGCAACGGCCGCTTCGTCAAGGTGCAAGACCTGCGTTACGGTGAAAACAGCCACCAGCAGGCCGCGCTGTACCGCGACCTGTACCCCGCGCCCGGTTCGCTGGTGACCGCCAAGCAATTGCAAGGCAAGGAACTGAGCTACAACAACATTGCCGATGCCGACGCCGCCTGGGAATGCGTGAAGAGCTTCAACACCCCTGCCTGTGTGATCGTCAAACACGCCAACCCCTGCGGCGTGGCCGTGGGTGCCAACGCACTGGAGTCTTACAGTAAAGCCTTCCAGACCGATCCCACCAGCGCCTTCGGCGGCATCATTGCCATGAACTGCGAGCTGGACGAAGCTGCGGCGCAGCAAATCTCCAAACAGTTCGTTGAAGTGCTTATGGCGCCCAGCTTCACAACAGCGGCGCTCGAAGTGTTCAAGAGCAAGGTGAACGTGCGCATCCTGCAGATCGACCTGCCCAAGGGCGGCAGCACCGCGTGGGACCAGGGCCGCAACCTCATGGACATGAAGCGCATTGGCTCCGGCATCCTGCTGCAGACCGCAGACAACCATGAACTCGCTTTGAGCGACCTGAAGGTGGTGACCACCAAGCAACCCACGGCCGAGGAGCTGAACGACCTGCTGTTCGCCTGGACCGTGGCCAAGTACGTCAAGTCCAATGCCATCGTCTTCTGCAAGGGCGGCATGACCATGGGCGTGGGTGCCGGCCAGATGAGCCGTCTGGACTCGGCCCGCATCGCCAGCATCAAGGCCGGCCACGCCAACCTGTCACTGGCCGGCACCGTGGTGGCTAGCGACGCCTTCTTCCCCTTCCGCGATGGCCTGGATGTGGTGGTGGATCACGGCGCCACCTGCGTGATCCAACCCGGCGGTTCCATGCGCGACCAGGAAGTCATTGACGCGGCCAACGAGCGTGGCGTGTCCATGGTGTTCAGCGGCGTGCGCCACTTCCGTCACTAACAGGAGTCACTGCGATGCGCATGGTCCAACGTTGGTGTGTCGCAGCAGCTTGCATGCTGTTGGCGTCGTCGGGTGCCTGGGCGCAGGCGTCCAAGCTCATCCGCCTTATTGTGCCCTATGCACCGGGCGGCCCGCTGGACATCACGGCCCGCGTGCTGGCCGAGCGGGTCAAAGACAGCCTGGGTACGGTGGTGGTGGAAAACCGCCCCGGTGCCGGCGGCAACATCGGTGCGGATGCCATTGCCAAGGCAGCGCCGGACGGTTACACGATTGGCATTGCCGCCACGGCCACCCATGCGGTGAACCCCTGGCTGTTTGCCAAGATGCCCTACAACGCTGCGACCGACTTTGCCGGCATTACGCAGATGGTGCGGGTGCCCAATGTGCTGGTGATGAATGCCGAAGCGGCGCAACGCCTGCACATCAACACCCTGGCGGACCTCATCGCCTACGCCAAGGCCAACCCGGCCAAGCTGAACTACGGCAGCGGCGGCAATGGCAGTGCCGGTCACCTGGCAGGCGAGATGTTCAAGAAGGAAGCAGGCATCTTTGCGCTGCACATTCCGTACAACGGTGGCAACCCGGCGCAGTTGGCCTTGCTCAGTGGGCAGGTGGACTTCAACCTGGACAACCTGGCCAATGCGGCGCCCAACATCCGCTCCGGCAAGCTGAAAGCATTGGCGGTCACCTCGCAGGCACGCAGCAGCGTCCTGCCCGAGTTGCCTGCCATGTCAGAAACGCTCAAGGGCTTTGCGATTGACACCTGGTGGGGGCTGGTCGCGCCTGCGGGCACACCCAAGGAGCGCATTGCCCAGCTCAACCAGGCCTTTGTGGCGGCCCTGCAGGCGCCGGAAACCAAGGTGCGCTTTGCCACCCTCATGGCGGAGCCCACGCCCACAACGCCAGCGGCTTTCGAAGCACTGATGCAGGCCGAGCGCGCCAAGTACGAAAAAGTGGTCAAGGCCACGGGCGCGCGCGTGGACTGAGCCCTCCGCAGGCCGAGCGAAGAACAAGCCACCCTGGGGGGTGGATTTTTGTATTAAATAGGCATCTAGCCCGCGTGCAATCTGCGCAAGCAGCTTCTATTTTGATAGCAATTTGAAAACTTCACCTGCCGCCGCGACGGTTTCTGCGATGTCCACCTCGGTGTGCGCAGCGCTCATGAAGCCGGCTTCATACAGTGCCGGGGCGATGTAGACGCCACGGTCCAGCAGGCCGTGGAACAGGGTGTTGAAGCGCGCGTTGTCGGTGGTCATCACCTTGGCGTAGTTTTGTGGCAACTCCCTGAACAGGAAGAAGCCGAACATGCCGCCTTCGCTGTCGCCGCAGAAGTCCACGCCGGCTTCGTCGGCTTCCGCCTGCAGGCCGCTGATCAGCAGTTGGGTCTTGCGGGCCAGGTCTTCATAGAAGCCGGGGCGGCTGATTTCCTTCAGCGTGGCCAATCCGCACGCGGTGGCGACGGGGTTGCCCGACAGGGTGCCGGCCTGGTAGACCGGGCCCAGGGGGGCGAGTTGTTCCATCAGGGCGCGCTTGCCGCCAAACGCCGCCAGCGGCATGCCGCCGCCAATGACTTTGCCTAGCACAGTCATGTCCGGTTCGAAGCCGGGAATGGACTTGGCATACACACTCTGAGCGCTGCCCAAGGCGACGCGCAGGCCAGTCATCACCTCGTCCAGGATCAGCACGGCGCCATATTGCGTGCACAGCTCGCGGCAGCGCCGCATGAAGGGCACCGACGCACGCACAAAGTTCATATTGCCAGCGATGGGCTCGATGATGAGGCAGGCCAGTTCTTTGCCATGCAGCGCAAACGCTTCTTCGAGCTGCTGGACATTGTTGTACTCCAGCACCAGCGTGTGCTGCACCACTTCGGGCGGAACACCGGCACTGGTAGGGTTACCAAAGGTGGCCAGGCCGGAGCCGGCCTTGACCAGCAGCGCGTCGGCGTGGCCGTGGTAGCAGCCCTCAAACTTGATGATCTTGCTGCGCCCGGTGGCGCCACGTGCCACCCGGATAGCGCTCATGCCGGCCTCGGTGCCGCTGCTCACTAAGCGCAGCATGTCCATGCTGGGCACGCGTTCGAGAATCGCTTCTGCCAGCTCCACTTCACGCTCAGTGGGGGCGCCGAAGGAGAAGCCGTCGAGTGCAGCTTTCTGCACCGCTTCCAGCACTGCCGGGTGGCCATGGCCCAGGATCATGGGGCCCCACGAGCCGATGTAGTCGATATGGCGCTTGCCATTGGCATCCCAGAAGTAGGCGCCCTGGGCGCGCTGCACAAAGCGGGGGGTGCCGCCCACGGCCTTGAAAGCACGTACGGGGGAGTTCACGCCGCCGGGGATGACACGCTTGGCGCGCTCGAACAGGGATTGGTTGTTATCTGTGGACATGGAGGGAGCAGGAGGCACCGGGCCTCAGTGGCGTGTGGCGTGGGGGGGGAGGTCGAAGTCGGTTTCTTCGGCACCCTCGGGCTCATCGGTCTCGGGGTGGGCCCAGAACAGCCGGTCCGGAATGATCTGTCCCATCCCGGGGCGAAAGCCGCTTTCCAGGCAGCGGTCCAGATAGCTCAGGGCTTCGGTCACTGCTTCGGTGAGTTCGGTGCCACTGGCAATCAATGCCGCCAGCGCAGCCGATAGGGTGTCGCCCGCCCCGGTGAACACAGCTTCGAAACGCTCGAACTTCTCGCTGCAGAGCACCGCAGTGGGCGAACACAGCACGTTGTCGATGAACTGGTCGGGCAGGGGGATGCCGGTGACCAATGTGTAGGGCACACCAAAGGCATTGGCGGCTTTCGCGATGTCGCGCGCTGTCGGACTTTTTTCCGAGCTCCAGTCCGGCAGCAGCCAGCGTGAGAGCGTGCTGTGGTTTCCAACCAACACTGTCGTTTGCGGCAAAAGCAGCTCGGTGCAGGCGTCCTGGTAGAGGTCGATTTGGTCATCCTGCCACCACGACAGATTCGGCATATAGGCGACCAGCGGCACGTCGGCATAGTCTGAGGCCAGCTCGGCGATGGCACTCAGGTTTTCGGGTGTGCCAACAAAGCCGACCTTGAAAACCTGGGCGGGCACGTCTTCCAGAATCACCCGGGCCTGCTCGGTCACAGCCTCGTCGTCCAGAGGGAAGTGGTCCACGATCTCCGAGGTATCACGGGCGTAGACACCGGTCACCACGGGCAGGGCGTGAGCCCCCACCGAGGCGATTGCGCTGAGGTCTGCAGACGTTCCGCCACCACCACTGGGGTCGTTGGCATTGAACGCCATGACGCAGGCCGAAGGGCCTTCGTCATCGATTTCTTCTTCGGTTTCGGGGGGGAGAGTTGCCGACATCAGAGGGGCCTGTATTGGGGTTTCTCATCAGGCAGAATGGCGAACTTTCGGCGGGCGGCCCGCATTTTCGCAAGAGCTGCTCTATACAATCGTTGCATTCTATTCGAAGGCCCCTTAAGCTGTGACCGATACTAAAACTTGGATGTGCTTGATTTGTGGTTGGATCTATGACGAGGCCGCCGGTGCGCCGGATCATGGCATCGCGGCGGGCACACTCTGGGCCGACGTGCCCATGAACTGGACTTGCCCCGAGTGCGGCGCTCGCAAAGAAGATTTCGAGATGGTGCAGCTCTGAAGCTGCATCACAGGTGCGGATTTGACCCATCCTGACCGTTCACGCTAGTACTGGAGCAAAACCCCTTGAGCAGCACAGCACCTACCTTCAAAGTCCTGGTTATTGATGACAGCAACACGATACGTCGCAGCGCCGAGATTTTCCTCAAGCAGGGTGGACATGAGGTCATGCTGGCCGAAGACGGTTTTGACGCACTGGCCAAGGTCAACGATTACCAGCCGCACCTGATTTTTTGCGACATCCTGATGCCGCGTCTGGACGGATACCAGACTTGCGCCATCATCAAGCGCAACGCCAAATTTTCGGCAGTCCCTGTGGTCATGCTGTCCTCCAAGGACGGTGTGTTTGACAAGGCGCGTGGCCGCATGGTCGGCGCTCAGGACTACCTGACAAAACCCTTTACCAAAGACCAGCTGCTGCAGGCCGTGCAGCAGTTCGGAGCCGTATTGCAAGGAGCGATGTGATGGCAATCACGAAAGTACTGATCGTTGACGACTCGAAGACCGAATTGATGTTTTTGACGGAGTTGCTGCAGAAAAATGGTTATACCGTTCGCTCTGCCGAAAATGCTGATGAGGCCTTCAAGCGTCTCGCGGAAGATAAGCCGCATCTCATCCTGATGGATGTGGTGATGCCTGGCCAGAACGGTTTCCAGCTGACCCGCGCAATCAACCGTACCCCCGAGTACTCTGAAATTCCGATCATCATGTGCACCAGCAAGAGCCTGGAGACTGATCGTGTCTGGGGGATGCGCCAGGGCGCCAAGGACTACATCACCAAGCCGGTGGACGCCGCAGAGCTGTTTGCCAAGATCAAGGCACTGGACTGACACCCCGACTTCATGGCCAACAGAGAAGCACTTCGAGAACTTCAGGCCCGGTTGGCGAGCCGCCTGCAGGCGGCGCGTGCCGAGGGTATGTCCGTGGCATGGCTTGCGGTTCGCGCTGGCGGGCGCAATTACCTGTTTCCGCTGGGGCAGTCGGGTGAAATCGTCCCTTTGACGCAATTGCAGCCCGTTCCGTATGCGCTGGACTGGTTCCGAGGTGTGCTGAACATTCGTGGTGGCCTGTATGGCGTGGTCGATCTGGCGGGATTCATTGCCAGTAGCGGTGGTGGTGAGCGTTTGGAGCCGGCCGTCGCTGAGCCCAGCGTAGTAACGCTCAATGCCCTGCTAGAAGTCAATTGCGCCCTGCAGGTTGATGTGCTGTCGGGCTTGCGTGGTGCCGATGCATTTACTGCGTCCCAGCCTGCTGCCGACGATGCGCCGGCCTACTTCGGCAACCAGTTTTTTGATGCCACAGGCGAGCAGTGGCAAGAAATCAATTTGCGTACTTTGTCCCAAACCCCGCAGTTTCTGAGCATCAGCGCTTAAGCACCACCAGTAAGGTCCCATCATGTCTGTTGTAGATCAATTGAAAAACCTGTTCTCCAAAAAGCCACCGGAGTCTGAACTGGATTCACGGCTGAGCTTGGCCATGCCGGACGCGACCCTGGACCCGGCGGTGAGTCAAGAGACGCTGCAGGACTCCCAGAATGCGCCCTTGCAGGCCGCTCAGGCGGTGGTAGACGCGCCCAAGGAAGACGTGGTGGTGGACGAGGGGGACCTGGTTTCCGTGCCGGTGTTGGGGCGTCGTACGGTGGCGCAACACCAGCGCACGCTGTTTATCTTGCTGGGTGGCGCCTTGTTGGTGCTGGCAGCGGTGGTGTTCGTGGTGCTGAGCCAGTCCAACCGTGTGGCGCAGCAGCTGGGCGCTACCGGGCAATCGCTGATGCAGTCGCAACGCTTGGCCAAGTCTGTGTCGCAGGCGGTGGTGGGCAGTGCCCAAGCCTTCCCTGACGTGTCCGAGAGCTCGGGCATTCTGGCCAAGTCTATCCGTGGGTTGCAAGCCGGCGATCAGGAAATGAGCCTGAATCCTCTGGATGAAGAATATGCACCGGAACTGGGCAAGGTGATTCCGCTGGTTGAACGCGCCGAGAAAAACGCCAAGGCGGTGATGGGTCAGCAGAAGATGTTGACGCAAATTGGCTCTGCTTTGCGCCTGATCAACCGCCAGTCCTCCGACCTGCTGGAAATCGCGGAAACCGTAGCCTCGCTCAAGCTGCAGCAGAATGCCCCAGCTGTGGAAATCTCCGCCGTCGGTCAGCTCGTGATGTTGACCCAGCGTATCGGCAAGTCCTCCAACGAATTCCTGACCGCCGAAGGTGTGAGCCCCGAGGCCGTGTTCTTGCTGGGCAAGGACCTGAACACATTCAAAGAAATCTCCGAAGCCCTGTTGTCGGGCAGTTCCGAACTGCGCCTGTCTGCGACCAAGGATGCGGCCACCCGCGAACAGCTCGAAGCGCTGATCAAGATGTACGAAGAGACCCGTGTTCAGGCGGGAGCCATTCTGGGCAACCTGCAGGGTCTGGTGTCCGCGCGTGAAGCGCAGGGCGCCATCATTGCCGATAGCGAGCCGCTGCGACGCAACCTGGAAGAACTGCAATCCAAACTGTCCGGTCAGGCAGGTATTGGTGGTGGCTCCTTTGCCGTGATGGTGGTTGCTGCGGCGTTTGCGCTGCTGTGCGCCGGTGGCCTCTCCTACGTGCAGCTGCAAGACAGTCGCAAGCGCCAGGTGGTTGCGGAAGACCAGCGTCTGGAAGCCGAGCGCCAGGAACATGAAGCCAAGCGCGTGAATGACGCCAACCAAGCCGCCATTTTGCGTTTGATGAACGAGCTGCAGACAGTGGCTGAGGGCGATCTGACGCAGGAAGCCACCGTGACCGAGGACATTACGGGCGCTATTGCCGACTCGGTGAACTACACGGTGGAAGAGTTGCGTTCCCTGGTGTCCAACGTGCAGAACACGGCGGCCCGTGTGGCCCAGACGACTGCCGATGTGGATGCCACCTCGACCGAGCTGCTGGCAGCCTCCAACGAGCAACTGCATGAGATTCGTGAAACTGGTAAGTCCGTGGTGGACATGGCCGGTCGAATCAACGAAGTGTCTGCCCAAGCGCAGGAGTCTGCTGCAGTGGCCCGCCAGTCGCTGCAAGCTGCCGAAACCGGCTTGCAAGCCGTGCAAAACGCTATCGGCGGTATGAACTCCATCCGCGACCAGATCCAGGAAACCTCCAAGCGCATCAAGCGACTGGGCGAGTCCTCGCAGGAGATCGGTGAAATTACCGAGCTGATCTCTGACATTACCGAGCAGACCAACGTGCTGGCGCTGAACGCAGCCATTCAAGCGGCGTCCGCCGGTGAAGCAGGTCGCGGCTTCTCGGTGGTGGCGGAAGAGGTGCAACGGCTGGCTGAACGCTCCGCTGATGCGACGCGCCAGATTGCGGCGCTGGTGAAAGCGATTCAGACCGATACACAGGACGCCATCGGCGCTATGGAACGTTCCACGCAGGGTGTGGTGGAAGGGGCCAAGCTGTCCGACAACGCGGGTACCGCGCTGACCGAAATTGACCGCGTGTCGCGCCGCGTGGCCGACCTGATTGAGCAGATTTCGAACTCCGCATCCCGCGAAGCTGGCTTGGCCAACGTGGTGGCTGACAACATCCAGCACATTTTTGCGGTGACCGAACAGACCGGAGAAGGTACGCGCGCCACTGCCAACCAGGTGCGTGAACTCTCGCGCATGGCCGAAGAGCTGCGTCAGTCGGTGTCGCGATTCAAGATTGCCTGATGGCGCCCATGCGCATTCACCCCGCCCTGTGAGATCCTGGAGAGCCTGAATCCATGTCATCCAACACTGCCGCTCCTGGCGACAACGAACTCGCGGTCAGCGATCTGGGCCCCTTGGCCTGGGTGTTGGATGAACTGCGCAAATCCCTGGACGGTGCCACCAAGGCCATGCGCCGCTTTGTCCGCGACGCCGAACTGGCCCGTGGCTCCGACCTCACCGAACTCGATGCCAGCCACCTGCGCATCGCGCGCCAGCAACTGCACCAAGCCGTGGGTGCGCTGGAAATGGTGGGCTTGGTCGCCCCGGCCAAGATCCTGCGCGCCATGGAAAGCCTGGCACAGAAGTTTGTGCAGCGCCCAGAGCTCTGCAGCGATGATGCGGCCAACTGCCTGGAGCGCGCCAGTTTTGCCTTGACTGAATACCTGGATGGTGTGCTCAAGGGCAAGACCGCATCCTCCGTAGCCCTTTTTCCGCAGTACCGTGCCCTGCAGGAGTTGGCAGGTGCTGACCGCATTCACCCAGCAGACCTGTGGCCACCGGAGTGGCGCTGGATTGCCGTGCCTGTCCCAAGCAATGCGCGGTCATTGACTTATGGGCCCGATGTGCGTCGGGAGCTGGATCAGGGCGTGTTGCGCTTGGTTAAGTATGCCGATGCGAATGCTGCCCGACGCCTGCAGGAGATCAGTCTGGGACTGGCTGCCAGCGCCTCGCAAATGGAGTCGCGTACTTTCTGGATGGTGTGTTCTGCCTATTTCGAGAGTGCTGCTTTGGGTTTGCTTGCGGGTGATATTTACTCCAAGCGGGCAGCCTCGCGCATCCTGCAGCAGTACGTGAGTCTTGCCAAGGGAGATCCTGCGATCTCGGAGCGGCTGGCTCAGGATCTGGTGTTCTTCTGTTCTCTGGCCATGCCTTCCTCGCCGTCTTCGGCTCCGGTGCTGCTGGCGGTGAAAGCAGCCTATGGTCTGGCGCGCAGCAAGCCGGTGGACTATGAAACCGAACAGTTCGGCCGCTTCGACCCTGCGTTGCTGGTGTTGGCCCGCAAGCGCATCGCAACTGCTGCGGAAACGTGGTCCGCGCTGGCAGGTGGTGATACCAACCGGCTGAAGGTGGCGGGTGAGCAATTTGCCGCCGTTGCGGAAACTGTTACCAAGCTGCATGCCGAAAGTGGCGACTTGGGGCGTGCGCTGTCACGCTCTATTGAAATGACCGTGCGCTCCGGTGCCGCCCCGGTGCCGGCGGTCGCGATGGAGGTGGCGACAGCCATTCTGTATCTCGAGGCTGCCTACGAAGACCTGGATCCCACCAGCAGCAGCCAGATGGCTGACCGCAGCGCGCGCTTGGCCCAGCGCCTGGAGCATGTGGGTTCGGGTGGCGAACCCGAGCCACTGGAAACCTGGATGGAAGAGCTGTACCGCCGCGTCAGCGACCGCCAGACCATGGGAAGTGTGGTGGACGAGTTGCGGACGACTTTGGGCGAAGTTGAGAAATCGCTGGATCAGTTCTTCCGTAATCCCCAGGACAAGGGTCCTTTGCGTGAAGTACCGAGTCAGTTGGCACAGATGCGTGGCGTCTTTTCTGTGCTGGGACTGGATCAGCCGTCTCTTGCTGCGCTGCGCATGCGTGCCAGTGTGGAGCAATTTTTGGTCGATGACATTGATGAGGCCAGTGCCCGCAGTGGCATATTCGAAAAAGTCGGCAACAGCTTGGGCGCGATGGGTTTTCTCATCGACATGCTCAGCTATCAGCGCTCGCTGGCCAAGACGCTGTTTGTTTACGATGAAGAGCTTGGTGAGTTCCGCCCGCTGATGGGACGTGAGCGTGCAGATATCGAGGCACAAGAGATTCCGGCGATAGCCGAAACTGCAGCAGTTCAGGAGGATCTGGACGCGTTGCATGTTGCCACGGTGGCCTTGACGGTCCCTGCGGTAGCGACTTCCGCGATTCCGGCTGCAGCGCCCGTCGCCGCAACTGATCCTGATGCGGATGACGACAGCGAGTTGCGAGACATCTTCCTCGAAGAAGCGCGTGATGTTGTTCAGAACGGCTTGGCCGCGCTGGTGGCCCTGCGCCAGGAACCCACCAATCTTGCAGACCAGACCACCCTGCGACGTGCCTTTCACACGCTCAAGGGCAGCTCACGCATGGTGGGGCTCAACGATTTTGGTGAAGCTGCGTGGGCGTTTGAGCAATTGCTCAATACCTCGCTGGCAGAGCAACGTCCGGCCAGTGAAGCGCTCATGACCGTGTCTGAGCACGCCATGCAAGCCTTTGGCCGTTGGGTGGAAGACATTGCAACCCAGGCCCAAACACCTTGGGTGGCCCAAGAGTTCCGCAAGACTGCAGACGCCCTGCGGCTCGATGGCCAGCACGTGCCCCTGTCGGTGCCCGGCGCAGCTGTGTCGAACATCGCGTCGGTGGAAGAGCTTGCGCCCGTGGCAGTGCCGGAGATGCTGGATGCACCAGTGCCTGAGGAGGTTGAAGTTGCGGAGCCCGAAGTTGTCCATGGTTTCGCCTCGACGCAGATGTTTGATGACCTCAAACCCGCGGATGCTGCGCAAGCCGTGCCAGATTTCGCCTCAACCCAGCTTTTCAATTTCGACAGTACCCAAACCCAGGATCTTGCTGCGCCTGCAGAGGTTCTTCCGGTGGCGACTGCTGCCGAAGTCAATGATCTCGATTTGGGCGATTTCGATTTTGGGGATATTCAGCACGAACAACAGGATGCCCCTGACACGGTAATCTCCGACATCGAGGAGCTGGTTGAGGAAGCTCCTGCCGTGGCGGATATGCCTGAGCCCCTGGTGGAAGCGGTTGCCCAGGCCCCCACCATGCTGATGGATTTTGGCACTGTGATTGACGAGGCTGAGATTGCTGACGCGCCGCAGGAAACCAGAGAAGATTCGAACACAGCGGATGCGGTAGCCGTAGCCGATGTGATTGAGGTTGCAGAAGCCATCGAACTCGCCGAACTCGCTGCATCGCCTGAACCCGATGATGGCGTGAAAGTGATTGGTTCGCTGCGTCTGAGTATTCCGCTCTACAACGTTTACCTGAACGAAGCTGACGAATGGTCGCGTCGTCTGCAAGTAGAGCTCAGCGAATGGGCCATGGAGCTGCCCAAGGACGTGCCGGATTCCGTGATCGCGTTGGCACACTCGCTGCTGGGTAGCTCTGCCACAGTGGGCTTTGCTGCGCTCTCCGATATGGCGCGCGCGCTGGAGCAGGCCTTGCAACATGTGCAGCTGCATCATCAGGGAACACTGGAGCAGGCCGCTGTCTTCAATGATGCGGCCGAAGACATACGCCGTTTGTTGCACCAATTCGCCGCCGGTTTCCTCAAGGAGGCCGATGCCCAGGTGCTGGATGCGTTGCAGGCCATCACCGAGACAGAGTTCCCGGCTTCCGCACTGGATGCCACTGCACTCGATACCGTGGCCGACCTGCCGCCGTTTGAAGACAGTTTGCCTACGGAGCCGCTGCCCGAGGCCATTCCTGATGCGCCTTTACATGAGCTGCATACGCCTGTGTTGGCTGCTGCAGCCCCGTTGACGATTGCCGATGCCGAAGACGATGAGATCGACGCCGAGGATCACCTCGATGAAGACCTGCTGCCGATCTTTGAAGAAGAGGCGGCCGAACTCATGCCCCAGCTTGGCACGGCCTTGCGTCAGTGGGTGGCCTACCCTGACAACTTGGGTGCGCGGAACGAAGTGCTGCGCTTGCTGCACACTTTGAAGGGCAGCGCGCGCCTCGCCGGTGCCATGCGCCTCGGCGAAATGGCTCACCGCATGGAGTCGTCTATCGAGCAAATCGGCACCGAGGCGCTGCAGGCCGTGCAGCTCGAGCCCCTGCTGACACGATTCGACTCTTTGCAGAACGTGTTCGCCAACCTGGGCAAGACCCCGGTGGATGAGCCCGAAGCGGCACCGGCCCCCGTCCAGGCAGTGGCGCAAGCATCTGCGCCTGCGACAGCTGGAGCCGGAATCCCGGCTGCGGCCCAGCCCCTGACCATTCGTCCCGTGGTACATGCGCCGCTGGCGCCCATGCCGCGCAGCGCCGGCAACCAATCGGTGCGCGTGCGTTCGCAGTTGCTGGATCGCTTGGTCAACCAGGCCGGCGAAGTCATGATCACACGCTCGCGCATGGATGCGCGTCTGAACCAACTGCGCTCCTCGCTGGGCGAGCTTGGTGGCAACCTGGACCGCCTGCGCCAGCAGCTGCGCGACGTGGAGCTTCAGGCTGAATCGCAAATGCAGTCGCGTCTGGCCCAGACCAAAGACTCGGCTCAGGCTTTCGATCCGCTGGAATTCGACCGCTTCACGCGTGTGCAGGAACTCACCCGCATGATGGCCGAGTCGGTGAACGACGTAGCCACGGTGCAGCGCAATCTGCAGCGTTCGGTGGAAGGTACGGAAGACGATCTCATTGCACAGGGCCGTCAAGCCCGTGAGCTGCAACGTGATTTGCTGCGTACGCGTATGGTGGAGTTTGAAGGCATATCCGATCGTCTCTATGGCGTGGTGCGCCAGGCTGCCAAGGATGCAGGAAAACAGGTCAAACTCGACATTACCGGCGGCTCCATCGAAATGGACCGCGGCGTGCTGGACCGGATGGCGCCCGCTTTTGAACATTTGCTGCGCAATGCCGTGGCCCATGGCATCGAATCGGCCGAGGCACGCACCGCAGCCGGTAAACCGGCAGCTGGCAACATCACCATCCATGTTCTGCAGGAAAGCAATGACGTTTCCGTCTCGTTCAGTGACGACGGTGGCGGCCTGCATCTGGATCGCATTCGGGCCAAGGCGGTAGCCAACGGCGTGATTGCGGCCGACGCCGAGATCAGCGACGCCGACGTCGCCAACCTCATATTCATGCCGGGTTTCTCCACGGCCGAGCAGGTCACAGAGCTGGCTGGCCGCGGTATCGGCATGGACGTGGTGCGCTCCGAGGTGAACGCCTTGGGTGGCCGCATTGAAACGCAGAGCGCGCTGGGCGAAGGCACCGCCTTCAAGCTGGTGCTGCCTCTGACCACGGCCGTGACGCAGGTGGTGATTCTGCGCATGGGCGAGTTCACCATTGGTGTGCCCGCCAACATCATGGAAACCGTGTTGCGCGTTCCGGCTGCCCAGGTGGAGCAAGCCTATGCCGACCAGTCCTTCGACATGGGTGGCCAGCAACTGCCCTTCTTCTGGGCCGGTGCGCTGTTGCAGGTGTCTGCGCGCAGCAGCGAACCACACAGCAAGACCCTGCCTGTAGCGGTGTTCCGCAGTGCGGGCCAGCGCATGGCCCTGCATGTGGACGAAGTGCTGGGCAACCGCGAAGTGGTGGTGAAGAATCTGGGGCCGCAACTCGCGCGTTTACCGGGTCTGGCTGGCATGTCCGTGTTGGCCTCTGGTGCTGTGGTGCTGATCTACAACCCGGTCGCGCTGGCCTCCGTGTACGGCGACTTGGCGCGTTCGCTGGGTGCCTCCAAGGTCGAAATCACCGAGACCGCTGCGCCGCAGCCGGTCGTCGATACCGCCAACCTGCTGCCCCTGGTACTGGTGGTGGATGACTCCATCACCGTGCGCCGCGTGACCCAGCGTTTGCTCAAGCGCGAGGGCTACCGTGTGGCCCTGGCCAACGACGGCCTGCAGGCGCTGGAGCGCCTGCAGGAAGAGGTACCGGCAGTCATCCTGTCCGACATCGAGATGCCGCGCATGGACGGTTTCGACTTGGCGCGCAACATTCGTGCGGATGCCCGTACCCGCGAGGTGCCCATCATCATGATCACCTCGCGCATTGCGGAGAAGCACCGCGAGCACGCGCGGGAGCTGGGTGTGGACCACTACCTGGGCAAGCCCTACTCAGAAGACGAATTGCTGGGTCTGGTGCGCAACTACTGTGGCAACACGGTAGAGGCCTGACCCCCCTTCTTGACTACCCCGTAGCGCAGCAGCGTGCGGGCGCGAGCCTGTGCGTGGTCTACTACGGGCAAGGGGTAGTTCTGCCCCAGCACCACGCCGGCCCCCGCCAGCTCCATGGGCTTGGCCAGCCAGGGGGCATGAATCGCCTTGGGGCCTAGGTCGGCGAGCTGGGGCAGGTAGCGGCGAATGAATTTGCCATCCGCATCAAACTTCTCGCTCTGGCTGATTGGGTTGAAGATGCGGAAGTAGGGTTGGGCATCGCAGCCACTGGAGCTCACCCACTGCCAGCCGCCGTTGTTGGCGGCCAGATCAAAGTCGTTGAGCGTTAGCGCAAAGTAGCGTTCGCCCCAACGCCAATCCAGCCCCAGGTGCTTGACCAGAAAGCTGCCCGCTACCATGCGCAGTCGGTTGTGCATGTAGCCGCTCTCGTTGAGCTGGGCCATGGCCGCGTCCACAATGGGATAGCCGGTGCGTCCCTCGCACCATGCCGCATACAGCTCTTCTGCTTGCGGACCGTGTTCCCAGGCAATCTGGTCGTACTCGGGTTTGAAGGCCGATTTCACCACCTGCGGATAGTTGGCCAGGATTTGCACGTAGAACTCGCGCCAGACCAGTTCGCTCAGCCAAGTGCTTGCGCCCGCGTCGCCCTCCAGATGCCTTGCATAGGCCAAGCCCACGAGCTGGCGGATCGAGACGGTGCCAAAGCGCAGGTGTACGCTGAGGTAGCTGGGACCTTTGACAGAGGGGTAGTTGCGGCTGTCGGCATAGCGGTCCATGCGTGCTACAAAGTCCGCCAGCAGGCTCTGGGCTCCTGCCTCTCCCGTGGGAATGCGCAGGGCCTGCAGATTGCTGGCTACAAAGCCGATGTCCGCCAGGCTGGGTACGGGGCGGTCATGCGGGGCCGGCCGCGCAGCCAAACGTTCACCGTGGGTCGGCATCTGCTCGCGCACCGGCTGCAGCAGAAGGCGTGCCAGCCAGGCACGCAGATAAGGGGTGAACACGCCATAGGGTTTGGCGCTCTGGGTCAGGACCTCGCGCTCCTCGAATACCACATGGTCCTTGAGCAGGTGCAGCGCCGTGCCGCCGGCCTGTAATTGCTGGCGCACCGCATCGTCGCGCGCGCGGGCCTGGGGCTCGTAGTCGCGCCCTGCAAACACGGCTTGCACGCCCAGTGTTCGGGCCAGCGCGGGGATCTCCTGGGTGGCGGACCCTTGCAGCACGATGAGTCCTGCGCCGGGCTGGCCGCCCAATGCGCGCAACTGCGCGTCCAGTTCGACCAAGGACTCGCGGATGAACTCCACGCGCCGGTCCTGGCGCGGCAGGGGGGCGAGGATGTCGGTGTCGAAGACAAAGACGCAATAGACGCGCTCGCATTGCTGCAAGGCGGTGCAGAGTGCCGTGTTGTCGTGGGTGCGCAGGTCGCGCCGGAACCAGACCAGCCCGGAGGCGTAGGGAGTTTGCATGTCAACCGTTAAAATCAAACCATGTCCGGCGATTCTGCACCCATCAATCTCACCAACCACTTCTTGATCGCAATGCCCGGACTGGAGGATGCGATTTTTTCCAAAAGTGTGGTCTATGTCTGCGAGCACAGCAGCAAGGGTGCGCTGGGCCTTGTCATCAACAAGCCCGCCGAGATGGGTCTCAAGGACCTGTTTGACAAGATAGACCTGCCCATGGAGCGTGACGACCTGCGCGGCAGCCGCGTGTTCCAGGGCGGGCCGGTGCAAACGGAGCGCGGGTTTGTGTTGCACGAAGGCACCGAAGTGCCAGACAGCCAGGACGACCAGCAGGCGCTGTATGCATCTACCATGACCATCCCGGGTGGGCTGGAAATGACTACCTCCAAGGACGTCTTGGAAGCGATTGCCAGCGGCTCCGGGCCGCGCAAGGTGCTGGTCACCTTGGGTTATTCCGCCTGGGCCGGTGGCCAGCTTGAAACCGAGCTCGGCGAAAACAGCTGGATCACCGTGGGCGCAGATCCCGCCATCATTTTCGATACACCGGTGGACCTGCGTTATGAAAAGGCACTGGCCCTGCTGGGCCTGCAGTCCTGGATGATCTCCAGCCAGGCGGGGCACGCATGAGCACAGCGGCCACTGTTGTGCCCGCACACCTGACGACGTTCATTGCTTTTGATTTTGGCCTGAAGCGCACGGGCGTGGCGGTAGGCAACCGCTTGCTGCAGACGGCGCAGCCGCAAGGCTCCATCCATGCAGAAGGAGCTGCGCGTTTCGACGGTGTGGCCGCCAAGCTCAAGGAATGGCAACCCGATGCCATCGTCATTGGCGTGCCTTACCACCCCGATGGGGCCGCGCACGAGAACACGGCCCGCGCCAAGAAGTTTGGACGACAGTTGAACGGCCGCTTTGGCCTGCCAGTCTTTGAAGTGGATGAGCGCTACAGCACGACCGAGGCGATCAGCAGTGGAGCGAAGGATGCTGACGCAGCTTCGGCCTGCATCATCCTGGAACAGTTTTTGAGGAGTTTGACGTGAGTACTTTGGCTTTGGATGCGGAGGCGCTGTACCGCGAACTCTTGCGCGGCGTGCAGCAGCTTTGCGATGCGGATACCCGTCTGGTGGGCATTACCTCCGGTGGTGCATGGCTGGCCGAACGCTTGCAGGCGGACCTGAAACTGTCCGGCAAGGCCGGCGCCATTTCGTCGGCCATGCACCGCGACGACTTTGCCCAACGCGGCCTGTCCTCGGGCGGTCAGACCCAGTTGCCCTTCGATGTGAACGGCGCCCACATCCTGCTGCTCGATGACGTGCTCTACACGGGGCGCACGCTGCGCGCGGTGATCAACGAGCTGTTTGACTACGGCCGCCCGGCGTCTGTGCGCCTGGCCGTGTTGGTGGACCGCGGTGGCCGCCAACTGCCCATACAGCCCGACTTTGCGGCAGCGCGTGTGAGCGTGGCGGCCAACCAGTCGCTCGCGCTGGCGCGCAATGATGCTGGCAAATTCACCTTTGACGTTCAGGAGGCCTGACGCATGCTCTACAAACGCAATCCCCAACTTAACAAACATGGTGAGCTGGTGCACCTGCTGTCGGTCGAAGGCCTGCCCAAAAGCATCCTGACCCACATCCTGGACACCGCCTCCAACTTCGTCTCCATCAATGACCGCGAAGTGAAGAAGGTGCCGCTGCTGCGCGGCAAAAGCGTGTTCAACCTGTTCTTCGAGAACAGTACGCGCACCCGCACCACTTTCGAAATCGCGGCCACGCGCCTTTCTGCCGACGTCATCAACCTCGACATTGCGCGCTCCAGTGCCAGCAAGGGCGAGTCGCTACTGGACACCATTGCCAACCTCAGCGCCATGGCCGCCGACATGTTCGTGGTGCGTCACAGCGAGTCGGGCGCGCCCTACCTGATTGCCCAGCATGTGGCGCCCCATGTGCACGTGATCAATGCAGGCGATGGTCGCCACGCCCACCCCACGCAGGGGCTGCTGGACATGTACACCATCCGGCACTACAAAAAAGATTTTTCCAACCTCACGGTGGCCATCGTGGGCGATGTGCTGCACTCGCGTGTGGCCCGTTCTGACATTCACGCACTGACCACGTTGGGCGCGGCTGAGGTGCGCGTGGTGGGCCCAAAAACCCTGGTGCCCTCCGATCTGGCTGGCATGGGTGTGCGCGTCTGTCACACGCTGGAAGAAGGCATCAAGGACTGCGACGTGGTCATCATGCTGCGCCTGCAGAACGAGCGCATGAGTGGTGCGCTGCTGCCGTCCACCCAGGAATATTTCAAGAGCTTTGGCCTCACGCCGGAGAAGCTGCAACTGGCCAAGCCCGACGCCATCGTCATGCACCCTGGTCCCATCAACCGTGGCGTGGAGATCGATTCCGCCGTGGTGGACGGACCGCAAAGCGTCATCCTGCCGCAGGTGACCTTCGGCATTGCCGTGCGCATGGCGGTGATGAGCATTGTGGCGGGCAACGACGCCGACCCGCGCTGAGAGAGGACATGATGATGAAATTGTTGATTCAAGGCGGCCGCGTGCTCGACCCCGCTAGTGGTACGGACCGTGTGGCGGATGTGGCAATTGCCGATGGCCGCATCCTCGCGATTGGCGAAGTACCTGCGGGCTTCACTCCCGAACACACCGTAGCTGCGCAAGGTCTGGTGGTGGCTCCCGGCCTGGTCGATCTGTGTGCGCGTTTGCGAGAGTCCGGCCACCCCCGGCCCGGCCAGCTCAGCAGCGAGCGCGCTGCCGCAGTTGCTGGTGGCGTGACCACGCTGGTTTGCCCGCCCGACACTTCTCCCGTGCTGGACGAAGCCGGCTTGGTGGAAATGCTGCACTATCGCACCCAGATCCAGGGCGGGTCGCGCGTGCTGCCGCTGGGCGCGCTCACGCGTGCGCTGGCAGGCGAGGTGCTCTCGCCCTTGCAGCAGCTGGCCGATGCCGGCTGCGTGGGCTTCGGCCAGGCCGAGGTGCCGCTGGTCAATACGCAGGTGACCCAGCGCGCCCTGCAGTACGCCAGCAGCTTTGGCTACAGTGTGTGGCTGCGCCCGCAGGAATACCACCTGGGCAAGGGCGTGGCGGCCAGCGGCCCCCTAGCGACGCGCATGGGGCTGGCGGGCGTGCCCGTGGCGGCCGAGACGATTGCGCTGCACACGATCTTCGAGCTGGTGCGCTCCACCCAGGCGCGCGTGCACCTGTGTCGCATCAGCAGTGCCGCAGGCGTGGCTCTGGTGCGCCAGGCCAAGGCCGAAGGCCTGCCCGTTACCTGCGACGTGAGCATCAACTCCCTGCACCTCAGTGATGTGGACATGGGCTACTTCGACAGCCGCATGCGCCTGAACCCGCCGCTGCGTCAGCAGCGCGACCGCGATGCCCTGCGCGCTGGCCTGGCCGACGGCACCATCGACGCGCTGGTATCGGACCACACGCCCGTGGATGAAGACGGCAAGACCCTGCCGTTTGCCGAAGCCGAGCCGGGCGCGACCGGGCTGGAGCTGTTGCTGAGTCTGGCGCTCAAGTGGGCGCAGGACAGCGGGCTAGGCCTGGACCGTGCGCTGGCCGTGGTCAGCAGTCAGGCTGCGCAGGTGCTGGGCCAGGCGCCCGGTGCCCTGGCAGGCGGCTTGGGCCGGCTGGCCGTGGGCGGCGTGGCCGATGTCTGCGTGTTCGATCCCCAAGCCCATTGGGTGGTCGAGCCCGCCGCGCTGCGCAGCCAGGGGCTGCACACGCCCTTCGGTGGCTACGAGCTGCCTGGCCGGGTGCGCACCACCGTGGTGGCGGGTCAAGTCGCCTTCTCGGCCTGAGCATGCAGCGCATTCGGGCCTGCTGGCGTCTCCTGCGCGTTTTCTGCCACGTGATGGCAGGTTTCCTGCGCATCCGCTTTGTGTTTCCGCGTCTGCCGCAGGCAGAGCGTGATGCACAAGTTCAGGCCTGGGCCCGCGAAATGCTTGCGCGACTAGCTATCAAATTGGTAGTGCATGGTCATCCGCCAGCCCATGGACCGGTGCTGCTGGTGGCCAACCACATCTCTTGGCTGGACATCGTGGTCATGCACGCCGGGCGGCATTGCCGTTTCATCTCCAAGGCGTCCGTGCAGCACTGGCCCCTGGTCGGTACGCTGGCCAATGGTGCGGGCACGCTCTACATCGAGCGTGAATCCCGGCGCGACGCCATGCGCGTGGTGCACCATATGGCCGAACGCCTGGCGGCGGACGATGTGCTGGCGGTATTCCCCGAAGGAACCACGGGCGACGGTAGCACCGTGCGCCCCTTCCACGCCAATATGCTGCAGGCCGCCATTGCGGCCAACGCCCCGGTCATGCCGGTGGGGCTGGAGTTTGTGGACGGTGCCACCGGCCAGCGCAGCTTTGCACCCTGCTATATCGGTGACGACAGCCTGATGGACTCGCTCTGGCGCACGCTCAAGACTGACCACTTGCAGGCCGTGGTGCGCTTTGGTACCGCGCAATTGCCCGAGGGCCGGGACCGCCGCACCTGGGCGACCGACCTGCACGACGCCGTGGTGCAGCTGCGCAGCGGCCAGTAGGGCTGGTCTCTACCTAGCCAGTCCGCGCAAAGGTGACCACGTGGTCCACCTGGGGGCGGATGCCAATCCACTCGCCCAGGCGGTGGTCGTGGTGGCTGGGCACGTGGGCCATCACGGTGAGCCCGCTCTCCAGCCTTAGCGTGTAGAGAAACTCCGAGCCCCGGAAGGCCTTGCGCACAATCTCTGCCTTCACCGGCGCATCGTCGTCGTGCACGATGTCGTCGGCCCGCAGCAGCACATCACACTCGCCCTGCGGATAAGCACTGGGTAGGGGGCATTCATTGACATCCTGCAGCAGGCCCAACGGCGTGTGCACAACGGGTACGCCACCTTCCAAGGCAAGCGTGGCGGGCGCAAACACGCCGTGGCCGATGAAGTCCGCCACAAATCGCGTGGCCGGGCGGTGGTAGAGCGTGTAGGCATCGTCCCACTGGTGCAGCGTGCCCTCGTGCATCACGCCAATCATGTCGCCGATGGCAAAGGCCTCCAACTGGTCGTGCGTCACAAAAAGGGCGGTGGCACCAGCGGTTTTGAGGATGCCACGCACCTCGTGCGCCAGCCGCTCGCGCAAATCCACGTCGAGGTTGGAAAACGGTTCATCCAGCAACAGCAGCTGTGGTCGTGGCGCCAGCGCGCGCGCCAGTGCCACGCGCTGCTGCTGCCCGCCGGATAGCTCGTGCGGGTAGCGCCGCTCCTGCCCGGCCAGACCCACCCACTCCAACACCTCAGCGATGCGCCGCTGCCGTTCAGCCGCGGGTAGCTGATGGATGCCAAAACCCACATTGCGGCTCACGTCGAGGTGGGGGAAGAGGGCGTAGTCCTGGAACACCATGCCAATGCGGCGCTGCTCCGCAGGCACCTGGGCTTTTGACGAGCTGACCACGGCGTCGCCCAGTCCAATCTCGCCGCCGCTGGCTGGTTCCAGTCCGGCCACGGCGCGCAGCAGCGTGGTCTTGCCGCAGCCCGAAGGGCCAATCAGCACGCCGATGTCGCCCGCCCGCAGGCCCAGCGACACATCCTGCACAGTGGCCTGCGCGCGGCCGGGGTAATGCACCTGGAGGTGGGAGACGTTCAAAAACATGGGGGCAAATTGTAGGTATCTACAATTTGCCCACACTTTTCGATAGCCCTGCCCGCGAGCCCGCCGCCCATGCCGTTTCTGCGCCTCGCGCGTGTTCCCCTTGTCCTGTTTCTGGTGGCCCTGTTGCTGCTCCTGATGCTGCCGCTGGCGGCGGTCTTGGGCGTCTGGATGCCCTGGGGCACCTCGGGCGCAGAGTCTTGGCGCCTCGTGCAGGAAATGGCTGGCGCCGTGTTGCCGGAGTATGTGGGCACCACGGTACAGCTCGCGCTGCTGGTGGGCTTGGGCGTGGTGCTGGTTGGGTTGGGCACTGCAGCGGCGGTGACGCTGTTCGACTTTCCCGGGCGCCGTGTCTTCGAGTGGGCGCTGTTGCTGCCGCTAGCCATGCCGGCCTACGTGGTGGCCTATGCCTATACCGATTTCCTGCAGTTTAGCGGCCCACTCCAAGCCGGCCTGCGCGCCGGCTTCGGATTGCAGGGGCGGGTGTTCCCCGAGGTGCGCAGCGTCTGGGGCGCGGCCTGGGTGTTTACCTTTGTGCTGTATCCCTATGTGTACCTGCTGGCGCGCAGTGCACTGACTGAGCGCGCGGCGCACTTGATGGAGGCGGCCCGCCTGATGGGTGCGAGTCTGGCGCGGCGCATGTTGCTGGTCGCGCTGCCACTGGCACGCCCGGCCGTGGCTGCCGGTGTGGCGCTGGCGCTCATGGAGGTGTTGGCGGACTTTGGCGTCGTCAGCTACTTCGGCATCCAGACCTTTACCGCCGGCATCTACAAGGCCTGGCTGGCCATGGACAACCGCATTGCCGCAGCCCAGTTGGCCACGATGCTACTGGCGCTGGTGGCCCTGCTGCTGTGGCTGGAGCAGCGGGCCCAGGCGCGCATGCGCTTTGCCGCAGGCAACGGTGCACGTGCCCATGCCAGCGACGCGCAGCCTGTGCGTTTGCTTGGGCACCATGCGGTCTGGGCCTGGCTGGTGTGCGCGTTGCCCATCCTCATGGGCTTTGTGTTGCCCGTGCTTTTCATGCTGCGCCCCCTGTGGGTTGAGCAGAATGAGCTGCCCTGGCAACGCTTTGGCGAGTGGGCGCTCAACAGCGTGCGCCTGGCCGGCATCACCAGCGTGCTGGCCGTGGCCATTGCGCTGGCGCTGGCCTTTGGTGCACGCCGCAGCAGCCATTGGGCACCGCGTGTGGCCGCCCAACTGGCGGGCTTGGGCTATGCCATTCCCGGCGCGGTGGTGGTGGTGGGCCTGCTGTTGCCGGTGGGCTGGGTGCAGGCCTGGCAACCGGAGTGGAAGGTGGGCTACTTCGTCACCGCCACTGCCTTCGGGCTTGTCTGGGCTTACCTCGTGCGCTTCTGCGCCGTGGCCCTTCAGTCGCTGCAAAGCGGCTACGCCCGCATTCCCCGCAACATGGATGACGCGGCCCGCATGCTGGGTACGGGCGACGCAGGCATCCTAACCCGTGTGCACTGGCCGCTACTGCGCCGCTCCACGGCGGCCGCAGCCCTGCTGGTATTTGTGGACGTGATGAAGGAACTACCGGCCACGCTGGTGCTACGCCCCTTCAACAGCGACACCCTGGCCGTGGTGGCCTACCAGCTCGCCCGCGACGAGCGACTGGGCGAAGCGGCCGTGCCCAGTCTGGCTTTGGTGCTGGTGGGGCTGGTGCCGGTGGTGATGCTGAGCAGGACGCTGCGCAGCAAGGGTTAAGAGAGAAATCAGGCTCTGGCCCCTGTCAAATATGCGCAAGCAGCTATGGATTCAGTAGCAAAAAAAAGTCTCGGCAAAGAGAGCTGATCATCTTGTGGCCCAGAAAATATCGGCCTGACCGACGAGACCAAGGCCTCGACTGGCCGATGCAGTGCGGAGGCTGCAGGGGCAGCAAATAGGTGAGCGCGGTGATCGTGTCATCATCGGCCATGAACCTCCGTTTTGTGGAAGCTTTTTACTGGGTCGCTTCGCTCAAGAGTATTTCGCGCGCAGCCGACAAACTGTTCCTGACGCAATCGGCCATGTCCAGTCGCATTGCAACCCTCGAAGAGGAATTGGGCGTCCTGCTACTGGACAGGCGCGACAAGCAGTTCAAGCTGACCACGGCCGGCGTGCGCTTTCTGGTCTATGCCCAGAAGTTGCTGGAGCTGCAACGCGAGGTGAAGACCGAAATGGGCTCGGATGCCCCCATGGCCGTCTCCATGCGCATCGGGGCGATTGAATCGGTGTTGCATTCCTGGCTGATCCCTTGGCTGGAGAAGCTCCGTCGCGACCAGCCGGGCCTGGAGCTGGACCTGACGGTGGAGACCACGCCCATCCTGATGGACCACATTCGTCACGGCGCGCTGGACCTGGTGTTTGCGGCGATGCCCGCGTCGGCAGATGGGGTTCGGAACCGTGCGCTTCCTGCAATGGAAATGGCATTTGTGGGCAACCCTGTGTTGCATAAAAAGCGAAAGTACGGGCTGGATGAGTTGGCCGAAATGGAGTTGCTGACATTCCAGAAAGGATCGCAGCCCCACGTCACGCTGCTGGATTTGTTTCGTCAGCACAAGCTGGAGCCCAAAAGGGTGCATGCCATCTCATCAATTTCCGCCATGGTGCAGCTGGTGCAAGGGGGCTTTGGCGTAGCTCTGCTGCCGACTGTTGCCGTTCAACGTTTGACCGGCTTTGCCAGCCTGAAACTGTTGAGTTGCGATGCCAAATTACAGGCACTTCCCATACACGCCAGTTACCGAACAGACCCCACGTCGCAGGCGGTAGAGACAGTCGTCAAGTCTGCAATGGCCTTTGTGGATGGTGCTATGCACGCACCAAAAAAGGGAGCAAAAATGCACTCAAAGGGTAAACCCTGAAATCGAAAAAATCGATGCCAGTAGCGAAATATTTTTAATTTGTGAAACACAGTTCACGCTTACACAATCCGCCCATCGTCATTCAATTGACATGTGAAACAAGGATTTCAAGTGAGCACTGTGTCGCAATCCATTGCCTCTGTTTTCAGCGCTGAAGAGGCCAAGCACGCGCAGTCTGTGCGTGCTCGCATTCGCAGCGGTGAATGGCACTCGCATACCAGCGGCCTTGCGAGCGACCATGTGCAGGGCAATGTGGTCATCCTGCCGGAGGCCCTGGCTACCGATTTCTTGCGCTACTGCCAACGCAATCCCAAACCCTGCCCGCTGTTGGCTGTCTCTGAGCCCGGAAATCCTTTGCTGCCCAGCTTGGGAGCAGACGTCAATATCTGCACAGACCTGCCGCGTTACCGCGTGTGGCACAACGGCTATGTAGCCGACGAGCCGACGGACATATCCCGGTTGTGGCGAGACGATCTGGTGACCTTCGTGCTGGGGTGCTCCTTCTCTTTCGAGCACGCCTTGCTGGAAGCCGGGTTGACTTTGCGCCACGTGCAGCAGGGACGCAATGTGGCCATGTACCGCACCAACATCCAGACAGAGCCGGCCGGTGTCTTCAGTGGCCCGATGGTTGTATCCATGCGCCCCATGAAAGCAGCGGCGGCCATCCGCGCCGTGCAAGTGACCTCGCGCTTCCCGAACGTGCATGGCGCGCCCGTGCACCTGGGAGATCCCTGGCTGATCGGCATACGCGATCTGGCAACTCCCGATTACGGGGATGCGGTTGAGGTGAAGAGCGACGAGATCCCTGTTTTCTGGGCCTGCGGCGTCACCCCCCAAGCTGCCTTGACGCAGGCGCGGCCCGAATTCTGCATCACCCATGCACCAGGCGCGATGTTGATCTCCGATCTGCTGAACCAGCAGTTGGCGTCGTTTTGAATTCCAGGGATGAGCAGTTCAATAAATCCAGAGCATCTGATAGGTCCCATTTTTTTGAAACAAGGAGTACGAGAATGAAAAGTTCACTGTGGAACAAGATGGCCGCTATTGCGGTGGGCGTTGGCATCAGCTGGAGCGTACAAGCCCAGCAAGAAGTGAAGATTGGCGTGATCTATCCGCTGACCGGCCCTGGTGCCGCAGTGGGTGCCGAGTTGCGCAACGCGCTGGAGCTCGCTGCCGACGTTATCAACAACGGCGCTCCCGGCATTCCCGACCTGCCGTTTTCTGCGGGCAAGGGCTTGCCCAATCTGAAGGGCGCCAAGATCAAGCTGGTGTTTGCGGACCACCAGGCCAACCCGCAGATCGGCGCAACCGAGGCCGAGCGTTTGATCACGCAAGAGAAGGTGGTCGCCATCGTCGGCGCCTACAACAGCGCGGTGACCGCCACCGCCAGCCAGGTCGCCGAGCGCGCGGGCATTCCCTTCCTGAACCCCGAATCCTCGTCGGCATCGCTGACGCAGCGCAACTTCAAATGGTTCTTCCGCACCACGCCGCATGACGACCTGTTCGTGCACAACGCATTCGAATTCCTGAAGGAGCTGGAAGCCAAGAAGGGCATCAAACCGAAGACCGTGGCTTCGCTCAATGAAAACGGTTTGTGGGGAGCCGAGACGACCAAGCTGCAGACCAAACTGGCCGTCGAATTCGGCCAGAACCTGGTGAAGCAGGTGTCGTACGCGGCCAAGACCACACAGCTCACGTCCGAAGTGCAGACCCTGAAGGCGGCTAATCCCAACCTGTTGCTGCAATCCTCGTACACGGCCGACGCCATCATGTCGATCAAGACCTACAAGGAACTGGGCTTTTTGCCGGACATGATCCTGGCTAACAACGCAGGCTTCACCGACACCGACTTCATCAAGACGCTGGGCAAGGATGCAGAGTACATCATCACCCGCGAAGTCTGGGCGCTGGACCTGGCGGCACGCAACCCGCTGATCAAGCAGGTGAACGACTTGTACAACGCCAAGTACAAGATCAACTTCACCGGCAACAGCTCACGCACCTTTACCGGCCTGATGGTCATGGCCGATGCAGTGAACCGTGCTGGCTCCACCGACCCCGAGGCTATCCGCAAAGCATTGACCGAAACCAATATCCGTGCCGACAACCTGATCATGCCGTGGAAGGGTGTGAAGTTCGACGCCACGGGCCAGAACACATTGGGTCGCGGCATTCTGGTGCAGATCGTGGACGGCAAGTACAACACCGTGTGGCCTTTCAACATGGCATCCCGCGACGTGGTGTGGCCCATGCCCAAGTGGGATCAGCGCAAGTAAGCCGCCACTGATCGAAGAACTGATCCGAGAAAAACCATGACTACCGAAATTCTGTTCCAGACACTCGCCTCGGGTGTGCTGATTGGCTTGATTTACGCGTTGGTTGCCATCGGCCTGACCATGATTTTCGGGGTCATGGACATCGTGAATTTCGCGCATGGCGAGTTCCTGATGCTGGGCATGTACTCCAGCTTCTGGCTGTTCTCGCTGTATGCGCTGGACCCGATGATGACGCTGCCCCTGACCGTGCTGATGCTGTTTGCCTTTGGCGTCCTGCTATACAAGCTGGTCATCGTGCGCATCATGCAGGCCCCCATGCTGTCCCAGATCTTCACGACCTTTGGCATCATGATCCTGCTGCGTGGCGTGGCCCAGTTTTTCTGGAAGCCCGACTTCCGCTCCATCGAAAACTCTGCCGTCAGTGGCACGGTCAAGCTGTTTGATATCCAGGTCGGGATGCCCCAGCTGGTGGCCGGCATCGGTGCCGTCATCGTCACCGGGCTGATCTACTTTTTCCTGAACAAGACCCGTCTGGGCGCGGCTTTGGAAGCCACGGCCTCCGACAAGGAAGCCGCCCGCCTGATGGGCATCGATTCGCACAAGATGTTCTCGCTGGCCTGGGGGATTGGAGCCGCCTGTGCTGGTGCCGCTGGTGTGCTGCTGTCCACCTTTTTCCCGATCTTCCCCGACGTGGGTGCCAATTTCATCCTGCTGGCCTTTGTGGTCGTCAATCTGGGTGGTTTTGGCAGTGTTACTGGTGCGTTCTGGGCGGGCATCCTGGTCGGGGTGATTGAGGTCATGGGCGGCTTGCTGCTTGGGCCTCAATACAAGACGGCCATCGTGCTGGTGATGTTTCTGGGCGTGCTGATGTTCCGTCCCCAAGGCCTGATGGGCAAGGCGTAACAACCATGAAAAATACTCTCTTCGCTGTTGCTGTGGCCGCGTTGGCTTTGGCGCTGCCCATGGTGCTGGACGCGTCCCACCTCAACATGGTGATCCTGGTGCTGATGGCGGCCCAACTGGGCGTGGCCTGGAACATGGTGGGCGGCTATGCCGGACAGGTATCGCTGGGCCATGCCGCCTTCGTCGGTCTGGGTGCCTACACCTCCACCTTGCTGTTGCTGAAGTTTGGCATCAACCCCTGGTTCGGTGTGCTGGCCGGTGGCTGCGTGGCGGCGTTGCTGAGCCTGGGCTTTGGCTGGTCCTGTTTCCGCCTCAAGGGCCACTACTTCGCCATGGCCACCATTGCCGTTGCCGAGCTGGTGCAGATTTTCTTCAATGAGTGGGAGTTTGGCGGCATGGCCGTGGGCCTGTATGTGCCCATGGAGAAGCAGGGCTGGCTGTGGATGAACTTCGCCACCAAGCTGCCCTACTACTGGCTGGCACTGGGCTTGCTGCTGGTCACGCTGGCTGCCAACCTGTGGGTGGAGCGCAGCTACCTGGGCTACTACTTCCGCGCCATCAAGGACGAGCCCGATGCCGCCCGCAGTGTGGGCATCAACATCGCCCGCTACAAGCAGGTTGCTTTGTCACTGAGTGCTTTCTTCTCCGCCCTGGGCGGCAGCCTGTATGCCCAGAAGGAGCTGTACATCGACCCCAACTCGGTGCTGTCCACGGCGCTGTCGATCAAGATGGCCCTGGTCGCCATCCTCGGTGGTGTGGGTACGCTGCTGGGGCCTGTTGTAGGCTCGGTGGTGCTGACCAGCATCGAGGAGTTCACCCGCATCCTGTTTGGCGGAACGGGCCGCGGCACCGATGTGATCATCTACGCCAGCCTCATCATCGTGATCGCCGTTTTTTACCCCACAGGTCTGCTGGGCTGGGTCCGCAGTTTCAAGGAGCGCAGCCAGGCACGTGCCGACGCATCGCGCCAGCTGGCCGCCCATGCGGCGACCCAGCAAGCTCCCAAGACCCAACATGGAGAAGCGGCATGAGCTTGCTACAAGTCAATAGTGTCAGCAAACAGTTTGGCGGCTTGACCGCCAACCAGGATGTTTCCTTCACGGTGGACGAGGCCCAGGTGGTTGGCTTGATCGGCCCCAACGGTGCTGGCAAGACCACGATGTTCAACTGCGTGGCCGGCTACTTTGCTCCCACCAGTGGCAGCATCTTGTTGAACGGCCGCAATATTGCCGGCCTGCCACCCGAGGACTGTGCCCGGGCTGGTGTGGGTCGTACCTTCCAGGTCGCGCGCACCTTCACCAGCATGACGGCCTGTGAAAACGTGATGACCGGCGCGCTGCTGCAGCAACACAACGTGGCCAAAGCCCGTGCCTCCGCCATGGAATGGCTGGCCTTCGTCAACCTGAAGCAGTTTGCCGACAAACCGGCCGGCAGCATGACCATCAGTGAGCAGCGCCGCCTGGCCGTGGCCCGTGCCATGGCCATAGATCCCAGCATCCTGCTGATGGACGAGGTCATGGCAGGACTGAATCCGTCCGAGGTGCGTGAGGCGGTGGACGTGGTGCTGAAGATCCGCGAACGCGGTACAGCCTGCCTCATCGTGGAACACGTGCTGGAGGGCATCATGCCCATCGCCGACAAGATCGTGGTGCTGGACCGCGGCGTCAAGATTGCCGAGGGAACGCCGCAGCAGGTATCGAGTGATCCGACCGTCATCACTGCCTACCTCGGAGATTGAGAACATGCTGGAAATCAAGAACCTCAAGGTCTGCTACGACGACGTACTGGCCATCTCCGATGTCTCACTGAAAGTGGATACCGGGAAAATCGTCGCGCTGGTTGGTGGCAATGGCAATGGCAAGTCCACCACACTGCGTGCCGTGGCAGGGCTGAACCCTGCTGCGGCAGGCAGCATCCATTTCAATGGCGCGCCCATTCACGGCATCGCGGCCGACAAGCGGGTGCCGCTGGGCCTGTCCCTGGTGCCAGAAGGCCGGCGCCTGTTCCCGCGCCTGACCGTGCTGCGCAACCTGGAACTGGGGGCCTACACTCGCAAGGACAAGCGTGAAGTTGCCGGCAGCATCGACGAGATGCTGGGCCTGTTTCCCATCCTCAAGGAACGGGCAACACAACTGGCGGGCACCATGAGCGGCGGCGAGCAGCAGATGCTGGCCATTGCCCGTGGCCTGATGGCGCGTCCCAAGCTCTTGATGCTGGACGAGCCCTCTTGGGGGATCGCACCCAAGTTCGTCACCAAGGTGCTGGATGTCATCCAGCAGGTCAATGCCAAAGGGGTATCCATTCTGCTGGTCGAACAAAACCTGCAGAAGGCCTTGAGCATTGCACACCACGGCTATGTCATCCAGACGGGGCGGATCGTCATGGAGGGAGCCGGCCAAACCCTGCTGCACGACGAACACATCAAGAAAGCCTATCTGGGCCTGTAGCCCGGCCATCGCAGGAGCGCCCCATGAAATACGTTCGAATTGCTGCGCTGTGCGCGGCAGGGTTGAGCTACGCCTCCGTTTTGAATGCGCAGGCTCCAAACCCTGCCGTGTGGCGGTTTGCAACCGGCTACAGAGCCGAGTCCTTTCACACTGAAAACCTGATGCAGTTCGGGCAGGCTGTGGAACTCGCATCCAAACGGCAATTGCGTGTGGAGGTGGCACCCAATGGCAGCCTCTTCAAGCTGGGCGACATTTTCCAGGCGGTGCAGGATGGCAAGGTGGAGGCCGGAGAGACCATTCTGACCAGCATGGTCAAGGACATTCCGATTGCCGGGGCCGACTCGGTCCCTTTCGTGGTCAGCTCTTACCGGCGGGCACAACGGTTGTGGCAAGTGCAACGCCCTGGTCTGGAGCGGGAGTTCGCACAGCGTGGCCTGAAGATTCTGTATGCCGTTCCCTGGCCGCCCCAGGGGCTATACACCACGCGCCCGGTGACAACGGTCAACGACTTCAGGAACATGAAGATGCGCACCTACAACCAGACCACGGTGCGCATCGCCGAAATGCTGGGTGCCACTCCCGTGGACGTGGCCATGGTGGATGTAGACAAGGCCGTCAAAGGCGGACGCCTGGACGCCATGATTACCTCTGCCGTAACGGGCGTCGAAAACAAGGTCTGGGGGCCTATCAAGTACTACTACGAGATCAGTGCCTGGTTTCCCAAGAACATTGTCTTTGTGAGCACCAAGAGCTTTGACGCCCTGACCCCCGAAGCCCGCACCGCCGTGCTCAAGGCTGCTGCAGAGGCAGAGAGCCGGGGGTGGATCGCCAGCGAAGGGCTTGCACAGACTTCCACCAAGGAATTGCAAGCCAACGGTATTCGGATCGAACGTATTTCCCCCGACCTCGAGATCGACTTCAGGCGCATAGGTGAACGTTTTTCCCGCGAATGGGTGCGCTCCGTAGGCCACCAGGCCAGTGAGATCTTTGTCCCCTATTACTTCAACTAGACCCGTGCGTCACTTACTCCCCAAAAGGTTTAGCACCATGCAAAACAACAGCAACCCATCGGACTCCAAGCTCTGGCAATTCTGGATCGACCGTGGCGGCACATTCACTGACATCGTCGGCAAGCGCCCCGATGGCACCCTGGTCACCCACAAGCTGCTGAGCGAGAACCCTGAGCAATACAAGGACGCGGCCGTGGCCGGTATCCGCCATCTGCTGGGCCTGCAAAAGGGCGAGCCGGTTACACCCGACCGCGTGGCCTGCGTGAAGATGGGCACCACGGTGGCCACCAACGCACTGTTGGAGCGCAAGGGTGAGCCCACGCTTCTGGTCACGACACGCGGCTTCCGCGATGCATTGCGCATCGCCTACCAGAACCGCCCACGCATCTTCGACCGCAACATCCAGTTGCCCGAGCTGCTGTACAGCGCAGTAGTCGAGGCGCACGAACGTGTCGGTGCGCACGGAGAGCAGATCGAGTCCTTGGATGATGTGCTATTAAAAAAAGAGCTGCTGGCGCAATATTCACGGGGGCTGCGAAGCGTTGCGATTGTTTTCATGCATGGCTACCGCTACACCGACCACGAGCTCGCGGCCAAGCGCATCGCCCAGGAGATCGGTTTCACGCAGATCAGTACCTCGCACGAGACCAGCCCGATGATGAAGTTCGTCAGCCGCGGCGATACGACCGTGGTGGACGCCTACCTGTCGCCCATCCTGCGCCGCTATGTGGAGCAGGTGGCCGGTGAGATGCCGGGCGTCAAGCTGTTCTTCATGCAGTCGTCGGGTGGTCTGACCGATGCGCACAGCTTCCATGGCAAGGACGCGATCCTGAGCGGTCCGGCCGGCGGTATTGTGGGTATGGCCCGCACCGCTGCCATCGCAGGGATCCAGAAAACGATTGGCTTTGACATGGGGGGCACGTCCACCGATGTGAGTCACTACGCCGGCGAGTTTGAACGGGAGTTCGAGACCCAGGTGGCAGGCGTGCGCATGCGGGCGCCCATGATGAGCATCCACACGGTAGCGGCCGGTGGCGGCTCCTTGCTGACATTCGATGGCTCGCGCTTTCGCGTGGGACCGGAAAGTGCTGGCGCCAACCCCGGTCCGGCCAGCTACCGGCGCGGAGGCACACTGGCGGTGACCGATGCCAACGTGATGCTGGGCAAGATCCAGCCGCACTACTTCCCCAAGGTGTTTGGCCCGCAGGCCAATGAGCCGTTGAGTCTGGATGCGGTGCAGGCCCAGTTTGAAGGCTTGGCTGGGAAGACCGGCCTGCCTGCTGAAGAAGTGGCCGAAGGCTTCATCAATATCGCCGTACAGCAGATGGCCAACGCCATCAAGAAGATTTCCGTGGCCCGCGGCTATGACGTAACCGGCTACACGCTGCAATGCTTTGGCGGTGCTGGCGGCCAGCACGCCTGCCTGGTCGCGGACGCCTTGGGTATGACCCGCGTGTTTGTGCACCCGCTGGCCGGCGTGCTCAGCGCCTATGGCATGGGTTTGGCCGACCAGTCTGTGATACGTGAGCGCGCTATCGAGGTCCCGCTGACTCCCGAAGCCTTGCCCGGCATTGCCAGCCAGCTGGATACATTGGCCACGCAGGCCGAGGGGGAGCTCACGCGCCAGCAGGTCAACCACGGTGCCATCACCACGCATTGCCGTGTGCATGTGCGCTACGAGGGGAGCGACGCAGCCCTGGTCGTGCCGTACCCGGCTGGTGGCGCCAACGCGCAGGCCACGATGGCGGCCATCGTGGCCGGCTTTGAAGCCGCCTATCGCCAGCGCTTTGCGTTTCTGATGGAAGGCAAGGGCCTGGTCGTGGAGGCCGTGTCCGTGGAAGCGGTCATCGCGGGTGATGCGCCCGCAGAGCCCCGCCACGCGCTGCACCCGGTGCGCGACCTGCCGGCCAGTGGCGCCGTGCGTGAGCGCGTGCGCATGTATTCGGGCGGGCAGTGGGTGGAGGCCTCGCTGGTGGTGCGCGAAGACCTGCGCCCCGGCGACGTGATTCCCGGCCCGGCCATCATCGCCGAGAAGAACGCAACCACGGTGGTAGAGCCCGGCTGGCAGGCTACTTTGACGGAATATGATCATCTGGCCCTCGTCCGTACTGAGAAGCGCGCTATCAAATTTGCAGTTGGCACCACGGTGGACCCCGTGCTGCTGGAGGTGTTCAACAACCTGTTCATGAACATTGCCGAGCAGATGGGCCTGCAGCTGCAGAACACCGCCTACTCGGTCAACATCAAGGAGCGGCTGGATTTCAGCTGTGCGCTGTTCGACGCCGAGGGCAATCTGATTGCCAACGCTCCCCACATGCCGGTGCACTTGGGCAGCATGGGCGAAAGTATCAAAACCGTGGTGCGTGACAACGCTGCCACCATGCAGCCTGGTGATGTCTATGTATTGAACGATCCCTACCATGGGGGAACCCATCTGCCCGACATCACCGTCATCACACCTGTCTATATGGACGGCAAGCCAACCTTCTATGTGGGCTCGCGCGGCCACCATGCAGACGTCGGCGGCACCACACCGGGCTCCATGCCTCCGTTTTCTACCCGCATTGAGGAGGAGGGCGTCCAGATCACCAACTTCAAGCTGGTGGACCGCGGCGTGCTGCGCGAGGCCGAGATGGTGGCGCTGCTCAGCAGCGGTGAGTACCCGTCGCGCAACACGCAGCAAAACATGGCCGACCTGAACGCGCAGATCGCGGCCAATGAAAAAGGCGTGCAAGAGCTGCGCAAGATGGTGGAGCACTTCGGTCTGGACGTGGTACAGGCCTATATGCGCCACGTGCAGGACAACGCTGAGGAGTCCGTGCGCCGCGTGATCACCCGGCTGAAAGACGGCGACTTCACCCTGAAGCTGGACAACGGTGCGCAGATTCACGTGGCCATCAAGGTGAATGCCCGGGAACGCAGCGCCGTCATCGACTTCACTGGCACATCGCCCCAGCAGATCAACAACTTCAATGCGCCGACTGCCGTGTGCATGGCGGCCGTGCTGTATGTGTTCCGAACGCTGGTGGACGACGACATCCCGCTGAACGCGGGGTGCCTCAAGCCCCTGCAGGTCATCATTCCGCAAGGTTCCATGCTGAACCCCAACCCGCCAGCGTCGGTGGTGGCGGGCAATGTGGAGACCTCCAGCTGCATCACGAATGCGCTGTACGGTGCGCTGGGTGTCATGGCGGGCAGCCAGTGCACGATGAACAACTTTACCTTTGGCAACGCGCACTACCAGTACTACGAAACCATCTCCGGTGGTTCGGGGGCAGGTACGCTGCTCAATGCGAACGGCGATGCTGTGGGCGGATTCAACGGGACCAGCGTTGTGCAGACTCACATGACCAATTCGCGCCTGACTGACCCCGAGATTTTCGAGTTCCGTTTTCCGGTGCGTCTGGACAGCTACGAAATCCGTGAGGGGTCGGGGGGCGCTGGCAAGTGGACGGGCGGCAATGGCGGCGTGCGTCGCGTGCGTTTCCTGGAGACCATGACGGCCAGCATTCTGTCCAACGGTCGCAGCTACGGTGCTTTTGGCATGGCCGGTGGTCAACCGGGTGAAGTCGGTACCAACCGTGTGCTGCGGGCGAACGGCACCGTCGAGGAAATCGGTCACATCGGCCAGGCCGAAATGCAGGTGGGCGATGTGTTTGAGATCGCCACACCCGGCGGCGGCGGCTACGGCGCCTGAACATACCCAGGGCGATTCATCACCTCCCACGCACTTTGAAAGCAAAGCACCATGCAAACCCATTCCTGGATGCGTCGTTTCACTATCCGCTTCCGGATGTGGACCGCCTTGTGTGTAGTGGCAGCCCTCGTCAGCCTGCTGGGCGGGGCCGGCTTGTATGGCATGGCCCGCATCTACGGCATGAGCGAGCAGTCCATGCAGCAATCCAATGTGCTGGTAGGGCAGATAAACGCCTTGCGTACCGACATGAACATGGCCCGTCGTCACGACAAGGACATGATCATCCAGTACGAAAGCCCCGAGGGTGTGAAGGCCGCGCAGGCCAGGTGGCAGATGAGTCTGCAGCATGCCGATGGTGCAGTGCAGGCACTGCAGGCCGGTTTGCAGGATGACAGCAAGGCCAATGTGCAAAAGCTGTCGGACGCATTGCACGCCTACCGCGACCTGTTCCTGCCCATCGCTGGCCAGCTGGAGGCCCAGGGCTATGACACGGCTACCATTGCCAACCGCCTGAGTGCCAATGCACTACTAAAGTTTGATGAGGCTGAAGCGGCACTGAATCTGGTGGACGCCGCACTGCGCCAGGATGTTGCCCACGCCGTGGGTTTGCAAGCAAGCGTGGCGCTGCAGATGGAGCGCTTGTTCGCGGTGGCTGTGGTGTTGGGCTTGTTGGTGGTGGTGCCGGGCACGCTGATCAATATGCGATCCATTTGCCAGCCCATAGACCGGGCGCTGCAGTTTTCTCAGGCGATTGCGCGGGGAGACTTGACGGACCATGGCATCGACACCCGCGGCAATGACGAGGCCGCCAGCTTGCTGAAGTCGCTGGAGGCCATGCGCCTGTCCCTGGACCATCTGGTGGGCCAGGTGCGCCACTCCACCGATAACCTGTCCACCGCCAGCGCCGAGATTGCGTCCGGCAACCAGGATCTGAGCGTACGCACCGAGCAGACCGCCATCAACTTGCAGCGCACGGCCTCGAATATGGACCAGTTGACGAATGCGGTACGCCAGTCGGCGGATGCCTCCCAGCAAGCCAACCAGCTGTCCTCGTCTGCCGGCCGGGTAGCGGCCCGGGGTGGGGCCGAGGTGACGCAGGTGGTGCACACCATGCAGGAGATCAATGCCAGCTCCAAGAAGATCAGCGAGATCATTGGCGTTATCGATGGCATTGCTTTTCAGACCAATATCCTGGCCCTGAACGCGGCGGTCGAGGCGGCACGCGCAGGAGAGCAGGGGAGGGGGTTTGCCGTGGTAGCCAGCGAGGTGCGTAGCCTTGCGGGGCGCAGCGCCGAGGCTGCCAAGGAGATCAAACAACTCATTAACGCCAGTGTGGAGCGCGTGGAGGCAGGAACCCAGCTGGTGGACAGTGCGGGCCAGACCATGGCCGAGATCGTGCAATCCGTGCAGCGTGTATCGGACATCATTGGCGAGATCACCGCCGCGTCGACTGAGCAGAGCCATGGCATCGATGCGGTCAATACCGCAGTCGCCCAGCTGGATCAGATGACTCAGCAAAACGCGGCCTTGGTGGAGCAGTCGGCCGCTGCGGCGCAAAGCATGCGCGACCAGACCCAGACCTTGGTCGAGCTGGTTGCAACATTCAATACCAGCAGCTATCCGGGAGCGAATATGCCGACGCGGAGCCCGCACGGCTCGGTACGCCGCGTGGCAGGTTTAGCACCACGCCTTTTGCATCAAGCTTGACGGGTTCAAGGCCCGCAGTGCGCTGTCGGGTTGGGATTTGGGTTCCCCGGGAAATTTACTCGACAACACTGGTGCCCCCGACAGGAATCGAACCTGTATCTGCCCCTTAGGAGGGGGCCGTTCTATCCATTGAACTACGGAGACCAGCGAGCCGGGATTGTAAAGGGGGCTTTGACCCGCGCAGCGGCGGGGCGTGGGGGCTCTATCTACTTGGTCAGGTGCCGCATGGCCTCTTCCAGGCCCTTGAGGGTGAGGGGGTACATCTTGTATCCCACGATGTCCTGGATCACGCTGATGCTCTGGCGGTACTGCCACACGCCCTGCGGTTCAGGGTTGATCCAGGCGTGCCGGGGGAAGGCGTGCAGCAGGCGTTGCAGCCACTCGGCGCCGGCCTCCGCATTGTTGTATTCCACGCTGCCACCGGGCTGCAGGATCTCATAGGGGCTCATGGTCGCGTCGCCCACAAAGATCAGCTTGTAGTCCTTGTTGTACTTGCGGATGATGTCCCAGGTCTCGAACTTCTCGGAGAAGCGGCGGCGGTTGTTCTTCCACATGAAGTCGTAGACGCAGTTATGGAAGTAGTAGAACTCCAGGTGCTTGAACTCGGTCTTGGTGGCGCTGAACAGTTCTTCCACGCGCTGGATGTGTTCGTCCATGGTGCCGCCCACGTCCATGAGCAGCAGCACCTTGACGTTGTTGTGGCGCTCGGGCCGCATCTTGATGTCGAGGTAGCCCGCATTGGCCGCCGTCTTGGCGATGGTGGCGTCCAGGTCCAGCTCGTCCTCGTGGCCCTCGCGCGCGAACTTGCGCAGGCGGCGCAGCGCGACCTTGATGTTGCGCGTGCCCAGCTCCTGGGTGTCGTCGTAGTCCTTATAGGCGCGCTGGTCCCAGACCTTGACGGCGCTCTTGTTGCGCCCCTTGTCCTGCCCGATGCGCACGCCCTGCGGGTTCTGGCCATAGGCGCCAAAGGGCGAGGTGCCGCCTGTACCTATCCATTTGTTGCCGCCTTCGTGGCGTTCCTTTTGCTCTTCCAGGCGCTTCTTGAGCGTCTCCATGAGCTCGTCCCAGCCCATTTTCTGCAGCTTGGCCTGTTCTTCGGGCGTAAGGAATTTCTCCAGATTCTTGCGCAGCCAGTCGGCCGGGATTTCCTTGGTGAAATCCGCCAGCATCTCCACGCCCTTGAAGTAGGCAGCAAAGGCGCGGTCGAACTTGTCGTAATGCTTCTCGTCCTTCACCAGCGCGGTGCGGGCCAGGTAGTAGAAGTCGTCGATCGTGGTGCCGCTGGGTTCGGACACGTCCTCGGGCTGCGGCGTCTTGGGCCCTACCACCCCTTTCTGCAGCGCTTCCAGCAGGGTCAGGTATTCACGGACCGATACCGGCAGCTTGGCGGAACGCAGGGTGTAGAAGAAATCCAGCAGCATGGCGTGCTCCCAGTGCGGCTCAGGCGCGCGGCTTGTCCAGCAGGTACAGCAGCTGGGCCTTCACTTCAGGCCATTCGCCGCTGCGCAGGCTGTACATGACGGTGTCGCGGATGGTGCCGTCGCGGCGCAGGGCGTGGCCGCGGATGACGCCGTCCTTGCGGGCGCCCAGGCGTTCGATGGCGGCCTGAGATGCAAAGTTGAAGTTGTCGGTGCGCCAGCCCACTACATGGCAGCCCAGGGTCTCAAACGCGTGCGTCATGAGCAGCAGCTTGCAGGTGGTGTTGACGTGGCTGCGCTGGCTGCTCTTTCCGTACCAGGTGTAGCCAATCTCCACGCGCTTCACGGCGGGCAGGATGTCGTGGTAGCTGGAGCTGCCCAGTACGCGACCTGTGGCTTCCTCGGTCACGGCGAAGGCAAAGCGGTTGCCGGCCTCGCGCATGGCCAGGGCGTCGTGGATGTACTTGGCGGTGTTCTCGGGTTCGGGCACCGAGGTGATGCGCAGGTTCCACAGCTCGCCATCGGCGGCGGCGGCGCGCAGGCCGGCCTCATGCTCCAGGCCCAGGGGCACCAGTTTCACGCCGCGCGCGCTAAGGGTGACGGGGTCGACGAATGCCATGTTTACTCCTTGTTCTGTGTGTCTTGTCGCGCACGCCAGCGTCGCGCGATCTGCAGGCCAATGCCACCACCGATACCGACCAGCACGATGCCGACCACGCTGGCCGTGGTGTAGCCGGGGGCGAACACGTCCAGCCCCAGCAGGCGGCCCGCACCAAAGCCCAGCAGGGCACCGGCCACAAAGCCCACGGCATCCGAGACGCCTTCGATTAACGGGTTGTTGTTGGACATGGGCGGCTCAGCGGTTGTGGCGTTGCATGAACATCAGCTTTTCGAACAGGGTGCTGTCCTGCTCGTTCTTCAGCAGCGCGCCCACCAGGGGCGGCACAGCCATCTTGTCGTCCTTGCTTTGCAGCGCTTCGGCCGGGATGTCTTCTGCCATGAGCAGCTTGAGCCAGTCCAGCAGCTCGCTGGTGGAGGGCTTTTTCTTCAGGCCGGGCAGGTTGCGCACATCGAAGAAAGTCTTCATGGCCGCGCTGACCAGCTCTTTCTTGAGGCCGGGGAAGTGCACGTCCACGATGCTTTGCATGGTGGCAGCGTCGGGGAACTTGATGTAGTGGAAGAAGCAGCGGCGCAAAAAGGCGTCGGGCAGCTCCTTCTCGTTGTTGGAGGTGATGAACACCAGCGGGCGGTGCTTGGCCTTGATGAGTTCGCGCGTTTCGTAGCAGTAGAACTCCATGCGGTCGATCTCGCGCAGCAGGTCGTTGGGGAATTCGATGTCGGCCTTGTCAATTTCGTCGATCAGCAGGGCCACGGGCTTGTCGGCGGTAAAGGCCTGCCAGAGCACACCCTTGACGATGTAGTTATGGATGTCCTTGACGCGCTCGCCGCCGTCCACGTCCGCCAGTTGGCTGTCGCGCAGACGACTGACCGCGTCGTACTCATAGAGGCCTTGTTGCGCCTTGGTGGTGGATTTGATGTGCCACTGCAGCAAAGGCATGTCCAGCGCCTGGGCCACTTCCTCGGCCAGCATGGTCTTGCCGGTGCCGGGCTCGCCCTTGACCAGCAGCGGGCGCTGCAGCGTGATGGCCGCGTTGACGGACAGCATCAGGTCCTGGGTTGCGACGTAGTTTTTGGTTCCGTGGAATTTCATGGTTGTGGGCAGAACAAAAGGTGGCGGGCCGCAGGGCGCAAAAAAAGCGGGGAGGGCGGAGGCGGTCGATATAATCCCCGAGCTGATTTATATCAATCACCGTCTGGATTGTCCCTGCAAAATGAACAAAATCCTCTTGTCCCTGTCTGTTGCGCTTGTCGCCTCTGTGACCGTTTTCGCTGCCCATGCCGAGGGCGTTCAAGGCGACATCAAGGCCGGTGAGAAGAAGAACGCTATGTGCATCGGCTGCCACGGCATTGTGGGCTACCAGGCCAGCTTCCCCGAGATTCACAAGGTTCCCAAGATCTCCGGCCAAGGCGGCAAGTACATCGCCTCCGCCCTGAATGCCTACCGCGCTGGCGACCGCAAGCACGCCTCCATGCGCGGCATCGCCGCCTCCCTGACCGACCAGGACATCGCTGACCTGGCCGCTTATTACGAAGCCAGCGGCGCCGTGGAAGGCGCCCAGCCTCTGGCCAAGGCGCCCGAAGGTTCCGAAAAAGTGAATGCCCTGCTGACCAAGGGCGCCTGTGCCTCCTGCCACGGCGATTCCTTCAGCAAGCCTGTGGACCCCAGCTACCCCAAGATTGCCGGCCAGCACAGCGACTACCTCTTCGTCGCCCTCAAGTCCTACAAGACCGAAGGCAATGCCCAGATCGGCCGCAGCAACGGCGTCATGGGTGGCGTGGCCAAGCAGTTCACCAACGCAGAACTGAAGGAACTGGCCAATTACATGGGCAAGCTGCCCACCGAGCTGAAAACCGTGCCGCAAAGCCGCTTCCGCTAAGCTGCGCAGCCCCATAAAAAAGCCGCTCAGTGAGCGGCTTTTTTACTTTTGGAGCTTCGGCGGATGCAGCCGCTCAGTCCTTGGTGGCGTGGCGTTGCACGCAGGCAATATAGGCGTCACCATCGGGCGGACGCCCGGCGCGCTGGCTTTCCCACAGCATGGTGCCCAGGCATTCCATGGCTTCGTGGTGTGCCTGGTGCAGGGAGTTGCGCTTGTGGGTGAGCAGTTCCACCGCCTGGCGGATGCCGCGCGGCTGGTCGATGCTGCACTGCTCGCTGATGGAGAGGTGCATGCTCAGGTGCAAAAAGGGGTTGGTGCGGCCCTCGATGGCCTCGTACATGGTGGTCAGCGCGGTGTCCACGTCGGCAAAGTCGGCCGCGTACTCGGGGTGTTCGTCCATCCACTGGGCGGCCAGGGTTTCGATGGCTTCCATGGCCACGCCACTGCGGGCCTTGGCGTAGGTGGCGCAGAAAAAGCGGCGGACGTCTTCTTGGGAGGGGTTGAACATGGGCGTGAGCGTAGCACGCGGACTATGCCCCTGCCGGGGCGCCGCACGGCGGCATTGTGTACCATGTCTCCCGGTGTTGGGCAGGGCTTTGCGGTAGTGTCAGGGCGCACGGGGTGCTTTGGATTGCTATGGTTTTGGTAGCCGCTTGCGCAGTTTCCATGGGGGCTAGGGCCCTAAAACATTCATAACCATGACCTTCCCGATCATCACCGATCCCTTTTTCTACGCCGTCACCATTCCCGCCGTGCTGCTGCTGGGCGTGAGCAAGAGCGGCTTTGGTGCGGGCTTCGGTTCGCTGGCCGTGCCCATGATGGCGCTGGCCGTGAGCGTGCCCGAAGCGGCGGCCATCCTGATGCCGGTGTTGTTCCTCATGGACGTGCTGGGGATGGCGGCCTTCCGCAAGGACTTTGATATGTCGCTGCTCAAGTTCCTGATTCCCTGCGGGCTGGTGGGCATCGGCATTGGTACCTTGCTGTTCAAGGTGCTGGACCCGCACACCGTGGCCGCGCTGGTAGGTGGTTTCACCCTGCTGTTTCTGGCGCAGCGCCTGCTGTTTCCGCCCAAGCCTGACAGCGCGCCGCCGCCGCGCTGGCTTGGTGCCATCCTCACGGCCACCTCGGGCTTCACCAGCTTCATCGCGCATGCGGGCGGCCCGCCCATCAATGCCTATGTGATCCCGCTCAAGCTCAGCCCGGTGAAGTTCACGGCCACCATGGCCTTCTTCTTTTTTGTGGTCAACCTGAGCAAATGGATTCCCTACGGCATGCTGGGTTTGCTGGACATGCGCAACATGGCCACCAGCCTGGTGCTGCTGCCGATTGCGCCCGTGGGCGTATGGATTGGCGTGCGCCTGGCGCGGCGCATCAGCCAGGTGCTGTTCTACCGCTTCCTGTACGCCGGCATGTTCCTCACCGGCGTGAAGCTGCTGTGGGACGGGCTGACCTGAGGCGAAGGCCTCAAGCGTCCCCTATTGCCCGTCCCAGGTATGCGGTCGGCGCTTTGCCTGTTCGGCGCGCTCCTGGGCCATTTGCTCCTCCAACTGCTGGCGGCCCTGCTTGATCACGGCGATGAGCTTGGAGCTGTCTTTGTAGTGGGGGTGCAGCTTCTCAAACAGCTCCAGGTTGTGCTGGCGGAAGCGCATGGCACTCTGGCGGGCCACGTGCGGGTCCTGGCCCAGTAGCTCCAGCACACTGCGCGCGCTGCGCAGGCTGGATTCGAAGAGCTCGCGCTCCACGCGCGTCACGCCGCGGTCGCGCAGCTGGTTCCAGTGCGTCACGTCGCGGGCGCGCGCCACGATCTGCAGCTGCGGGAAGTGTTCCTGCACCAGGTCTACGATCTCCAGCGACTGCCCCACATCGTCCACCGCCAGCACCAGCACCCTGGCCGTGGCCGCGCCGGCGGTGCGCAGCAGGTCCAGGCGTGTGGCGTCGCCGTAAAACACGCGGTAGCCAATGTTGCGCGCCACCTCGATCATCTCGGCGTCATGGTCCAGCACCGTGGTGGCCACCCCCTCTGCGGACAGCAGGCGGCTGATGATCTGCCCGTAGCGGCCGAAGCCGGCAATGATGATGGGCGCCTCCTGCTGCTCGGAAATCTCTTCCAGCTGGGGCACGCCGCAGTTTGCAAAACGCGGCAGCACAAAGCGGTCCAGCAACACCAGGATCAGCGGGCTCAGCAGCATGGACACGGCCACCGCGCCGATCAGCAGCGAAGCCGTTTCGGTCGGCAAGACGTTGGCCCCGGTGGCCGCCTGGAACACCACAAACGCAAACTCCCCGCCCTGGGCCAGCAGCAGCGTGAACACCGGCCGCTCCTGGTAGGGCAGTTCGATATAGCGCGCCAGCGCATAGATGACGGCGGCCTTGACGGCCAGAAAGCCCAGCACCACCAGCGCCATGAGGCCAGGGGAGGCGAGCAGCACGCCAAAGTCGATGCTCATGCCCACGGCAATGAAGAACAGGCCCAACAGCAGGCCCTTGAAGGGTTCGATGTCGGTTTCCAGCTCGCGGCGGTATTCGCTTTCGGCCAGCAGCACACCGGCCAGAAAGGCCCCCAACGCCATGGACAGGCCTACCAGCAGCATCAGCGCCGAGATGCCGACGACCAGCAGCAGGGCGGTGGCGGTAAAGATCTCGGGCGTCTTGGAGCGCGCGATCCAGCGGAACAGGGGGCGCAAGAGCAGGCGCCCGCCCAGCACGATGCCGGCAATAACAGCTACGATTTTGATAGCTGCTTGCGCATATTCCATGGGGGCTGATGCATCATTTGTTGCTGCAGCCACACCCAGTAGCGGCAGCAGTGCCAGGATGGGAATGGCTGCCACGTCCTGGAACAGCAGGATGGAAAACGCAGCCTGCCCGCTGCTGGTGGGCAGCAGGTTGCGCTCGCCCATGACCTGGAGGGCAATCGCCGTGCTCGACAGGGCCAGGCCCAGCGCCGCTACGACGGCCAGGCGCCAGCCCACGCCGCAGCCAATGGCCACCAGCGCCAGCAACAAGGCACAGCCCAGCACTTGGGCACTGCCCCAGCCAAAGATGGAGCGGCGCAGGTTCCACAGCCGCTTGGGCTCCAGCTCCAGTCCCACGAGGAACAGCATCAGCACCACGCCGAACTCGGCAAAGTGCAGGATGTCTTCCACATTGGTGACCAGGCCCAGGCCCCAGGGGCCGATGGCAATGCCCGCAGCCAGGTAGCCAATGATGGAGCCCAGGCCCAGGGCCTTGGAGAGCGGCACGGCGATGACGGCCGCACTCAGATAGACAAAGCTGTTGATCAGCCAAGTGGGTGCATGTTCCATAACTTACTGTGCCCCCACGTTTGCCACTGCATGTGCGGGGCGGTCTGTGTCCGGTACTGCGCAGGCCGGGCAGCTCTCCAGCTCGTCCAGCTCGGGCCATTGCGGGTAGCTGGTAAGGCGCTCGGCAAACACGGCCACATGGTCATCCACCTCGCCGGCAGCCACACGGTGCGCACCGTGCAGCACCAGCGGCGGCAGAAAGCGCATGCCGCACAGGGCGGCCGTTTGCTCATAGGGCGGCAGGAAGGCGTCGAAGAAATAGCGGTTGTAGCCCTGCGGGTGATAAGAGTCTTCCGGCCCGCCCGTGGTCGCCACCAGCCACAGGTCCTTGCCCTGCAGCGCGGTACCGCCGCCATAGGCCCAGCCATGGGCAAAGACTTCGTCCAGCCAGAGCTTGAGCAGGGCGGGCATGGAGTACCACTGCACCGGGTGTAGCAGCACGATGAGCTGCGCCTCCTGCAGGCGCGCCTGCTCCGTGGGGACGGTGATGTGGTAGTCAGGGTAGCGGGCGTAGAGGTCGCACACGCTGGCTGTGCCGGCCGTCTGGGCGGCTTGGGCGGCCTGCAGCAGGCGGCGGTTGACGCGCGAGTCGCGCCAGTTCGGGTGGGCGGCCACCACGTAGACAGGGCGCGGGCTGGGCGCGGGGCCGGAGGCGGGGGTGGCTTGGTGTTCGGTGTCCATGCCGATAACATAGCGCAGTTCCATTCCATGAGGAGTCGTGTATGCCCGTGGTTGTTGTCGCCAATCCCAAAGGCGGTGTCGGAAAGTCCACCCTGTCCACCCAGATCGCGGGCTACTTTGCCTCGCGCGGCCATGCCGTCATGCTGGGGGACGCCGACCGGCAGCAATCCTCCCGGCTCTGGCTGAGCCTGCGCCCTACGGCGGCGCGCCCCATCACGGGCTGGGATCTGAGCGACGAACAAATGGCCAAGCCGCCCAAGGGCACTACCCATGTGGTGCTGGACACGCCGGCCGGCCTGCACGGCAAACGCCTGAAAGAAGTGCTCAAGCTGGCGGACAAGGTGGTGGTGCCGCTGCAGCCCAGCGTCTTCGACATCTTTGCCACGCGCGCCTTCCTGGACGAACTGGCCGCCAGCGCCCATGCGTCCAAGGTGCAGGTCGGCATCGTGGGCATGCGGGTGGACGAGCGCACGCGTGCGGCCGACCAGCTGCACACCTTTGTGGACAGCCTGGGCCTCCCGGTGCTGGGCTTTGTGCGCGACACGCAGAACTACATTCAGCTTTCGGCCCGCGGCCTCACGGTGTTCGACGTGGCGCCGGGCCGGGTGGAGCGCGATCTGGCGCAGTGGCAGCCGATCTGCGCCTGGCTGGACGCCTAGCGGGACACCCGGCTTGTCGCGGGGCTGACACGGCCTGTCGCCCCCGCTGGCTACAGTGGCCGGCATGAAAACCTTTGCCACCCTTGCCGAACTCGCCGCCCTGGTGGGCCAGCCCGTTGCCATCAGCGACTGGGTCACCGTCACCCAGGAGCACATCAACCTGTTCGCCCAGTCCACGGGCGACCACCAGTGGATCCACGTGGACGTGGAACGCGCCAAGGCCGGACCGTTTGGGGCGCCCATTGCGCATGGCTTCCTCACGCTATCGCTGATTCCCCGTTTCTTCGAGAGCGCGCTGACCGTCACCGAGGTGCGCATGGGCGTGAACTACGGGCTCAACAAGGTGCGCTTCATCGCGCCGGTGCCGGTGGACAGTCGCCTGCGCGCCCGTCTCACGCTGCGTGCTTGCGAACCGATTGACAACGGCGGAGTACAGCAGACCTGGGAAGTGAGCGTGGAGCGCGAGGGCGCGGCCAAGCCGGTGTGCGTGGCCGAGTCGCTGGTGCGGCAGTACCCCTAGTTGAGGCTGGCGAAATTGTTCTGACGCCAGGCTTCAAAGACCGTCACTGCGACGGCATTGGACAGGTTCAGGCTGCGCTGTCCCGCCACCATGGGTAGGCGCAGGCTGCGCGGGGCGTCGAAGTGGGCGCGCACCGTGTCTGAGATGCCTTTGGTCTCTGAGCCAAACACCAGCCAGTCGCCGGGCAGAAAGTCCACGGCATAGGGGCTGCGCGTGCCGCGTGTGGTCAGCGTGAACATGCGGTCGACGGCGGGCTGCTCGGTGTCCAGAAAGGCTTGCCAGTCGGCATGGCGCTTGAGCTCGGCGTACTCGTGGTAGTCCAGCCCGGCCCGGCGCATGTGCTTGTCGTCCATTGAAAACCCCAGCGGCTCCACCAGGTGCAGGGTGCAACCCGTGTTGGCCGCCAGGCGGATGACATTGCCCGTGTTGGGCGGAATTTCGGGTTCGACGAGGACGATATGGAACATGGCCGCTATTGTCGTTCCCCAGCTACTCCGTTCTCGCAAACACCAGAACCGTGATGTGCGCCACACCGGCATTGCGCAAGGCCGTGCTGGCCGCGTGCAGCGAGGCGCCGCTGGTCATTACGTCGTCCACCAGCACCACTTTCTTTCCCGCCAGCTCGCGAGCCCGCAGCGGCTCCACGGCAAAGGCGCCCTGCACGCTGCGCAGGCGTTCGTGGCGTGGCAGGCTGCTTTGGGGCGGGGTGTCTCGCACGCGCAGCAGCAGCCCGTCCTGCAGTTTGCGGGGCGCCAGTTGGCGGGCTATTTCCTGGGCCTGGTTGAAGCCCCGGGTCTGCAGGCGCGTGTCCGACAGGGGCAGGGGGATCACGCAGTCCGCCGCTTCGAGCGCGGGCTCCACCCATGGCGTGCTGCGCAGCAGGGTGGCCAGCGTACCGGCCCAGGCGGGGTGGCTGTGGAACTTGAGGTCAACTACCAGGCCCGACCAAGGATAGGCGTAGGGCACGGCGGCCAGCGCACTGTCCCAGGGCGGGGGGCGGGTGATGCAGGCGCCGCAGCGCGGCATGCCGGCAGGCAGTGGCAGGGCACAGTGCATGCAGCGGTGCACCGGCTGGGCAAACTCGGCCACACAGTCCTCGCAGACGGGTTGGGCGGGCCATGCATGGCAGACCACGCACTGGCTCGGCAGGCGCCGCGATACCCCCTGGAGCAGCTGGCGGAACATGCTGGCAATATACTCGCCACCGCCTTGCGCACCCTCCTGCATTTGCCCCATGAGCACCCAGCGTCCCCCTACCATTGACCCCCTTGCGGCCCAGCGCTGGGCGCAGCGCCGTCCGGTGGCCGGTGAGTCCTCGCCCTGGCTGCATGAAGAGGTGGCACGCCGCATGGAAGAGCGCTTGCAGTGGATCGTACAAAAACCGGCCCAATGGGTGCACTGGGCCCCGCTGCAGGGGGGCATGCAGGCCCAGGCCCTGATTAGCAAGCGCTACCCGGATTCTGCGTGTTTTGTGCTTGAGGCCAGCGCAGAGCGTGCGCAAGCAGCTCGCAATTTAATAGCAAAGCCCTGGTGGCAACCCAGCCGCTGGAGCGGTCCGTCCGTGAAGTTCGAGCGCCCGGCGCAGCCGGTGCAGATGCTGTGGGCCAATATGGCGCTGCACACGGCGGCGGACCCGCAGGCACTGATCGCTGATTGGCACGCCTTGTTGGACGTGAATGGTTTTGCCATGTTCTCCTGCCTGGGGCCGGACACGCTGCGCGAGTTGCGCGCCGTCTACGCCCGCATGGGCTGGCCTGTGGCGGGCCATGAGTTCACCGACATGCACGACTGGGGCGACATGCTGGTCCATGCCGGCTTTGCCGAGCCGGTGATGGACATGGAGCGCATTACCCTGAGCTACTCCACGCCGCAAAACCTCTTGGCGGAGCTGCGCACGCTGGGGCGCAACCTGCATCCGCAGCGTTTTTCTGGTCTGCGTTCGCGTGCCTGGTTGCAGCGCCTGCATGCGGCGCTCTCCGAAGGCTTGGCCACGCCAACCGGCGACGGCCGCTTGCAGCTGACCTTCGAGGTCGTCTATGGCCATGCCTTCAAGCCCGTACCCAAACTGAACTTGCAGGCCGAGACCACGGTGTCGCTGGCCCAAATGAGAGCAGTTCTCAAACAGGGTGCTCCAGGCCCCAAAGACAAGGCCTGAAGCCGCCTCTGGCCCGGTCTGCCCTACCTTTTTTGAGGCGGATCAACGGGATGTCTGCACTACAATGCTAAGAAAAAGAGGTAATGGCATATCCCCCTGCAGTCTCGTCCCGGTTCGGTAACGACCGGGCCTTTTCGGGCAAGACGCATGACGAATCTGGTTTTTCGCTTTGCGACGGTACAAGGGCGGCACGTTCAGTGGTTTTTGCGGCGTAACTGCTCGTTTACGCCGTTGCAACTGGTCGGGCTGTATGTGTCACTGTGCGTGGTGTCGCTCGGCATCGGAAGTTTCTTCTGGTTGCAGGGCGCTCCCCTGGTGATCCCCTTTGCATCGATCGAACTGGTCGCAGTGGGGTTGGCGTTTGTGGTCTATGCCAGGCACGCTACCGATGGCGAGCGCATCTCCTTGCAGGAGGGGCAACTCGTGGTGGAGTTGGAAAATGCCGGCAAGCTGGAGCGCGCCGAATTTCCGAGGGAATGGGTAAGGGTTGAGCCGCGGGCGGGCGACGGATCATTGATCGAGTTGTCCGGGCGCGGCAAAACTGTCCGGGTAGGGCGGTTTCTCAGGCCGGAGCTGCGTCCGCTGCTGGCACGGGAGATCCGGATGGCGCTGCGCGCAGCCTGAAGAGGTGGCGTGCAGCTGCTGCGCATTGGGTTATTTTGGGGCTTAGAAAAGTGAACACGATGAAGAGCATATTGAACAAACTGGCTACCCCCTTCATGGCGGTGGGCGCATGGGCTGGCACAGCGGCACTGAGCGTGGCGCATGCTGTCAACGATTTGCCCGGCGGTCCTGCAGTCAATCAGCTGAATTTGGCACCTGCGGTGACCAACATTGCCCGTGAGCAGCAGTGGCTGCACTGGTTCATGCTGATCGTGTGCTCGGTCATTTTCGTGGCGGTGTTCTCGGTGATGTTCTATTCCATCTGGAAGCATCGCAAATCCCAGGGTTACAAGGCCGCCACTTTCCACGAGTCTGTGACCGTGGAAGTGATCTGGACCATCGTGCCCTTTGTCATCGTGATCCTGATGGCCCTGCCGGCCACCAAGGTGGTGGTGGCCATGAAGGACACCACCAACGCCGACCTCACCATCAAGGCCACTGGCATGCAGTGGAAGTGGGGCTATGACTACCTGAAGGGTGAAGGCGAAGGCATCGGCTTTGTCTCCACACTGGACAGCGACCAGCGCGCCATGTCCGACGCCGGCGGCCCCAAGAAGGGTGAGTCGGTCGACAACTACCTGCTGAAGGTGGACAACCCCCTGGTGGTTCCCGTAGACAAGAAGGTCCGCATTATCACCACCGCCAACGATGTGATCCACGCCTTCATGGTGCCGGCCTTCGGTATCAAGCAGGATGCAATTCCCGGTTTCGTGCGCGACACCTGGTTCCGTGCCGAAAAGGCGGGTGACTACTACGGCCAGTGCGCAGAGCTGTGCGGCAAGGAACACGCCTACATGCCCATCCATGTGAAAGTGCTCTCTGCCGAGGACTACAGCAAGTGGGTCGCCGAAGAACAGAAAAAGATGGCCGCCAAGCAGGATGACCCCAAAAAGGTCTGGACGCTTGACGACATCCTCAAGCGCGGCGAGAAGGTTTATGCCCAGAACTGCGCAGCCTGCCACCAAGCCAACGGCAAGGGCGCTGGCGCGATCAAGCCTCTTGATGGCGCCCCTGTGGTGCTGGACGCCGACAAGACCAAGCAAATCGCTGTGCTGCTTAACGGCCAGAACAACGGTGCCATGCCTTCCTGGAAGGCACTGAGCGATACCGATATCGCGGCCGTCATCAGCTACACCAAGAACAATTGGTCCAACAAGACAGGTCAACTGGTGCAACCGGCCGAAGTGCTGGCCCTGCGCAAGTAACGAGCCTCAGACCGAACGCAGAGAATTGAGAAGGACATCAGTATGAGCGCCGTACTAGACCACCACGACCACGCCCATGACGACCACCACCACGCCCCCACGGGCTGGCAGCGTTGGGTGTTTGCGACCAACCACAAGGACATCGGTACCCTGTACCTGCTGTTCTCCTTCACCATGCTGATCGTGGGCGGCATTCTGGCCCTGCTGATCCGTGCCGAGCTGTTCAAGCCCGGTCTGCAACTGGTGAATCCCGAGCTGTTCAACTCGCTGACCACCATGCACGGTCTGATCATGGTGTTCGGCGCCATCATGCCGGGCTTCGTGGGCTTTGCGAACTGGATGATCCCGCTGCAGATCGGCGCTTCCGACATGGCATTTGCCCGCATGAATAACTTCAGTTTCTGGCTGATGATTCCTGCGGCCCTCATGCTGGTGGGCTCCTTCTTCATGCCCGGTGGCGCACCCGCTGCCGGCTGGACGCTGTACGCACCGCTGACCCTGCAGATGGGGCCCTCCATGGATGCCGGCATTTTTGCCATGCACATCCTGGGTGCCTCCTCCATCATGGGCTCGATCAACATCATCGTGACCATCCTCAACATGCGTGCCCCTGGCATGACGCTGATGAAGATGCCCATGTTCGCCTGGACCTGGCTGATCACGGCCTACCTGCTGATTGCCGTGATGCCCGTGTTGGCCGGTGCCATCACCATGACGCTGACCGATCGCCACTTTGGCACCAGTTTCTTCAACCCCGCTGGCGGCGGTGACCCGGTGATGTATCAGCACATCTTCTGGTTCTTCGGCCACCCCGAGGTGTACATCATGATCTTGCCGGCCTTCGGCATCATCAGCCAGATCGTTCCCGCCTTTGCACGCAAGAAGCTGTTTGGCTACGCCTCCATGGTGTACGCCACCAGTTCCATCGCCATCCTGTCCTTCATCGTGTGGGCCCACCACATGTTCACCACCGGCATGCCGGTGACAGGTCAGCTGTTCTTCATGTACGCGACCATGCTGATCGCCGTGCCCACCGCCGTGAAGATCTTCAACTGGATCGCCACCATGTGGCAGGGTTCCATGACGTTTGAGACCCCCATGTTGTTCGCTGTGGGCTTCATCTTCGTGTTCACCATGGGTGGCTTCACTGGCCTGATCCTGGCCATGGCGCCCATCGACATCCAGCTGCAAGACACCTACTACGTGGTGGCCCACTTCCACTACGTGTTGGTGGCTGGCTCGCTGTATGCCATGTTCGCCGGGTTCTACTACTGGGCTCCCAAGTGGACCGGTGTGATGATCCCCGAGTGGAAGGGCAAGCTGCACTTCTGGTGGTCGCTGATTGCCTTCAACGTCACCTTCTTCCCCATGCACTTCCTGGGTCTGGCCGGCATGCCCCGTCGCTACGCTGACTACCCCATGCAATTCGCCGATTTCAACGAAATCGCCTCCATCGGTGCCTTCGCCTTCGGTTTTGCACAGGTCTACTTCTTCGTGGGCATCGTGTTCCCTGCCATGATGGGCAAGGGCGAAAAAGCGCCCCAGAAGCCTTGGGAAGCAGCTGAAGGTCTGGAGTGGGAAGTGCCTTCCCCCGCGCCTTTCCACACATTCGAGAACCCGCCCAAGCTGGACGCCACCGCCACCAAGGTGATCGGCTGATATGTCCACGCCGGAGCAAAAGAAAGCCAACGTGCGCCTGGGCCTGATTCTGGCCTCGGTCGCCGTGGTGTTCTTCATCGGCTTCATGGCCAAGATGGTTTTGCTGGGCAAATAGCGCCATGGGCCTCAAGCGCGAAAACCTACGCATGATGGGCAAGCTGGCGGTCATCACCGCCGGCATGTTTGTCTTCGGCTACGCGCTGGTGCCCCTCTACAAAACCATTTGCGAAATGACCGGCATCAACATCCTCGCCTTGGGTGAGCAGGTGGTGAGCGGTCAAAAGGCGCAGGCCGTCAACACGCAGGTGGATACCAGCCGCACCATCACGGTGGAGTTCGACGCGAATGCGCGTGGCCCTTGGGAGTTCAAGCCGGCCCAGCGCTCGCTGCAGGTGCATCCCGGTGAACTCACTACGGTGGTTTACGAGTTCCAGAATGTGCAGAACCGTCGCATGTCGGCCCAGGCCATTCCGAGCTACGCGCCCATGCAGGCCTCGGCACATTTCAACAAGCTGGAGTGCTTCTGTTTCAACCAGTACACGCTGGAGCCCGGAGAAAAGAAATCCTGGCCCGTAGTGTTCGTGATTGATCCCAAGCTCTCCAAGGACGTCAACACCATCACGCTGTCCTACACCTTCTTCGAGGTGGGAGGCAAGACCCCGGCTGCGCCGGTGGCCAGCGTGAAGGCGGCAGACAGCGCAGGCTCATGATGGCAGCGCCCGAAGTTCACCAAGGTGAGGCCAAGCCCTCCCTGCTGCGCAGCATCAAGGCTGTGGCCTGGTCGTTCGTGGGCATTCGCAGCAGTAAGGGCCAGCGCGACGACTTGGCCAAGGTCAATCCGCTGCACATCGTGCTCGTGGGCCTGGTGGGTGCCGTGCTGGTGGTGGTGGGATTGATCAGTTTGGCAAAGTGGGTGGTGGCAGCTTCCTGAGTGAAGAGGCCGGCACAGCGAGACAAGATTTGGATTAGAGAAGGAATGGAGCAAAAATGAGTTCGACAACACATGGCGGCACACCGTACTACTTTGTACCGGGTCCTTCGCGCCACCCGGTCATGGCCGCCGCAGGCCTGTTCTTCGTGATCCTGGGCGCTGGCCAGTGGATCAATGGCTCCGACTGGGGCATGTACTCTTTGGCGCTGGGCCTGGTCTGGTGGCTGGCAGTGCTCTGGCAATGGTTTGGTGACGCGATCAGCGAAAGCGAAGGCGGCCAGTACGGGCGCAAGATTGACATCTCTTACCGCTGGAGCATGAGCTGGTTCATCTTCTCCGAAGTCATGTTCTTCGGTGCCTTCTTCACTGCGCTGTGGTGGGCCCGTTCGCACTCCGTGCCTGCCTTGGGCAGCCTGGAAAATGCGCTGCTCTGGCCCGACTTCAAGGCCGTCTGGCCCAGCATGGCGGCCGGCGCCACGGCTTCGCCTGGCGGCATTGTCGAGCCCTTCACCACCATGGGCCCGTTCTGGCTGCCTACCATCAACACGGCGCTGCTGCTGTCTTCCGGCGTCACGCTGACCATTGCCCACCACGCACTGGTGGACGGCAACCGCAGCAAGACCATTGCCTTCATGTGGGCCACTGTGCTGCTGGGTGTGACCTTCCTGTTTGTGCAGGGCTATGAGTACTACCACGCCTACCATGAGTACAACCTCAAGCTCAACTCGGGCGTGTTCGGTTCCACCTTCTTCATGCTGACCGGTTTCCACGGTTTCCACGTGTTCGTGGGCATGCTGATGCTGCTGTTCATCACCCTGCGCCTGCAGAAAGGTCACTTCACCTCCGAGCGCCACTTCGGCTTTGAGGGCGCCGCATGGTACTGGCACTTTGTGGACGTGGTCTGGCTGGGCCTTTACGTGCTGGTGTACTGGCTCTAAGCCTTGCTACGGCATCAAAAAAGGCACCGCTTGCGGTGCCTTTTTTGATGGAGGGGTGGGAGCTTCGTACGGGCTTTAGCGTCCCGGTGGAATCCCTGTGGGGTGGATGTAGCCCAGCTTCCAGGCCAGCAAAATGCAGAGAAACAGCAGGATGGAAAAGCCCACCCGCAAAGCCAGCGCCCGCGCCATGCCGCGCGACTTGCCAGCCTGTGGCTGGCCACCCCGCAACATGAACACCAGGGCAGCCCCCAGGCTGGCCAGAATGGCAAGAAACGCAATGGCGACAAGGTATGACATGGTGAGGATTATCCCGTGAGTACGCGCATCCGTCGCGTGCTGATCGCGCTCGCTGCCGTGGTCGGCGTGGCGGTGACCATTTCGCTGGGGCGTTGGCAACTGGACCGTGCGGCGCAAAAAGAAGCGCTGGCGCGCAGCATCCAGACGCAGGGCGGCATGGCAGCCCTTGCTGCAGAAGAACTGCTGGCCAGTACGGCGCGCGCCACGCTGGTCCACCGGCCCGTGCGTCTGCAGGGCCGATGGCTGGCCGAACACACGGTGTACCTGGACAACCGCCAGATGGGCGGACGTGTCGGCTTTTTTGTCATGACGCCGCTGCAGCTGAAAGGCCGGTCCGACGCCGTGCTGGTGCAGCGCGGCTGGGCGCCCCGCAACTTCGAGAGCCGCACGGCCTTGCCGGCCGTCACGACGCCTACCGGCCTGGTAGAAGTCGAAGGCCGCATGGCCCCGCCGCCTTCCAAGCTTTATGAGCCCGGGGAGCCGGGCCATGGCGCAATCCGGCAAAATCTCGACCTGACCCAATTCCGGCAGGAGGCGGGCTTGCCGCTGTGGCAGGACGTGAGCGTGGTGCAGACCGGTGCTGCCAGCGATGGCCTGTTGCTCGAGTGGCCCGAAGTCAACCTCGGTGTGGACAAGCACTACGGCTATGCCGCGCAATGGTTTGCGCTGGCGCTGCTCATCGCGGTGCTGTACGCCTGGTTTCAGCTGCGCCCTCTTGTATTCGTTTCCAAGGATTCCCATGTCTCGCGCCAACCCGAATGATGACCACCCCCTGGGCCTGACTGTGCACTCCATGCCGGTGCCCGACCAGGCGCTGGCGAGTGCAGGCGCGCGCACGCGCCTGGGTCGCTGGAAGATGCTGCTGGTGATGCTGGTGTGCGCCGCGCCCGTGGTGGCCTCGTACTTCACCTACTACGTGGTGCGCCCCGAGAGCCGGCGCAATTTCGGCACGCTGATTGACCCGCAACGCCCCTTGCCCGATCTGCAGGCCGGCACGCTGGATGGCAAGGCTGTGAACCTGCGCAGCCTCAAGGGCCAGTGGCTGTTCATCAGCGTGGCTGGCGCCGCCTGTGACCAAGCCTGCGCGCAACGCCTCTACTTGCAACGCCAACTGCGCGAGAGCCTGGGCAAGGAGAAAGACCGCGTGGACTGGGTCTGGTTGATCAACGACGGCGACGCGGTGCCTGCAACCTTGCTGCCCGGCCTCAAGGAGGCCACGGTGCTGCGCGTGCCTGCTGCGGACCTGGCTGCCTGGCTGCCGCCGCAAACGGGCGCTGCCTTGCCGGACCACCTCTATGTGGTGGACCCGCTGGGCAACCTCATGCTGCGCTTTGCACCGGGGCTGACACCCGAGGACGCACCCAAGGCCAAGCGTGACTTGGACCGCCTGCTGCGCGCCTCCGCCTCCTGGGACCAGGCAGGCCGCTGATACGCCATGGACGCAGAGCTCTACAACCTTTCACCCGTGCTGCGCCTGCTGCTAGTCGGTGTGCTGCTGGCTGCAGGCCCGCTGCTGTGGGTGCGCCTGCGCCACCGGCATACCGGTGCGCTGGGCCGCTACCAGGCGCTCACCGTTATCACCCTGTTTCTCACCTTTGACCTGGTGTTGTTCGGCGCTTTCACGCGCCTGACCGACAGCGGTTTGGGCTGCCCTGACTGGCCCGGCTGCTATGGCAGCGCCAGCCCGCTGGGTGCCAAGGACGCCATTGCCACCGCGCAGGCTGCCATGCCCACGGGCCCGGTCACGCACGGCAAGGCCTGGGTGGAGATGGTGCACCGTTACCTTGCCACCGGCGTGGGCGGCCTCATCCTTGTGCTGGCCATCACGGCCTGGCTGGGGCGCAAACGTTTCCTGAAAGGGCAGGTCAGCCCCTGGCTGCCCACCGTCACACTGCTGTGGGTCTGCGTGCAAGGCGCGTTCGGCGCGCTCACCGTCACCATGAAGCTGTTCCCCGCCATCGTCAGCCTGCATCTGCTGGGGGCCTACCTGCTGCTCGCGCTGCTGACCGTGCAGGTGGTGCGCAACGGCGGTGGTGCGGTGGCCACAGTGCCGCGCTGGGTCTGGCCCTGGACCGCCGCGGCGTTGGCCATGCTGGTGCTGCAGGCGGCCTCGGGCGCTTGGGTCAGTACCAACTACGCGGTGCTTGCCTGCACCGAATTCCCCATGTGCCAGGGCCGCTGGTGGCCGGACATGGACTTTGGCGGCGCGCTGGAGCTCTGGCGCCCGCTGGGCATGAGCCAGGACGGTGACCACATCAGCTTCCAGGTGCTCACCGCCATTCACTTTACGCACCGCCTGCTTGCGCTGTGCACCGTGCTGCTGCTGGGCAGTCTGGCCTGGTGCCTGCGCACCGTGCCCGTGCTGCGCGGCCCCATGCGCTGGCTGGGCGGGCTCTTGCTGCTGCAACTGGTCACGGGCCTGAGCAATGTGGTGTTGGACTGGCCGCTGGTGGCGGCTGTGCTGCACACAGGAGGCGCCGGCGCGCTGCTGGTGACCCTCGTATGGACTTTGACGCTGGCGGGCCGCACCGCCCCGATCGGAACCGAAACATGACCGCGACCCTCTCTCCCGCCACGCCCTCGGTGCTGCGCCAGTTCCACGCGCTGACCAAACCGCGCGTGATCCAGCTCATCGTCTTTTGTGCCCTCATTGGCATGGTGCTGGCCGTGCCCGGCTTGCCCAGCCTGCCCCAGGTGGGCCTGGCGCTGATTGCCTGCGTAGGCATCTACCTGGTCGCTGGCGCGGCGGCGGCCTTCAACTGTCTGGTGGAGAAGGGCATTGATGCCAAGATGAAGCGCACCGCCTGGCGCCCCACGGCGCGCGGCGAGCTCAGCGATGTGCAAACCCTGGTGTTTTCGGCCCTGCTATGCATCGCAGGCTCGCTCATCCTCTACCTCTGGGTCAACCCGCTCACCATGTGGCTCACTTTCGCCACCTTTGTGGGCTACGCAGTCATCTACACCGTCATCCTCAAACCGCTCACGCCGCAGAACATCGTGATCGGTGGTGCGTCGGGCGCCATGCCGCCGGTGCTGGGCTGGGCCGCCATGACCGGCGATGTGGGCCCCGAGGCGCTGATTCTCTTCCTCATCATCTTCCTCTGGACGCCGCCGCACTTCTGGGCGCTGGCGCTGTACCGCGTGGAGGACTACCGCAAGTCCGGCTTGCCCATGCTGCCCGTCACCCACGGCAGCGAGTTCACACGCCTGCAGATCCTGCTCTACACCTTCATTCTCGCGGCGGCCTGCGTATTCCCGTTTGTGTATGGCATGAGCTCCTGGCTCTACCTGGCGGTGGCGCTGGTGCTGAGCGTGGGCTTTTGCTGGTACGCCGTGCGCCTGCTGCGCAACTACTCGGACGAGCTGGCGCGCGCCACCTTCCGCTTCTCCCTTATCCACCTCAGCGTGCTGTTTGCCGCACTGCTGCTGGATCACTACCTGTTGTGAGTCACCATGAATAAACGTTCTGCTATTAAATTGCTAGCTGCTTGCGCACTGTCTACGGGGGCTATGGTCACTTTGACTGCATGCTCCGAGCAGAAGCCCTCGTTTGCCTCGGTGGACGTGACCGGCGCCAACTACGCCAAGGACTTCGAGCTGACCGACCACAACGGCCAACTGCGCCACCTGGCGGACTTCAAGGGCAAGGTGGTGGTCATGTTCTTCGGCTTCACCCAGTGCCCCGATGTCTGCCCGACCTCCATGGCCGAGCTGGCCGAGGTCAAGCAGCTGCTGGGCAAGGACGGCGACCGCCTGCAGGGCCTGTTTGTGACCGTGGACCCGGAGCGCGACACCGCGCCCATCCTCAAGGCCTACATGGCGAACTTTGACCCCAGCTTCCTGGCGCTCTACACCACGCCCGAGAAGCTGGCCGCCCTGGCCAAGGACTACAAGGTCTACTACAAGAAGGTGGAAGGCAAGACCCCCACCAGCTACACCATGGACCACTCCGCGGGCAGCTATATTTACGACGCGCAGGGTAATCTGCGCCTCTTCACCCGCTACGGCAGTGGCGCCAAGGTGCTGGCTTCGGACATTGCACAGCTGCTCAAGAGCAGCTCCTGATCCATTGCACGGGGTGGGGCACCCTGTAGGACTGGTCTGACACCCGCAAGGGGTGATCGCTGATATCAGGGAAAACCCGAATTCGCGACCATAAGGGCATCGATCCACACAGGAGAGCCCATGAAGTCTGCAAGCCCTGATCTCGGCGACAGCCAGCAAAACCATTTGCTCGCTGTTTTGCCCCAGGCGGACGAAGCTCGTTGGCGCGACCAGCTGGAGCTGGTGGAACTGCCCTTGAACCAGGTGCTATGCGCCGCAGGCAGCACCCCCGAATACGTGTACTTCCCCATCACCATGATCGCCTCCATGGTGTACCTCACCCAGGAGGGGGCCTCCACCGAGGTGGCGGTGGTGGGCAACGATGGGGTGGTGGGGGTGTCGCTGTTGCTGGGCGGCGGCTCCGCCCCCAGCGAGGCGGTGGTGCAGACCGCCGGCCTGGCGCTGCGACTCAGCGCCTCCTTCCTCAAGGCCGAGATGGCGCGCTCGGGCGCCATCATGAAGATCATGCTGCGCTATGCCCAAAGCGTGCTGGGCCAGGTGGCCCAGACCGCCGTTTGCAACCGCTACCACTCGATCGACCAGCAATTCTGCCGCCGCCTGCTGGTGGGCCTGGACCGGTCCTGCTCGGACGAAATGGACATGACCCACGAGTCGGCTGCCAATTTGCTGGGGGTGCGGCGCGAGGGCGTCACCATCGCGGCGCACAAGCTGCAGGAGGCCGGCATGATCCGCTACCACCGCGGCCACATCGTGGTACTGGACCGCTCGCGTCTGGAGCAGCAAACCTGCGAGTGCTACGCCGCGGCCAAACAGGAATACCGCCGCCTCTTGCCCATGGCCCTGGCGGCGTAAGAGCCGCAGTCTGGCGGGCCTATTCCATCTTGATGCCCTGGCTGGCAATGATGCCGCCCAGGAGCGCGGTGTCCGACTTCACGCGCAGGCGCAGGCCTTCGGCCATGGTGCCCACCACCGTCCAGCCCTGACCGAACATCTTCTGCCGCATCTCGGGGCTGCGCGCGATCTCGCTGAACAGCGTGGCCAGGCGGGTCGCTGCGGCTGGGGGCAGGCTGTTAGGTGCGGCCACGGCGTTCCAGATCTCCAGGTTGAAGTTCTTCACGCCAGCCTCGGCCAGGCTAGGCACCTCGGGTGCCAGCGGGCTGCGCACGCTGGCCGTCACACCAATGGCTTTGAGCTTGCCCGCGCGCACTTGAGCGGCGGCCAAGGCCGGCGGCAGCAGGCTGAGCTGCAGGTCTCCGGCAATCATGGCCGTGGCCACCTGCGGGTAGCCGGGGTAGGGCACATGCACGGGCGCAATTTTGGCCTGTGACTTGAGCAGTTCCATACCCAGATGGCCCACGGTGCCCACGCCGGGGGTGCCGTAGTTCCAGCGGTCACCGCTGCTGCGCGCGGCCTGCAGGAATTCGGCGGCATTGCCGCCGGGGGCATTGACGGGCGCAGTCAGCACCAGGGGCGAGACGCCGAGCAGGCTGATGGGCTGCAGGTCCTTGAGCGGGTCATAGCTCAGCTTGGGGTTGAGCAACTTGGCAATCGTCATGTTGCCGTTGATCATCAGGCCGATGGTGTGGTCATCGGTGGCCTTGGCCACCGCGTCCGCAGCAATGTTGCCGGCCGCCCCCACCTTGTTTTCCACAATCACCGGCTGGCCCAGCGCCTTGGACAGGGGCTCGGCAAAGGCGCGCGCCGTCAGGTCGGGCGAGGAGCCGCCCGGAAAGCCCACGATGATACGCAGCGGCTTGCTGGGCCACGCAGCAGCTTGAGATACTTTTTGGGCGATAGCCCCCGTGGATAGTGTGCAAGCAGCTATGGAAAGTGTAGCAATGGTGAGCGCGCGGCGTTGCATGGTTTTGTGTCTCCGGAATGAAAAATGCCCCTGCGGCCGGGGCTGCAGGGGCATTGTCGCCCAAGCGCCGAATGGTCGGCGTCCGGGGCAGGGGGCTCAGGCGTAGGCGGCCAGGGTGGTTTTCATCTTCTTCATGGCCGCCACTTCGATCTGGCGGATGCGCTCGGCGCTCACGCCGTATTCGGCGGCCAACTCATGCAGCGTCATGCCACCGGAGTTGTCGTCATTCACCTTGAGCCAGCGCTCTTCCACGATGCGGCGGCTGCGCGGGTCCAGGCTGCCCAGTGCGGTGGCAATGCCGTCGGTAGCCAGCACATCGCGCTGACGCGCCTCGATCATGGCCACGGGCTCGTGGTTGGTGTCGGTCAGGTAGGCGATGGGGCCAAACGCGTCTTCACCATCGTCAGACGGGCTGGGGTCCAGCAGCACATCGCCGCCTGACAGCCGGGTTTCCATCTCGATGACTTCTTCGGGTTTCACGTTCAGCTCGCGCGCCATGGCGTCGATCTGCTCGGGATTCAGCGTGTCGCGGTGCGTGCCCAGGTCGGCAGCGGCATCGTCGCTCTTGAAGCGCTGCTTCATGGAGCGCAGGTTGAAGAACAGCTTGCGCTGGGCCTTGGTGGTCGCCACCTTGACCATGCGCCAGTTCTTCAGGATGTATTCGTGGATTTCGGCTTTGATCCAGTGCAGCGCGTAGCTCACCAGGCGCACGCCCTGGTCGGGGTCAAAGCGCTTGACGGCCTTCATCAGGCCCACATTGCCTTCCTGGATCAGGTCGCCATGCGGCAGTCCATAACCCAGGTACTGACGCGATACGGACACCACCAGACGCAAGTGAGAGAGCACTAACTTACCGGCAGCTTCAAGATCATTCTCATTTTTGAACTTGCGGGCGTACTCCTGCTCTTCTTCCAGTGTGAGCATGGGCAGGCGATTGGCCGCAGAAATGTAGGCATCCAGGTTCCCCAGCGGCGGCACCAAGGACCACGGATTGGCAGTGGCCAGGGCGGTTTGGGGCGTAGCGAGCAGTGCAGTCATGCAGAACCTCCTTGTGTTCAAACTTCATATTAGCACTCGTGAGATCGGAGTGCTAACAAGAAGTTCAATGACCCCGATAGCTATAGGATGAAGTTGTGTAAAGCCCCGCGCCGGTGTCGCCGTACGCGCGATGCTTCACTGCGGCGACAGTGCCGGATCGTCAAATCGCGGTGCGGTTTGATGCACTTTGACAAACCCGCCGGTGGCCGCGCCGGCTGCCCAACCCATGCCTGTTCTCGTGGGCGTGAAGAGCAGGCGCATGGTGTTGCCGCCACCGGGAAGCACGACGGTGTAGGTCATTTGCGCCGTGCCTGAGGTGTTTGAGGCGAGCAATGTGGGGTTTGTTTCAAGTCTCAGCGCTTGCGGCTCTTGCGCCGCCTGGTTGCTTTCTGCCTCGGTGGGTGTTTCCGCTTTGACCGAAACGCAGACCAGGGCAAGACCCGCCCGGAATGCCAGCATGAGCATTTCGCGCTGGAAGGTGTCGTAAGTGCTTTTCATCGTCAAACTCCCTGGCCAGGAAATAGGGCCTCATTCTGAGAATGAATTCTGGCTTTGGAGCGGATGAAAACTGTTGCCGAACTGTGTCTCGGGCTGTCCTGAAGCGTCCGGGGCGGAGAGGGCGGGCAAAAAAATTTCAGCCAACAGCACCGAAGTGCGTTGGCTGACTCGCTCGGGGGCTAAGCCTTCGCTGGGTTTATCAGCTTGCCGCTTCCACCGTCAGGCCGGAAGCATCGACGCTTTGCACGCCCTGGACGTTTTGGGCCAGGTTCTTGACCAGGTCAACGGCGTCCTGCGTGGGCAGCTTGCCCTTGAGCGCGACTATGCCGCTCTTGGTGGTCACATTGACCTTGAAGCCCTTGGAGACGCTGTTGGCCAGGATTTCGGACTTCACCTTGGTGGTGATCCAGCTGTCACTGACAGCCTTTTCGACTTCGGCGCCGGGCTTGGCTTGTGAGCGCTGGGTGTCGGGTTGCTGGGCGGGTTCGGTTTGCGCGTGTACGGCGGTGGCGCCGATGGCGATGGCCGCCATTGCCACGACGGGGCGCAGCATGCGGGCATAACGGGAAGTGATGGAAGTTTGGGTACTAGACATGATGACTCTCTTTCATGAGGGTTGAAATTGCATGCAAGACCGGGAAGATGGTCTTTGCCTGCCGCGGAAACCCAAGATTGCCGGAATGCGCCGAAAAGGTTCGTGCGCTTGCACACACACGCAGGCATGAAAGAGCAGACAAATGTGAATAAGCGTAACTCGTGCGCGCAGGGGCGCGAGGCGCACTGTGCCGCGATGAAGCGGTGCACCCAATGCAGCTTGGTGGCGCAGGGTTTGCTCAGCACAAAGGGATACAGGTCCCGCTGGCCCATGCCCAGCGAGAACTCGTCGAGCACGACTGGTCAGTCGGGTCCAGGCATTGAGGAAGCTGAGAAATGCCGTGTCGGGTGGGGAGGTGTCGCCCGCAGGGCTGTACAGCACATCGGCACCAAAGGGGTCTTTCAGATCGGCCGGGTGCTCGCTATGAATGCCAGCGTCCATGGCAACGTCCAGTGTGTCCACCATGTGCAGGTAGTGCGCCCAGGTTTCGGCCCAGTCTTCCCACGGGTACGCGCTGGCATAGGCGCTGATGTGGGTTTGTGCCCAGTCAGGATCGGGGCCGCCGTCATAGTGCTTCTGCAGCGTGCGGTAGGGTTTGTGCAGGTGCGCGCGTATGGCTTCGCGCCTGGCATCGTTGCCTTCGCCCACGTTGATGGTGATGATGCCTTCCTGGTGGCCGGTTCTCACCGGCTGGCTCCAGGGCCAGCATGGTGCTCGTCTCGGGTACATAACCAAAGGCCCGGCCGCACCGCAGGCATAGGTGGTTGCGAAAGAACACCGGGTGGCTGCAATGGCAAAGGCTCATCCGGCCCGCTTTCAGAACAGCGTTGCTTGCGTGTCGGGCGGTTCCTGCCAGGGCGACGGGTCTTCTACCGGTGGGGGCGGATCCTGGGTGCCAGGGAACTCCGGCGGTATAGCCGGGGGACTTTCGGGTATGGGGGGCGGTGGCGTGATTTCCGCCGTGGTCCAGTCCATCAGTAGCACCGGAACGCGTGGCTGGGTGTCGTACATGGGCGAACTCCTTGAGTTGCCTTCCACTGTATGAGCCAGGTGCGCGCGTGTATGTGTGGCAGCGCACATGGGGCTGCCCCAAAGCAAAAAGCCCCAGGCGGGTGGCCTGGGGCTTGAATCGCCGGGGTGGGGTCAGTACTGCCAGAAGATACGCTGGAGTTCCTTGCTGTCCGAGGTTTTGGTCAGCGCCACCATGGCGAGAATGCGTGCCTTTTGGGGACGCAGATCGTGGGCGACGACCCAGTCGTACTGGTCGTCGGGTTGTTCGGCGTTGCGCAGTACGAAGCCATCCGGCACGCGGGCGGCGCGGATGACCTGGGTGCCGCTGGCGCGCAGCTGGCGCAATGCGGGCACCACGGGGGCGGCCACGGAGCCATTGCCCGTGCCTGCATGGATCAGGGCCTTGACGCCTGCCTTGGCATACGCATCGATGCCGATGCTGTTCATGTTGCCGTAGCCGTACACAATGTCCACGGCGGGCAGGGTTTTGATGTCGTCGATGTTGAATTCGGAATCTGCGGTGTGGCGCTTGACCGGAGCGCGGAACCAGTAGTTCTTGCCCTCGACCACCATGCCCAGCGGGCCCCACTGGCTCTTGAAGGCTTCGGTTTTGATGTTGATGGTCTTGCTGACGTCGCGTCCGCTCTGGATTTCGTCATTCATGGTCACCAGCACGCCCTTGCCGGCTGCATCCTGGCTGGCGGCCACGTTCACGGCGTCAAACAGGTTGAGTGCGCCGTCTGCCGACAGGGCAGTACCGGGCCGCATGGAGCCCACCACCACGATGGGCTTGCGCGTACGCACCACCAGATTCAGGAAGTAGGCGGTTTCTTCCAGCGTGTCCGTGCCATGGGTAATGACGATGCCGTCCACATCGGCCTGCTTGCTCAGAGCAGATACGCGGCGCCCCAGTTGCAGCAAATGTTCGTTGTTGAAGCTTTCCGAGGCGATCTGGAAGACCTGCTCCCCCGTCACGCGGGCCACATTGTTCAGCTCGGGCAGTCCGGCCAGCAGTTTGTCCACCGGCACCTTGGCCGCAGCGTAGGTCGCGCTGTTGGCGGCCGAGGCGCCGGCGCCGGCGATGGTGCCGCCGGTGGCCAGTACCACCACATGGGGCTTGCTGGCCTGGGCGTGTGCCAGTGCGGCCAGGGCCGAAAGGCTCAGTGCCGCGGCCCATTGTTTAAGGTTGAAAGTGCTTGTTGTCATGGTTTTGTCTCCAAGGAATGTGTTCTTCTTCCTGCCTTCAATGGGCAGGTGGTGCAATGCTAGGAATTAACGGCACAGGCGAATCGGAATAATTGATGTTAGGGTGTGAGAAAAACTCACACCCCACCATGAATCTCAGACAACTTGAAGTGTTTCAGGCAGTCATGCAGACCGGCAACATGAGCGCCGCTGCCCGGCTGCTCTGCATCACACCGTCGGCAGTCAGCAAGACCGTGGCCCATACCGAGCTGCAGCTGGGCTTCCCGCTGTTTACCCGCAGCCAGGGCAGCCTCACGCCCACCCCCGAGGCCCGTGTGCTGTTTGAGGAGTCGGCCCAGGTGCACAGGCAGCTTGATGCCCTGCGCCAGATAGCCCAGAACCTCGGCCGGGTGGACCATGGTGCCGTGCGTCTGGCGGCTATCCCGTCGGTGACGCATGAGTTTCTGCCGCTAGTGCTGCAGCGCCACGCCGCGCGCTACCCGCGTGTGGACGTGGAAGTGCGCACCCTGCACCAAGACCAGATGGCCAGCGCCTTGCTCAGCCGCAGTGTGGACTTTGGTTTGGGCTTCTATGAGCACACCCACCCGCAGATCGCCAGCGACCTGCTGGTCAGCGGGCGCCTCTTTCTGGCTGTGGCACGCGACATCTGGCAGCGCGCCACGCGGGTGCGGCATGGCAACCCCTATGGCTACTTTGCCAAGGTACCGCTGATTCGTCTGGTGGGCGACGACCCGATGCGCCCGTTACTGGACGAGCTGGCTGAAAAGCTCGGCCTGCAGGTGCAGGTGGGCAATATCCAGGTGCAGACCTCAAGGCTGGCGGTAGAGTTGGTCCGTCGCGGCATGGGCTGGACGCTGGTGGACTTTCTGACCGCCACCCAGCTGGATCCGGCGTCGGTGGTGGCGATGGAGCTGCACGACCTGGCCCCCATCTCGCTCTATGCCTACCACGCGCGCCCCAGCCCGCCGGGACAGCAAGCCCGGCACATGCTCGACATGCTGCCTGCGCTGCTGCACGAGGCCTTGTCCGCAGTGCATCGTCCCCCGATGGCTGGCTGACAGAGACTGGCCGGCATCCCTTTCACTTTGGGTTAAATTCCCTCGCAGAGCCACACACTGGCCACCCCGTCGTTGGGGCATGACTAACAAAACAAGGGAGACACACTGTGACTGCGTTCCGTCGGGCAATTCCTGCCCTGCTCATTTCCATCGTTGCCCTGGCGCAGCCCGCCCATTCCCGGGAGCTGTTCGACGACGAAAAGCCCCCAGCCTTCAGCATGGGGCAATCCATTTACAGCGACGACACCATGGGTGGCTACCAGATCTACGCTGGCAACGGCATGTGGCAATTCGAGAATGCCTCGATCGGCTGGTCCGGTGGCCGGGCCGACAGCATCCCCATGGGGGTGCTGCGCATGACACGCTGGGAAGGCGACCAGATCGCCGCTGTCCAAACGCTGGTTGCCAATATCCGGGGTAACAACGGAGCCTACTGGTCGGGCAATCCCTGTGAGGGCGAGCATCTGACCAAGCGCAACCGTGGTCGCGGTCGCTTTGACGACTGCATGCGCATCGATGTGGTTTCCCTCAACGTGCAATACAAGACTCAGACCTTTCTGCGGGTCTATACCGTGCAGTCCAACACCGGCGGGCGCTATTACGAGGCGTCCATGCAGATCAGCGCCGCCTACCTCGGCTTCCCGGGGACGGGCCTGGCTGACTGGGATTCGGCCGCAGTGCAGGTCGATCCTGCCAAATCGGAAGCCCTGGCCAAGCTCACGCGCTGGGCAGAGCTCTACCAGGAGGCCGCCGCGGAACAGATGGCTTACCGCAAGCCTGCGGATACGTTTGCAGCGGTGCCCCCGCTCAGGGACTTGCGGCCGGCCGGTGCGCCGCCCCTGCACGGCAGCTTTCCTGTCCCCCGCGTGAACAGTGGTGCGAGCTATGTGTTTTGCGAAACCACCAAGAGCATGGTGCGCGAGGCTCCGGGCAGCTGTCCGGCCGTGGCGCCTGACCCGGCTGTGCCGATGATCCAGATCGTGAAGGAGCGCTCAGCCTCGTATGTGTACTGCGAGAGCAGCAAGAGCATGGTGATGGAAGGGGCGGGCGACTGCCCCAAGCCCAAGCGCTGAGGCCGAGTAGTCCACAATGGAAAAGGGGCCTGCAGGCCCCTTTTTTGTCATCGGAATGTCTACTTCAGGCCCACTGTACCGCGCCTTGGCTGGCGTACCAGCCGGGCAGCTTGGGCTCCATGGCCGCCTCAATCCGGTTGCGGCGGATCTTCATGGTAGGCGTCAGGAAGCCGTTCTCGATGGACCAGGGTTCGGGCGCGATCACCAGCATCTGCAGCTTCTCGTAGTCCGGCAGCTCGGCGTTTATATCCTTGAGCAGCTGCGTCAGGTCGGCCGTAATCTGGGCTTTGACGGCGGGGTCCTTCACCGTGGGGCGCACGGTTTCCGCCAGCACCACCATGGCGTAGGCAGAAGGCTGGCCCACGCCAGAGACCATGCTCAGCTCGATCAGCGGGCAGGCGTTGATGCGGTTCTCGATGGGGGCAGGCGCCACGTATTTGCCCTTGGATGTCTTGAACAGCTCCTTGACGCGGCCGGTCAGGCGCAGCAGGCCGTCGGCACGGCGCTCGCCCTTGTCTCCGGTGCGGAAGAAGCCGTCTTCGGTGAAGACTTCGGCATCCAGGTCCGGGCGCTTGTAGTAACCCACAAGCTGGCCCGGCGACTTGATCAGCACTTCGCCCTCCTCGCTGATGCGCACTTCCACGCCCTTGAGCGGCACGCCCACGCAGCCGGGGGCGTTCACCTTGTCGGTAGAGTTGTGCGAGTAGGCAAAGTCTTCCGTCATTGCGTAACCTTCGATGAGGTTCAGGCCCAGGCGGCGGTACCAGGCAATGAGTTCTGCGGGGATGGGTGCGGAGCCGCTGCCGGCCAGCAGCGCGTGGTCCAGGCCCAGGCCCTTGAGCACCTTGCGGCCCACAATCTTGCCCAGAATGGGGATGCCGAGCAGGCGGTCCAGCTTTTTGGGAGGCATCTTGGCGAACACGCCTTGCTGGAACTTGAGCCAGAGACGGGGCACCGAGATGAAGGTGATGGGCTTGGCGCGGTTCAAGTCCTGCACAAAAGTGTCCAGCGACTCGGCAAAGTACAGATGGGTATTGCCATCTACCAGCGAAGCACCTTCCACCCAGGCCCGTTCGAACACATGAGCCAGTGGCAGGTAGGACAGCATGCGGTTTTTGACATCGGCACCGATGCGCGACTTGGTGTCGCGCACGATGCCCTCGGAGGCGGCGGTAATGCGCTCAAAACTGTGCATCACGCCCTTGGGCTGACCGGTGGAGCCCGAGGTGTACATCAGGATGCCGATGTCAGTACCCTTGCGACTGACCTTGCCTTGCAGGGGCTGGGTGCGGGCCACCACGGCATCCCAACTTTCATAGCTGTTCTTGGGCGCGAGCGGGAATGCAATGCGCGGCAGGGATTCGGGAATGCCGGGCAACTGCTGATCAAAGGTATCGAGCTTGCCCACAAAGAGCAGGCTGGCCTCGCTGTGATCCAGCACATAGCGCACGGTGTCTGCAGTCTCGGTGGGAAATATGGCCACGGTGGTGCCGCCGGCCAACCAGATGGCCAGCTCCGCCATGATGAAGTGGGCGCAGTTCTTGGAAAGGATGGCGATGCGCGCACCGGGTGCGAGGTTTTGCGCCTTCAGGTGCGCAGCCATGCGGCGGGATTCGTCCATCACCTGGCGCCAGGTGTAGTCCTTGACCTGGCCGCCGCCCGTGGGCTGGGTCAGGAAGACCTGATCCGCCAGTGCAGTTTCGTGGTCCTGCACGTAATCCAGAATGAGTTTGGCCTGGGCCATGCTGTCGTCTCCTTTGTAGAAATAGTGATGACATTGTGTTGGGATTTGCCGGCAAAACAGTGCTTTGCGTGACTATTTCCAAGCAAAACAGGGGTTTTACGGTGTTTTCCCTAATCTGCGGGCATCTGCGTCAAGGTGTCTGCCGCATGTCGGGGGCGTATGCGGTTTTGCAGCTGCATGTCTTTGGAGGACAAAAAATACATGTCTTTTTTTGTCCTATAGTTGGCGCGAACGGGCCTTTTTTGTCCTGCGGTTGAGGAATACAGTTCATCCCATCGCAACGCATCAACCGCTTCAAAAATGTCCTCTACCAATCCTTCCAAGTCCGCCCTGATCATCATCGACGTGCAAGAGTCCTTTGCACAAATGCCCTTCTGGTCGGAAGGGATTCATGCCCCCTTTCAGAAGGCATTGCTGAAGCTGGACGCGGGAGCCCGCGCCGCCGGTGTGCCCGTGGTGCACATCTACCACGTGGGCCGCGCAGGTCCCTTCCTGCCCGAATCCGGTTTCATCGAGCCGCTGCCCTGGTTGCCCGGCAACCCCACTGTGCGTTTTGACAAGCACACCCACAATGCTTTCACTGACACTGGTCTGGACCTATGGTTGCGTCGCCAGGGTGTGAACAAGATCATCATCAGCGGCATCCGCACCGAACAATGCTGTGAAACCACGGCCCGCGTAGGTTCGGACCTGGGCTATGCGGTGGATTTTGTGTCCGAAGCGACATTGACCTTCCCCATGACCCACGAGGGCACAGGCCGCACCTTCAGCGCCGAAGAAATCACCACCCGCACCGAGCTGGTTCTGGCGGACCGCTTTGCTCGCATCGTGGATGTGGACACCTGCCTGACCGGTCTGGCCGCCTGACATACCGAAAGGAAACAACATGCTTCAACTGCGCCCCGGCTGTGAATGCTGCAATGTGGATCTGCCGCCCGCGGCGCTAAACGCCCGCATCTGCTCGTTTGAATGCACCTTTTGCGCGGACTGCGCGGACACACACCTGCAAGGCATCTGCCCCAACTGCGGTGGCGAGCTGGTGCGCCGCCCGGTGCGGCCGGCGGGAAAGCTGGCCAATAACCCGCCCTCTGCCGAGCGCGTGTTCAAGCCCCAGGGTTGTGGTCTTGCACCGGCCGGCGCTGGTGGGGTGGCTGCATGAGCGGCGGCTTGCCCATGCGGCCCAAGGACCTGGGGCTGGCCTTGCTGGTCATCGTCGTCTGGGGTGTCAACTTCGCCGTTATCAAGGTGGGCGTTGTCGGCATCCCGCCGCTGTTGCTGGGGGCGCTGCGTTTCATGCTGGCGGCGTTTCCCGCGCTGCTGTTTTTCAAGCCGCCCAAAGTGCCACTGCGCCTGTACCTGGCCTACGGCCTCACCATCTCGGTGGGGCAGTTTGCGTTCCTGTTCAGCGCCATCCATGTGGGCATGCCTTCGGGCCTGGCCTCGCTGGTGCTGCAGTCGCAGTCCTTCTTTACGCTGCTGCTGGCCGCCTGGTGGTTGAAGGAGCGTTGGCAGGCCAACCAGATGGCGGGTCTGTTGCTGGCGGCCGTGGGCTTGGTGCTGATTGGCAGTGCCACCGGGTCTGCGCAGGGTGTATCTATGCCCTTGCTGGGCTTCCTGCTCACCATTGCCGCAGCTGTCATGTGGGCCTGCGGCAACATCGTGACCCGCGCAGTGGGCCGTTACGGCCCCATGAATCAGCTGGCCTTTGTGGTTTGGGCCAGTCTGGTGCCACCGGTGCCGTTTCTGGCACTGTCCGCTTGGCTGGAAGGTACCGATGCGATGCTGCAAGCGCTGCAGCACATCAACCTCGCCGCCGTTGCCTCCATTGCCTATCTGGCCTGGGCGGCCACGCTACTCGGTTATGGCCTGTGGACGCACCTGATGTCGCGCTACCCCACCAACAAGGTGGCGCCATTCACGCTGCTGGTTCCTGTGGTGGGTCTCAGTACGGGCTGGCTGGTGTTTGGCGAGGCACTGCGCCCCATCCACTTTGCGGGTGGCGCGCTACTCATGGCCGGGCTGCTGGTGAATGTGTTTGGCGCCTCACTCTTTGCCCGCCTGAAGGGGGTGGCATGGAAGACCTGACGCTCTCCGTCTACCTGGTCCTGACCCCCAATGTGCTGATGCTGGACTACGCCGGTCCGGCAGAAGCCTTGCGCATGGCGCGTGACATGGGGGCGCCCATTGCGTTGCATGCCTGCGGGCCGCAGTCGGACATCCATACGTCCTTGGGTACCGGCCTCACCGGGCTGGAACCACTGCCCGCGCAACTGCCTCCCCGCAGTCTGGTGCTGATTGTGGGCAACAGCAATGAGGCGGAAGACTACGCCACAGACATGGCGCATCAGGTTGTGCATTGGCTGCGCAATGCCCCGCGCGAGGACACGCGCCTGGCCAGCATCTGCTCCGGCGCGCTTCTGCTGGCGCAGGCAGGTTGCCTGGATGGGCGCCACTGCACCACCCACCACACGCTAATCGCCGACCTGCAGGCCCATGCGCCCACGGCACAGGTAGCCACAGACCGTATCTTTGTAGATGACGGAAGGGTGTTGACCAGTGCCGGCATCACGACTGGCATCGACCTTGCGCTCTACATCGTGGAGCAGACCGCCGGCCCCGAGCTGGCCTCCCGTGTGGCGCGCCGCCTGGTGATGTACCAGCGCCGCAGCGCACACGATCCGCAGATGTCCCCCTGGCTGGCGCACCGCAACCACATGCACCCGGCAGTGCACCGTGCGCAAGACGCAGTGGCGCGTGAACCCGAGCGCAGCTGGACGCTGGAGGCCCTGGCTGCGGTGGCCTGTGTGAGTCCGCGCCATCTGAGCCGCCTGTTTGTGCAGCACACCGGCATCAGCGTGGTTGTGTACCAGCAGCAGCTGCGCATTGCGCGGGCACGGGAGATGTTGACGCACAACCCGACGCTGTCACAAGAACGCCTGGCGCAGGCTTGTGGCTTTGGATCAGCGCGGGACTTCCGGCGGGTATGGCAGCGCTGCGCGCCAGCTGCGGCTACGAACCGAGGTTCTGCGCGATGAGCTTGGGAATTTCGCCGCGTGTGTAGCCGCGTTTGATGACCTGGTTGAACTGTTCCAGCCAGGGCTTCATCTGCAAATTCTTGGGAAAGGCCAGGAAGTTCGGATCGCTGCGCAGTGGCACCGGCAGCACCACCAGCGTCTCGCGCTGGGCTTCTGGCACGCGGTTGCTGCGCAGGGTTTCCTCAAAGCCGGCCTTGCCTGCGTTGAACAGCGCGCAGTCGATGCGGTCCAGCAAGAGCTTGTTGAGGCGCTCCATCGCACCGCCATCCCCGTCCACATTGAACAGATTGGCCTCGCGCGCTTTTTCAAACGCTTCGCCGTAGCTGCCGCCGCGCCCTATGCCCACGCGCTTGCCATGCAGGTCTGCCAGCTCCTTGAAGGCGAACTCCCGGCCCTTGCGTACCACGATGACGACTTCATCCATGTAGATGGGTTCGGAGTAATCAAACAGGGTAGAGCGCTCTTGCGTCCACGACAGCCCCACAATGCCGCCCGCGCCACCGGTGGCCAAGCGGTAGGCGCGCGCCCAGGGATACAACTCGACCTTGAGCTCGTCGCTGCGCAACTCCTGGTCGGCGTACTTGAGGATGTCGATCAGGATGCCGCGGTTCCTGCCTTCCTGCAGAAACATCTTGGGCGGTGAACTGTCGCCACCGAAGATGGTCAGGTCCGCAGACCAGACCGACAGGGCGCAGCCCAAACCCAGCAAGGCGGAGATGATGCGTTTCATTCCATTCTTTTTGTAGTGGCGGGTTTCCAAACGGTATGCAGTATGCAACCTTTTTTACCATTTGTGCGATCGCCACCTACACGCTCCGGCCTGCTCAGGAGCGAAGGTTCTGGGCAATGATTTTGGGAATGTCGCCGCGGGCGTAGCCCCGTTTGATGATTTGGTTGAACTTGGCCAGCCAGGGTTTCATTTGCATGCTCTTGGGAAACGCCAGGAAATTCGGGTCGCTACGCAATGCAACGGGTAGCACCACCAGCGAGTCCCTGTAAGGCATGAACTCCTTGTGGATGCGCAGCGTCTCCTCAAAGCCGGCTTTGCCCACATTGAATAGTGCGCAGTCAATGCGTCCGGCCACCAGTTTTTGCAAGCGCTGTTGCGCACCGTTGTCGCCATCAGCGACAAACAACTTGGCATTCTGTGCGCGCTCAAACGCTTCGCCGTAGCTCGCATCGCGTACCAGCCCTACACGCTTGCCACGCAGGTCGCTCAGTGTTCGAAAGGGAAACTCGCTGCCACGCCGGACCACGACCACCACTTCATCAAAAAAAAGTGGCTCCGAGTAGTCAAAAATTTCGTCTCGCCGCTGCGTCCACGACAGCCCCAGAATGCCGCCATCCCCCGATGAGGCCTGCATGTAGGCGCGTGCCCAAGGGTAGAGCGCCAAGTGCAGACGATCATCCTGCAAGTGCCGCTCGGCGTAGCGCAGGATATCGATCAGGATGCCGCGCTCCTGTCCCTGTTGCAAATACATCTTGGGCGGCGACCCATCGCCGCTAAAGACGGAAATTTCAGCGGCAGCCGCAGAGGCCGCCATCCACAAACCCAGCAACACAAGCATCAGCGGCTTCACACACATCCCTTTGTTCGGTAGGCAAACAAAGCATAACCCGCAAATCTTTCTGTGCACCCCGGTCCGTGTTTCAATAGCCCACTGCACTTGCTTCCTATCTCTGCATGAACCCCGACGCCCTCAAACTCTGGCGCGCCCCGCAATGGGCGTTTTCCATCCTGCTGGCCCTCCTGGGCATGTTGGGCCCGTTCTCCATTGACACCTACATCCCCGCCTTTGCCGGCATCAGCCAGTCGCTGGGCGCCACACCGGTGCAGATGCAGCAAACGCTGTCGGCCTACCTGTTTGGCTTCGCCTTCATGGCGCTGTTCCACGGCTCGTTTTCGGACAGCTTTGGCCGCCGTCCCGTGGTGCTGTGGGGGCTGGCTGCTTTCACCATCGCCTCCATCGGCTGTGCGCTGGCGCAAAGCATTGGGCAGCTCATCTTCTTCCGCGCCATGCAGGGCCTGTCCACCGGCGCGGGCATTGTGGTCTCGCGCGCCGTCATCCGCGATGTGTATCCGCCCTCACAGGCGCAAAAGGTCATGAGCCAGGTCACCATCTTCTTTGGTGTGGCGCCAGCCATTGCGCCCATGGTGGGCGGCTGGCTGCTGGTGCATGCCAGCTGGCACGGCATCTTCTGGTTCCTGACCGGCGTGGGCGTGTTCCTCTGGGTCGCCAATTACTTCCTGCTGCCCGAGACATTGCACGTCTCGCAGCGCCAGCAGTTCCACATCAAGAACCTCATGGCCGGCTACTGGAAGCTGGGCTCCGACCCGCGCTTTGTCTTGTTGGCGCTGGCCAGTGGCATTCCGTTCAATGGCATGTTTCTCTACGTGCTGAGTGCGCCCGTCTTTCTGGGGGACCACTTGGGCTTGCAGCCGCAGCAGTTCTTTTGGTTCTTCATCCTCACCATCAGCGGCATCATGGGCGGCGCCTTTGTCAGCGGCCGCGTGGCCGGCAAGATCAGTCCCAAGCGCCAGATCCGCAACGGGTTTCTCATCATGCTCATCATCGGTCTGCTCAACCTGGCCGCCAACCTCGTCTTCAAGGCGCATGTGAGCTGGGCCCTGTTCCCCATCGCCATCTTCGCGTTTGGCTGGGCCATGATGGTCCCGGTGGTCACCCTGCTGGTGCTGGACCTGCACCCCGACCGCCGCGGCATGGCGTCGAGCCTGCAGATGTTTGTGGGGTCGACGGCCAACGGTCTGGTGGCCGGCGTGGTGTCCCCGCTGGTCATGCACTCCACCGTGGCGCTGGCTGCATCATCGGTGCTGATGATGTGCCTGGGCCTGTGCTCCTGGGTATTTATTCGGCGGAAGTGGCCCGAGATCGGGCAGAAGGTGGACGCGCTGTGAAAGGGCTGGTGTTGCGAAGGGCAAGTCGTGTGTTCTCTCATGCCGGTGCCGCACTCATGGCGGGCGCATTGCTCGTATTGGCCGGCTGTTCATCGGTACCGCTGGAGCCTGCACCGCCGGCACCGCCGCCCCAGCAAGTGGGCCGCCTGACGGTGGATCAGGCCAACGACGTCACCGTCATGGCCATCGGCCTGGTAGGCACGCCGTACCGCTACGGCGGCAACACGCCCGTCAGCGGCTTCGACTGCAGCGGCCTCATCGGCTATGTGTACCAGCAACGTGCTGGTGTCCAGGCGCCGCGCACGACGGGTGCATTGATCGATTGGGGAACCCGCATTGACGCGCAGGCCCTGCGCACGGGCGATCTGGTCGTCTTCACCCAAAGCGGCCGCGCCACGCATGCGGGCATCTATGTGGGGCAGGGGCGCTTTGTACATGCGCCTTCTACGGGCGGCACGGTGCGGCTGGACAGCTTGCAGTCGGCGTATTGGGCGAAGCAGGTGGTGAGTTATCGGAGGCCGTGATGATGGGAGTGTCTAGCAACTGATTTGCTATTTCTCTGATGTTCTCGTTGTGAGATCTGGGCGGCTTCGAATGTGGATGCTGCTGTGATCGAAAAAACTTTTGCAGCGTTGCATTAAGTTGTAGTCAAGAAGAGTCGCTTTTCCCGAACTGCATTTCATCAACATTATCAATTCGGCAAGATCAAACACGTGAAAGTAATCCCCGGTTTCTTGCATTGACTCAACGAGTTTCAGTTCAATATCTTTCCAATCGCCATCGTGCATCAACTCCGTTAGCAGAACAATGCAATGCAGTGGTTTGTCGCGGACTGGGTTAATCGGTTCTCCTTTTGAGTCAAAGATCATCGCGCCGTTCTTGATGTTCTTCGATGCACCGACTAGTTGGCCTATTGCCTTGATAGCTTGCTTTTGAACTCCTGCTGTCCGTCGTTGTTGAAGTCGTTGGTAGCCCGCCTGTAGAACTGAAAGATCTTTTGCTTCAATCAAAAATGCTCCAAATTCATGCCACGCCAAAATGTCAGAAAGTTCTCGTAGTTTTCCCCCAGCTCTGATTTGAGGGGCTTTATATAGGTTTTTTAAAAAAGCCGATTCAAGAGAACCCCAAATTGCCCTCTCCAGCATTTCTCCTTCATTGGTATCTGTCAATTGCAGTGTGTGGTACTCATGCTCTCCGATGAAAGAAATGTGATTGCTGATCCAAGTGTCATATGTAGGGTGAATTTCTAGCAATGGGATCTTTTCGACGTTATCCAAGACCTGTGTGTTATCGCTTGTATAGCAGAAGCAGTCGAGACAGTGGCTTGCTTCTTTCGAGAAATCGCCTACGTATAGTTGTCCAAACTGTCCGATGAAGGTGGATGCGTCTTGTGCAGTTTGCTCTGTGAGATTCAAGTTTGCCCAGGCAACACATACATCCATTTCGTTGAAGAAAAAAGTAGGGGATGTGCGGCGTAGAAGTAATTCCTTTAGTGCCTCATGCTCCTCTGCATAACGTTGGACACCAGAAATAAACAGTGGGTGTTCTGGGACATCAAATATACGGGCTGCCGTGCAAAGAAAGTTGTCGTGCAATCCAAAGACCAACGCCATATCGCAGCCTGCAAGTACTGCTTTGATACTTGTTGTTGGTGCCTTAATAAGTAAAGCGATTTCTGTTCCTTCGTTAGCTGGAACGAACCAAATGCTTGCGGGTTCCGAGCGCATTTCGCGCAACACTCTCTCACTAGGTATATGCATGCTGCGTGATAAAAATTCGCGGGCTGTATTTGCAGTTTGACGATTCTGCTCAGCGGTGGCTATCCCCCATTGGAGTGAATTTCCAAAATTGCGCTCGTGGAATTTCTGTTTTCACTCCACCTTCACCCCCTCCCCAATCACATAAAACTGCCCACCCGCCACATAGTGCAAGGTTCGCAGTTCATCCGGCGCCTTGTCAAACTCCCAGTGCCCGTTGATGAACACGCGGCTGTCCGCCCAGGCCTGGGTGACTTCGCCGATGAAGAGGTCGTAGGTTTGTTGGTTGTGGGGTTCGGGCACCAGCTTGCAAAGCAGCCAGCCGACGCAGCCTTGCACCAGTGGCACTGCGCTGCCGTCCACGGCAAAGGTTTCCATGCCGTGGCGTTGCAGTTTGTCGGGCGTGTCGGTGGCGCTGTCGCTGCCGACGCCCAGCGTGGCTTGGGCCAAGGCGCGGGCCGGGACGTTGAGGGCAAACCAGCCGCCGCCTTCCACCAGCGCACGCGTGCGCGTGGCCTTGTCGATCACCACCGTCACCTTGGGCGGGCTGAAGTCCAGCGGCATGGACCAGGCGGCGGCCATGACGTTGTGCTGGCCCGCGTGGGCGGATGACACCAGCACCGTGGGGCCGTGGTTGAGCAGGCGGTAGGCCTTGTCCAGAGGGACGGGGGTGCAGAAGTCGGGCAGGGTGGCCATAGTGTTTAAAAAGAGAGCTCCCTTCATGCCAAAGGGAGTTCCGTCTGTAGTGCTTTGCTATGGTGGTCATGCAGCTTGATGACGGACTGCAAATCAGGATGTACCTGCCCGGAGCCCAACGACTCTACGAACTGGCAAGCGGCAAAGCCGATGGCATGTTTTTCGTATTGGTTAACCCATGTGTCACGCAAGTGTTGGCGTGATGCATCAATCGGCCAAATTCCGGGCCTTGGTCGCATGTGGTCTGGGATGCCTATGCGCCAGGGTTTGGCAGTAAGCCTTGCGCGGAAACAGTGCTGGTTCAAACACATGCGAATGTAAAGCGGGTCCGTTCCTACTAGATGGAAAAACTTCTGTACGTCTTCAGCGCTTGGGTCGAATGGTCGATGGGTTGCGAGGAGTCGCAGACCTCCGGGCGTTTTGTATATCCGCAAGTTCCAATCTGGATGTTGTTCTAGGTAGGCAAGAACCCGTTGCCGAGCCAAGTGCATAGCACCTCCGCGAGCTGCCACGAGCCCTCGTCGGCACCACAATGCAACAGGCCCAGACAGGAAGAGGGAGATGAACAGCAGTCCCAATGCCCAACCCCAGCGTTGGTACTGAAAGCCAATGCTTGCGCATGCCACCAGCAGTACGCCGAATACAAAGAATGCCTGTTTGCCATTGCTGGGCGAATGGAAGTCAATATCGGCAAACAGTGCGCGTGGCGTGTTTAGGCAATGCGCGCCGTAGCCATTGCGGGTAATCGCCTCCTCTCCGTGGCGCGATAAAACCTCTTCCCGAATGGGAACGCCAACGGCGCCGTTGTAGGCGGTTTTCCGTTCGCGCTTGTCGATTTTTTCTCCCGAAAGTATCCGCTTCAAGGCTTCTGACGCTCTGGATTCGGCCATCTTCTGCGCATCGGACACGCTGTCATTGGACCAACCGAATCGGCGAACGGTGATCTGGCGCTTGCCCTCGCGGTGTTGTTGACGGGCTTCTGCCCAGAAGTCTGGAACGATCATGTGATGTACTTTTGAGACTGCAAGCTGGTTTCACTTAAGCCACCGCCCGTGCCAGATTTTTCCGCGCGCGGGCTTCCAGGGCAGCGTGGAAGTGGTCAGTACCGTAGATACGCGGCCGGGCTGCGAAGGACTGCAGCACTTCCTTGCGTTTGGTGCGAAACACATCCTCGGGCACGAATGCGTATTCCTCGCGGATCTGTTGCTCGTATTGTGCAAAGCGCTGCGCGTCGGCGCCCAGGATCGAGAGGTCGATGTCCACCAGCAGCTGCGCATCGCCAGCGGCGGGCGGGCTGGTGTGGCGGGTGGCCATGACCAGATCAAAGACGCGTTCTGCCACCTCGGCCTGCGCACCGGCAGTGGTGAGCGCCTGCCGGGCCCATGCGGCGCTTTGGGCCTCGTTGTCGTGGCGGTGCACGTCATACACCGCGTCGTGGAACCAGAGCGCCAGCGCCACTTCGGCAGGCCACTGCGCCAGGTGGCGTACTGCTTCGAAGCCGTGCAAACACTCAGCCAGATGCTGGGTGCTGTGGTAGTGCCGCTGCGGCTCGGCGTAGGCCGCCAGCAGCGCGTCGCATAGCGCGGTTCCGTCGGCGTGTGCCCCGGTATCGCGCCAGGCCGATGCAAACAGGGGCTTCAGGGTGGCTATGGAGAGGGCGTTTTGCATGGCTGAATTCTCGCCCACGTGCCCTGGGCTATGCCAATGGGGCGAGGTCTCGTTCTGCAAAAACCTCTTTGGCGGCAAACAGGCCATTGAGTGCCGCAGGAAAGCCCGCATACACCGCCATTTGCATCATCACTTCTACCAGCTCCTCGCGGGTGCAGCCGACATTGAGCGCGCCGTGGATGTGGACCTTGAGCTGGGGTGTGGCGTTGCCCAGGGCCGTCAGGGCTGCAACAACGCTGATTTCCCGGCTCTTGAGGTCGAGCTGGGGCCGGGAGTAAATGTCACCGAACGGAAATTCGATGAGGTACCGGGCGAAGTCGGGGGCAATGTCGGCCAGCGCATCGATGACGCGTTCGCCGGCGTGGCCATCGATCTCGCGCAGCTTTTTCCAACCACGGGAATAGCGGGACGATTCAGAAGTGTTTTGGGCTTGGTTCATGGGGCGGTCTGGGTAGCAGGCGCCGGTGGCTTGGCAAGCATCTGTTGGTAGGTGCGCATTTTTTCGTCAAGCGCACTGGCGCAGGTGGAAAGCTCTTCGAGCTTGCGGCTCAAGTGTTCGCGATGGAGCTTGAGCATCGCCAACCGTGGTTCCAACGTCGCCTCGCCCTGGGCGCGCAGCGCTGCGTACTGCCGGATCTCGGCCAGCGGCATGCCGGTGCGCTTGAGCCTGAGTACGAATTCAAGCCAAAGAACGTCGCCAGGCGGGTAGTACCGATGGCCGCTGGCATTTCGGCCGGCAGCTTGCAGGATGCCCTGCGCCTCATAGAAACGAAGGGTGTGTGTGGAAAGCCCGCTATGGCGCGAGAGTTCCCCAATGGAGAGGGCGTTGTGGGTCACGGTGTGCATGGTGGGAGTTCGAGTGCACTCTAAGTCAAGAGAAACTTTCTGCAGAAAGCCATCCTGGTGCAGCCCTTGTGGGGCGTGTGCCTGTTGTTCTCGATTTTGATAGCAGGGGCGATTTCCATATACTGTTTATAAATACAGTTAACTGGGAAATCCCTTGCTATGGCTAGCGCTGCGCGCATTTCTCCAGGTTCGCCGGACCCACAGGACATCCACGCCGATGTCTGGCACGCGCACGCCTTGGCGGGTAGCCCGCAGGCCGTGCAGCCCACGGGCGAGGCGCTGCTGGACGCGCAGCTGCCCGGTGGCGGCTGGCCCGTGGGCGCGCTGGTGGAGCTGCTGCAGCCTGCCGGGGTGCACAGCGAATGGCGGCTGCTATTGCCCGCGCTGGCGCGTTGCGGGCAGGGGCCGGTGGTGCTGGTGGGGGCGCCCTTTTTGCCGTTTGCGCCGACCTTGGCTGCGCTGGGCCTGCGTGCCAGCCGCTTGCTGGCGGTCGGGGCAATGGGCGCGGCGCAGGACGGCCGGCTCTGGGCTGCCGAGCAGCTGCTGCGCTGCGCCGAGGTGGACGCGGTGTTGGCCTGGCTGCCGCAGGCGCGCAGCGACCAGCTACGCCGCTTGCAGATGGCTGCGGCCGAGCACCACAAGCTGCTGTTCGTGATGCGGCCCGCATCGTTGCAGACCGAGGCCTCGCCCGCAGCCCTGCGGCTGGTGCTGCAGCCCCGCCCGCCCGAGCCGGGCCCCGCTACCGACGCACCGCTGGCGGTGCACATCGTCAAACGCCGCGGCCCGCCGCTGGCCCAGCCGCTGCCCTTGCAGGCCCGTGCGGCACGGCTGGCCACCCTGCTGGCGGCAGGAGCTGCCCATGCACTGGCTGGCGCTGCGGCCCACGCCTGATGCCGCCCCCGCGCCCGAACCCGCCCTGGCCGATGTGCACACCGCGCTGGCCTGGTGGGCGCTGCGCTTCACGCCCCTGGTGGCGCGGGTGGAGGACGCGCTGGTGCTGGAACTCTCGGCCAGCGCACGCCTGTTTGGCGGGCAGGCGGCGTTGGTTCAACAGGTTCTTGATCAAAATTGGCTTCCAGCCCCCGTGGAATGTGCGCAAGGCGCTACGTCTTTGATAGCGCTTGGGCGTTTGTGGGGCGGCCGTGATGTGCCGCCCGAGGCTCTGTCTGCCCACACACTGGCCGCTGCCCGGCCGCACCTGCCCACGCTGGCGCGCCTGGGAGTGCGCAACTGGGGGCAGTTGCGGGCGCTGCCACGCGGGGGGCTGGTGCGGCGCTTTGGCGCAGAGCTGGTGGACGCGTTGGACCGCGCCTGGGGCCAGCGCCCCGAGGTCTACCCCTGGCTCACGCTGCCCGAGGTGTTTGACGCCCCGCTGGAGCTGGCCGCCAGCGTGGACTCGGCCCCGGCGCTGCTGTTTGGCGCGCGCCGCCTGCTGGCGCAGCTGCTGGTGTGGCTGCGTGCGCGCCAGCGCGGTGCGCTGGCGCTGGAGTTGCGCTGGGACCTGGACGCGCGCCGGTCCAACACGCTGCATGTAGACGCCCACCACACGGGCGGCCAGCAGGGCCGGCTGGAGTTGCGCACGGCCCACGCCACGCAAGACATGGCCCACCTGCAGCGCCTGCTGGGCGAGCAGTTGGCTCGCGTGACCCTGCCCGCGCCTGTTCTTTACCTGCGCCTGCGCAGCCTGCAGACGCAGCCGCTGGCCGGCGAAAGCCACAGCCTCTTGCCCGATGACCTGCGCAAGGGCGACAGCCTGCACCAGACCCTGGAACGCCTGGCCGCCCGCCTGGGCGCTGCGCAGGTGCAGTGCGTGCGCCCCCAGGCCGACCACCGGCCCGAGCGCATGCAGCAGTGGGTGCCGTGGCAGGCGGTGGATGGCGCGCAGGTTGCTACCAAAACAGGAGCTGCTCGCGCACTATCCATGGGGGCTGGAGGTATAAAAGACGCTGAATTGCACCCGCAGGCCAGCGTCTGGCCCACCTGGTTGCTGCCTGTGCCGCAGCGCCTGCCGGTGCGCGATGCGTGCCCGCAGTACCAAGGGGCGCTGGCGCTGCTGGTGGGGCCGCAGCGGCTGGAGGTGGGCTGGCTCGACGGCCCGCCCGCGCTGCGCGATTACTACATCGCCCGCAGCCCGCAGGCCGGGCTGGTGTGGGTCTACCGCGAGCGCTTGGGCAGCGGGGGGCGGGATGCGGAGGAGGGCGCGACCTGGTACTTGCATGGGCTCTATGGCTGAGCCTGCGCGCTACGCTGCCTCTAGCGCAGCCTGAACTTGAGCTGCACCACCAGCGCCCCGTCCACCCGGTCCACCGTGGGGATCAGCCCCAGGTTCACGCCAAAGCGCGCGCCCTCGTAGCTGGCCATGGGCAGCGCGGCCAGAAAGGCGCCGCCGTTCTCGATGCCGGGGTAGCCGTTCATCACCCCGGCCACCAGACCCAGCTTCCAGCTGCCCAGCGACAGGGGCAGCCAGTTCACGGCCGCATAGTTGGTGGTCTGGCGCACGCTGTTGTTGAAGGTGCCGGCCATCAGCGCCACGTCGGGCTGCAGCTGGTATTCCAGGCCCAGGCCGACGTTGTTCTCGTTGTAGTCCTTGTCCCGGTTCGCATGGCTGGAGAAGCCACCCAGATTACCCCAGAGCGCGCCGGGTTGCGGTGCCTCTGCCAGCGCCGCACCGGCCCCCAAGGCCGCGCTTGCCAGCAGCAGATACCCGGGCCGGTTCATGCAGGCGGCCCGGCGGGTGGGTACACATGCCAGCCGTCCCAGTCCGCCTTGCCCAGAGGCACGCCCTGCTGGCGCAGGATGGCGTAGACCATGCCGAGGTGGAAGAAGAAGTTGGGCAGCGCGTACTGCTGCAGAAAGGTGGCGCCGTCCAGCGTGACAGTGGTGTTGCCTGCGGGGTCGCTGATCTGGCGCTGCGCGGCCTGCGCAAAGTCGGTCGGGGTGAGCGTGTCCAGATAGGCCAGGCCTTGGGTCACGCGCGCCTGCAGCGTGGCAAAGCTGGCGCGGTGTTCGCCATGCAGCGGCACGGGCTGGCCCGCCAGCGGCGCGCAGGCGCGGAACACAAAGTTCACCGCCACTTCCACTTGCACGGCCAGCGGCAGCATCCCGGGCGCGAGCCGGGCCTGCAGCAGGGCGGCGTGCCCGGCTTCTGGCATATGCTGCGCGCCCTTGTGCAACAGGCCCTGCAACTGCACCAAGTAGCGGCGGAACACGGGAACGCTGGCGTCGAACAGGGGGACATGCATGCGCCCAATATAGCGGGCTTGGTGCTGTGGATTGGTGAAACTCTTACACTTCGCCCCATGAACCTGCCCACCCACCAACTCAGCATGACCGTGCTGATGTCGCCCGACATGGCCAACTTCTCCGGCAATGTCCACGGCGGCGCCATCCTCAAGTTGCTCGACCAGGTGGCCTACGCCTGCGCCAGTCGCTATGCCTCGCGCTACGTGGTCACGCTCAGTGTGGACCGGGTGCTGTTCCTGCAGGCCATCCATGTGGGCGAGCTGGTCACCTTTCTGGCCAGCGTCAACTACACGGGCAAGTCGTCCATGGAGATCGGCATCAAGGTGATTGCTGAAAACATCCGCTCTCAGGAAGTGCGCCATGTGAACAGCTGCTTCTTCACCATGGTGGCGGTGGACGACCACGGCAAGGCGGCACCCGTGCCGCCGCTGCAGCCCGAGACCGATGACGAGAAGCGTCGTTTTGAGGCCGCGCAGATGCGCAAGCAGTTGCGCCAGGAGCTGGAACACAAATTCCGCCAGACCCGCCAGGGCGGTACGGTCTAGGTAAAAACCCTATACTGGTTCGCAGCCGTGGTGTCGTTGCCACCCTTCCAGAAGGACTGCCTGTGAAACAGCCCCCTCCGCGTCGTCTCTCGCCCTCCGTGTCCAGCGGGGTGAGCCTGTTCAAACGCCTGTGGCGCGGCCGTGCGGCGCCCAAAGACACCAGCCCTCCAAAACTCAACCTCGCCCTGCAAGGCGGCGGTGCGCATGGTGCCTTTACCTGGGGCGTTCTGGACGCGCTGCTGCAGGACCCGCGCATGCAGTTTGAAGGGATCAGCGGCAGCAGCGCTGGCGCCATGAATGCCGTGCTGCTGGCGCAGGGCTGGATGGTGGGCGGCCGGGAGGGCGCGCGCCAGGCCCTGACCGACTTCTGGACCACCGTGGGCCAGCAATTGCCTTGGGGCATGCTGACCACGGGCAATGGCGATGCCATCAGCCTGCTGCCCACCACCAAGATGCTCGCAAGCTGGGCGGGCTTCTTCTCCCCCACCGACCTCAATCCCCTGGCGATCAACCCGCTGCGCAGCCTGCTCAAGCGCCAAGTGGACTTTGAGCAACTGCGCAAGAAAAGCCCTTTCAAGCTGTTCATCGGCGCCACGCAGGTCAACACCGGCAAGCTGCGCCTGTTCCGCGAGCAGGAGCTGACCGTGGACGTGCTGCTGGCCTCGGCCTGCCTGCCCAAGATCCACCACACGGTGGAGATCGACGGCCAGCCCTACTGGGACGGCGGCTTTGCAGCCAACCCGGCGGTGTTCCCCCTGTTCTACGACTGCGGTGCCAGCGACATCCTGCTGGTGCTGCTGGCCCCGCTGGAGCACAACGGCGTGCCGCACACGGTGGACGAGATCGAGGCGCGCATGGAGGAGTTGGGCTTTACCTCGCACTTCCTGCGCGAGATGCAGATGTTTGCCCGCGTGCAGCAAAGTGCGCAGGGAGCACAGAGCGGGCAAGTCGGCCTGCTGGAGCAGCGGCTACAGGCGGTGCGCTTTCACATGATCGATTCCAGCCAGCTGCCCAGCCTGCAGCGCAGCGAGACCAAGCTACTGGCCCAGTCATCCTTCCTCACGCTGCTGCACGCCCAAGGCCTGGAGCGCGGCCAACGCTGGTTGGCCCAGCATGGCGCTGCCGTGGGGCAGCGCACCACCGTAGACATGCGACAGTGGCTGGCCTAATCGTTCAAGCGTAGCGGCTGGTCTTCAAACTCGGTGTTGAGCACCACGGTGCTGGTGGTCCGTGCCACGCCGGGGATGGCCTTGATCTGCAGCAGCACAGCTTCCAGGTCGCGCGCATGCGCAGTGCGCACCTTGGCCAGCAGGTCGTACTCGCCGGCAACGCTGTGCAGCTCCTGCACCGCCTCCACCTTGCGCAGGTGGGCGGCGATGTCGCGGCAGTGGGCGCCACCGTCGTTGCGAATGGCCACAAAGGCGGTGAAGTTCAGGTCCACCGTGAGCGGGTCCACGCTGATGGAGAAGCGGCGGATGACGCCGCGCTCCAGCATCTTCTTCACGCGCTCGTGCACGGCGGCGGTGGACAGGCCCACTTCGGCCCCCACCTCGGCGTAAGAACGTCGGCCGTCTTCTCCTAGCGCCGTAAGAATTTTGGCGTCCGTGGAATCTATCTGAATATTTGCTTGCATTGAGCGTTATTTTGAGTAATATCACGCCATGCGGCGCTTGGTGCCGTAAATTTTACGGACAAATCATGAATTCAGCACTCAATATTCAGCAAGGCTGGCGGCTCTCGCCCTTCTGGCGGCTCATGGTGGCGCTGTGGCTGGTCTACATCGTCTGGGGGACGACCTACTTTGCTATCGGCATTGCGGTGCAGAGCTTTCCACCGCTGTGGATGAATGCCACGCGCTTCACGCTGGCCGGTGTGCTGATGTTGGCCTGGGCACTGTGGCGTGGCGAGAAGCTGCCGAGCTGGCGCCAGTGGCGCAACGCCGCCGTGGTGGGCGGGCTCATGGCTTTTGGCGCGATGAACCTGGTGGTGTTCGCGCAGAAGCACGGCATCGGCTCGGGTCTCATGGCCACGGTGGTGACCACCATGCCCATGTGGCTGGCGCTGTGGACGCGGCTGGGTGGTGAGCGCGTGCCGCTGACCAGCTGGGCCGGCCTGGGGCTGGGCGTGCTGGGCGCGCTGCTGCTGGCAATGGAGGGCGACTTCTCGGCCAGCTGGCTGGGTGCGCTGGCAGCCTTTGGCGCACCGCTGTGTTGGAGCGTGGGCTCCTACGCCTCGCGCAAGCTGGACCTGCCGGGCCCGGCCATGGCCTCGGCCACCGAGTGGCTGGCCGGCGGTCTCATGGGTGTGGTGGTGGCTTTTGTGGTGGAGCCGCAAGGCGCGCTGAGCCAGGTGACGCCGCAGGCCTGGCTGGCCTGGTGGTACCTGCTGGTGTTTGGCACGCTGGTGGCGCTCAACGCCTACCTCTGGCTGTTGCAGAACACCACGGCCGCCATGGCAGGCAGCTACTCCTTCGTGAACCCGGCCGTGGCCCTGCTGGTGGGCGTGCTCATCGGCAAGGAACAGCTCACGGGCTGGGTCTTTCTGGCGCTGCCGCTGATTGGTGGCGCATTGGCCATGATCATGTACGGCCCGGCCATCGTTGCCTGGCTGCGCCGAAGGACCAGCCGGGTCTAAAGAGGGTCAGACCGAGGTCATCCCACCGTCTACCGTGTGGGCCAGGCCGGTCACAAAGCCGGCGGCGTCCGAGCTGAGCCACAGCACGGCGGCGGCCACCTCGTCGGCCTCGCCGATGCGGCCAATCGGGTGGATGCCGGCCACCGCCGGACCCACCTTGGGATCGGCCGCCACAGCACGTTCAAACATCACGGTGCGGATCACGCCTGGGCAGACCGCGTTGACGCGGATGCCCTTGCGCCCGTATTCGGCGGCAGCGGATTTGGTGAGGCCGACGACGGCGTGCTTGCTGGCCGCATAGGCTGACATCTTGGGCGCACCGATGAGGCCGGCCACCGATGCCGTGTTGACAATGCTGCCCCCGCCCTGGGCCAGCATTTGCTGGATCTGGTACTTCATGCACAGCCACACGCCCTTCACGTTGACGCCCAGGATGCGGTCAAACGTGGCCTCTTCGCAGTCGGCCAGGCGCATGTGCTCCTCTTCGATGCCGGCGTTGTTGAAGGCGCAGTCCAGCCGTCCGAAATGCGCCACCACTTGCGCCACCATGGTCTGCACCTGCGCGGTGTTCACCACGTCGGCCGCTACAAACAGGGCTTCGGCGCCCAGCGCGCGTACCTGGGCTGCCGTCTCTTCACCGGCCGGCACGTCGCGGTCGGTAATCGCCACCTTGGCGCCTGCGCGCGCAAACGCCAGCGCGCTGGCGCGGCCAATGCCACCACCACCGCCGGTCACCAGCACCACCTTGTTGTCAAAACGCATGTCCATGGTTCGTCCTTCAGCAAACAACCGTTCAAAAAAGCCATCTTAGGAGGCCACGGCTGGCGCTGTCATGCTCTGCGTAACCCATGCGACAGGGGCGCCGGGCTTGGCCTATAGTGGCCGATGACCCATCACAGAGACCCAAGGGAGACCACCATGACGACATTTCGCAGCCGCTTGGTCCTGCCGCTGTGTCTGGCCCTGGGTAGCAGCGCGTACGCGCTGACGCCCGAAGAGCGGCCCTATCTTGGTGGCTACACCAGCGGCTCCGTGGATACGGTGAGCCAGATCATGCTGCTGGATGACCATACCTTCTGCTTCCGTTTCATGGGCGGCGCGCTGGACATGCTGGTGGCCGGCCACTGGAAGGCCTTGCCCGGCAAGGATGCCGGTATTCGCCTGCAGGAAGTGCGCAAGCCGGCGCCGCAGTTTCCGGCCTTTGCCAAGCCCAGGCCGGGCAGTGAGGTGGTCTTCGACTTCCACGGCTACACCCTGGGCGAGGCCCGCTCTCCGGTGTTTGCCGTGTCGGCCACGGCTGCCTGGCCCGTGCAACTGCGTCCCCTGTTTGCGGAGGGGCGGGAGAGCTGGGCCGAGAGCTACCCCTTGCCCGCCATGCCCACTGCCACGGCGCGCTATTTCTACATCGGGCAAGTGGAGGTCGATGCGCGGGGCAGGCCGACTCAGCTGCGGGTGACCCAGTACCAACTGCCTGCGGCTTTGCCGGGCAGCAAGGTGCGCCTGGGCTTCGACACCCAGCAGGCGCGGCCCGCACTGGACATGGTGGCTGTACTCAAAGGGGAGCGCCTGCAGGTGGATGGGCAGCCCTTTGGCAAGCGCGATGCCTTGACGCCGGTGCAAGTGGGTGAGATTCGCACGGCATGCGTGGCCCCGGTATTGAACCCGGGCAAGGGCCGTGCTCCGGAGGATGCGGATGACGGGGAGGATGCACCGCGTGAGCGGATACCGGCGCTGGTGCCGCGTGGCAGCAAGTTGTTGCCGCTCTCCAGTGTGCAGGGGGCGCCCTGGGTGCCTTTGCCTAACCTCTGAGGCGCTTGGCTCAGGCCGCCAGGCCCATCATGTCGGCCAGGTCGTGGCGTTGCAGGGGTTTGGCGAAGGAGCCCAGCACGCGCAGGCCGTCGGAGACGGCTACTTCAGCGGCGATGGAGAGCATGAGGCTGTCGCCGCCGCTGAGCAGGATGATGCCGCCGCGGTAGTGGGCGCGGGCCAGGTGGCCCAGAAAGTCGATGCCGTCGGTGTTGGGCATGACCAGATCGCAGATCAGGTAGTCCGGCGGGGCGGGCATCCTGCTCAGTACATCGGCCCCGGTGCTGCCGTCGCGCGCGGTGTAAACCTCGGCCACGCCCAGGCTCAAGAGCATTTCGCGCAGCACGGTATGGCTGAAATCGTCGTCGTCCACCACCAGCACGCGCAGGGTGCCGCTATAGGCCTCCTGTTGCTGGTTCGCGGCTTCGGCACGTACGGCGGCGGCCTGGCGGCGACGCTCCAGGCTCTCCAGCACTGCGGTCAGCACAAATTCGGAGAGCGACTCCTCCTTGTCGAGCAGGGCCTCAATATCCGCGCGCAGGGCCGCGGTGATGGGGATGGCAGGCAGGGACGACAGTTGCATGCGGCAAGTGTAAGTGAATGTTAATGTTTTACCAGAAATAAGCTGTATATAAATACAGTTATTTGTTATAAATTCATTCCCTGATGCACTGGAACACCCCGCGATGCTTCCAGATTACGCCGAACTGTACTGCCTCTCGTCCTTCAGCTTCCAGCGCGGAGCTTCGCAGCCCGACGAATTGGTGACGCGCGCCCATGCCTTGGGCTACCGGGCGTTGGCCATGACCGACGAATGCTCCGTCGCTGGCGTGGTGCGGGCGCACACCAAAGCCAAGGCGCTGGGTTTGCAGCTGCTGCCGGGCGCCGAGTTTTCGGTGGCGCTGGCCGATGGCAACCACTTCCGGCTGGTGGCGCTGCCGCACAGCCTGTTGGGCTGGGGCAATCTTTGCGAGTTCATCACGCAGGCCCGCATGGCGGCCGGCAAGGGGCAGTACCAGTGCAGCTGGGCTGGCTCGCCTTGGGCCCTGCTGGCGGATTGTGAGGTGCTGCTAAGCTTTTCGGCTGCTATCAAAATGGAAGCTGCTTGCGCAATATCCATGAGGGCTAGATGCCTATTTGGCCGTCATGTCTGGCTGGCAGCCAGTGCAGGGCTGGTGGCGGGGGATGCGCTGCAGCGCCTGCGCGTGCAGCAGCTGGCGGCCTTGAGCGGTCTGCCGGTGCTGGCCACGGGGCAGGTGTGCATGCATGTGCGCTCGCGCAAGCCGCTGCACGATGTGCTGACCGCTGTGCGCCTGGGGCAGCCGGTGTCGGCCTGTGGTTTTGCGCTGCAGGCCAATGCCGAGGGGCACCTGCGTTCGCGGGCCCGATTGGCGGCGCTGTTCCCGGCGGACTGGCTGGCGAATACGCTGACCGTGGCGCAGCGCTGCCGCTTCAGCCTGGACGAGCTGGCCTACCACTACCCGCTCGAAGCCGTGCTTCCGGGCCAGACGGCAGTGCAGACGCTACGCCATTACGTGGAGGAGGGCGCGCGGGAGCGCTGGCCGCAGGGTATGCCCGATAGCATCCGCCGGCGTGTGGAGGATGAACTGGCGCTGATCGAGGAACTGCGCTTCGAGATGTATTTCCTCACGGTGCATGACATCGTGCGTTATGCGCGCAGCGTGCACATCCTTTGTCAGGGGCGCGGCTCGGCGGCCAACTCGGTGGTCTGCTACTGCCTGCACATCACCGAGGCCAACCCGCTGGAGACTTCGCTACTGTTCGAGCGCTTCATCAGCCGCGAGCGCAACGAGCCGCCCGACATCGACGTGGACTTCGAGCACCAGCGCCGTGAAGAGGTGATCCAGTACATCTATAAAAAGTACGGCCGCAGCAGGGCTGCCATTGCCGCCACGGTCATCCACTACCGCCCCCGCAGTGCGCTGCGCGACGTGGGCCATGCGCTGGAGATTCCGGAGGCGCTGATCACCGCCATGGCCAAGGAGCATCCGGGCATGTACAGCCGCGCCGTGCTGGCGGAGCGACTGTCATCTGCTATGGAAAAAGTAGCTGTTGGCGCAGATTTCGCGGGGGCTGGGGTCGAAATTACTTCAGAACGCCGGCTGCAGCTGTGGCTGGCGCTGAGCATGGAGCTGCAAAAGTTTCCTCGCCACCTGAGCCAGCACGTGGGCGGCTTTGTGCTGACGCAGGGCCCGCTCACGCGCCTGGTGCCGGTGGAGAACGCGGCAATGAAAGAGCGCTCCATCATCCAGTGGGACAAGGACGATTTGCAGGATGCGCGCCTGATGAAGGTGGACGTGCTGGCCCTGGGCATGCTCAGCGCCATCCGACGCTGCCTGGAGATGGTGACGCAGCGGCGCGGGCTGGCGACCCCATTTCGCATGCAGGACATTCCGCGCGACGACAAGGCGACCTACGACATGATCTGCGCGGCCGACACGGTGGGTGTGTTCCAGATCGAGAGCCGTGCGCAGATGAGCATGTTGCCGCGGCTCAAACCGCGCAAGTACTACGACCTGGTGGTGGAGGTGGCCATCGTGCGACCGGGGCCGATTCAGGGCGGCATGGTGCACCCCTACTTGAAGGCGCGCAATACGGGTGAGAACAAGTCGCCCTATCCCGCGCTGGAGGAAGCCCTGAGCCGCACGCACGGCATACCGATTTTCCAGGAGCAGGTGATGCAGATTGCCGTGCTCGCCGCCGGTTTCACGCCGGGCGAGGCCGATGCGCTGCGCCGCTCCATGGCGGCCTGGAAGCGCAACGGCAATGTGAGTCAGTACCACGACCGGCTGGTGGGGGGCATGGTGGAGCGCGGCTACCCGCTGGACTTTGCCGAGGCCATCTTCAAGCAGATGGAGGGCTTTGGCGAATACGGTTTTCCCGAGAGCCATGCAGCCAGTTTTGCCATCCTGGTCTATATCAGCAGCTACCTCAAGTGGCACGAGCCGGCCTGCTTTCTGGCGGCCCTGCTCAACAGCCAGCCGCTGGGTTTTTACGGCCCGGCGCAACTGGTGCAGGACGCGCAGCGCCATGGGGTGGAGGTGCGCGCAGTGGATGTGCTGCGCAGCGACTGGGACTGCACGCTGGAGGGCGACGCGGTACGCCTGGGCCTGCGCCTGGTCAGCGGCCTGACGCGCGTCGTGGCCGATCGCATCACCACGCAGCGCCAGGCGGTGTCCTTCACCAGCACCCAAGACCTGGCCCTGCGCTGCCGCCTCGACACGGCCGACCTGCGGGCCCTGGCCAGCGCCGACGCGCTGGCGCCACTGAGCGGCCACCGCCGCCAGCAGGTGTGGGACGCCTCGGCGCTGCTGCCGGCGCCCGCGCTGCTGCAGGGCGTGCCGATTGAGGAGGCCGAGCTGCAACTGCTGCCGGCCGGGGAGGGTGAGGAGGTGACCTTTGATTACGCCGCCGTGGGACTCACTTTGCGCTCGCACCCCTTACTGCTATTGCGCGAGCAGCTATCAAAACAGAAGCTGCTGACGGCGGCGCAGATGCGCAACTACCCCACGGGCCGGCTGGTACGGGCTTGCGGCATCGTCACCGCGCGCCAGCAACCGCAGACGGCCAAGGGCGTGGTGTTTGTGACGCTGGAGGATGAAACCGGCAGCGTGAATGTGATTGTCTGGCGCAACGCCAAGGAGCAGTTCCGCGACGTGGTCTACCGCGCCCGCCTCATGGCGGTCTACGGCATCTGGCAGCGCGATGACGAGAGTGGCGGCGAGGTACGCCATGTGGTGGCCAAGCGCCTGGTAGACCTGACCCACTTGCTGGGCGACCTGGCCACGACCAGCCGGGATTTCCACTGAGGCGTGGCCAATGCGCTAGAACTTGAAGCGCAGACCAAAACTCAGGAAGTCTTCGCCATTGGCACCATGACTGTTAATCAGGTCGTAGATGGCGCAGCGGTGGTGCAGGCGGACAAAGAATTCGGTGTCCGGCGTCTGCGGGCGGGAGAAGGCAGCTTCAACGAACAGGAAGTTCAGTGTGCGCGAGCCCTCGCCGTTGGCGCCACGCTCCATGGGTCCGACTTCGCTGGTGTAGGAAACACCCAGCGGCGCCAGCCGAATATCGATGCGCAACACATCACGCCAGGGAAAACCGCTCCAGCGGATAGCGGGCGCCACCGCGATCTCGGTCAGGCTGGCCATGCCCCACTGCTGGCCGATCATGCCATCCAGTTCCAGCGCCAGTGGCCAGTCCTGGGACTTCCACAGCGTGGTGCTGCCCGTGAGGGCCAGCATGTAGTGCTCGGAATAGTTGGCAGTGCCCGCCAGGGCGCCTGCAGGCTCGGCGTCGTGGTATTTGCCGACGTAGAGGCCCCAGCTGGAGTCGCGCGCCTGCGCATGGGCTTGCCAAGGCAGCGCCAGACCCAGGGCGAGAAGCAGGCAGCGGAGCATGCCCGCATTCTCCCGCCGCACTTGGCGCACACCAAACGGTGCGCGCCAAGTCCCCGGATTCGCTGGGGAGATGCTCAGCCCTGGGCGACGGTGACCGGCAGCCCGGTCTTGAGCGACTCGGTGACTGCCAGTCCGATGCGCGTGGCTTCCAGCGCGTCAGACAGGGTGAGCGTGAGGGCGCGCTCGCCCCGGCAGGCTGCGACGAACTCGGCCATCTCGGCAGCGAAGGCGGCCTCGAAGCGTTCGTAGAAGTCCTTGAGCACGGCATGGCGCACGCCCTGGGTGTCACTGCGCACCACACGGTCGCGCGCGGCGTGTTCTCCCACCAGCAGCTTGCCGGCGGTGCCGATGATTTCGGTGCTGGTCTCATGCCCATGGGCCATGGTGCGCGAGGCGTAGAAGACTGCTTTGGCACCGCCCTCAAAGTCCACGATGGCCAGGCCGTTGTCCACATCGCCAAACTCGCTCAGGCCGGGGTGCAGGGCCACGGTGCCGGTTGCGTAAGCGCGCAGAGCCTTGGGGCGGCCCAGCATCCAGCGCGCCAGGTCGATGTCGTGCACGCTGCAGTCCATGAAGATGCCGCCCGAGGTGGGAGCAAAGCGCACGAAGAAGCCGTCGGGGTCGTTCTGGTCGCAGGTCTGCGATCGCACGATGAAGGGGCGGCCGATCTCACCCGCCTCAATGCTGGCCTGGGCCGCACGGTAGCTGGGGTCAAAGCGGCGCACAAAGCCCACCATGGCCACCAGCTCCGGGTGCTTGGCGGCCTCTGCCACTACGCGTTCGCAATCGGGCACGTTCAGCGCCAGGGGCTTTTCCACGAACACATGCTTGCCGGCCTGCAGCGCGGCAATGGTCTGGTCGGCGTGCAGGGAGGTGGGAGTCACCAGCACCACGGCGTCCACGTCGGGGCTGGCCAGCAGGTCTTCGTAGCGGGAGTAGACCTGTGCAATGCCGAGTTGTTCGGTGGCATACGCACGCTCGGATTCTACCGGGCTGCAGGCGGCGGTCAGCACGCAGTTGCGCGTGCTGAAGGCCAGGGCTTGCGCGTGGCGCTGGCCCAGGCGGCCCAAGCCCACGATGCCAATGCGCAAAGGAGATGTCATGCTGCGCCTCAGAAGGTGATGATGCGGTTGCTGGCTGCGCTCTCGGCGGCCGCGTCGGCCAAGATTTGGGCGTCCACGCCGTCCTGCACCGTGGTGCGGAACGTGCCACCGTTTTGCAGCTGCGTGAAGAAGTGTTCAATCTCCAGGCGGTAGGCTGCGGCGTAGCGCTGCAGGAAAAAGGCTTCGGGGTTGTCTTGCGAGGTGCCCTGGGCCGTAGCCTGGGTCACTTCGCTGGGTTTGTGGTTGCCACATTGCAGCATGCCTTTGGATCCAATGACTTCAAAGCGCTGGTCATAGCCATAGGCGGCGCGGCGCGTGGTGTTGATCTGGCACAGGCGGCCCTTGACGGTTTTGATGGTGACGGCGGTACAGTCAAAGTCGCCGGCTTTGCCGATGGCGGGGTCGGTCAGGCAGGAGCCGGTGGCGCTTAGCCAGGCGGCGCGGTCGCCATCGCCACACAAGATCCAGCGGAACACGTCAAAGTCGTGGATCAGCATGTCGCGGAAGATGCCACCGGATTGCTGGATGTATTCCACGGGGGGGGCACCCGGGTCGCGGCTGGTGATGACCAGCATCTCGGGGTTGCCGATGTCGCCCCGGTCCAGGCGCGTCTTGGCCTCGTTGAAGGTGGGGTCGAAGCGGCGCTGAAAGCCGATCATGCAGGCCACGCCGGCCTGGGCCACCACGGCCGCGCAGGCGCGGGCACGCTCGGCCGACAGGTCCACGGGCTTTTCGCAAAAGATGTGTTTGCCCGCTTGTGCGGCGCGGGTGATCAGGTCGCTGTGCGTCGTGGTGGGGCTGCCGATGACGACGGCGTCAATCGACGTGTCAGCAAAGATGGCCTCCACGCTGTCAACGCGCGCGCCGTGTTCTTGGGCGAGCGAGGCCGCGTTGGCGGCCATCGGGTCACTCACCGCTGTGAGTTCAATGCCGGGCATGGCGGCGAGGTTGGCGGCGTGGATGCGACCGATACGGCCGGCACCAAAGAGGGCAACTTTTTTCATGGGATGGTCAAAGTGAGGGTGGGGAAAAAGACGGAAGGTCCGCGCCTCACGAGGCACGCGGGCGGGTGGGTTGGTATTGCAGCTCCAGCCGGTAGGCCAGCGCCATGAAGAGGCTCTGCACCACGGCCATGGTGTTGGTCAGGGCGCGGAAGCCGAAGACACTGGTTTCATTGACCAGGATCGAGGTCTGTGCAAACCGGGCCATCGGGCTCAGGCTGCTGTCGGTAATGCAGATGATGCGGGCGCCGCGTGCGTGGGCTTCGGCCACGATGCTTTCGGTCTCGGGGGCATAGGGTGCAAAAGAGATCGCCACCATCACATCGCCCGGGCGCAGGCCGCGCAGCTGGCCATCGTGCATGCTGCCCAGCGCGGTGATCTGCTGCACCCGTTTGTCGGTGTGCTGCAGGGCGTAGGTCAGGTAGGTGGAGATGGCAAACGAGCGGCGCGTGGCCATCAGCCACACCGTGTCTGCCCGGAACAGCAGGTCTACGGCTTCTTCAAAGGCCGGCTCCTGCAGGCTGCCTTGCAGCTCTTCCATGCCGGCAATGCCGCCGCCGATGACGGCATGCACGATGTCCGCACTGGTCAGGTCCTTGGCGCCGGACTCGATGGCACTGCGGATGCGCGATTGGTAGTCCCGGCTGGGCGATATCTGGCGTGCCAAGCCGTCCCGGAAAAGTTTCTGCATCTCCGTAAAGCCCGAGAAGCCGAAATGCTTGGCAAAGCGCACTACCGCGCTGGGCTGCACCTCGCAGTGCTCCGCCACTTGCTGGATGGACTGGATGCCCAGTTGGCCACGGTGTTGTTCTACATAGGTGCCGATCTGCTTGAGCTGTCGGCTCAAGCCTGCAAACCCGGCCGCAATGGCGGCGATCAGGGCTTCTTCGCTGTCGGGGGCGCTGGGGGAGGGAGTAGTGCTCATGCAGGACCTGTTTTGGAACAAATTATCCATCAGTAAATTTCTTTGAAAAGAAAATTTATTCTGGGGTTTATACCTATTAGAAAACTATTTCTATTTTTTGCAAGAATCGATAAACTTCTTCGCAGATGCCGGCAAGCCCAGCGTCCGCTGCTTTGCAGTGAAGTTTTCCACGCAAGACATTGACATCAAAAAATTGGAGACCGTATGAAGAACCTGAAGTTGTCCCGCAAGACATTTGCAAAAACCGTGCTCTTGAGCGCCTTGTTGGCGGTGAGCGGCATGGCGGCTGCCCAGTCCAAGATCGCCCTGATCAGCCACGCCCCCGATTCCGACTCCTGGTGGAACACCATCAAGAATTCCGTCAAACATGCCGGTGAAGACTACGGCGTGCAGGTGGACTACCGCAACCCGCCCAACGGCGATTTGGCTGACATGGCCCGCCTGATTGAGCAAGCCGCTGCCCAGGGCTACGACGGTGTCATCGTCACCATTGCCGACTACAACGTGTTGCAAAGCTCCATCAAGAAGCTGGTCGACAAGAAGATCCCGGTCATCACCATCAACTCCGGTACCACCGAGCAGAGCGAAAAGCTGGGCGCCGTGATGCACGTGGGCCAGCCCGAGTACGAAGCCGGCAAGGGCGCTGGCATGCGCGCCAAGGCCGATGGCGTGAAGTCCTTCCTGTGCGTGAACCACTACGCCACCAATCCTGCCTCCTTCGAGCGTTGCCGCGGTTTTGCCGAAGCCATCGGCGTGGACTTCAAGAAGAGCACCATCGACTCGGGCGATGACCCCACCGGCATCGAAGCCAAGGTGTCCGCCTATTTGCGTCAGAACCCCGGCACCGGTGCCGTGCTGACCCTGGGTCCAACCTCCGCCCACCCCACGCTGAAGGCCTTGGAGAAGGCCGGCCTCAAGGGCAAGATGTGGATGGCCACCTTCGACCTGTCGGATGAAATCTCCAAGGGCATCAAGGATGGCTCGGTCAAGTTCGGCATCGACCAGCAACCCTACCTGCAGGGCTACATCCCCGTGGCCGTGCTGGCCACGATGAAGTCCACCAAGAGCTCCGACTTGGCCGCCGTGTCGGCCGCCGTCAAGGGCAACGCCAAGACCACCGCGCGCTTCAATGAGTACGGTCTGGCCCCGGCCTATGGTCCCCGCCACATTGGCTCCGGTCCTGGCTTCGTGACCAAGGAGAACATCGGCAAGGTGGAGAAGTACGCAGGCCAGTACCGCTAAGCGCCTGCACCCGGGACCGGAGCGCGGCAACAGTGTCCGCCGGTCCTGGCGAAGTCCGACGTCCTGAATCTCCTTGCTATTCCCATGATCACCAACGCCCCCACCATGACTTCCATTGCCCCCGTTGACGACCGGGTCCGCGAACTCAGTGTTCTGCGCACCCTGATGGCGCGACCCGAGTTTGGCGCCCTGGCCGGAACGCTTCTCGTCTTTGCCATGTTTGCCTTCAGCGCCGGTGGCTCCGGCATGTTCAACCCCGAAGGCATCATCAACTGGAGCACCGTGGCTGCCTACCTCGGCGTGTTGGCGGTGGGTGCTGCCTTGCTCATGATTGCCGGCGAATTCGATTTGTCCGTCGGCTCCATGATCGGCTTCGCCGGCATGCTGCTGGCCATTCCCGCCCTGTACTGGGGCTGGACCATCTGGTTGTCGGTGGTATTTGCTTTCACCGCTGCCATGTGCCTGGGCTGGCTCAATGGCTGGCTGGTGGTGCGCACCGGCCTGCCGTCCTTCATCGTGACGCTGGCCTTCTTCTTCATCTTGCGCGGCCTGTCCCTGGCCGTCTCGGTCATCTTTACGGGTAAGACCATTCTGAGCGGCAATGGCGACCTGGTCCTGCGCGAAATGATTGCCCAAGACCCGGTGATTTCCTTCCTGTTCAACGGATACACGCTCACTGGTGTTTTTGACGGCCTGGCCCGCATGGGTGTCATTGCCGCACGTGATGACGGCACGGCATTGGCTACCGGCATCCCCAAGGCCGTCGTGTGGTGGATCGTGATGACGGGTGCCGGCGCGTTTGTGCTGGCCCGTACCCAAGTGGGCAACTGGATCCAGGCCGTGGGCGGCGACGCCAATGCCGCCAAGAACGTGGGTATTCCCGTGGCCAAGGTCAAAGTCGGCCTGTTCATCTTCATGGCTTTCTGCTCCACGGTGTTTGCCGTGCTGCAGGTGGCCGACGCGGGCTCGGCTGCCGCTGACCGTGGCCTGCAAAAAGAATTCGAAGCCATCATCGCCGCTGTGATCGGAGGCTGCCTCCTGACGGGTGGTTATGGCTCCGTCATTGGTGCCGCCTTCGGTGCCCTCATTTTCGGCATGGTGCAAATCGGCATCGGCTACACCAGCATCGACAACAACTGGTACCGCGTGTTCCTGGGCCTCATGCTGCTGATCGCCGTGCTCTTCAATAACTACATCCGTTCCCGCTTCGCCGGTGGCCGCCGCTAAACCCCACGCAAGTTCATCATGAGCGACTACATCCTTCAGCTGGAAGACATCAGCAAATACTTTGGCTCCGTCATCGCGCTCGGTGGCGTCACCTTGCGCCTGCGCCGTGGCGAGGTGCACTGCCTGCTGGGCGACAACGGAGCCGGCAAGTCCACCCTCATCAAGACCCTGGCGGGTGTGCACACGCCGGACAAAGGGCAGTACCTGCTGGAGGGCAAGCCCGTGCGCTTCGCCTCGCCCAAGGAAGCGCTGGACGCCGGTATCGGCACTGTCTACCAGGACCTGGCCTTGGTGCCGCTCATGAGCGTGGCGCGCAACTTCTTCATGGGCCGGGAGCCCATCAAGCAGCTCTTCGGCTTTTTGCCGGTCATGGACCACGTCTTGGCAGCCCAGACTGCGGGCGACAAGCTGCGCGACATGGGCATCCGCATCCGCGATGCCAACCAGATGGTGGGCACCATGTCCGGCGGCGAGAAGCAATGTCTGGCCATTGCGCGCGCCATCCACTTTGGCGCCAAGGTCCTCATCCTGGACGAGCCCACCGCCGCCTTGGGCGTGAAGCAATCGGCCAATGTGCTCAAGCTGATCGCAACCGCCCGTGCCCGCGGTATTTCGGTGATCTTCATCACCCACAATGTCAACCACGCGTACCCGATTGCCGACAGCTTCACGCTGCTCAACCGGGGCAAGTCACTGGGCACCTACCTGAAGAACGATGTGAGCAAGGACGAAGTCTTGGACATGATGGCTGGCGGTGAGGAAATGCAGAAACTCATGGCCGATCTCGAAGGCGTAACGATTTAAGAACTCCATGACACATTTGAAATTTCCACAGGGGCGTGACATCGACCTGGCCTGTCTGGGCCGCCTCGCCGTGGACCTGTATGCCGAACAGTTCGGCAGTGCCCTGGAATACGCGCGCAGCATGGCCATGTACCTGGGCGGCAGCTCCGCCAATCTGGCTTTTGGCGTAGCCCGCCTGGGTTGCAAGAGCGCCATGATTTCCCGCGTGGGCAACGAGCAGATGGGCCGTTTTCTCACCTCCACCTTGCAGGCCAATGGCTGCGATGTGAGCCAGGTGCAGGTCGACCCGCAGCGCCTCACCGCTCTGGTGCTGCTGGGCATCAAGGACCGCGACACCTTTCCGCTGCTGTTCGTGCGCGAAAACTGCGCTGACATGGCGGTGGACGCCGCGCTGATTGATGAGTCCTTCATCGCTCGCTGCCGAGCCCTGGCCATCACCGGCACACACCTTTCCACACCGGGCACGCGCGCTGCGTCCACGCGCGCGCTGGAATTTGCCCGCAAGCACGGCGTGGTGCGCGTGCTCGACATTGACTACCGCCCCGTGCTCTGGGGCCTGACCAGCCGCGGCGCAGGCGAAAACCGCTATGTGGCCGACGCTGCTGTGACCCGGCAGTTGCAAGAGATGCTGCCGCAGTTCGACCTGCTGGTTGGCACCGAAGAAGAGTTCTTTATTGCCGGTGGCGTGCCCAACGACCTGATGGCCAGCCTGCGCGCCGTGCGTGCGCTGAGCCAGGCGGTGCTGGTGGTCAAGCGCGGCGCGGCCGGTTGCACCGTGATCGAAGGCGCGATTCCTGGCGCGATTGACGATGCGCCCACCTTTCGAGGTGAACGCGTTGAAGTACTCAATGTGCTGGGCGCGGGTGATGCGTTCCTCTCCGGCCTCATGGCCAGCCTCTTGCAGGGCAAAGACTGGGCGCAAGCTACCCAGACGGCCAATGCCTGTGGCGCCATCGTGGTGTCCCGCCATGCCTGCTCTGCGGCCATGCCCACGCCGCCCGAGCTGGCGCATTGGTTCAGTGGCAGCCGCAACCCGCAGGTCGATGCGGACCAGCAACTGGCCCATCTGCACCGCGTGACCGCGGCGCGCCCGGTGTGGAACGAGCTGTGCGTCATGGCCTTTGACCATCGCAGTCAGTTCTTCGACCTCTGCCGCCAGGCAGGCGCCCCCGAGTCCCGCATTCCGGTGCTGAAGAAGCTGCTGGTCACCGCGGCAGAGCGCGTGGAGCAGGGCAGCGGCTTGCAAGGCGCCACCGGCGTCTTGGTCGATGGCGGCAGCTACGGTGCCGACGCACTGGCCAGCGCCACCGGCCGCGGCTGGTGGGTGGGCCGCCCGGTGGAGTTACCCGGTTCACGCCCTTTACGGTTCGATGGCACCCGATCGGTGGGCAGCGCGCTCACGCACTGGCCCACCCAGCAAGTGGTCAAATGTCTGGTGCACTACCACCCGGACGACCACTACACCTTGCGCCTGGAGCAAGAGCAAAAAGTGCTGGAGCTGTGGGAAGCCACCCGCGCCAGTGGTAACGAGCTGCTGCTCGAAATCATCCTGCCCAAAGCCATCGTGGTCGCGGGTGAGGAAGACGCAGCGGTGCTGCGCGCCGTCAAACGCTTCTACAACCTCGGCGTCAAGCCCGAGTGGTGGAAGTTGGCCCCCATGCAAGAGAGTGGTTGGGCCGAGCTGAAGGCGCTGATCGACGAGCGAGACCCCTATTGCCGTGGCGCCGTGATCCTGGGCTTGAACCAGCCCATCCAGCATCTGGTGGAGAGCTTCAAGCTGGCCACCAATCCGGTGGTCAAGGGCTTTATGGTGGGCCGCAGTCTCTGGGCCGATGCGTCCCTGGCCTGGCTCTCGGGCCGCGTGACGGACGCGCAGTTTGTGAGCGAGGTCGCCCACAATTTCACGATTCTGGTCAACGCCTGGCGCGGCCGGCATGCGGCGGCTACGGCGCCAGTGCGCGCAGCCGCCTGACTTTTGCAGCGAAGAATTTTTTCATGACACGCACCCAACGACTCACGCTCTCGCAAGCCCTGGTCAAGCATCTCGCCGCCCTCAAGGTGGAAATGCATGACGGCAGCATCCAGCCCTACTGCGGCGGGGTGTTCACCATCTTCGGCCATGGCAATGTGGCCGGTTTCGGCGAAGCATTGTGGGCCGAGCGCCAGGCCCTGCCCACGTACCGCGCCCACAACGAGCAGGGCATGGCCCATGCGGCCATCGCTTACAGCAAGGCGCACATGCGCCAGCGCATCATGGCCGTGAGCACCAGCATAGGCCCCGGCGCCACCAACCTGGTCACTGCCGCTGCGGTGGCGCATGTGAACCGCCTGCCCGTGTTGCTGCTGCCCGGCGACACCTTTGCCTCGCGCGCGCCGGACCCGGTGCTGCAGCAGGTCGAGAGTTTTCAGCAGGGCGACCTGAGCGCCAACGATTGCTTCCGCCCCGTCACGCGTTTCTTTGACCGCATCACGCGGCCGGAACAAATCCTCACCGCTCTACCCCGCGCCATTCAGATCATGACGGACCCCGCCGCCTGCGGCCCGGTGTGCCTGGCGCTGCCGCAGGACATTCAGACCCATGCGTTCGATTGCCCGACAAGCTTTCTGCACCCCGAGCTGATCCAGTTCCGCCGCCCGCCCCCCGATGCGCGCGAACTGCAGAAGGCCGTCGCTTTGCTGAAGACGGCCAAGCACCCCCTCATCGTGGCCGGTGGCGGTGTGCTCTACAGCCATGCAGGCGAGGCATTGCGCGCCTTTGCCGAAGCGCATGGCATGCCCGTGGTCGAGTCGCACGGCGGCAAGAGCAGCCTGGCGTGGGACCACCCCTTGAACCTCGGCGCCATCGGCGTGGACGGCGCGCCCAACGCCAACGTGCTGGCCCGCGAGTCCGATGTGGTGTTCGCCGTGGGCACCCGCCTGCAAGACTTCACCACCGGCTCGCACGCCCTGTTTGCCAACGCCAAGTTGCTCAGCCTCAACGTGCAAAGCTTTGACGCCAGCAAGTGGAGCGGCACCGCGCTGGTGGCGGACGCACTGGTGGGCCTGCAAGCCCTGAGCGCCGCACTGGGTGGTTGGGCGGCAGACAGCGCCTGGACTGCACGCGCCAAGCAACAAGCAGCGCTGTGGAACGCGCGGGTCACCGAACTCACTACCGCGGCGCCCCAGCCCGGTGTGTTGCCCTACGACGCCGAAGTGATTGGCGCTGTGCGCGACTCGCTCAACGATGCGGGAGGCGACAGCGGTGTGCACGACGTGGCCATTTGCGCTGCTGGCACCTTGCCTGCCGAGCTGCACAAGCTCTGGCGCGCCAGCCGGCCCGGCAACTACCACATGGAATACGGCTACTCCTGCATGGGCTATGAGATTGCAGGCGGCCTGGGCGTCAAGCTGGCCCGGCCTGAGCAAGAGGTCATCGTGCTGGTAGGCGATGGTTCTTACATGATGATGAATTCCGAGCTGGCCACCTCCGTCATGCTGGGCAAAAAGATCATTGTGGTGGTGCTGGACAACCGGGGTTACGGCTGCATCCAGCGCCTGCAAACCGCGTCCGGCAGTCCCGCGTTCAACAACCTGCTGGACGACTGCATTGGCGAGGGGGGCGAGGCCAGCCGCATCGACTTTGCGCTCCACGCCCGCAGCATGGGTGCAGATGCCGTGCATGTGGCCAACGTGGCCGAGCTCAAAGCCGCCATGGTGAAAGCCCGCGCTGCCAAACGCAGCCAGGTGCTGGTGATCGACACCACCCACACCCGCACCACCGAAGGCGGCTGCTGGTGGGAGGTGGCAGTTCCTGAGGTGTCCGCGCGCAGCGAGGTGCTGGACGCCCACGCCCGCTATGTCGCCGGCAAGCAAGAACAACGTGTTTGATTCTTAGATTCAGAAAGAAGCATTGAAATGACCTGGAACGTCCGCATTGGCATCAATCCCATCTCCTGGTTCAACGACGACATGCCCTCCCTGGGCGGCGAAACCCCTCTAGAGACCGCACTGCGCGAGGGCAAGGAAATCGGCTACGTCGGCTTCGAGTTGGGCAACAAATTCCCCAAGGATGGCCCGTCTCTCAAAGCCAAGCTCGATGAGTATGGTCTGGCTTGCGTGTCCGGCTGGTACTCCGGCTTTCTGGCCGAAGTAGCACCCGGCCAGAGCAATGCCGACGCCGTGGCCGCCGAGATAGAGCGCTGCAAGGCCCACATGAGCAAGCTGCAATACAACGGCGTGAGCGTGGTGGTCTATGGCGAGTGCGCAGGCACTGTGCAAGGCCAGATGGACACCCCCGTCAACAAGCGGCCCCAGTTTGCCAGCGAAGCCCTGTGGCAGGCGTATGCCGAGCGTCTGAACGCGTTTGGCGAACATCTCATCCAGACCTATGGCATCAAGTTGGCCTACCACCACCACATGGGCGCTTATGTGGAGTCCCCGGCCGACATCGACAAGCTGATGACGCTGACCGACCCCGCCAAGGTCTTCCTGCTATACGACACCGGCCACGCCTACTTCGGCGGCGCAGCTGATCCGGTGACCCTGCTCAAGAAGCACGTCAAGCGCGTGGTGCATGTGCACTGCAAGGACGTACGTACCCCGGTGATAGCCCAGGCCCGCAACGACGGCTGGAGCTTTTTACACGGCGTGCTCAACGGCACCTTCACTGTGCCCGGCGACGGCAGCATTGACTACGCCGCCGCGCTCAAGGTGCTGCGCGAGGCTGGCTATGAAGGCTGGCTGGTGGTGGAGGCCGAGCAGGACCCCGCCGTGGCCCCCAGCTACCAATACGCCAAGAAGGGCTTTGACACTCTCAGCGCTCTGGTCAAAAGCATCGCCTGATTCGCAAAGGACACCACCATGGTCAGCCCCCTCTTAGCCAAGGCCGCACCCTCGGGGCGCGAGATTGTCAACGTCACTCCCGAGCGTGCGGGCTGGACGCATGTGGGCTTTCGCGCCGTGCGCCTCGAAGCCGGTGCTGTCGAAATCGTAGCTACCGGCGCACGTGAGTTGTGCGTGGTAGTGCTCACAGGCTCTGTGGATGTGACCGTGGACGGCACCACCTACGCCAACCTCGGCACCCGCGACAGCGTGTTTGACGAAAAGTCCCCCGCTGCCGTCTATGTGCCTGCCGGCAAGACGGTCACGCTGCGCGGAGTGCGCAATGCGGAAGTTGGCCTGTGCACCGCACCTACTGACGCACAAGAACGCACTGTGCGCGTGATCGACCCCGCCACCATGCGCCGCAGTGTGCGTGGCAAGGGCACTAATACCCGTTATGTGTGCGACATCCTGCCGCACGACGACCCCACCGCCGCCCACCTGCTGGTGGTGGAGGTGATGACACCCGCCAGCCACAGCAGCAGCTACCCGCCCCATAAGCACGATGTGGAGCAGCCACCCGTGGAGACGCTGCTGGAAGAAACCTACTACCACCGCCTCAACCCGCCGCAGGGCTTTGCTTTTCAGCGCGTCTATACCGACGACCGCAGCATCGACGAAGCCTGCGCTGTCGAGAACCACGACGTGGTCATGGTGCCCAAGGGCTACCACCCGGTGGTGGCGCCCCACGGCTATGACTCGTACTACCTGAATGTGATGGCGGGCCCCAACCGCTTCTGGGTCTTCAAGAACGACCCCGCCCATGAATGGATGCTGGCCCCTGCTGCCGCTACCTGACCCCTTTAAAGAAACACTTTTCATGTCCCCAATCACTGCCATCTCCCACTACATCCACGGCCAGGTCACCCCCGGCACCAGCGGCCGCGCCCAGGATGTCTTCAACCCCGCCACCGGCCAGGTCACCGGCTCGGTGGCACTCGCCAACGGGGCGGACGTGAATGCTGCCGTGGCATCCGCACAAGCCGCTTTCCCCAAATGGGCGGACACGCCACCGATCCGCCGTGCGCGCGTGATGTTCAACTTCCTGCAACTCCTGAATGAGCACAAGGACGCTCTGGCCCGCATGATCACCGCCGAGCACGGCAAGGTGTTCACCGATGCGCAGGGCGAGGTGTCCCGTGGCATCGACATCGTCGAATTCGCCTGTGGCATTCCGCAGCTTCTCAAGGGCGATTTCACCGACCAGGTCTCCACCGGCATCGACAACTGGACCCTGCGCCAGCCGTTGGGCGTGGTGGCCGGCATCACGCCGTTCAACTTCCCGGTCATGGTGCCTGCGTGGATGTTCCCGGTCGCCATCGCGGCGGGCAACACCTTTGTGCTCAAGCCCAGCCCGATTGACCCGTCCCCCAGCCTCTACATTGCCGATTTGCTCAAGCAAGCCGGCCTGCCCGATGGCGTGTTCAACGTCGTGCAGGGCGACAAGGAAGCGGTGGACGCACTGCTGGTACACCCTGATGTGAAGGCCGTGAGCTTTGTGGGCTCCACACCGATTGCCAACTACATCTACGAGACCGGTGCCCACCACGGCAAGCGCGTGCAGGCCCTGGGCGGCGCCAAGAACCACATGGTGGTCATGCCCGATGCGGATGTGGACCAGGTGGTGGACGCACTCATCGGCGCAGGCTACGGCTCCGCGGGCGAGCGCTGCATGGCCATCAGTGTGGCGGTGTTGGTGGGCGATGTGGCCGACAAGGTCATCCCCAAATTGCTGGAGCGCACCAAGACGCTCAAGGTGCTCAACGGCACCAACCTCGCCGCCGAAATGGGCCCCATCGTCACCCAGGCCGCGCACAAGCGCATCAGCGGCTACATCGACCTCGGTGTGCAAGAAGGCGCCACGCTGCTGGCCGATGGCCGTGGCTTTGATGGCAAGCAAGCGGGTGAAGGCTGTGGCGATGGCTTCTGGCTCGGCGGCACACTGTTTGACCACGTGACCCCCGAGATGCGCATCTACAAAGAAGAAATCTTCGGCCCCGTGTTGGCGTGCGTGCGCGTGCCCGACTTTGCCAAAGCACTGCAGCTCATCAACGACCACGAGTTCGGCAACGGCGTGGCCTGCTTCACGCGCGACGGCAACGTGGCGCGCGAGTTCAGCCGCCGTGTGCAGGTGGGCATGGTGGGCATCAATGTGCCCATTCCGGTGCCCATGGCCTGGCATGGGTTTGGCGGCTGGAAGAAGAGCCTGTTTGGCGACATGCACGCCTATGGCGAAGAGGGCGTGCGCTTCTACACCAAGCAAAAGTCCATCATGCAGCGCTGGTCCGAAAGCATCGGCAAGGGCGCCGAGTTTGTGATGCCAACTGCCAAGTAGTTTTGCAAAGAGTGTGGCTTGGGCGCTTAAGGACTGTGTGCGAATAGCTACTGAATTAATAGCAAAAACCGGCTTCAAGCCGGTTTTGTTTTTGGGGCGAAAAGAAGCGCTGCGACGAAAATCGGGCGTCAATGCAGTTTTCAGTGGCCTGGCGAGGTTCAGGCCGGCGCCCCCACTTGTTGCACAAGTGCCATCGCGAAGCGCCCGTGCCCAACCGACCAATCGGAGTAATCGTTTTCGTGCATGAAGATGAATACGTCGGCAGGAGCCACTTGGGCCATGGATTGGAGATTGCGCGAAATTGCCGCATACAGGGCCCGCTTCATCGCATCGCTACGACCGCGCCTGAGGGTGATCTCGACCACCACGACTGCGTCCGAGCGTGCCACGCCGTTGAAGCTGCGGCTGAACGCGAACTGTCCGGGCGCATAGCCTGTTACCAGGTTGAACAACTCGTCCTCGGGCATGCCAATGCTCTCTACCAGGGCTTGGTGGATGCCCCGCACGATGGCTTCGCGTGTCGTAGTGGGGGTCGAGTCGGGGAGGCTTGTGTGGATAAAAGGCATTTTTATGTTCCGTTTGATCAAAATAGCTAAAACTGTTTTTGGGGTGCTTGGCAAAAGAAATTCTTGGTCAAAGTGCTTTCCGTGAAAAGCGATTTGTTCTCTTCATCTATGTGCAATTTATTCACATAAGATGATCGCCATGCCACGTCGCCTCCCACCCCTGGGTGCCTTGCGCGCCTTCGAATCCGCAGCCCGGCTCGGCCGCATGACGGCTGCGGCCGAAGAGCTTTCCGTATCGCCCGGGGCCATCAGCCGCCAAGTCCGCCAGCTGGAAGATCATCTGGGCCTGCGGCTTTTTGACGGTACCAAAGCGCGCCCCACGCTCACTGCTGCCGCGCGCACGCTGCAGCCTGTGCTGACACAGGCTTTTCAGCAGATCGAGGACACCGTGCGGGCGCTGGCCGATGCGCGCCACGGCCCGCTGGACGTGGCCTGTTTCAGCACCTTCACGGTGAAATGGCTCATCCCGCGACTGTTTGATTTCCATGCTCGACACCCGGGCATCGAGGTGCGTCTGCGCAGCACTGACGCGGGCGTCGATGCGGCGCGGGAAGGCTGCGACTTGCTGATCACTGCTGCAGAGGCAGGGGTGCCTCGTGAAATTGGCACTGCCTTGCCCTTGTTTGCAGAGCGTTTGGGGCCGGTGCTTGCGCCTGCGCTGGCCGCTCGCATCGGCATGCCACAAACGACTGCAGACCTCGCGGGGCAAACCCTGCTGCATACCCGAATGCGACGCAACGCCTGGGACATGTGGGCAGCATCCACAGGTACCGTCCTGCCTGGCGCTGCCACGGCTGCAGGGCCCGTGTACGAGCACTACTACTTTACGCTGGAGGCTGCCGTGCGCGGCTTGGGCATTGCTGTTGCGCCCTGGCACCTGGTGACGGACGATGTGCAAGCGGGCCGATTGGTAGCGCCGCTGGGCTTTACTGCTTCGGGCTATGACTATCTCGCCGTGCGGCGCACGGCGGCTGCGCATCCCCGGTTGGATGTCTTTTGTCAGTGGTTGGTCGCGCAAGCCGCAGCCATGGCCTCCCCTCAATAGGGGCGGTGGGGATCAGAGACCGCCTGATCACTTCTTTTTCTTGTCTCCACAGGCCGTCCGCAGGAACTGCCCGGCCACAAAAATGTCGCGCTCCACGGCGCGGCGGGCGGCGGCGCTGTCGCCTTGCGCCAGGGCCTGTACCAGGTCCTCGTGCGCGTCGTTGAGCACGGCGCTGGCGGCCGGCCTATCAAACAGTCGGTTGGAGATCGGGCCGGCGCGCAGCCACAGGGTGTCAATCATCTGGAACAGCAGGGGCGAGCCGGCGGCCTTGTAGAGCAGCACGTGGAAGTCTTCATTGATGTCCAGGTAGCGCTTGGCATCGCCAGCCTGCAGGGCCGCTGCCATGTCTGCGCTCCAGCCCTGCAGCGTTGCGATCTGTGCCGCATCCAGCCGCAGGCAGCCGCGCTCAGCCGCCTCGCCCTCCAGCAGCATGCGCATCTGCAGCAGGTCGTCAAACTCGGGCACCGATAGGCGCGGCACGGTAACGCCCGCATTGGGCACGTTCACCAACGCGCCCTCGGCCGCCAAACGTTGTAGCGCCGCGCGCACCGGCATCTGGCCCACGCCCATGTCCGCCGCGACGGTACGGATCTTGAGTCGCTCGCCGGGCAGAAAGCGGCCGACGGTAATCCATTGCCGCAGCGTGGTGTAGACGCGGTCCTGCTCAGTGCTGGTGGTGGGGGATGCATCGGTGTCGGTCATGGCGCCTTAGTGTCCAACACAAAGGCGTCCATGGCCGCGACCAGTCTGTCCACATCGGCCACGGTCGTATCCGGGCAGACCAGCATCATGTTGTGGAAGGGCGTGATCACCAGGCCGCGGTTGAGCAGGTAGAGGTGAATGGCCTGCTCCAGCGCCGGGTCCAGGCGGGCGCCGGCCTCGCTGCCATTGCGTGGCGGCGTTGGGCAGAACTGGAATTCGGTGCGCGCGCCGATCTGGGTCACGCACCAGCCCAAGCCATGGCGCGCAATCACGCTGCGCAGGCCATCGGCCAGCCGGGCTGCCAGCGTGAACATATGGGCATAGGCTGCATCGGTCATCACTTCGGCCAGGTTGGCGCGCAGCGCCGCCATGGCAAGCGGGTTGGCGGTCAGCGTGGTGCCTATACCGCTGTGGCCGGGCGGCGCACTGCGCTTGGCCGCCTCGGCACGGGCTGCCGTCTCGGCGCTGAAGCCGTAGACGGCACAAGGCACTCCCCCGGCCACCGGCTTTCCCAGCACCAGCAGGTCCGGCTGCAGGCCGTGGGCGCGGGTGTAGCCGCCGGGCCCGGTGCTGATGGTGTGCGTCTCGTCAATGAGCAGCAGCGTGCCGTAGCGGCGGCACAGCGCCTGCGCCGCCTCCCAAAAGCCGGGCTCGGGCAGCACCATGCCGATATTGGTCATGGCCGGCTCGGCCAGCAGGCAGGCCACCTGCCCTTCGGCCAGTGCGGCCTCCAGCGCAGCCAGGTCGTTGAACTCCACGCTGCGCGTGGTCTGTGTGATGTCTACCACCTGGCCCAGCAGGCTGTCGCGCGTCTGGGGCTGGCCGTCCACCAGGTCCACAAACACATCGTCCACCGTGCCGTGGTAGCAGCCATTGAAGATCAGCACCTGCGTGCGCCCGGTGATGGCGCGCGCCCAGCGGATGGCGAAGCGGTTCGCATCCGACGCGGACAGTGCGAACTGCCACACCGGCAGACCAAAGCGCCGCGCCAGTTCCTCCGCCACCCACACGCCGTCTTCCCCCGGCAGCATGGTGGTGATGCCGCGCGCGGCTTGTACTGCAAGGGCGTGCGCCACCGGGGCCGGGCTGTGGCCAAACATGGCGCCTGTATCGCCCAGGCAGAAGTCCACGTAGTGGTGGCCGTCCACATCGGTCAGGCGCGCCCCTTGGGCGTGCGCCAGGTGCAGCGCAAACGGGGTTGACCAATCGCTCATCCAGTGCAGCGGCACGCCAAACAGCAGGTGCCCCGCCGCGCGTTGCGCCAGTGCTTGGGAGCACGGGTGGGCGGCTGCGTAGTGCGCACGCTCGCGCTCGCACACGGCGTCCAGGCGCTGTGGGTCCAGGGTTGTGTATTGCGCGGTCATACGAGCAACAGCAGGTGTTCGCGCTCCCAGGAGCTGATGACGCGGTTGTAAGTCGCGTACTCCAGCTCCTTCACGGCGCAGAAGGCGTCCACAAAGCCATCGCCCAGCACCTCGCGCACGGGCCCGCAGGCGCGCATGGCGGCAATCGCGTCCTCCAGATGGCGCGGCAGCTCGTGGCTCACATTCCAGGCGCTGTCGGTGGTGGCCGCGCTGGGTTGCAGGCCTTCCGTCATGCCGAGGTAACAGCAGGTGAGGGTGGCGGCCATGGCCAGGTAGGGGTTCACGTCCACGCCGGGCACGCGGTTCTCTACGCGGCGGTTGGCCGGGTTGGACTTGGGGATGCGGATGCCGCAGGTGCGGTTGTCGTGCCCCCAGCGCACGTTGATGGGTGCCGACATGAAAGGTGCCAGCCGCCGGTAGGAATTCACATACGGCGCGAACATGGGCATGAGCTGCGGAATGTAGGTTTGCAGGCCCGCAATGCACTGGCTGAAATGGGGGCTGGCCGAGCCATCGGGCAGGCTGAAAAGGTTGTTGCCGTCGGCGTCCAGAATGCTCTGGTGGATGTGCATGGCGCTGCCGGGCTCTTGCTCCATGGGCTTGGCCATGAAGGTGGCAAAGATGCCGTGGCGCAGCGCCGTCTCGCGCACCGTGCGCTTGAACAGGAAGACGCGATCGGCCAGGTCCAGCGCGTTGCCGTGGCTGAAGTTGATCTCCAGCTGGCCGGGGCCAGCCTCGTGGATCAGCGTTTCCACACCCAACTGGTGCTGCTGGCAGAAGTTGCTCAGCTCCAGCAGAAAGGGGTCAAAGTCGTTCACCGCGTCGATGGAATAGCTCTGGCGCCCGGCCTCGGGCTTGCCGGTGCGGCCCAGCGGCGGCTGCAGCGGCTCGTGCGGGTTTTGCTGGCGCGCCACCAGGTAGAACTCCATCTCCGGCGCCACCACGGGCGTCCAGCCGCGCGCCTCATACAGCTTGAGCACGCGCCGCAGCACCCCGCGCGGCGAAATCTGCACCGGGCTGCCGTCCCACTCCTGGCAATCGTGGATCACCACCGCCACCGACTCCGCCGCCCAGGGCACCACGCGCGCGGTGCTCACATCGGGGATGCAAACCATGTCCGGGTCGGTGTCGCCCACAAAGGGGCCGTTGTCGGGCTGCTGCCCGTTCACCGTGTTGAGCAATACGCTCTTGGGGATACGCATCTCGCCCGCCGCGAGGAACAGGTCGCGCGGCAGGATCTTGCCGCGTGCAATGCCCGTCATGTCGGGGATCACGCACTCCACCTCGTGGATGCGGTGTTGGGTCAGAAAGCTTTCGATGGCGCTGGGTGTGGACATGCGGTGGGCCGGTAGTGGAGATGCCCAAATTCTAGTGCGTCATTTAATTTGTGATCACAAATATTGGTTTCAATCGCCTTTTGGTCGAATTTTTCAAGCTTTGTGATCGTAAGAAGTTCCGGCCTCTCAATACATGCTAAACCTGGATTCATGAAGAAATTGGCCTCTAGCCCCCGTGGAATTTGCGCAAGCAGCTACGTTTTTGGTAGCAGATTTGGTGTTTCAGCGGCATCCGCAATGGGGGATTGCTAAGCCCAGGTAAAGCAAGGGTTAACCCTAGTAAATCCACTTGTGATCGTAGGTGCATAGGCCTATAACGGAGTCGGTTGCAGCGCTTTTGCACCCACTGCAACCAGCCTCTGGCAGACGCCCGACGCCACAGAGACATCACAACAGCGTGCTGCTTGGAAAGGTTCCCATGTTCGACGGCTCACTCCCCACCTTCCGCTTCCCCGCCGGTACCCATATCGTCCAGGTCCAGCCGCCGCAGCACGGCCCCGTGACCCTGGATTCCCCGGCGATCGAAGTGTTCACCGACCTGGCCCAGTACCGCGCCGCCACGGTGCAGCCCCAAACCTCGCTGGTCCAGGCCGAGCTGAAGATGATTTACCAGGGCGTGCGCCTGCTCTTCGTCGTGTCCGACATGCCCTCGGTCGACGGCATCCTCACCGCTGCCGACATCGCTGGCGACAAGCCCATGCGCCTGGTCCACCAACGCGGCCTCAAACACGACGACATGACTGCTGCCGACGTCATGACCCCGCTCTCCCAACTCGACACCATCACCTTCGCCGCACTCCAGCGCGCTACGGTGGAGCAAGTGATCGCCACCCTGGTCCGCTGCGGTCGCCCGCACCTCTTGGTTATCGACTCCGACACCCCCGACCGCACCCCGCGCATTCGCGGGCTGGTCTCGCAGACGCAGGTGGAGCGCCAGCTGGGCCGTGCACTGCCGGTCAGCGCCAAGGCACATACCTTTTCGGAGGTGGAGCAGGTGTTGGCGGGGCACTAGCCGCGCCGGCGAGTTGGCGATCTGTGGATAGACTTTGCTGTATTCAGCCCGGTGGCAACCGTCACCGGGCTCATCAGCACCAGCCATGAAACACCTTCGCCAACTTTTTGCTCTTTCCGTCGCCGCTGCTAGCCTCCACGTTGGCGCACAGACGACCAGCGCTTCGCCCGAGTCCATTGCGGCATCCAACGCGGCGGTTTTCAAGGCCTGTGCGGCCGCCCCGAAAGGCAGCGGAGCGTGCCCGCTCGATGCTGTCTTCGGGCTGTTCAAGCTGGCCAAGAACAACGATGTGTTGGACTTCAAGGTTGCCAACACCGTCCCTCTGGTGGTCGACCAGAACTACGGATGGGTCATGAAGCTCAACCAGAAGATCGGCAAAGTCCGCGTGCTCGAGCGCATGACATTGCCCGAAGCCCCGAAGGTGTGGGGCACCGGCGGCCAGGCGTTTGGCACCTCGGCAGACCGCAAGGTGATGTCGATGGACGTGACGCTGACCGTCTACAACGGCACCATCTCCAAGTCCTGGGACGTGGTGAGCGGCGACCCCGCCGGCCATTACCAGATCACCGTGTTCGTCGAAAACTCGGCGCCTGTGCAGTTTGAGTTTGATGTTGTTGATCCGCAGTGATCAATCGTCAGAGACTGGTTGGTTGCGGCTGGCATAAACCGGGTCGACCTCCGCTATTGTCGGAGGCCAAGCCCAGCATCAAGCTGTCTCGTCTGGACTCGTGCCTTCGACACACGTGTGGGGGCCACCAAGCCTCGGGCTTTAAACGGTCGGAACCGTCCCGCCATCTATCACGTGCTCGGAGCCCGACACAGACGCCGCGCGCGGAGACACAAGGAACGTGATCAGGTCTGCCACCTCCTGGGGCTTGGCGGGCCGACCGATCGGAATTCCACCGAGCCAGTCCATGACAAGCTTCTTGCCGCCCTCGTAGTCTGTGCCTGCTTGGGCCCCCATTCGTTCGGCGAATGCAACCGAAGCCTCGGTCTCAATCCAGCCGGGTGAGACACGCAGAACGCGAACACCCTTTGGCGCGACCTCCTTCGACAGCGATTTGCTGTAGGTGGAGAGGGCACCCTTCGCCGCCGCGTAGGCAGTAGTCGACTCCGGAAGCGGGAGCACGCGCTGGATCGACGTCACGTGCAATATGACACCCGCGCCCTTTGCCAACATGGCGGGCAGCAGCGCACGGTCAAGACGAACTGCGGACATGAAATTCAGATTCAATTCGTCGAGCCATACAGCGTCGCTCAGGGTCGCGAATCCGCCCGCCGGCGCGTTCGAGCCGCCGAGGCTGTTGATCAAGATGTCGACGCCGCCCCAACGCTCAGTGACCACGCGCGCCAGCTCGGTCACGCCTTCAGCGGTTGCCAAGTCAGCCTGCACGTATGTAACACTTTCCAGCGGTTTCTCGGGAACAGAGCGGGCGGTCGTCATCACTTGCACTCCGGCATCCTGGAGGCTCTTGACGAGCGCGGCGCCCAAGCCTTTGGTGCCGCCCGTCACCAGCGCACGTTTGCCCTTCAGTTGAAGATCGAAGCTCATGCTGTGATCTCCAACGATGCAATCAGGCCGCGTTCCAGGCGGAAGCGGTAGGTCAGATCGATCGGGCTGCCAGGGAAGTTGCCTGCAACATGGGTGCGGACGACTTGAAAGCCCTCCTCGCGCTCGAGGGCGAAGGGCGTGGTTGTCGCGTTGTACTGGACCGATGCCGCATCCTGCCAAGCCTTGATGGCGTTGATGCCTGTGTGGGTGTGGCCGTCGTCCTTCACAACGGCTTGCGCTGTGAAGCAGTGTGCAAAGGCCTCGGTGTTGCTGTGGGCGGCAGCGAAGTACGCGGCAATCGGCTCGGGGAGTGTCGGGGTGCTCATGATGAAGCTCCTTGTGGTTGAAGAAGCCCGTAGGATGCGCGCCGCAGTAAATTTAGTGAATACTCTAGAATCAGTATTGGTTATGTAAATGGGAGTACATAATGCGCGGATCCGAATTCGCAGAGCTGAAAGCTTTCGCTGCCGTCGTTGAACGCGCGAGCTTTGCCCGGGCGGCAGAGTATTTGGGGCTGTCGCCTTCTGCACTTAGCCAAACCATTCGGCAACTGGAAAACCGGATTGGGGCACGCCTCCTGATTCGCACGACACGCAGCGTGGCGCCTTCGGCAAGTGGCGAGCTGCTCTATCGGCGTATAGCACCGTTGTTTCGAGAAATGGCTGTCGCCGTCGCAGAGGCCAGTGAGGCCGCAGGACAGACCACCGGCACGCTTCGTATCAATACGCTGGGTATCGCAGCGAGAACCATCATTGCGCCCAGGCTTGCGCGCTTTCATCAGGCCTACCCGGATGTGGTGCTCGACATCGTGGTCGATGACGCACTGGCCGATATCGTCGTTGGCCGCTTCGACGCGGGCATTCGCGTGGGTGGACGGCTTGAGAAAGACATGATTGCCATTCGCCTCACGCCAGACTTGAATATGGTTGCCGTGGCGTCTCCCGACTACCTCGCACGCCGAGGCATCCCCAAGACACCTGCCGAGTTGCATAGCCACGCGTGCATCAACTGGCGGCTGCAGATGGACGGCAGGCACTACCGTTGGGAGTTTGAGAAAAGGGGGAAACGACTCGAAGTCGCGGTGGACGGCCCTGTCGTAACCAACCACGCCGACATCGGTGTTGCTGCAGCGCTCAATGGGCTCGGCATTGCCTATCACTTCGAGCGAGATGGTGTGGGTGAACTCTTGGCACAGGGACGGTTGGTCCAGGTCCTCGCGGACTGGTCCATCTCGCGCCCGGGGTTGTTTCTCTACTACCCGAACAGGCAGCATCGACCAGCCCTACTCGGTGCATTCATCGACTGTCTGTTGGACAAGGATTTGGAAGGAGACTCTCCTAGTCCCCTGATCGCCAAATCCGCTTGGTAGTCAGAACGAATCATCTGCAGCGCAGACTGGATCAAGCAGGTATTTGAATATCGCGGTTACGGGGATATTTAGAGTGGCACACACATTGACCACGTCAACGAGTGCGCCGAAAGCGCATCTTTGAGCGTGACCGTTCATGGTCCCGAGCAGACCGCAATACAAAGAACAAGGCTCCGAAACAAAGAAGGCCCCGCAAGCATTCACCCGCGAGGCCGTTGTCTTTCCGCTGTCTAGCGGATCAACTCAGATATAGCTGTTCAAGAGGTTTTCAATCCGCTCCTGCCGTCCCGACACCGGCGCCGTATCCACGTTCTTGTCGAGCACGCGCTGGGCCACCGCGTCCAGGCCCAGCTTGCCGTCCAGCACTTGCTGGCCAAAGCTGTCTTTCCAGCCCGCATAGCGGTCGGTGACGATTTGGGCCAGCTTGCCGTCGGTGATCATCCTCTCGGCGATCAGCAGCGCGCGCGCGGTCACGTCCATGCCACCAATGTGGCCGTGGAACATGTCTTCGGGGTCGATGGACTGGCGGCGCACCTTGGCGTCAAAGTTCACGCCACCGTTGACGAAGCCACCCCCCTGCATGATGGTGTACATGGCCAGCGCGGTCTCGGGGATGCTGTTGGGGAACTGGTCGGTGTCCCAGGCGCATTGCATGTCGCCGCGGTTCATGTCGATGGAGCCGAAGATGCCCAGGTCCACCGCCGTGGCGATTTCGTGCTCGAAGCTGTGGCCGGCCAGGGTGGCGTGGTTGGCTTCGATGTTGACCTTGATCTCTTTCTCTAGGCCGTAGCGGCAAAGGAAGCCGTAAACAGTGGCGCTGTCAAAGTCGTACTGGTGCTTGGACGGTTCGCGTGGCTTGGGTTCCAGCAGGATGGTGCCCTGGAAGCCGATCTTGTGCTTGTACTCCACCACCATGTTCAGGAAGCGACCCATCTGGTCCAGCTCGTGGCCGATACGGGTGTTGAGCAGAGTTTCATAGCCTTCGCGGCCGCCCCACAACACGTAGTTGGCGCCGCCCAGCTTCAGCGTGGCGTCCATGGCTTCTTTCACCTGCAGGGCGCCCAGGGCAAAGATTTCGGGGTTGGGGTTGGTGGCCGCACCCGACATGAAACGGCGGTGGCTGAACAGGTTCGCCGTACCCCACAGCAGCTTCATGCCGGTTTGCGCCTGCTTGGCGGCCAGCACGTCCACCATCTCGCGCAGGTTGTTCACGCTGTCACGGGGGGTGGCGCCTTCAGGCGCGACGTCGCGGTCGTGGAAGCAGTAGTAGGGAGCGCCCAGTTTGCTGAAAAATTCAAACGCCACGTCGGCCTTGGCCTTGGCGGCGGCCATGGGGTCGGCCATGTGCTGCCAGGGGCGCTGGAAGGTGTCGCCGCCAAATGGGTCCAGCCCGTTCCAGCAGAAGCTGTGCCAATAGCAGACGGCGAAGCGCAGCTGCTCTTCCATGCGCTTGCCCAGCACGATGCGGTCTTTGTCATACCACTTGAAGGCGAGCGGGTTGTCGGACTGGGGGCCTTCATAGGCAATGGGGCCAACGTTGCTGAAATAGGTACTCATGGTGATGCTCTCCGGTTGTTTAGTTGTGTGGTCGAATTAAATAAAGGTGCCGAGCCCCGTAGGGCATGGCGTTTCAGGTGCTGTGGTACAGGCTGCGGAAGGTGGCGTAGCGTTCCAGCAGCAGAGCTTGTTCGGCCGCTTCGGGGCGGTAGCTGGCGTGCACTTCGGGGCTCAGGCAGACCTCGGCCGCGGACGCGCCCGTGGCCAGCCAGCCCAGGCGGGCTGCGCCCAGCGCACCGCCCACGGCGGAGCTGCCATGGGTAACGATTTCAACGTCCAGCGCCGAGGCCAGTTGCTGCGCCCAGAAGGCACTGCGCGCACCGCCACCCACCAGGGAAAGGCGTTGCACGGTGCTGCCGGCGGCGTTGAGTGCGGCGAGCCCGTCTTTCAGGCCGAAGGTCACGCCTTCGATGACGGCGTAGCCCAGGCGTGCGGCGTCGGTGTCAAAGCTCAGGCCGTGGAAACTGCCACGCACGTTCGCGTCGTTGTGCGGCGTGCGCTCGCCGCCTAGGTAGGGCAAGAACAGGGGCGCGGCGGCGCGGTCGGCAGCGGGCAGGGCGGCGGCCTTGGTGGCCACCTCGCCCGCGTTGGCTGCGCCCAGCAGGTCGGTCACCCACTGCAGGCTGCTTGCGGCCGAAAGCATCACGCTCATCTGGTGCCACTGGCCGGGCACGGCGTGGCAGAAGGCATGCGTGGCGCTGGCCGCGTTGGGCTGGTAGCTGGGTGTAACGACGAAGAGCACGCCGCTGGTGCCCAGCGACAGAAAACCCTGGCCGGCCCGCACTGCACCCATGCCCACGGCGCTGGAGGCGTTGTCGCCTGCGCCACCGGCCACCACGATGCCCGCATTCAAACCCAAGGCCTGCGCGATATCGGGCTTGAGGAAGCCACCGGGCGCGCTGCCTTCCACCAGGCGGGGCATTTGCGCCTGCGTCATGCCGGTGAGCGCGAGCAGCTGGTCGGACCAGGCGCGCTTCTGCACATCCAGCCACAGTGTGCCGCTGGCGTCGGACATGTCGCTCACGTATTCGCCGGTCAGCATCAGGCGCACATAATCCTTGGGCAGCAGCACCTTGGCCACTTGCTTGAACACTTCGGGCTCGTGTTTGGCCACCCAGCGCAGCTTGGGCGCGGTGAAGCCGGGCATGGCCAGGCTGCCGGCGAGGTCGGCCAGGGTGGGCAGCTCGGCCATCATCTCCGTGCATTCGGCGGCGCAGCGTGTGTCGTTCCAGAGGATGGCGGGGCGCAGCACGTTGTCCCTGGCGTCCAGCAGCACGGCGCCATGCATCTGGCCGGAGAGACCTATGCCCTGAACGGCCGCGAACTCGGTAGGGTGGACATTGCGCAGCTGCGCCAGGGCGGACTGGGTGGCCGCCCACCAGTCGCGCGGGTTCTGTTCGCTGTGGCCGGGGTGCGGGCGCGACACCGTAAGTGCGGTGCCGGCTGAGCCGAGCACGCGGTGATCCGGCGCCAGGAGCAGTACCTTGACTTCAGAGGTGCCAATGTCGATTCCGATAAACATGAAGGGCGTTCTTAAAAAGGTTCTTAGACGGTAAGGGTGGAAGAAATGGGTTCGGCTACGTCCTGCATGCGCGGGGCGCTGGCCGTGGGCGCGCGGGTGTGCATGGGGCGCAGGTCGTGGTGCAGCACCAGCGCGGCCGCGCCCACCGCAGAGGCCAGCAGGCCGTAGCGCGCAGCGCGCACGGTAGGCGCCGCCATGCCGGCGCTGTCGGCGTAGCTTTGCAGTGTGGTTTGCGCCACCTGCACGATGCCGGGGTAGCGGTCGCACGAGGGGCCACCCACCACCAGCATGCTGGGGTTGAAAGTGGTCCAGAGGTTTTGCAGCACCACGCCCAGGTGGTGGCCGCCTTGCGCGGGGTCATGCAGCTTGGCCAGCGTACGTGCGCCGAAGAAGGTTTCGGCGCAACCGCGCCGGCCGCAAGAGCACAGCGGTCCGTCGATCTGCAGGATGCTGTGGCCGATTTCACCCGCCATGCCCTGCATACCGGTGAACAGGCGGTCGTTGAGCACAATGCCCGCGCCCACACCGGCGCCGCAGGTCACGAAGATGAGCGAGTCGCGCGCATCGCCTTCGGAAAATTCGTATTCGCTCAGGGCCGCCGTGTCGGCTTCGTTCTGCACGTGCACCGCCACGGGCGGCACGCCAGCCTGCGCCAGCGCCTGGGTGATCTGCGGCACAAAGTCCACATTGCGCCAGCCCAGGTTGGGCGCAAAGCGCAGCATGCCGGTGGCCTCGTCAAATGCCCCCGGCAGGCCCACGCCCACGCCCGAGAGCTGCACGCTGCGCTCCCGCAGCAAGGCATGGGTGCGCGCTACCAGGCGAGCGGTCTGGCGGCAAACCTCATCAGGTGCCGTGCCCTTGAGCGGCTCTTCCATTGCGCACAGCACCTGCCCCGTGAGCGACACACCCACCACGCGCAGCGCCTCCACCGCCACTTCCACACCAATCATGCCGCGGCGGCGGCTGTCGATATGCAGCGGGGTGGAGGGGCGGCCCAGGCCGGGGGCGGCGGTCACGTCGGTTTCGGTGATCCAGCCCTCGTCAATCAGCTCCCGTACCAGCAGGCTGACCGTGGATTTCGTCAGTCCGCTTTCCAGTGCGAGCTGGGCGCGTGAGAGCCCGCTCTGGCTGCGCAACAGCCGCAGCAACACGCTGCGGTTGATGCGTTTGACAAGTTGTTGGTCGCCGGTGGTTTTCATGATGTCGCGGAAGGGGGGGATTCGCGGGCTCACAGGGTGTGGGTCTGCGCTTTTCCTTCGGGTTGCTTTCCAGCGATGATCATGCCAAGAACTTCGTCCTCCACAACGTCTGTCGTGCGATAAGTGCCTACTAATTTGCCGTTTTTCATCACGGCTAGGCGGTCGCTGAGGCCAAACACGTCGGGCATGTCGTGGGTGATCAGGAAAATCCCTACCCCTTCTGCTTTGAGTTGGCGCACCAGATTGCCCACCATCGCGGTTTCCTCCGGGCCCAGGGCCGCGGTCGGCTCGTCCATGATGAGGATCTTGGCGTTGAAGTAGATGGCGCGCGAGATCGCCACCACCTGGCGCTGCCCGCCCGAGAGGCGGCGCACCGGCGTGCGCACGTTCTTGAAGTTCTTGTTCAGGCGATGGAAGACTTTGCGGGCGTCCGCGTCCATGCGGTGGTCGTCCAGCGTGTTCCAGCGGGTCAGCAGCTCGCGCCCGAGGAACAGGTTGGCTACCGCGTCCAGGTTGTCGGCCAGGGCCAGTGTCTGGTAGATGGATTCGATGCCACAGCGTTGCGCGTCCACGGGGGTACGGATGTGCACCTTCTCGCCGTCGATCAGCACTTCGCCGCTGTCGATGGGGTAGGCCCCCGCCAGCATCTTCATCAGCGTGGACTTGCCCGCACCGTTATGGCCCAGCAGGGCCACCACTTCGCCGGGGTAGAGGTTCACGCTCACGTTGTCCACGGCGTGCACGCCGCCGAAGGACTTGCCAATGTTGCGCATCTCGACGAGCGCCTGCTTTGCGTTGCCCGCGCTCATACGGTGTCTCCTGTCAGGCGGCGATAAATCACGTCAAACACCACCGCTGCAATCAAAACCTGCCCGATGATCACGTAGCGCACCCCGATGGATACGTCCAGCAGCAGCATGCCGCTGTCAATGCTCTGCATGATGAGGGCGCCCAGCACGGAACCCAGAATGGATCCGCTGCCCCCGGCCAGTGCGGTACCACCGATCACGGCGGCCGCAATCACATACAGCTCCATGCTGGTGCCCAGCGAGTTGGTGCCGGCGTTGAGCCGGGCGATGGACACGATGGCGGCAATGGTGATGAGCACACCCAGCAGCGCAAACAGCATCAGCGTCACGCGCTTGACTGGAATGCCCACGAGCGCTGCGGCCTCGGGGTTGCCGCCCATGGCGAAGATGTAGCGACCAAAGCGCGTGCGGTGCACGATGAAAGACAGCACCAGCGCCACGGCGCCCCAGATCAGCACGGGGATGGGCACGCCCTGGGGCGCGTCCTTGCTGGGGATCTTGTAGGCGTTCATGGCGGTGACAAAGCCCAGCACGATCAGCACCGGCACAAGCACGATGACGGCATCCAGCCACAGCGGGTTGTTGGGCACCTCGTACCTGGCCTTGGCGCGGCGCTTGGCCCACATCTGCAGCACCAGGGCCAGAACGATGAGCGCGGCCAGCAGCCAGCTGGCACTCGCACCGATGGCGCCGTCAAAGCCGCCACCCAGGCGCTGGAAGAAGGCGTCGTTCACGGGTTGGGTCTTGCCGTCGGCCACCAGAAAGGCTGCGCCGCGAAAAGACATCAGACCGCCCAGCGTGACGACGAAGGAGGGCACGCCCAGCTTGGCGGTGAGTGCGCCCTGGTAGAGCGACACGGCGATGGCCACGGCCAAGCCGGCCAAGGAGGCGGTCACCCAGTGCCAGCCGCCGGTGTACATGAGTGTGGCGATCAGCACGCCCACAAAGCCCATGACCGAACCCACCGAGAGATCGATATGGCGCGCCACGATGATGAGTACGACGACGGTGGCGACGACACCGACCACGGCCGTCTGCTGGGCGATGTTGTAGAGGTTTTCAGGGGACAGAAACAGGCCGCCCGAGAGGACGTTGAACACGAGGGCTATAGCTGCCAGCACCGTGCCCATCATCACCAGGCGCCAGTCGATACCGGCCTGTTTCAGGGAATTCAAAAGGGGATTCACATGCGTTCTCCGCAAGACACAAAAAACCGCGGGCTGTTAGAGCCCAGAGCACCCGCGGAACTGGCTCTGCCAGGCCGCCGGGTGCGCCCCCCTCCCGCCGCAGGCGAGAGAGGGGGGAGCCGCGCAGCGGCTCAGGGGGTGATGCTTACTTACAAGCTGCGGGGGCTTTTGCAGCGTCCACGCCCTTGCAGAGCTCATCCTTCTTGATCCAGCCAGCCTTCACAACCACGTCGAGGTTCTTGGCGGTGATGGGCACGGGCTTGAGGAACTGGGCCTGTAGGGCCACTTTCTTCTCGCCGCCGTTCCAGGTCTGGGCGGCTGCCACTTTTTGGCCCTTGGCCAGCACCACGGCAGCAGCGGCAGCGTCACGGCCCAGGTCACGGGCGTCTTTCCACACCGACACGGTCTGGCTGCCCAGGGCCACGCGGTTCAGCGCAGCGTGGTCACCGTCCTGGCCGGACACGGGGATGCCCTTGATGCCCTTGGCGGTCAGAGCAGCCACCACACCGCCGGCCGTGCCGTCGTTGGAGGCCACCACGGCGTCTACCTTGCCACCGGTCTTGGTGAGGATTTGCTCCATGTTCTTCTGGGCCACTTCTGGCTTCCAGCCGTCGGTGTATTCCTCGCCCACGATCTTGATGTCGCCCTTCTTCACGGCGGCATCAATGATCTCCTGCTGGCCACCGCGCAGGAAGTTGGCGTTGGGGTCGGTGGGGGAGCCCTTGATCATCACGTAGTTGCCCTTGGGCTTGGCTTCCAGGATGGCGCGGGCCTGCATGCGGCCCACTTCCACGTTGTCGAAGGTGATGTAGAACACACCGGGTGCTTCGATCAGGCGGTCATAGGCGATTACCGGAATCTTTTGCTGGTTGGCCTTGTTCACGGCGGGCAGGATGGCGTCCTTGTCCATGGCAAGAACGATGAGCGCCTTGGCACCCTTGGCGATCAGACTGTCGATGTCGGCCAGTTGCTTCTCGGGAGAGCCGCCGGCGTCGGCGCTGATGTAGGTGGCGCCGTCCTTGGCCAACTGGGCCTTGATGGCGGCTTCGTCGGTCTTCCAGCGTTCTTCCTGAAAGTTGGACCAGCTCACGCCCACGACTTGGGCAAATGCGCCCGCAGCGGCCAGGCTCAGGGCCAGTGCGGTCAGGGTTGTCTTCAGTTTCATCAATGTCTCCGGTAGGTTGTTGGTGTTGAAAGGGCCTGAAACAAGCCCGTCGTGCTGCCTTAAATGCAACACGCTGCATTTAGTAAGGACGACAAACTAATTATCAGAACGCCCTTGGATAAAGCGAATAGGGGGAAACCCGACATAGTTTATTGATCGAACTTAATAAGATCACCGCCACCATTCATTTTTCACAAAGGATTCCAGCGTGCACCCTCTGGATTGGATTTCGCGCCGCGCTGCGCGTGCCACGGCGCTGGGCCTGTGTCTTGCGCAGCTGGCGCTCGCGGCCGATGTGCCTGGGCCGGGCATTCCCCGTTTTGTCGAAGAAACCGACACCGCCGGCCTGCAAAGCCGCTTTGAAGGCGAGGGCGAGTACATGGTGGGCGGTGGTGTGGCCACCTTCGATTGCGATGCCGACGGCCTGCCCGAGGTCTACGTCACTGCGGGGGTCAACAAAGCCAAGTTTTACCGCAACCGCAGCGCCCGCGGCGGACTGCTCAAGCTGCAGGAAGAGCGCTCCGGCCTGGAGCTGACCAATGCCATTGGCGCCTACCCGCTGGATATTGATGGAGACGGGCAGACGGACTTGGTGGTGCTGCGCGTGGGCGAGGTGCAGGTTTTCAAGGGGTTGGGCCAGTGCAAGTTCGAGAAGGCCAACGAGGCCTGGAACATCCGCACCGGCAATGGCTGGCACACCGCCTTCTCGGCCACCTGGGAGCAGGGCCAGCGCTGGCCCACGCTGGCCTTTGGCACCTACACCGACCGTAGCAAGCCCGAGTTTCCCTGGGGCAGTTGCACCCCCGGCTTGCTGCTGCGCCCCAAGGAGGGCGGCGGCTACCAAGCAGCCACACCGCTGGTGCCGGGCCACTGCGCGCTGTCCATGCTGTTCTCGGACTGGAACCGCTCGGGCACGGCCGCGTTGCGCGTGAGCAATGACCGCGAGTACTACAAGGGTGGCGAAGAGCAGCTCTGGCAAGTGCCAGCCGGTGCGGCGCCGGTGCTCTACACCGCCGCCCAAGGCTGGAAGCCGCTGCAGATCTGGGGCATGGGCATAGCGAGTCAGGACCTGGATGGGGACGGTTACCCCGAGGTGTTTCTGACCAGCATGTCCGACAACAAGCTGCAGACCCTGGACGCCGGTGCTGCCCAGCCGCACTACAAGGACATTGCCTTCAAGCGCGGCGTGACCGCGCACCGGCCCTATGTGGGTGGCGATGTGCACCCCAGCACCGCCTGGCATGCACAGTTTGCCGACATGAACAACGATGGTCTCGCCGATCTGTTTGTGGTCAAGGGCAATGTGTCCACCATGCCCGATTTTGCAACCCTGGACCCCAACAACTTGCTGCTGCAAAAAGCCGACGGCAACTTTGTGGAGGCTGGCAGCCAAGCTGGGCTTGCCAGCTTCAAGCGCGGTCGTGGCGGCATGGTGGTGGACCTGAATGGCGATGGCCTGCTGGACGTGCTGGTGGTCAACCGCTGGGACAAAGCCCAGCTGTGGCGCCAGCTGAACAGTGGTGCCCCCGCCGAAGCCAGCCGCTGGCTGCAATTGCGTCTGCAGCAACCCGACAGCAACCGCGATGCGGTGGGCGCTTGGGTAGAGGTGAAACTGGGCGAAGGTGATGCCGCCCGCGTGATCCGCCAAGAGCTCACCGTGGGTGGCGGCCATGCCAGCGGCCACCTGGGCTGGATGCACTTTGGCTTGGGTGCTGCCAGCAACGTGCAGCTGCGCGTGCAATGGCCGCATGGCGGTTGGAGCGACTGGATGCCCGCCAAGGCCGATGCCTTCTACACCCTCAGCCCCCAAGGCCTTGCGAACTGGAAAGCCCCATGAAACACCGATTGCTCTCCCTGTGCCTGGCCGGTGCCTGCGCCTGGTCCAGCGCGCTCTTGCCCGCGCAGGCGCAACAGGCCTCACCCACTGCCCGGCCGGCCAGCGCCTTCAGCACCAGTGTGGCCAACGAATGGTTCAGCCTGGCCCTGCTGCTCACGCAGCAAACGCCGGGCTTCAGCCCGCCGGTCGCGTCCCGCGCATTTGCCTACATGGGGTTGGCCTTGTACGAGTCGGTGGTCCCCGGCATGCCGCAGTACCAGAGCCTGGCCGGCCAGCTCAACGAGCTGCAGTCGCTGCCCTGGGCCCAGCCCGACGAGGTGCTGCACTGGCCCACGGTGGCCAATGCGTCATTGGCGACGATGACGCGCATGATGTTTCCCACCGCCAGTGCCGAGAACAAGGCCCGCATCGACCTGCTGGAGCGCAGCCTGCCGCTGAAATACAGCCAGGACTTCGACCCCAACACGGTCACGCCAGAAATCACCAACCGCTCGGAAACCTTTGGCAAGCTTATGGCCATGGCCATCATGACCTGGGCACGCACGGACGGCGGCCACGAGGCCTGGGGCCCGTTGCGGCGCAGCCAACAAAACTACGTGCCGCCCAGTGGCGAGGGGCAGTGGTCAGCCACGCCGCCCGCGTTTGCGCCAGCGCTCCTGCCCTGGTGGGGCGATGTGCGTCCCTTTGTGCTCAAGACCAGCAGCGCCTGCGCCGCACCCCCGCCGCCGCCGTATTCCGAAAGCCCCAGCTCCGCCTTCTACAAGGAGGCCAACGAGGTCTACCAGGTCAGCAACAAGGCCACGCAGGAGCAGCGCCAGGTGTCGCTCTACTGGGCGGATGACCCCCTCAAGACCCCCACGCCCGCCGGCCACTGGGTCTACATTGCCAACGACTTGCTCAAGCAACAAAAAGCCGACCTGGCCCAGGCTGCCCAAACCATGGTGCGCCTGAACATGGCCATGGCCGATGCCTTCATTGCGGGTTGGAAGACCAAGTACACCGTGAGCCTGCTGCGCCCGGTGACCTACGTGCAACTGGTGATCGACAGCAACTGGGTGCCCACGCTGATGCACACACCGCCGTTCCCGGAATATCCGTCGGGGCATTCGGTGCAGTCCAGTGCGGCGGCCGGCATTCTGGAGGCGGCCTTTGGCGCCAACAAGCCGTTTATCGACAACACCCACAACGACCGGGGTTGGGGCCCACGCACCTTTGCTAGCTTCCGCGTGGCGGCCGACGAAGCCGCCATCTCGCGCATGTACGCCGGCATCCACTTCCGCAGTGGCATTGAGGGCGGCAAGGTGCAGGGACGTTGTGTGGCCCAGCAGGTGCTGGCGCTACGGCTGACGCGCTGAGGCAGCCCCGGCTCAGGCCTCGCCCACGCCAATCGGCGCTGGCGCCCGCATCACGATGCGGGTGAACAGTCGGTCGTAGGCGGGGTCGCGCGGGTGCTTGCCCGTGAGCGGGTCGACATTGTGGGCAAAGGCGGCGTCCAGTTCGGCCCAATCGGCTTCGCTGAGCACGGCCTGGGCCACTGGCAGAATGGCGCTCTCCTCCAGCTTCATGTGGTCCAGGTAGGCCTGCACATACTGGCGCACGGCGGTGTCAAAGGCGGCGTGGCGGCTCTCGCCCACCAACTCCCAGGCCAACAGCAGATGCTGCAGCTCGCGCACCGCAGTTTCGCTGTGGGCGTGGTCTTTTTCCAGCTGGACGACGGCGTCCATGGTCTCGGGGGCCAGGCGCACCACGCGCGGAAACAGCAGGTTGGATTCCTTGGGGTGGTGCAGGCGCTCGGGGAACTCGTCGATGTAGAACAGCATGGCGCGCAGCACATCGAAAAAACGTTCGGGCGTGTCGCCTGGCCCGCGGTCCAGCATCTGCAGCAGGGATTGCAGCATGGCGCTGAGGGCTGCGTGTTCTTGGTAAATGGTTTGCAGGCTGGTGCTCGACATGGTGGGGTCTCCTCGGGTGCAGTGGAGCATCCCACGTTGCACGCCGTGGGGGCTTGATGCAGGTCAACGCTGTGCGTTGCCGGCGGCGCCGTTACCATCCGTTCTGAGCCCCACCTTCCTGCTGTTGCCATGATCTCTCTCTCCCCCCGTTTTCGCCCCTGGTTGCGCCGCCTGGCCTTTGCGCTGGGGGCGCTGGTGTTGCTGTGGGCCCTGGCCAGGGCGGTGGTGCCCTCCATCGCCAAGAGCCAGGCGCAGACCCGGCTGTCGGCCCTGCTGGGGCGCACTGTCACCGTGGGTGCCATCGAGTTCTCGCCCTGGTCGCTGGAACTCACGGTGCGCGACCTGGCGGTGGCCAAGGCCGATGGCAGTACGCCGCAACTCAGTGTGGCGCGTATTTATGTGGACGCGGAGTTGCAATCCCTGTTTCGCCTGGCGCCGGTGGTGGACGCGGTGGCGGTGGAGGGCGTGCAGGCGCAACTCACCCACACGGGCGACGGGCACTACGACGTGGACGACATCGTGCAACGCCTGAGTGCTCCGTCGGACACCCCACCCGGCGCCCCGCTGCGCTTTGCGGTCTACAACCTCACGCTCAGCGGCGCCAACCTCGACTATGTGGACCAAGGCCTGCCCGGCCAGGAGCACCGCCATGCGCTGCGCGACCTGCATCTGAGCCTGCCTTTCCTGAGCAACTTTGCGTCCAAGCGCGATGTGCTGGTGGCGCCGCGCCTGGCCTTTGTGCTCAATGGCAGTGCCTTTGATACGGCGGCCCAGGGCACGCCGTTTGCCCAGACCCGCCAGGGCGAGGCGCAACTCAAGATCAGCCAGTTCGACCTGGCGCCCTACCTGCCGTATTTGCCCGCTAGTCTGCCCGTGAAGCCGCGCAGCGCGGTGGTGGACGCCGAGCTGAAGCTGGGCTTTGTGCAGAACCCCGACAACGCGGTCACGCTCTCGGGCGTGGTGACGGTGGGCAAACTGGCGCTGGCCGATGGTGTTGGCTCCCCCTTGCTGGCGGTGGACAGCGTGCGCGCCGAGCTGGCCGATGTGCGCCCGCTGGAACAGCGCGTCACCTTGTCCGCGCTGGAGATCAACCAGCCCCGGCTTACCGCCACCCGTGCCCGCAACGGGCACATCAACCTCGATCTGACAACGGGCAGCAATCAGAATGCTCCTAAAAAAGGAGCTGCTCGCGCAAATTCCACGGGGGCTACAGCTCAAAAAGACACAAAGCCTCCAGCGGAAAGTGCTGGATGGGCGGTGCAGCTGGACCGCCTGGCCCTGCGCGGCGGTGCGGTGGACTGGCTGGACCAGCAGACCCAGCCCGCCGCCAAGCTGGCGCTAACTGATTTGACGCTGGACGCCAAGGACATTCGCTGGCCCATGGCCCAGCCCTTCAGTGCCGAGGCTTCGGCCACCGTGCCCGGCAAGGGTGCGCCCGCACGGCTGGCCCTGCAGTTGGACGGCACGCTGGCCGAAGGCCGCGTCCAGGCCAAGTTCAACGACCTGTCGCTCGCACTGGCATCACCCTATGTGGCGCAGTTTCTGGAACCCGGGGTGCGTGGTCTGGTGGACGCGCAACTGGCAGCCAGTTGGCAGGGCGAGCAGGTCAAGGCCACGGTGCAGCGCCTGGCCGTGCGCGATGCGGCGCTGGTGGGCGAAGCCAAAGCGGCGAGTGCGGGCCGCGCGGATCGCACGGGTCCCTCGTCCAACGACCTGCCGCAGTTCAAGTTGCTGGAGGTGCTGGACGCGCAGGTGGACCCCGCCGCACGCACAGCGCGCGTGGGCAAGCTGCTGCTGCAGCGCGCCAGCAGCGGTGTGCGCCGTGAAGCCGACGGGCAATGGATGTTTGCGCATTGGCTCAGGAAGGGCGCTGACAGTGAGGCGGCACCCGCAGCCCCCACCAGCAGCCCCGCCGCCGCGCCCTGGAAGGTCAGCCTGGGCGAGCTGAATGTGCAGGACGCCAGTGTGCAGTTCACCGACCGCGTCAACGCGCGCCCGGTGCGGCTGGAAGTCTCGGCCCTGAACCTGCAGGCCAAGGGCGCAGCGCTGGACGGGAAGAAGCCCGTGCCTGTGACGCTGAGCGCCCATGTCAAATCCGGCCAGGCCGATGCCGGCAGTTTGCGCTACCAGGGCACAGTGGCCTGGGACCCGCTGCAGGCCCAGGGCAGTGTGGAGCTGCTGGAGCTGCCCGTGCATGCGCTGGTGCCCTATGTGGCCAGCCAGCTCAATCTTGATGTGCTGCGCGCCGACGCCAGTTTCAAGGGCCAGTTGCGCTTTGCCAGCACGCCGCGCGGCCCCGAAGTCGCGCTCAAAGGCGACGCGCAGCTGGAAGACTTTCGCGCCAACACCGTGCAGGGCGCAGCGGGCGGCTTTGCCGAGGAGCTGCTGAGCTGGAAGTCGCTCAACGTCCCAGGTATCGACTTGTCCCTGCAGCCCGGTGCTGCTACGCGTGTCAGTGTGCGCGAGGCGGCGCTGTCCGACTTCTACGCCCGCCTCATCGTCAGCCCCGCAGGCCGCCTGAACCTGCAGGATCTGAGCGGTCCGCCTGCGCCCGCAGCCGCTGGGGCCAGTGCTCCCGCATCGGCCGCCCCGGCAGCGAGCGCACCTGCCACCGCCAAGGGGCTTGACCCCATCATCACCGTGGGCCCCATCAGCCTGGTCAACGGCCGGGTGCTGTTTTCTGACCGCTTTATTCAGCCCAACTACACCGCCAACCTCAGCGACCTGACCGGCAAGCTCAGCCAGTTCTCCAGTCAGCCCGCGAATGGCGCAGTGCAACTGGCCGATCTGGAGCTGCGCGGCCGCGCGGAGGGTACGGCCTCGCTGGAGATCACCGGCAAGCTCAACCCCCTGGCCAAGCCGCTGGCGCTGGACGTGGCGGGCAAGGTTCGCGACCTGGAGCTGCCGCCGCTCTCTCCCTACGCGGTCAAATACGCGGGCTATGGAATCGAGCGCGGCAAGCTCAGCGTGGACGTGCGCTACACCGTGCAGCCCGATGGCCAGCTCACCGCCAGCAACAAGCTGGTGCTCAACCAACTCAGCTTTGGCGACAAGGTGGATGGCGCGCCCAACAGCCTGCCGGTCAAGCTGGCCGTGGCGCTCTTGGCCGACCGCAATGGCGTGATCGACCTGGACCTGCCCATCAGTGGCTCGCTCAACGACCCGCAGTTCCGCATCGGCCCGGTGATCTGGAAAGTCATCACCAATCTGGTGACCAAGGCCATCACCGCCCCCTTCAGTCTGCTGGCGAATGCGCTGGGTGGCGGCGGCAGCGCCGAACTCAGCACCGTGGCCTTCGCACCCGGCAGCAGCACGCTCAGCGAACCCGCCAAGGCCGGGCTGGACAAGGTAGCCAAGGCCCTTACAGACCGGCCCGCCTTGCGCCTGACAGTGTTGGGCACGGCCAATCTGGAGGCCGAGCGCGAAGCCATCAAGCGCGAGCGCCTCAAGGGCCTGTTGTTGGCGGAGAAGCGCCGCCGCGCCACGGGGCAAGGGCAGGACGCCGCAGTCGTGAACAGCTACAGCACCGAAGAAATGCCGGTGCTGCTGCGCGCCGTGTACCGCCGTGCCGACATCACCAAGCCACGCAACCTGGTGGGCCTGACCAAGGACATCGAAGTGCCCGACATGGAGGCTCTGCTGCTGGCCAACATCACGGTCAACGACGAAGCCGTGCGCGAACTGGCCTTGCAGCGTGGCGTGGTGGTGCGTGACTACCTGGCCACGCGCCAGGTAAGTGCGGAGCGCTTGTTCCTTGGGGCCGCCAAGACTGGCGGGCCGGCCGCCGACGCCAAGCCGCAAGCCGAACTTCAACTCGCCACGCACTGATGATGTATTGACGCCGGAACCCCTATGTACCAGCCCAGTCACTTTGAAGAAACCCGCCCGGAGGTGCTGCACGCGCTGGTGCGCGCTCAGCCGCTGGCCACGCTGGTTACCTTGACCACGCAGGGGCCGGAGGCCAACCACATCCCGCTCTACTTGCGCACGCAGGGCGTGGAGTGCCCCACGCTGGTGGGCCATGTGGCGCGTGCCAACCCGTTGTGGCGCGAGACTGATCTGGCCACGCCCGTGCTGGCCATCTTTCAGGGGCCGCAGCACTACATCAGCCCTGGCTGGTACGCCAGCAAGGCGGAGCATGGCAAGGTGGTGCCCACTTGGAACTACGCAGTGGTGCACGCCCGCGGTCTGCTGCAGGTGCATGATGACCCGGTCTGGATACGCCGGCAGATGGTGGAGCTGACCACGCAGCAGGAGCGGGGCAGCACCCAGCCCTGGGCGGTGGACGACGCCCCGCGCGACTACACCGACAAGATGGTGTCCGCCGTGGTGGGCATCGAGATCCCGGTGTCCGCGTGGTCCGGCAAATGGAAGGTCAGCCAGAACCAGCCGGCCACCAACCGGGTGACGGTGGAAGAAGGCTTGCTGGGTTTGAGCACCGAGGCCGCCGCCGCGATGGCGGGGCTGGTGGTGGCAGCGAAGAAGGGCTAGTCGCGCTCTTCGACCTTCCCATCCGCATGCTTGGCAAAGCGGCCTTGCATGCGCGGGTGCACCGGGTCGGGCGCGCCCCAAGGCCAGCCGCCAAACTGGGTGCGGCGGTAGTCAGCAAAGGCTTGATGAATTTCTGCCTGGGTGTTCATCACAAAGGGGCCGTACTGCGCCACCGGCTCGCCAATCGGGCGCGCCTGCAGCACCAGCAGCTCGCTTTCGGTGTCGCCGTTGACGAACAGGCAGTCATGGTCGGCCTGCACCTCGATGGCGGACTTCACCGGCACCGGCTGCCCCGCCACGCTGAGCGCACCGCCCTTGAAGAAATACAGCATGCGCTGGGTAGCCGCGCTGCGGGCGGCGGGTAGCGTCCACTGCGCGCCCGGGCTGAGCTTGATGGTGTAGATGCCCAGGTCGCTGTCGGGCGCGCTGGCCCAGGAGTCGGGTGGCGGGGGCAGGGCCTGCTTGCCGTCCAGCGTGCCGGCAATGCACACCACTTCAGTGGTCTTGCCGGCGGCGTCGGTTGCGGTGATGCGCGGGATCTGCTCGTGCCAGAACATGGTGAAGTGCGGTTCCGCCATCTTGTTGCGCGCGGGCAGATTGACCCAGATCTGGAACAGCTCGGTAGGGTTGGGCGTGTCTGTGTGCAACAGGGGGAACATCTCGCAGTGCACGATGCCCTTGCCTGCCGTGAGCCACTGCACATCGCCTCCGCCGAAGCGCGCCGTGGCGCCCAGCGAGTCCGAGTGGTCGATGCGTCCGTTGCGCACGATGGTCACGGTCTCAAAGCCGCGGTGCGGGTGTGCCGGGAAGCCGGGCACGGTGTCGCCGTGGTACATGCTCCAGCCGTCCTTGCCCGCAAAGTCCTGGCCGATGTTGCGCCCGGCCAGTAGCGCCGGGTCCGGCGCCATCTGCGCATTGCCCTGGGGGTAGGCGTCATTGTGGTGCACGCAAAAGAGGAAGGGGTCCTGGGTCTGCCAGGGAAAACTCAGGGGGGACACGGAGAGCAGGGTGGACATGGCGGTTCCATGAAAAAACAATGGGGATAGCGACATTGTCCGCGTGTGCCGGAGTTTCTGCGCGGCGCGGCGCGATTGGCCCCAGCTCTGCCACTAAGATCGGCGGCTATGTTGTTGGATTCCCGAATCTCCCGCCTGCTGGCGGCCTTGCTGCTGGCAGGCGCGGCTTTGGTGGCCGAGCAGGCGCAGCGCGTGGCACCGCCCGCCGCCGCGCAGGCCGTATGGCCCGCAGGGGCTGCCCCCGCGGCCACCCTGCAGCGGGTTGCGCAGGGCACCATTCCCATGCCGGCGGGCACCATGGCAGCCCACGCCAGCAGTTTGCTGCCCATGCCCGCGCAAGACCCGGCCGCCCTCACGGTGTTCTGGTTTTCAGGCGAGCGCGAAAGCGGCCCGCTGGTGCAGATTGCCGCCTCGCAATGGAACCGCGTGACGCAGACTTGGTCGGCGCCGCGCTTTGTGGTGAACCGCCATGTGATGGGTGACCAGATCGGTTTTGGCCTGCGCCGCTTGGGTAACCCGGTGGCCTGGCGCGATGGTCAAGGGCGCATCCACCTCTTTGTGGTAGCTACGGGCTGGGGTGGCTGGGCTGCCAGCCGCGTGCTGCACCTGCGCCAGAGCAGCACCAGCCAGGCCTTGCAGGACCTGGATTTCGAACCGGTGGGCGTGCTGCCTCTGTCTTGGCTGTGGAACACCAGCTACCTGGTGCGCAATGCACCGCTGCCGCTGGCGGATGGCGGCATGGTGCTGCCGGTGCATTTCGAATTGGGCATCAAGTACCCGGCCGCACTGCGCTTTGACAGCGGCGGAAACTTTGCTGGCATGGTGCGCCTGTCGCGCAGGCCCCACGCGCTGCAGCCCACGCTGCTGGCGCAAGGCCCCGGCCAGTGGCTGGCCCTGATGCGCGATGAGCGCCCGGAGGGCAAGGTGCTCGCCGCCCAGACCCATGATGGCGGCCGCCACTGGGAAGACCTGCCCGACCTGGCGCTGGTCAACCCCGATGCCTCGGTGGGTGGGATGGCGCTGGGTGCAGGCCAGCTGCTGCTGGCGCACAACTCCTCGCCGGGCAGCCGGTCGCAGCTGGACCTGAGCCGCAGTAGCGATGGCCAGCAGTGGACGCTGCTGCAGACCCTGGAGCAGGGCAAGAACGAAGACGAGTATTCCTACCCCGCCATGGCCTGGGCGGACGGTAGCCTGTGGATCAGCTACACGGTGGACCGCCAGCGTCTGGCCTGGCAGCGATTTGCGCCGCAGCCCGCAGCACCTGCCAGCGCAACAGGAGCCACACCATGAACCTGTTGCAATGGTTGGAGCAGGCCAGCCTCACCGATACGCCCTTGTTGCCCGATCTGGCGCTGGCCCAGCTATGGCTGCACCTGGGCTGGGGTGTGGTGCTGGCCTGGCTGGGCAGCGCCGTGACGGGCTGGTGGACGGCGCGGCGCCGGCCGCAGTTTGCGATGGCGCTGCTGCTGTTGGCCAGTGCCTGGCTGCCCGACCCGTATTCGCCCGCGTACTGGCTGGGCCTGGCCTTCCAACTGCCCAGTGCGGCGACGGTGCTGCTCTGCGCGCTGCTGTTGTGGCGACGTGCGCACAAGCGCCCGGTCTGGTGGAAGGACCGCCGCAGCGCCCCGGCGCCCGAGTTGGTCTGGCTGGTGGCACTGGGCGTGCTGGCCGGTTGGCTGCTGCTGCTCGACAGCTTTGCCCAACTGCCGCTGCAGCTGTACGCCTGGGGCTTCAGCCCGCTGGCGGTGGCGGCCGTGGCTTTGGCCGCACTGCTGCCCTGGTGGGCCGGCGGCCCGCACAACCACCGCCTGCCCGCCTGGGTGGCGCCCTGCGCCGTGCTGCTGTTTGTGACGCTGCGCCTGCCAACGGGCAACGTCTGGGACGCTGTGCTGGACCCCTGGCTGTGGGCCGCGCTGCAGGTCTATCTGGTGCGCGTGTTGTTCAGGCGCTATTGAATTGATAGCTTTTCGCGCACTATTGACGGGGGCTAGATGCAGTCTTGACTGCCTTCCAGCACCATCTTCTTCGTACTCTCGCAGAAGACATAGCTGCTGCCAGGTTGGGGTTTGCTGGACACAAAGACTTGCGGCTGGCTTTGCGCTTGCAGCACCGCCTCGTTCACGACTAGCAGGCTGCTGATGGGGGGCACCGACGCAAAAGCGTCTTGGGGCTTGCTGTAGGCAATGGCCTTGTTGATGGCGTCTTGTAGTTGCTTCGCCCAGGCGGCCACCTTGTCGACGACTTGCTTCTTTTCGGGATCCTTGGCGACGGCTTCGGCGCTCCAGTCCGACGCAGTGCTCCGTGGGGCGCCCAAGTAGGCCAGATTGAGGTAGATCCTGGAGTCGTAAAGTCGCCAGTTGCTTTGTGAATTCCGGATATGAATGACCAGCGTGGCGAGATCGCGTCCCCCGATACGGGCCCCGAAGGGGTCGATCGTGAGGCAGTTGTCCATCGTACCGGAAGCTTTCTTGACGACGACCAGATGCTCTTTCGCCGGACTGCAAACGTCGGCAGAAAAGTAACCGTTTTGCTCGCTGCCACTGAGGCTGGTGGTCAGGTGCATTTCTGCAAAGAAACTGTTGCCGATGGGGCTGACCAGTTGGGCGCTGCCGATCTTGATGTCCATGTTGTTGGACTGATCACCAATTTCCAGAATCTTCCACGACCGGCCTCCCTGGTAGATGGCGTAGCCGCCCATGGTGGCGTCATCTTCGAGCACGTCCTGCTTCTGGAATGAGCGGGAGACGCCTTTGGGAAAAAGATCTGCTGCGTGACCCCATTGGGCTGTCAGGCCCATGAACAGGCCCAGGGAAAGAGTGAGGTAATGCTTCATATCAGGACTTGAGTTCGCGTTTGCCATTGCGGTAGACGTAAAAGGAAAAAACAGGGTTGGTCAAATCGCCTTTGGCATCAAAAGCGATCTTCCCGGTGACTCCGTCAAAGCTGGTTTTCTTGAGGAAGGGCAGGTAGACCTTGGGGTCTGCCGAGTTGGCGCTTTGCATTGCCAGTGCGATGGCAAAGACGGCGTCATAGGTCTGCGCGGCGTAGCCCCGAACGGGCTTGCCATAACGGCTGAGATAGCGGCTTGCCAGAGCTTCCCCGCCCGGCATCTTGTCGTAGGGCGAGCCCGCTTCACCACAGATAACCTGGTTCGCGGCCTCTGCATTCCCCGCCAGCTTGGGCAACTCGGCACTGCAAATTCCGTCGCCGCCCATGAACTTGACGGTATTGACCTTCTGGTAGCTCATCTCCTTGAGCAGCTTGCCCGCCAGGCCATCCATGCCGCCGAAAAACACTAGTTCCGGGTTGGCGGCTTTGATGCGGTCCACCGTGGCAGTTAAAGCGGGATTGGCCTCCAGCAGAGAGTCTTCGAGAACCACTTCCGCCCCCAGGTTGCGGGCCATGCGGGCGAAGTGGGAACTGATGGTTTCTCCGTAGGCGGATCGGTCGTGAATGATGGCCACGCGTTTGACCTGAAGCTCGGACGTGGCGATTTTTGCCATGAGTTGTCCCATCGCCGCGTCATTGCCGATCACGCGTAAAGCGGTGTTGTAGCCCAGCTCCGTGAGTAGCGGGTTGGTCGCCGAAGGTGTGATGTGCGGCAGCCCGCATTGGTTGTAGATGGGAGCTGCCTTGATGGAAGGGCCCGAATTGAGGTGCCCTATGACGCCTGCAGCACCCGATTGGCAAGCCCGCTTGGCGGCTGCAATGGCGACTTCAGGGTCGCCGGCATCGTCCATTTTTTCGATGCTGAAGACGGCGCGCTTGCCGCCAATCTGGATCTGTCTGGCATTCAAATCCTCTGCCGCGATGACGGCTGCGTTTTCTCCTTCGGTGCCAAGAAAACCGATGGCTCGGTTGGAGACTGGGCCCATATGCACGATCTTGATGGGCAACTCAGCGTCTGGCGAAGGCGCTTGGGCCATCAACTGGCTGGCGAGAAACAGTGGGAGTGCGGCGAAAAAGCGGGAGGCTCGGGTTGCTTGGAGGAATGGCATGCAGAAGGGAAAGTGAATATCGGAGCACGCAACAGTCTAGGTGTTCATGCGTAACTCCGGTATCCCCCAATCGGGTGATTTCAGCGCCCAAGCGCAGCCGACCAAGCGGTTTTCTTGCGCAGACAAGGCCTTGCCCAGAGGCCTTGGCCGCCCTGTGAGTTCAGGTTGCGTAGTTGGCCGGGAAGAAGTGGCGTTCCACCAGTTCGATGAGGATGTGCAGCACCTTGATGTGCAGTTCCTGCACGCGGTCGGCAAACTGGCCGCCTGGGGTGTTGATGTAGACGTCGCTCAGGGCTTCCAGCTCGGGGCTGGGGCGGCCGGAGAGGATGATGACGTGCACGCCCTGGGCCTTGGCCGCTTTGGCGGCGCGGATCACGTTCTTGCTGGTGCCGCTGGTGCTCAGGGCCAGCAGGCAATCGCCCTCGCGGCCATGCGATTCCACGTAGCGCGAGAACACCTGTTCGTAGCCATGGTCGTTGCCCACGCAGGTCAGGTGGCCGGCATCGCTGATGGCGGTGGCGGGCAGGCCGGGGCGGTCCAGGCGGTAGCGGCCGGTGAGTTCTTCGGCAAAGTGCATGGCGTCGCACATGGAGCCGCCGTTGCCGCAGGAGTAGACGCGGCCCTTGCGCTCGAACACCCGGATCAGCAGCTGCGCAGCGCGCTCAATGTCCTGCAGCGTGGCGGGGTTGGCCAGCAGGTTGGTGAGGGCCACATGGGCTTCTTGCAGGCTGGCGGTGATGTGGGTGATCATGGGCATATCTCGGTGGGGCCGGCGGGGTGGTCCCGCAGGCAGGGATGTGGATTCTTGCACAGCAGCCCTGACCCCTGCCGGTGGCCGGGCACGGAACTTTGACGTAACTTGCCGCTCCATCCTCCATGCACCGCAGAACCACTCTGGCCGCCCTGGCCACTCTCCCCAGCCTGATCACCACATCGCTCGCCAGCGCCGCGAGCCAGCCTGCGCTGCAGGCGCTCAAACCGTCCCCGCGCATGCCGGTGCTGTTTGTCGGCCATGGCAGTCCCATGAATGCGATCGAAGACAACAGCTGGCGGCGGGCCTGGCAGGCCATGGGCACGGAACTGCTGGCGCGCGGCACCCGGCCACAGCTGATTCTCTGCATCTCGGCGCACTGGCTCACGCCCGGCTGGCAGCTCACCGGCATGGCGAGCCCCAAGACCATCCACGACTTCGGCGGTTTTCCGCAGGCTCTGTTTGACCAGCAATACCCCGCAGCGGGCGCCCCCGCCGTGGCGCGCAGCTTGGCCAGCAGCCTGAAGTCGCCCGCCACGGGCACGGCGCTGGGTGTGGACACACAGCAGTGGGGTTTCGATCACGGCACTTGGTCCGTGCTCAAGCCCATGTTTCCCAAGGCGGACATTCCGGTGCTGCAGCTCAGCATGGATTACAGCCGTGCCCCGGCAGAGCACTATGCGCTGGGCAAGCAGCTGCAAGGGTTGCGCGAGCGTGGTGTGCTCATCGTGGGCAGTGGCAACATCGTGCACAACCTGCGCGCTACGCGCCAGGACACGGCGCCCAGCGAAGCCTATGACTGGGCGCAGGCCTTTGATGCCGTGGTGCAGGACCAGATCAAAAAAGGGCAGTTGGACGCCTTGCCCAACTTCCAGTCCCTGGGCGCCATGGCGCAGCAGGCGCACCCTTCGCATGACCATTACCTGCCCCTGCTTTACGCGGCCGGCGCGGCGCGTGCGAACGAGATGCCGTGTTTCTTCAACACGGGCTTCCAGTCCGCCTCCATCTCTATGCGCTCGGTGCTCTGGGGCTGAGCGCTCCGGCCTCAGCCCTTGCCCAGCGGCGGCCCGCCAAACATGGCCGATGCATTGCTGATGGGCCCCAGCTCTGCTGCGGTGGCCAGCAGGGGCTCTGCCAGCGCGTGCATGCGCTCCAGGGTCAGCCGCAATTTGGGGCCGGCAATGCTGATGACGCCAATAGCCTCTTTGCGCTGGTAGACCGGCGCGGCCATCGCCGTCATACCGGGCGCGAACACCTCGTCGATCATGGCGTAGCCGCGTACGCGCGCTGCGTGCAAGTAGCCCAGCAGGGCCTTCACGGTGGTGGGCGCGCGCGGACCGTATTCCTCCGGGCTGCCAAAGCCTTGGCGGGACACCATTTCCATCGCGCGTTCGTCGCTCATGGTGAGCAGCCAGGCGTGGCCGGAGGCGGTGCAGGAGAGGCGGGCGTCCATGCCCATGTCGGGGTCGTAGCGCAGGCCTTTGCGCGTGCCTTGCGACTTGGCTACCCAGGTCAGGCGATCTCCGTCCACCAGCGACAGGCGTACAAGCTCGCCCGAGGTCTGGGCCAGCCGGTCCAGCAGGGGTTCAGCCACGTCCACCATGCCCACATTGCTGAGGTAGCCCAGGCCCAGCGACGCCAGTTTGGTGGTGAGCAGGTAGTCGCCATGCGCCCGGGGCTGGCGCACGTAGCCGCGTTGCTGCAGGTCGGCCAGCAGGCGGTGGCAAGCGCTCAGGGGGATGTCCAGCTCGCTGGCCAGTTGTGCGAGGGGAAAGCCATCCGGGTGGGTGGCCATGTGCTCAAGGATCTGCAGTCCGCGCAGCAATGCGGTACTCATGGCCGGTTCCTTTTTTATATGGAGAAATGATTTTCCAACTTGGAAAGTATTTCTTGGTGGCTCCAAATAATAGCGGCGAGAGCAAGGCGCATCCCGCGAACTAGCCCCGATACGAGGAGACACAGACATGCAAAACACCATTCCCCGCCGCCTTGTGCTGGCACTTTGCCTGGGCCTGGCTGGCCTGGGTGCGCAGGCCCAGGACATTCAGGAGCGGACTATCAAGTTCGGTCACCTGAACAATGCCGGTCACCCCACCAGCCTGGGCGTGCGCAAGTTCGCCGAGATCGTCGCGGCCAAGAGCGGCGGCAAGATCAAGGTGCAGGAATTCGCTGCGTCCGCGCTGGGCAACGAGCTGCAACAGCAGTCCGCCCTGCAGGGTGGTGTGCAGGAGATGTTGGTGGCTTCGACCACCTCGCTCAACGGCATCGTGAAGGAGTTTGGCCTGCTCGATTTCCCCTTCCTCTTTGCCAATGCCAAACAGGCTGATGCTTTGGTGGACGGCCCGCTGGGGAAAATGCTCGCTGCCAAGCTGCCGGAAAAAGGTGTGGTGGTGCTGGGCTTCTTTGACCTGGGTTTCCGCAACGTCACCAATAGCAAGCGACCCATCACCAAAGGCTCGGACCTGGAAGGCCTCAAGCTGCGTGTGATTCCCAACCCGGTGTTCCTGGAAACCTTCAAGACCTTCAAGGCCAACCCGGTTCCCCTGGCCTTTGCCGAGCTCTATGGCGCGTTGGAAAGCAAGGCTGTTGATGGCCAGGAGAATCCCTTTGCCGTGATTGAGTCGAGCAAGATCTACGAAGTACAGAAGTATGTGAGCGGCACTAACCATGTGTACGCGACCAACCCCATCCAGGTGAGCAAGCGTTTCTGGGACCGCCTCTCCGCCACGGAGCAGAAGCTCCTGCAGGAGGCCGCGATTGAAGCGCAGAACTGGCAGCGCACGGTGAGCCGCGAGGTGTCCGCCAAGGCCCTGGGCGAGCTGAAAACCAAGGGCATGGTCTACAACGACATCGCACCCGCAGAGCTGGCTCGCATGCGCGCAGACGTGCAGCCGGTCTATGAAAAGTTTTCCGCCGCCTATGACCCTGCGGTCGTGGCACTGTTCAAGTCAGAAATTGAGCGGGTTTCCAAGTTGTGAGCGCCATGAAAATTCTTGTCCTGCATGGCCCGAACCTGAACCTGTTCGGTCGGCGTGAACCGCACATCTACGGCACCACCACACTAGCCCAAATCAACAGCATGCTGGCGGAGCTGGCCGGTGAGCTGGGTGTGACGCTGTTGACGCTCCAGTCGAACCACGAAGGCGCATTGATCGATTTCCTGCATGAGCACATCGATACGGCGGACGGCGCGATCGTGAACCCCGCCGGCCTCACGCAACACGGCGTGCCCTTGCACGACGCGATCAAGGCCATGCCCTTCCCGGTCATCGAAGTGCACATGTCCAACCTCGCGACACGCGAGACCTGGCGTCACCATTCGATCATTTCACCTGCGGTGAAGGGCACCATCCAGGGGCTGGGACGGCATTCTTACTTGCAGGGGCTGCGTGCCATCGTCGAGGTTGCGCGGGACAGCCAGGCCCTTACCGAAGCTGGCAGAAAGAAATGAAAGGACCGGCATGGCTTTGACAGGCAAAGCGGCGGTGGCGATGTGGTGGCATATCGCTGAAGAACACCGCGCCGAGTTCCTCGATTGGCACACCCACGAGCACTTTCATGAGCGTTTGCACATTGAGGGATTCCAGAGGGGCTCGCGTTGGGCCAGCGAGGAAGATGAAAGCGGTTTCTTCGTGATGTACGAGCTCAGTGACCTGGAATCTCTGGCGGGCCCAGCCTATCTGGAGCGCCTGAACAACCCGACGCCCTGGTCCGTGAAGATGATGCCGCACCACAGCGGTATGGTGCGTACCCTTTGCCAAGTCAAGGCCAGTGTGGGCGCCGGGGTGGGGCGCTACATGCTGACGCTCCGACTGACCCCCGATGCGGACCGGGCGCATGCATTGCGCATTTACCTTGAGGAGCTGGTTGCGATGTTGCCTGCTCAGCGTGGTGTGAGCGGAGCACACGTTCTACAGCGTGCGAATCTGGGGCCGGTGGCCCAGACGGAGGAGCAGCGCATACGCGGCAATGATCGTGCCGCGGACTGGATCGTCCTGGTCTGCGGTTATGACGCAGACGTCCTGCGCGGTTTGTTGGCCTCCGCGCTGGCCCCGGCCGTCTTGGATACGCATGGGGCCTTGGGCCCTGTCGCCGGACTGTACGGTTTGTCCGGGACACTCTCCGCGACTGAAGTGTGAGATCAGGCGCCGGCGTCGCGGTGCAGGAAGAGGGTGGCACATACCTCGCGCAACCAACGGTTCGCGGGGTCGTGGTGGTAGCGGGCGTGCCAGTGTTGCTTCACCGTGAAGCCGGGGATGGGCACAGGACAGGGGTAGACCGCCAGTCCGGTGACCTTGGCCAGGGTCTCGCCGATCTGGCGCGGCAGGGTGGCGATCAGGTCGGTGCTGGAAAGAATGGCCGGCAGGCCCAGAAAGCCGGGCATTTCCAGAGTGATGTTGCGCTCAATCTTGCGGCGCTTGAGGGCCGCGGCCAGCAGTCCGCTGCCTGTGCCTGAGGCAATGGCAGCGTGGGCTTCGGCCCGGTAGTGCGCCAGGGTCAGGGTCTTGCCGATGCGCGGGTGCTGCGCGCTCGCCAGACACACCCACTGCTGCTTGAACAGGGTTTGCTGGTAGAAGCCGGTTTCGAGCTCCGGTATCAGCCCCAGCGCCAGGTCGGCCTCGCCAGTGGTCAGCAGGCGGGCGGTGTCGTCATCGATGCGCATGGCCTGCAGCGCCAACTGGGGGGCGTGGGCCCGCACATGCGCCAGCAACTTGGGCAAGAGCGTGATGTGGCTGGCATCGGTCATGCAGATACGGAAGGTCCGCTGCGCGGTAGTGGCATCGAAGTCCGGCTGCCACTCTGAAATTTCTCGCAGGCAAGCGAGTGCTTGGCGTGTTGGGGCTATCAGTGCCTGAGCGCGCGGTGTGGCTTGCATGCCCGCCGGGGTGCGCACGAACAGGGGGTCGTGCAGAGCCTCGCGCAATTTGGCCAGCCAGATGCTGACCGTGGGCTGGCTTTGGCCCAGCAGCTCCGCCGCCCGCGTCACGCTGCCGGTGCTGTAGAGCAGGTCCAGCAGGCGCAGCAGTTTGGTGTCCAGCAATTCGGTGCTTTCCTGGTCCCGGGTCATGGCGTTGTCCATAAAAAATCGCAATGTGATCTATTTTATGTATTGCCTATACGCTAGGTCGGCCGCTGCCTACATTCACCCTCCAGCAAGGAGCGTGATTTGAAAATCTGTGTATTGGGTGCCGGTTCACTGGGCTGCGCGATTGGCGGTGCTCTGGCCCGTTCGGGGGCGGATGTCACCCTCATCAACCGGCGCGAAGCGCATGTGATGGCGATCCGGCAACATGGCTTGGTGCTGCGTGAGGTCGGCGTCGATACGCCGGTAGCGGTGCGGGCTGCCACGGACGCCGCGGGGCTGGGCGTGATGGACCTGCTCATTGTGCTGGTCAAGTCCTACGACACCCGCAGCGCCATGCAGGGCGCCCTGCATCTGGTGGGGCCGGACACGGTGGTGCTGTCCCTGCAAAACGGGCTGGGCCATGAGGACGTGCTGGCCGAGCTGGTGGGTGCCGAGCGTGTGCTGGCCGGCAAGACCTATGTGGGCGGCGTGCTGGTCGCCCCGGGTGTGGTGGAAGCGGGCACTGCCGGCAAAGAGACGCTGATTGGCGAGTTGCGGGCCAAAGGTTCTGTGCGGGCCGACCGCATTGCCGCCGTGTTCAACACGGCGGGGCTGCAGACCCAGGTGTGTGAAGACATCATGGCCACCATTTGGGACAAGCTCCTGATCAATGTGGCCACCGGGGCCCTGAGCGGTATCACCCGCCTGCCCTATGGCGCGCTGTACCAGATACCGCAGGTAGAGGCCTGCGCGGTGGCGGCGGTGGAAGAGGCCATGGCCGTGGCGCGGGCCAGCGGCATCTACTTGAGCTACCAGCACGGTGTGGATGCCTGGCGCAAGGCCGCTGCCGGCTTGCCCTACGGATTCAAGGCGTCGATGCTGCAGAGCCTGGAAAAGGGCACGCGCACCGAAATTGATTACATCAACGGTGCCGTGGTCGAGCGCGGTGCTGCACTGGGTGTGCCCACGCCGGTCAACGCCGCCCTGGTGGCCTGCATCAAGGGCATTGAACATTCTTTGAAGGAAACAGCATGACTGCCCCCGCCATTCCGCGTGCGTACGTAGAGCACGTCGCCATCTGGGTCAAGGACATCCAGTGGCATATCCGGTTTTTCCACGAGGTCTGCGGCATGTCCATGCGCGAGGTGCAGGGCACCGTGGAAGACCCGGTGCAGTACTGGACGCTGGGCGGCATGCAGTTCATGGCCAAGCCGGATCACAGCGCGCCCGAGGGTCGGTTGGGCCACATCGGCGTGATGTGCGAGGACCTGGAGTACGCGTTGCAAGCCGCCCAGGCCTTTGGCGTGACCGAGATGCTGCAGGGCCGCAACTGGCTGCGCCTGCCCGATGGCCTGGCGGTGGAATTCATCCAGGCCAGCGCGGGCACCGTGGCGCAGGCCTTGGCCATCAACCCGCGCGCCTGAACGACCGTCTTCACAAGGAACCGCATGAGCCCCGAAAAATACTGGGACGACGCCCGCGACGGCGACCTCTGCACCAGCCCCAGCTACACCGTGACCAAGGAGCGCATCCTGGCCTATGCCGACCTGACCGGCGACCACACCCCGGTGCATGTGGACGAGGCCTATGCCAATGCCAGCCACTTTGGCTGCATCGTGGCGCACGGCCTGTTTGGCCTGTCGATTGCCGATGGTTTGAAGACGCAGAGCGACTACCGCTTCCTGCCCGGCATGTCGCTGGGCTGGACCTGGGACTTTGTGCTGCCCATCAAGGTGAACGACGTGCTGCATGTGCGCTTCACGGTGACGGGGCTGCGCGCCTCCAAAAGCCGGCCGGGCTGGGGCATCGTCATCCTGCCCAGCGAACTCATCAACCAGCACGGCGAGGTGGTGCAGAAGGGCGAACACCGCCTGATGATTCCGCGCCGCCCCGGCTCCCTTTAATTGCTATCTATTTAGTAGCTGCTCGCGCAATCATATCGAGGGCTAGAGGCCAATATGACTCAAAATTCTCAGCAGGCGCGCCCTTTGGAAGGCATCCGCGTCATCGACTACAGCCACTTTCTGGCGGGCCCCTATGTGGGCCGCTGCCTGGCAGCGATGGGCGCCGAGGTGATCAAGGTGGAGCGCCCCGGCACTGGCGATGCGGGCCGCCAGCACGCCTGGTTTGTGGGGGAGCACCAGGAATACAGCGGTTACTTTCTGCAACAGAACATGGGCAAGAAGGGCCTGTGCGTGAACACCAAGGATGCACGGGGCCGCGATCTGATGCAGAAGCTGGTGGACAGCGCCGATGTGTTCATCGAGAACTACCGTCCCGGCGCGCTGGACAAGCTGGGTCTGGGCTACGCCACGCTGGCGCAGCGCAACCCCGGCCTGGTGTACTGCTCCATCTCGGCCTACGGCCACAGTGGGCCGGATGCGTACCGCGCGGGCTTTGGCCTGATCGCCGAGGCCAAGAGCGGCATCATGCAAATGGTGGGCAACCCCGGCGAGGCGCCACCGCTGTTGCGTATCTCGCTGGGTGACATGTACACCGGCATCCACGCTGTGGCGGCCATCAACGCGGCCTTGCTGGGCCGCGTGAAGAGTGGCAAGGGCCAGCACATCGACATGGCGTTGTATGACACGCTGGTCTCCATGCACGAATACGCTGTGCAGTGCTACACCTTGTCGGGTGGCCAGGAGGTGCCGGTGCAGACCGGGCACGACATGCCCAACAGCACGCTCTATGGCGTGTTCCGCGCTGCGGATGGTGATCTGGTGATTGCCGCGCAAGTGGACGATGCGTGGAAGCGCTTTGCCGCCTTGGTGGAGGCGCATGGTGGCCCCGCAGGCTTTGGTGCGGATGCGCGCTTTCACACCAGCACGGGCCGCAACGCGCACCGGCTGGCCATTCTGGAGGTGGTCAAGCCCTGGGTTGCTGCCCGCTCGGTGCGCGAGGTGTTGGCGCTGTTGGACGGCATCGACGTGCCCAGCGCCAAGGTGCAGCGCATTGACGAGGTGCTGGCGGACCCGCAAATCCAGGCGCGCGGCATGGTGGTGGAGCAGGATCACCCCGCCATCGGAAAGATCCGTCTGCCCAATCTGCCCTTCCATTTCTCGGGCTGCGACACCAACATCGCGCAAGTGGCGCCCGACCTGGGACAGCACAACGCGGAGATCGCCGCCAGCCTGGGCTTTGCGGAGGCCGACATTGCGGCCATGCAGGCCGATGGTGTGCTGTTCAGCCGTTAAGGAGACTGTTGCATGACGGACCAATACGCCGTGATCGGCAACCCCATCGCCTTCAGCAAGTCCCCCATGATCCACGGCAGCTTTGCGGCCGCCACGGGGCAGGATATCGACTACACCAAGATTGAAGGTCCCCTGGGACAATTCCGCGAAACCGTGGATGCGTTTCGGGCCCGGGGCGGGCGGGGGCTGAACATCACTGCCCCGTTCAAGCTGGACGCCTATGCCTATGCGACCGAGCATTCCGAGCGGGCGCAGCTGGCCGGTGCTGCCAACGCCATGAAGTTCGAGGGCGGGCGCGTCATTGCCGACAACTTTGACGGCGTGGGGCTGGTGCGGGACGTGACCCACAACCTGGGTGTGGCATTGCGTGGCAAGCGCGTGCTGATGCTGGGCGCGGGCGGTGCGGCGCGCGGTGCGCTGCTGCCCTTTCTGGCCGAGACGCCGGCACTGCTGGTGATTGCCAACCGCACGGAGCAAAAAGCCCATGCGCTGGCCGCCATCGGGGCGAACCAGGGGCGGGTGGAGGCGGCCAGCTATGCGGCGCTGGAGGGGCAGACCTTCGACGTGGTGTTCAACGCTACCTCGGCCAGCCTGCGCGCCGAATTGCCCCCGGTGCCGGCGCAGGTGTTCAGTGCGGCCAGCCTGGCCTATGAGCTGGCCTATGGCAAGGGGCTGACCCCGTTTCTGCGTTTGGCTCAGGAAGCGGGTGTGCCGCAGCTGGCCGACGGGGTGGGCATGCTGGCCGAGCAGGCGGCCGAGGCCTTCGCCTGGTGGCGTGGCGTGCGGCCCGATACCAGTGCCGTCATCCGGTCCCTGACAGTCCCCCTGGCGTGAGATGCTGACCATGTGCTGCAGCCGCCTCCTATACTTATTGAATGAACGAGTTCGTACATTCCAGGGGTGTGGACAGCAAGAATGGTCGGAGCAAGGCCGGAAAGGCCATGCCCGCGGCAGGCGCGGCCAAGGCGACATCGCGCACCAACGATCCGGCGCGCACCATGGCCGGCATCCTGGAAGTGGCGACCCAGGAGTTTGCGGCCAAGGGCCTGAGTGGTGCACGCATCGATGCGATCGCCGAGGCCACGCACACCAGCAAACGCATGATCTATTACTACTACGGCAGCAAGGAAGGGCTGTACGTGGCGGTGCTGGAAGAGTCGTACCGGCGCATGCGGCAGATCGAGGCGCAGCTGCACCTGGAAGACCTGGAGCCCGAGGCGGCACTGCGCCGCTTGGTGGAGTTCACCTTCGACCGCCATGCGGACAACGAGGACTTCATCCGGCTCGTGATGAACGAGAACATCGAGCAGGGCAGCTACCTGGCGCAGAGCAAGACCATTCAGGAGCTCAATGTCCCGGCGATCCAGGCGATTCGCCAGCTCTACGAGCGGGGCGTTGCGCAGGGCGTGTTTCGCCCGGGGCTGGATCCGGTCGACATCCATGCGTCCATTTCGGCGCTGACCTTCTTCAACGTCTCCAACCGCCACACCTTCGGTCTGATCTTCAAAGACAAGGCGCGGGCCGCACAATCGGCCGCCCGACGCGCCAGCATCACCGAGATGGTGGTGCGCTTTGTGCGCAAGTAATTCATTTTCGGCATAACAGCTTTCCCCGGTATGCCATCCGGGTCGAGGGTAAACCCGGTCTTGTTAAAACTAACTAGTTCGTACATTAATGCCCAAGTACGACTTTGGAGACACACGTGGTCAAGAAATTCATCGATGGATATTGCCAATTGCTGGGCTACCTGATCGCCGCAGCCTTGGCGCTGATGGTGGTGCTGGTGTTCGGCAATGTGTTCATGCGTTACGCCTTCAACTCGGGCTTCACCGTCTCTGAAGAGCTGTCGCGCTGGCTGTTTGTCTGGGTCACCTTTCTGGGCGCCGTGATCGCCCTTCGCGATAACGCCCATCTGGGCACCGACATGCTGGTGAGCAAGTTTGGCCCCCAAGGCAAGCGCGTGCTCATGGGTATCTCGCTGCTGCTGATGCTGCTGTGCCTGTGGCTGATCTTCAAGGGCACCTACGACCAGTTCCTCGTCAACAAGGATTCGGAAAGCCCCGTGATGGAAGTGTCCATGGGCTGGTTCTATGCCGGGGGCATGGTGTTCTCGTTGCTCAGCGCCCCGATCCTGCTGCTGCAACTCTGGCGCCTGCTGACAGGCCAGGTGCGTGACGAGGACCTGATGCTGATCCAGGAATCCGAAGAAGCCGCCCACTGAGCGTCCACCAAGTACACGAGACAAGCACCATGACGATTCTTATTTTTCTAGGCTCCCTGATGGGCGCCATGGCAATGGGTGTGCCGATTGCCTTCTCCCTGCTCCTGTGCGGTGTGGCGCTGATGTGGCACCTCAACATGTTTGACGCGCAAATCCTCGCGCAGAACCTGCTCGAAGGTTCCAACAGCTTCCCGCTGCTGGCCGTGCCCTTCTTTATGCTGGCCGGCGAGATCATGAACGCTGGCGGCCTCTCGCGCCGCATCGTCAACTTCGCCATGGCCCTGGTGGGCCACGTCAAAGGTGGCTTGGGCTACGTGACCATCGTGGCCGCCGTGATCATGGCCTCGCTGTCCGGTTCCGCCGTGGCGGACGCTGCGGCATTGACCGCCTTGCTGCTGCCCATGATGGTGGCGGCCGGACACGACAAGGCGCGCTCGGCCGGTCTCATTGCCTCTGCAGGCATCATCGCGCCCATCATCCCGCCCAGCATCGGCTTTGTGGTGTTCGGCGTGGCGGCCAATGTGTCTATCTCCAAGCTCTTCATGGCCGGCATCTTTCCTGGCGTCTGGCTGGCGCTGTCGCTGGTGGTGACCTGGTGGTGGCTGGTGCGCCGCGAAGTGGTGGTGCCGCCGCCGCGCAAGTCTGCGGGTGAAGTGATCGCCGCCCTGCGCGATGCCACCTGGGCTCTGGTGCTGCCCTTCATCATCGTGTTCGGCCTGAAGTTCGGCGTGTTCACGCCCACGGAAGCGGCGGTGGTGGCAGCGGTGTATTCGCTGTTCGTCTCCACCATCATCTACCGGGAGCTGAGCTTCAAGAAGCTGGTGCCCCTGTTTGTCATGGCGGCCAAGACCAGTGCTGTGGTGATGTTCCTGGTCGCGGCAGCCATGGTGTCGGCTTGGCTGATCACGGTGGCCGATCTGCCCGGCCAGGTGGTGGCCCTGCTGCAACCGCTGCTGGACAGCCCGCGCCTGCTGATGCTGGCCATCATGATCCTGACCATGGTCGTGGGTACGGCGCTGGACATGACGCCCACCATCCTGCTGCTGACGCCCGTGCTCATGCCCGTGGTCAAGGCCGCCGGCATTGACCCCGTTTACTTCGGCGTGCTCTTCATCATCAACAACGCCATCGGCCTGATCACGCCGCCCGTAGGCACCGTGCTCAATGCCGTGGCCGGCGTGGGCAAGGTCAGCATGGACGAGGTGACCAAAGGCGTGGTGCCTTTCATGATCGCCCAGTTCGCCATCATGTTCCTCATGGTCGCTTTCCCGCAGCTGGTGATGGTGCCCGCGCGCTGGTTCTATTGATTGCGTTCCCGTTCTTATTTTTACTCAGGAGACAACTATGAAACGACTGTTCATCAAATCCGTATTGGCCACCGTCGCGCTGGCGGCCATGGGCATGGCTTCGGCCCAGGACATCAAGGAGCGCACGCTCAAGTTCGGCCTCAATAGCCCCGAAGGCCACCCCGCTGTGGCAGGCATGAAGAAGTTTGCCGAAGCCGTGGCTGCCAAGTCCGGCGGCAAGATCAAGGTGCAACTGTTCCTCAACGGCGCGTTGGGTAGCGACCAGGCCACCTTGTCTGCCGTGAAGGGCGGCACCGTGGAAATGGCCGTGATGAACTCCGGCATTCTGGCCAGCGAGGTAAAGGCGCTGGAAGTGTTTGACTTCCCCTTCCTCTTCAACAATGAGAAGGAAGCGGACGCCATCGTGGACGGCCCCATCGGCCAGAAGATGCATGCTGCCTTGCAAGACAAGGGCATCATCGGCCTGTCCTACTGGGAGCTGGGTTTCCGCAACATCACCACCGGCAAGAAGGCCATCAACAAGGTGGACGACATTGCCGGCCTGAAGCTACGCGTGATCCCCAACGCCATCAATGTGGACTGGGTCAAGGCCCTGGGCGCCAACCCCACGCCGCTGCCTTTCCCCGAGGTCTATGCCGCACTGGAGCAGGGCGCCATTGATGGCCAGGAAAACCCCATTTCCGTGATCGCCGCCAACAAGTTTTGGGAAGTGCAGAAGTTCGTGGCGCTGACCAACCACCAGTACAACCCGCAATCCGTCATCTTCAGCAAAAAGGTGTGGGACACCATGTCTGCAGCCGAGAAGAAGATCATCGACGACTCCGCCGACGAAGCGGTGAAGGCCCAGCGCGAAGCGGCCCGTGCATCGCTGGCTGCCAACCTGGAACTGCTGAAGAAAAACGGCATGACCGTGACGCAGTTGCCCGCCGCCGAGCTGGTCAAGCTGCGCGAAAAGATGAAACCTGTGATCGACAAGCACAGTGCGTCCGCTGGCTCCGTAGTCGCCGAAGTGCAGGCCGAGCTGGCCAAGCTGCGCAAGTAAGAAAGTGGCAGGCGCGGCCCGCCGGCCGCGCCTGCGCGGTTTTTCTCCTGAATCGAGGTTGTATGAAAGTCCTGATGCTGCATGGCATTAACCACAATATGTTCGGCAAGCGCGATCCCGCGCAGTACGGCACCGTCACGCTGGATGAGATCAACGCCAGCCTGACCAGCTTGGGCCGCGCGCTGGGCGTGGAGGTGGAGGCGTTTCAGACCAACTGCGAAGGCGCCATGTGCGACCGCATCCATCAGGGCTTCACCGACGGTGTGGGCGCGGTGCTCATCAACGCCGGTGCCTGGACGCACTACAGCTACGGCATCCGCGACGCGCTGGCCATCCTGACCTGCCCCATCGTGGAGCTGCACATGTCCAATATCCATGCGCGCGAGGAGTTCCGTCACAAGTCGGTGTTCGCCGAAATCGTCAAGGGTCAGATTTGCGGCTTTGGCGTGGACAGCTATCTGCTGGCATTGCGCGCCGCGGTGTCGGCCGCACGGGTGGCACAGGCATGATCATCAACGGCCACACGGAAGTCATTGCCCACATTGGCTTCCCGACCCACGCCTTCAAGGCGCCCATGATTTACAACCCCTGGTTCGAGAAGGCCGGGGTCAATGCGGTGGTGGTACCCATGGGCTGCCAGAGCCCGGACTACGCCACCTTCCTGCGCAGCGTATTCAAACTGTCCAATATCCGTGGTGCCCTCATCACGATGCCCCACAAGGTGCCCACCACGGCGCTGGTGGACGAGCTCTCGCCCACAGCCGCCATCGCCGGCGCTTGCAATGCCGTGCGCCTGGGGCCCAATGGCCAGCTGCAGGGCGACATGTTTGACGGCGCCGGCTTTGTGCGCGGCGTCTTGCGCAAGGGCCTGAAGTTGCAGGGCGCCCGTGCCCTGGTGGTCGGCAGCGGCGGCGTGGGCTCGGCCATCGCCGCCTCGCTCGCGGCCGAAGGTCTGTCCGCATTGGCGGTGTTTGACGTGAACGCCGCTGCGGCTGATGGTCTGGCGGGTCGCCTGCGCCAGCACTATCCGCAGCTTGAGGTCTTGACCGGTTCGACCGATCCGGTGGGCTTTGACCTGGTGGTGAATGCCACGCCCCTGGGCATGAACGACGGTGACGCCATGCCCCTGGACGTGACGCGCCTGGCAGCCGCCACCTTTGTGGGCGAAGTGGTCATGAAGACCGAAACCACCGCCTTTCTGGCGGCAGCGATTGCGCGCGGCTGCAAGGTGCAGGTGGGATCGGACATGCTGTTCGAACAGATACCGGCCTACCTAGAGTACTTCGGCCTGCCCAGCACCACGCCCGAGGAACTGCGGGCGGTAGCACGACTGCAGTATTAGCTTGGGCCCCCACGCTTCGCCGCTACGCGGGTCGCTGCCCCCCAAGGGGGCGCGTGTCCGCTTGGGGCGGCCCGGCGCGGAAACCTAGCCCCCATGCTCCGCTGTTGTTAAGGTCGTTGCGGCAGGGCGTGCACCAATTGCCCCAGGCGGGCAAAGGCGCGCTCAATCTCTGGGGTAAAAGGCCAGCCGCAGTTCACGCGCAGGTTGCTGTCAAAGCGGCTCGAATTGGTGAAGATGGTGCCGGGCGCGATCACCATGTTGTCCTTCAGGGCGGCGTGGAACAGGTCCGTGGCCGACAGGCCCTGCGGCAGCTCTACCCAGAGTGAGAGGCCGCCGCGCGGCACGGTCAGGCGTGTGCCTGCGGGAAAGTGGCTGGCCACGGCTTGGGCCGTTTGCGTGCGCTGGGTGACCAGCGTGGCTCGCAGGTGGCGCAGGTAGCGGTCGTAGGCGGCCGAACCGATAAAGCCCGCAGCGGCCACCTGAGATAGGCGCTCGTTGCTGCGCGAGGCGGCAAACTTGAGCATCGCCACACGTGCATGCCAGCGCCCCGCGCTGACCCAGCCCAGTCGCAAGCCCGGCGCCAAGCTTTTGTGCAGTGATGCGCAGTGCACCACATGGCCCGTGTCATCCCAGGATTTGATGGCGCGCAGGGGCTCCTCGCGCAGCACGGCGTCGTCCACCAGCGCACTGTAGGTGTCGTCCTCGATGAGGGCCACATCGTGCTGCTGGCACAGGCGCAAAAGAGCCTGTTTATTGACGTTGGGCATGATGCTGCCGGTCGGATTCTGCAGGTAGGGAATGACCACCACGGCCTTGATACCCGGTGCATTGCGCAGCGCCAGTTCCACCGCGTCGACCGATATGCCGGTGCGCGGGCTGGTCGGAATCTCCAGCGCCTTCAGGCCCAGACTCTCCAGCGTCTGCAGCAGGCCGTAGAAGGTGGGCGACTCTACGGCAATCGTGTCGCCCGGGTGGGCCACGGCGCGCAGGGCCAGGTTCAGCGCTTCGGTGCAACCGTTGGTGATCTGGATGTCTTCGGGCGAGAGGTGCATGCCGGCGAGCATGGCGCGCTTGGCCAGCACCTCGCGAAACTCCAGGCTGCCTTGGGGGGGCGCGGCGCGCACCAGCTGGTCGGGGTTCTGGCGCAGGCTGCGGATGGCAGCTTGCTGCAAGGCCTGGGCCGGATACAGCTCGGGCGCGCAGCGCGCGGTAGACAAATTGGTCTTGAAGCGCTGCATGCGGCCCAGCGCCAGAAACTCGGACACCTTGGTGTGGATGCCCACGTACTGCGCCGGGTCGGGTGCGCGCTGCATGGGCGGGTCGTTCACGGGCGCCAGCAGCGAGCGTTCTGGCATGCGTACAAAGTAGCCCGAGCGGGGCCGTGCTTCGAGCCCGCCTTCGCTCTCCAGCAGGCGGCAGACCTGCATGGCGGTGGACAGGCTCACGGCGTGTTGGCGCGTCATGTCACGCAGCGAAGGCATGCGCTGGCCCGGCAGCAGGCTGCCGGCCTGGATGGCGCTTCGGTAATGCTCGGCCAGTTGCTGGTACTTGGGGGCGGTGGATGGCGTCATGGCCTCTGGATCATGCGGCGCAGGTCAGGGACTGAACAGGTACAGAAGGGCGAAAAACCGACCATAACAGATGCCAACTTTCTGCACTGTTGCGTAACAGATGGGAGATGCCTGTGGCTGTTCGCTCCGGGCGCCGGCTTTTACGCTGGAGGCTCATTCAAGGAGAGTTTTCATGGTTTCGACAACGCGTCCTTCCCCCTTGTTTACCACCCACCTGCAGGCCGCCGAATCGGTCTGGGAGTGCATTCCCCGCGGCGCCGAGCTGGTGGTGTTGCGCGGCGCCATCTGTGTGCACCAGCGCCAGATGCTGGCCGAGTCGTGGATCGACATGCCGGTGCGCCTGGAAACCGGCATGCGCTACCAGGTGCCCAGCGGCGGCTGGCTTGAGCTGGAAGCCTATGGCGCGGCCTCGGTGGCGGTGTGGCCAGCGGTCAGCGCTTGGTACTGGTTAGGGCTGGCCTTGCGCCGCGGGCTGCGCGGTTTTCGTCGCGCTTTCAGTGCCTGATGGGCATCTGGTCCGCGTGGATATTACGCAAGCAGCTAGCAAATCAGTAGCGCCTCGCGGGTGGCTGGGTCAGGGGCGGGCGGGCAACAGCAGCCATTCCCGGCGGAACAGCCACTGCTGCGGGTACCAGAGGTTGTCTAGCGTGACCTCGCCTTCCTTGTGCCGGCTTTTCACATGCCAGCGCTGGGCCAGCAGGGTGCAGCGGGGCAGGCAGCTGGGCTGCTCGTCCAGATCGGTTTGCAGCCAGACCACCGCATCGAACTCGCCCAGCAGCCGCTCCAGGCGTTGGGCCGGGGGCATGTCGGGGTAGCGTTCGCCGGTGTTGCGGCCTTCGGCGTCATAGGGGGCGATACGCGCGCCGGGCAGCACGAAGTGGAAGCGCTCGTACTGGCCGGTGAAGCCGTTGGGCACCGCCACGCGCTGGCCGCGCAGCTGGGCCTGGATGGCGGGGCTGTAGTCGGCGTCCGGCTGGGAGATGGGCGCCACCATCAGGCCAAAGCTGGCGTACACCGCCAGGCAGGCCACCAGGGCGGCATTGCGCGTCCAGGGTTTATAGAAAAAACCGGCCATAGCCCCCGCCAATCCTGCGCCAGCAGCTATCAAAGTCATAGTGCCCTGGGCCGTACTCGCCATATCCATTTCGGTCATCACCCAGCCGATGCGCCCCAGCATCACCAGCGCTGGCGCGCACACCAGCAGCGTGATCCAGAACCACAGGCGCGGCAGGCGGTCCCACACCAGGGCCATGGCAATCGCCAGCGCGGGCATGGCCGGGATGACGTAACGCGCCGAGCGTTGGCTGGGGATGGTGAAGACGACGAGCCAGACCAGCAGCCAGGCCAGCAGGATCCAGTGCGCAGGGGCCAGCCGGGCGTAGGTGGTGCCGCGCAGGCCGCGCCACAACGCCAGCGCGCAAAAGCCCAGCGCCATGAAGGCCAGCAGGCCGGCGTTTTCGGGGTAGGCCAGCAGCTGGGTCCACATGGGGTAGGGGCCGGATAGCGCGGCCTGCCAGTAGCCCATGGTGTTGGACATCTTGCCTGCGTTCTCGGCCACCACAAATTCCTGCCAGACCTCGGCAGGTCGGGGGTCCAGTACAAACCAGAGCGCAAAAATGCCCAGGCCCAGCAGCGTGCTCCAGGCCAGGCCCGCCGTGGTGCGCACGGTGGTGGGCCAGCTGCGGCGCTCAGCCAGCAGGGTGGCGCACCACAGGCCGGCCGCAGCAGGCGCCAGCAGGGCAAAGGACTTGTAGGCGGCGCCCAGGCCTAGGGCCATGCCAAAGAGCGTATAGCTGCCCCAGACCAGCTGCTGCGCAGGCGACTGCGCGGCGTTCGGGCGCAGGTGCAGCCACAGCAGCCACCACATGGGCAGTGCCAGCCAGAAGGTCTCAGGCGCGGAAGTGAGGTAGGCGCGGCCGTAGCGGAAGCTGGAGAAGTACAGCAGGTACAGGGCCGCCGCCACACAGGCGGTGCGCAGCTTGCCCGGTGCTGGCGCCATGCGGTGGGCGAAGAAGGCCAGCAGCGCGGTGGTGGCCAGGGTGTAGAGCACGCTGGGCAGGCGCAGCGCGAACAGGCTCCAGCCCTGTCCCCAGCCGCCGGCCGCCATGGCCTGCCAGATCAGCAGGGGCGGCTTGGTGTTGCGCGTGCCCACCAGTTCGGACTGCAGCGGCAGCCAGTGGCCGCTCTCGGCCGTCATGCGGGCGATATGGATGTAGACCATCTCATCGCCGTTGGTGGGGGCGTAGGGGCTACCGAGGCCCAGCAGGTAGAGGGCGGCAGCTACGAAAACGAGAGCTAGCCACGCAATGTTGGTGCGGGCTGATGGCATATTTCGATTGAAATCAGTCAGCATGCGCTGCCCCGCAGGTCAGTCCTGGGGCCGTTTGAAGGTCCAGCGGTCATTCGCCAGGAAGTTACTGACGCTGGCCGCGGCGATGGCGATGATGTTGGCCACGCGGTAGTCCAGGCTATTGGAGAGCAGCAGGGTCAGCACGTACTGGATGGCGCTGCCAAAGGCCGACGCTGTGGCGTACTGGCCGAACTCCATGCCCAGCAGGCGCAGGCTGATGGGCTGGGGCTCATTGGCTTCGAGCAGGCGCACGCGGTCGGCCCAGGTCCAGAGCCGGTTCCAGGTGAAGTTGTTGAGCGTGGCCAGAGAGATCGCCAGGGCCAGCGAGAAGTAGGGTTTCTTGTAGCCGGCCTCGATGGCGTTGAACAGGTACTCGTGGCCCAGGTGCAGCACGGTCAGGTTGACCACTACGCCGCTGGCGCCCACGATGCCGAATTTGATGAAGCGGTAGCGTTCCAGCAGGCCCAGGGCCCAGAGGGTCAGGCGCTGCACGCGCGCGATCAGGCTCATGCGGTCTGGCTTTGCAGGTAGTTCAGCGCCTGCTCCAGCACCGGGTCGGGCGCAATGCGCTTGAGGCACTGGTTGTCGCCGTCGCAAAAGGTCAGGCGGTGGTTGTAGGCCGTCAGGCAGGGCGAGCAGGCGATGCCGCTTTCAAGAATGATGGTGCGTGGGCCCAGCGGGCCGTAGAGCTTGCCGGTCTCGGGGCCGAAGAAGACCATGGTCTGGATCGGCGTGACGGTGGCGAAGTGGCTGGGGCCGCCGTCATTGGTGATGAGCAGGCTGCTGGCGTGCATGAGCATCAGCAGCTCGCGGATGCTCTTGGTGTAGCCGGTCAGGTTGAGGCAGGCCTCGTGGCCGACCTGGGCCTGCAGATCACGCGCGAGGATGGCGTCATCCTTCAGCCCGATGAGACCTACGGCATAGCCGGCCGCACACAGGCCCTGCACCACGCGCGCATAGTGGCTGGCTGGCCAGGCGCGTTCGGGCAGGATGCCGCCGCCGGCATAGACCAGCACCAGGGCGCGCGTTTTCGTCACCGGATGGTCGGCTTCGACCTTGCCACGGTAGGCGGCCAGCTCTTCGGGCGTGAAAGGCACCGACAGCTCGGGCTCGGCCGGAATCGCACGGATGGCGCCGGCGCGGTTGCGCGGCATGCCCTCGGGCGATTGCAAGGCATCCACCAGCGACAGAAACTGCTTGCTGATGTGCTGGTAGGGGTTGTAGGGAATGCTGTGGTTGATAAAGCTGCCGCGGTACAGGCCTTCTTGCGTGTGCGGCGTGAAGCCCACGCGCACAGGCGCGCCGGTACTGAAAGAGAGCAGGGCGCTGACGCGGGAGAACAGCTCGCAGTCAATCACCGCGTCCAGACCCAGCTTGCGCATCTTCAGGCTCACGGCCAGGATGTCGCGGATCAGATTGCCGCCGGAGCTGTCGTCCAGCGTGTGCATGTGCTCGACCTCGGTGAGCGACAGCAGTTTGGAGACTTCCTGATTCTTTTTGAGCTGCAGGATGTGAATCGCCGCGCCCGGGTATTGACGGCGCAAGGCCGCAAACATGGGGCCGGCCAGCACGATGCTGCCCATCTCGGAGAGCAGGATCACCAAGATGTTCTTGGGGGCAGCCGGCATGCGGGCCGGTGCGCCGAACAGCCCGGTGAACTTCACCCATCCCGACACCGCGCCACACAGCAGCTGGCCTACCCAGCGGTCAATGAAGCGTTGTGTCTGGATGTTCATAGGCAGGGCTTACTTCAGACCGGCAGCGGCGCGCAGGGTGGCGGCCTTGTCGGTACGTTCCCACGTGAACTCGGGTTCTTCGCGGCCGAAGTGACCGTAGGCGGCGGTCTTCTCATAGATGGGGCGCAGCAGGTCCAGCATCTGGATGATGCCCTTGGGGCGCAGGTCGAAGTGCTCGTTCACCAGCTTGGCGATCTGGTCGTCAGGGATGACGCCGGTGCCTTCGGTGTAGACGGTCACGTTCATGGGCTTGGCCACACCGATGGCATAGGCCACCTGCACCTGGCACTGGCGCGCCAGACCGGCGGCGACCACGTTCTTGGCCACGTAGCGCGCGGCGTAAGCAGCCGAGCGGTCCACCTTGGAGGGGTCCTTGCCGGAGAAGGCGCCACCACCGTGGGGGCAGGCGCCACCGTAGGTGTCCACAATGATCTTGCGACCGGTCAGGCCGCAATCGCCTTGGGGGCCGCCGACGACGAAACGGCCGGTGGGATTAATCAGGTAGCGCGTGTCCTGCAGCCATTCCTTGGGCAGCACAGGCTTGATGATCTCTTCGATGATGGCTTCGGTGAAGCTGGCCTTCATCTTGTGCTGGGTTTCGGACTGGTCAGGGCTGTGCTGGGTGGACAGCACCACAGTGTCAATGCTGTGCGGCTTGCCGTCCACATAGCGCATGGTCACTTGCGACTTGGCATCGGGGCGCAGGAAAGGCAGGCGGCCATCCTTGCGCAGCTGGGCCTGGCGCTCCACGAGACGGTGGGCGTAGTAAATGGGCGCGGGCATCAGCTCGGGCGTCTCGTCGCAGGCGTAGCCAAACATCAGGCCCTGGTCGCCAGCACCGATGTTGAGGTGGTCGTCGGAAGCGTGGTCCACGCCCTGGGCGATGTCGTTGGACTGCTTGTCATAGGCCACCATGACGGCGCAACCCTTGTAGTCGATGCCGTACTCGGTGTTGTCGTAGCCAATGCGCTTGATGGTGTCACGCGCGACCTGGATGTAGTCCACATGCGCGTTGGTGGTGATTTCGCCGGCCAGCACCACCAGACCGGTGTTGGTCAGTGTCTCGGCGGCCACGCGCGACCGTGGGTCCTGCTTGAAGATGGCATCAAGAATCGCGTCGGAAATCTGGTCCGCCACCTTGTCGGGGTGGCCTTCAGAGACAGATTCAGAGGTAAAGAGGAAGTCGTTCGACATGGCAAGGTCTCCAAAAAAACATCAAGTCGCGTTGCTTGGGCTTTGGAGCTTACAGCGAACGCTTTAGCAGATTCGCCGGAATTGGCGAGGCACAATGGCACTCCTTTGGGGATTGCCCGTGTGGTTGTCGCCCTGCAAGTAGTTCCATAACTCAGCGACACCGCCGATTTTAGCCCAGCCATGCGCCTGCTTTTCAAATTGCTGTCCCCCCTGCCATTGGGGCTGTTGCATGCCATGGGCTGGGTGCTGGGCTGGCTGGCATTCTGGGGCTCGCCCAGCTACAGGCGCCGTTTTGTGGAGCATGCGCGTCAGGCGGGCTTGAGCGATGCGCAGTGTCGTGCCGCAGTGGGACAGTCGGGGCGTCTGGTGGCCGAACTGCCCCGGCTCTGGATGGGCCGGCCCGTGCCCGTGCAATGGCGGGGGCGCGAACACGTGGAAGCTGCGCTGCAGGCCGGGCGTGGCGTGTTGTTCCTGACGCCGCACCTGGGCTGCTTCGAGGTCACGGCCCAGGCCTACGCCCAGGTGTTTGGCCAACAGGGGCGGCCCATCACCGTCCTGTTCCGTCCGCCCCGTCAGGCCTGGCTCGTCCCCCTTGTCACGGGCAGCCGCACCCGGCCCGGCATGGACACGGCGCCGACCAGCCTGGCCGGTGTCAAGCAGATGCTCAAGGCGCTCAAGGCCGGGCAATGTGTGGGCTTGCTGCCAGACCAAGTGCCGCCGCAGTCCCAAGGTGTGTGGGTGCCTTTCTTCGGCCGAGCCGCCTACACCATGACGCTGTCGGTGCGCCTGGCCGCACAAAGCGGGGCCACGGTGCTGCTGGCCTGGGGCGAGCGCCTGCCTTGGGGGCGCGGCTATGTGGTCCACGTGCATCCGCTGGCAGAGCCGTTGTCCGGCGATGTGACCCAGGCGGCGGCGCAGATCAACACTGCCATGGAGGGGCTGGTGCGGCAGTGCCCCACGCAGTACCTCTGGGGCTATGCGCGCTACAAGACGCCGCGCGACACGCTATAAAAATCATGAGCCGTTGGATGCTGAAACTGTTGATCGCCCTGGGCCGGCTACCCTTGCCCCTGCTGCGCGCGCTGGGCTGGGTACTTGGCGTTGTTCTGTATGCACTGGTGGGCTCGCGCCGGCGCGTGGTCATGACCAACCTGGCGCTGTGCTTTCCACAATGGACGCTGGCGACGCGGCGGCGCCAGTGCCTGATGACCTTTGTCTACTTTGCCCAAGCCTGGCTGGACCGGGGCTGGCTCTGGCATGCGCCCGAAGCCCGGGTGCGTGGCCGCCTGCAGCTCAGTGGCGCGGTGGAGGCGCTGGCGGGTGACAAGCCCACCATTGTGTTTGCTCCGCATTTCATGGGTCTGGATGCAGCTTGGACAGCACTGACGCAGCAGATCGGAAGGCGCTTTTGCACCATTTACTCGCCCCAGCTCAATGCGGATGTGGACGCCTGGATACTCGCCGGCCGCCAGCGCTTTGGCGCGCCCGAGATGGTGGCGCGCCTGGATGGGGCGAAGCCCCTGGTGGCGGCTGTACGAAACGGCGAGCCGCTGTACCTGTTGCCGGACATGAACTTCGACCCGACCGAGTCGCTCTTCGTGCCCTTCTATGGCGTGCCAGCCGCGACTGTGCCCTCGCTTTCCCGCTTCGCACGTCTGGGCCGGGCCCAAGTAGTGCCCGTGGTCACACGCATCACGCCGAAAGGCTATGCCGTTGAGGTCTTGCCCCCTTGGCAGGACTTTCCCACAGCCGATCTGGAGGCCGACACGGCCCGCATGAACCGCGAGCTGGAGTCCTATATCAACCCCATGCCGGCCCAGTACTACTGGGTGCACAAGCGCTTCAAGGACCGGCCTGACGCCGCGGCAGCGCCTTATTGAGGGGCGTCGGGAGCGGCTGCTTCCGTGGCCGGATGGGCCCATTGCCAGAGCAGCCGGGACACATCCTCTATGCCCTGGCGTTTGGTGGCCGAGAACAGCATGACCTCCCCACCGCCGGCTTGCAGCTTGGTGATGGAGAGGATCTTGGCCTGTTCACTGCGGGTGAGCTTGTCGGCTTTGGTCAGGATGATGAGGAACTTGAGCCCTTCTTCCACGCGCGGGCGGATCACATCAAGCAGGATTTCGTCGAGCTCGGTCATGCCATGGCGCGGGTCGCACATGAGCACGATGGCCGTGAGGTTCTTGCGCGTGACCAGGTAATTGGCCATCACCTGCTGCCAGCGGATCTTGTCCTGCTTGGGCACGGCGGCATAGCCATAGCCTGGCAAGTCGGTCAGCACGGCGTCGGTCAGGCCCTGCTTGCCCAGGGCAAACAGGTTGATGTGCTGGGTACGCCCAGGCTTCTTGGAGGCAAAGGCGAGCTGCTTTTGCTGGGTCAGCGTGTTGATGCAGGTCGACTTGCCGGCGTTGGAGCGGCCCACAAAGGCGATCTCAGGCACGTTCAGCTCGGGCAGGAAGTGGAGCTGGGGCGCTGTGGTCAGAAAACGGGCGGTATGCAGCCAGCCCGTGGCCACCGTGGTGGCAGCCTTCTCGGAGGCGAGGGGGGTAGGGGCGCTGGTGGCGCCTGGGTTCGGTGTTTTGGTCATTGAATGTGGAGGTAAACCCAGTGCCGCATTGTAGAATGGCGCTGTTTTGCTCACCAAACACCACATTCCTATGAAGTTGATTGCACCCCTGCTCATCGCGGCCTCGTTTGTGGCTTTCACGGCGCCTTCCATTGCGGAAGAGGCCAAACCGGAGGCAGCCAAGGTGGCTAAGCCAGATTTGGTCAAGGGTGCGGCCAGTTTTGCGGCAGTTTGCGCAGCCTGCCACGGGGCGGATGGCAATGCCGGCTCTCCCGCATATCCCAAGCTGTCCCAACAGCACCCCGAATACTTGGTCAAGCAACTGCAGGAGTTCAAGTCTGACAAGCGCAACAACGCGGTCATGAAGGGCTTTGCCTCGGCCCTGAGCGACGAAGACATGAAGAACATCGCCTATTGGGTGACCTCGCAAAAAGCCAAGCCCGGCTTTGCGAAAGACAAGGAACTGGTGTCGCTGGGTGAGCGCATTTACCGCGGCGGCATTGCCGACCGCCAAGTGCCCGCCTGCGCAGGCTGCCACAGCCCGAATGGCGCTGGCATTCCCGCCCAATACCCTCGCCTGAGTGGCCAGCATGCCGACTATTCGGTGGCGCAACTGGTGGCTTTCCGTGATGGCGTGCGCAAGAACAGCGTACAGATGACCCAGGTCGCGGGCAAGATGAATGACCGCGAAATCAAGGCGGTGGCGGACTACGTCGCCGGCCTGCGCTAAATCTTCTTTTTCGCGGCGCCCGGGTTTCGGGGAACCAAGCGCCGCGAGACCACCCTAACAGGCGGGTCCATCGGCATGATGGCCCGCCTTTTTTTCGAGTCCTCTTCCGAGTTCCTCCTTTGCTCACATGACAGTGTCTACCCAGGGTCTGGTCTTGCAGTCTGGCTCGCGCGCTTGGCGTTCCGCGGTCGAGCTACTGTCGTCCATGCGTTTTGCGATCTCCTTGCTGACGGTGATCTGCATTGCCTCCGTCATCGGCACGGTGCTCAAGCAGCATGAGCCGCTGAATAACTATGTGAACCAGTTTGGTCCCTTCTGGACCGAAGCGTTTGCAGTGGTGAGCCTCTACAACGTCTACAGCGCCTGGTGGTTTCTGCTGATCCTGGCTTTTCTGGTGCTCAGCACTTCGCTGTGCGTGGCGCGCAACACGCCCAAGATACTGGCCGATCTGCGCTCCTACAAGGAGAACATCCGCGAAAAGAGCCTGTTGGCCTTTGGGCAACGTGCCCAGATGGACTTGGCTGAAGATGCCGAGCCGGCGGCACGGCGCATTGGCCAGTTGCTGGTCAGCGGTGGCTGGCGCGTCAAGCTGCAGCGCCGCGAGGGTGGCTGGATGGTGGCTGCCAAGACGGGCGCGGCCAACAAGGTGGGCTATATCGCGGCGCACAGCGCCATCGTGCTGGTCTGCCTGGGGGGGCTGCTCGATGGCGATCTCATCGTGCGTGCCCAGATGCTGTTCAACGGCAAACAGCCCTACAAGGGCGGCGGCATGGTGGCTGATGTGCCCGAGCAGCATCGCCTGAGCGAGCGCAACCCGACTTTCCGCGGCAATTTGCTGGTGGCGGAGGGCACGCAGTCCAGCACGGCCATTCTCAACCAGTCCGATGGCGTGCTGCTGCAGGAACTGCCGTTTGCGGTGGAGCTCAAGAAGTTTGTCGTGGAGTACTACTCCACGGGCATGCCCAAGCTGTTTGCCAGCGACATCGTGATCCATGACAAGGCCACGGGCGAGAAGATCGAGGCACGCACGGAGGTGAATCACCCGGTCAAGTACCGCGGCATCGAGATCTTCCAGAGCAGCTTTGATGATGGCGGGTCAAGCCTGAAGCTGCGTGCGCAGTCGTTCACGGGGCGCACCAAGCCATTCGAGTTGGAGGGGCAGGTGGGTGGCAGCTCGCAGCTCACCAACCAGGCCGGTGCACCCGGCGACCAACTGACCGTGGAATACACCGGCCTGCGCGTCATCAACGTGGAGAACTTTGGCGGCAACCCGGCCGAGGGTACGGATGTGCGCAAGGTGGATTTGCGTCAGAGTCTGGACGCACAGCTGGGCGCAGCCAACAAGACCAAGGAACAGAAAAACCTGCGCAATGTGGGCCCCAGCGTGAGCTACAAGCTGCGCGACGGTGCGGGCCAGGCGCGGGAGTATCACAACTACATGCTGCCGGTGGACATGGGCGACGGCGTGCCGGTCTTCCTGCTGGGCATGCGCGAGACGCCAGCCGATACCTTCCGCTACATCCGTGTGCCGGCCGATGAGCAGGGGGGCATGGACGATTTCATGCGTCTGAGCCAGGCCCTGCAAGATCCGGTGCTACGCAACAAGGCAGTGCAGCGCTACTCGCAGCGCGCGGTGGATGGCAAGCAGCCGGAACTGGCCGCCCAACTGAGCCAGTCGGCGGCACGGGCGCTGGCGTTATTTGCCGGGGCTCCTTCGGATGGCAAGGCGCCTGCTGTGGCGGGGCTGCAAGCGATCTCCGACTTTATCGAAGCCAACGTACCGCAGGCTGAGCGCAGCAAGGCGGGCGAGGTGCTGGTGCGCATCCTCAACGGCGTGCTCTACGAGCTGGAGCAGGTCGCCCGGGCCCAAGCCAAGCTGCCCGAGTTTGTCCCTGATGCACGTGGACAGGCTTTCATGACGCAGGCGGTGCTCGCGCTCAGCGATGTACCGCTGTATCCGGCCCCACTGGTGCTGAGCCTGACGGACTTCACACAACGCCAGGCCAGTGTGTTCCAGGTGGCACGTGCGCCGGGGCAGGCGGTGGTGTACTTGGGCTGTGCCTTGCTGATCGTGGGCGTGTTTGCCATGCTCTATGTACGGGAACGCCGGGTTTGGGTATGGTTGGTACCCGGGGATGCGGGCCACTCGCAGGCCAGCATGGCCTTTTCGAGCAACCGCAAGACCCTGGACAGTGACAAGGAATTCGAGCACCTGAAGGCCAGGTTGCTCGCCTGGAAGGAATGACAAGGATATGAACGCAGTTTCCGGCACCTCCGAAGAGACTCTGGGCGCAAGCGCCACCGAGACCGTGCGCCTGCACGCGGGCTACTTTGTGCGCCGCAGCTGGATGGAGTGGCTGTTTGCGCTGGTGGTGGCCGCGGGCGGCCTGTTCGCGCTGCAGCGCTACGCCGATGCCATGGATGTCTACGAGAAGGGCATTCTACTGGCGGCCATTCCTGCCACGGTCTGGCTGGGGTGGTTCTGGCGTCCGTTGCAAACCTTGATGCTGCTGGTGGCGGGCCTGTCGCTGGCGGCGGTGTTTGCTTACCAGGGCACTCTGGAGCGCGCCGAGACGGTGTTCTGGCTCAAGTACTTCCTGTCCAGCCAGTCGGCCATCCTCTGGATGAGCATGCTGTTTTTCATGTCCACCGTGTTCTACTGGATTGGCGTGTTCGCCAAGGGGCGCGCTGAGGGCATGGAGCTGATTGCCTCGCGCCTGGTCTGGGTGGCCGTCACCATGGCGCTGACCGGCACCATGGTGCGCTGGTACGAGAGCTATCTGCTGGGCGCCGATATCGGCCACATCCCGGTCAGCAACTTGTACGAGGTGTTCGTTCTGTTCTGCTGGATGACGGCGGCCTTCTACCTGTACTTTGAAGCCCAGTACAAGACGCGCTCCCTGGGCGCCTTTGTGATGCTGGTGGTCAGTGCAGCCGTGGGTTTTCTGCTCTGGTACACCGTGGTGCGCCAGGCGCATGAGATCCAGCCGCTGGTGCCCGCACTCAAGAGCTGGTGGATGAAGCTGCACGTGCCGGCCAACTTTATTGGCTATGGCACCTTTGCGCTGGCGGCCATGGTGGCCTTTGCCTACCTGATCAAACAGCAGGCCACGGAGACACGTTGGTACAAGCTGGCGCCGCTGTGGCTGCTGGGTATCGTGCTGTGCTTCGAGCCCATGGTGTTCCGCAAATCCGCCAGTGGCGGCATGAGCGACTACTGGGCCGTCTACTTTGGTGTGTCGGCCCTCGTGGTGGCGGGTATTCTGCTGGGGCGCAAGCAGATTGCGGCCAAGCTGCCCAGCTTCGAGATCCTGGACGATGTGATGTACAAGTCCATCGCCGTGGGCTTTGCCTTCTTCACCATTGCCACCGTGTTGGGCGCGCTGTGGGCGGCCGAAGCCTGGGGCGGTTACTGGAGCTGGGACCCCAAGGAAACCTGGGCGCTGATTGTCTGGCTCAACTATGCGGCCTGGCTGCACATGCGCCTCATGAAGGGCTTGCGCGGCACCGTGGCGGCCTGGTGGGCGTTGGCAGGGCTGGCCGTGACCACCTTTGCCTTCATCGGCGTCAATATGTTCCTCAGTGGCCTGCACAGTTACGGAACTTTGTAAGAAACCACATGGTCGGACGACCAATGCCTACATAAGGAGTCCCCATGCTGATCAGAACCACGAATTCCGGTTTCGACCACCCCCTGGCCAGCGAGATCACGGAGCGCGGGGTCTATGAAGACCGGCGCCGCCTGCTCAAGCACCTGGCAACCGGGGTTGCGGGGCTGGGTATGGCGCAATGGGCTTCGCGCGAGGCCTTGGCGCAAAGCGCCGTCTGGGGCGCGGTTCCGGGCAAGCTGGCGGCATTGGCGTCCAGGCCCTCCGCTGTGGCCGGTGCCATGGCCATGGAGAAGGTGACGGCCTACAAGGACGCCAGCAGCTACAACAACTATTACGAGTTCGGCACCGACAAGGCCGACCCCGCCGTCAATGCCCATACGCTCAAGACCGATCCTTGGTCCGTCGAGGTGGAGGGTCTGGTCAAGAAGCCCGGCCGCTTTGCGCTGGAAGACCTGCTCAAGCTCAGCCCCATGGAAGAGCGCATCTACCGCTTGCGCTGCGTGGAGGGCTGGTCCATGGTGATTCCCTGGGTAGGCTATTCGCTGGCTGAACTCATCAAGAAGGTGGAGCCTCTGGGCAGCGCCAAGTACGTGGAGTTTCTGACGCTGGCCGACCCCAAGACCATGCCCTTTGTGGGCTCCCGCATCCTGGATTGGCCCTATGCCGAGGGCTTGCGCCTGGATGAGGCCATGCACCCGCTGACGCTGCTGAGCTTTGGCATGTATGGCGAGGTGCTGCCCAAGCAGAACGGTGCGCCCGTGCGCTTGGTGGTGCCATGGAAGTACGGCTTCAAGAGTGGCAAGAGCATCGTCAAAATCCGCTTCACCGAAAAGCAGCCGGGCACGGCCTGGAACAAGGCGGCGGCCAATGAGTACGGCTTCTACTCCAACGTGAACCCCAATGTGGACCACCCGCGCTGGAGCCAGGCGACTGAACGCCGCATTGGCGAAGACGGTCTGTTCGCCAAGAAACGCAAGACGCTGATGTTCAACGGCTATGAGGCCCAGGTGGGCCAGCTCTACGCCGGCATGGACCTCAAGAAGTTCTACTGAACCATGGCGCCTGTGAATGCCTGGCTGGCCCGGCCCGCGGCCAAGCCGGTGGTGTTTGTCGTGGCGGCCCTGCCGCTGGCCTGGCTGGTGTTTGCCGCCTTTGCGGACCGCCTGGGCGCCAACCCGGCGGAGGCGCTGGTGCGCTCAACCGGCGACTGGACCTTGCGAATGCTCTGCGTGGTGCTGGCGGTAACGCCGCTGCGCACGGTGGCGGGTTGGCCCGCACTGGCGCGCCTGCGGCGCATGCTGGGGCTGTGGACCTTTGCCTACGCCGTGCTGCACATGCTGGCCTACAGCTGGTTTGACATGGGGCTGGACCTCGGCGATATCGCCAAGGACATCGCCAAGCGGCCATTCATCCTCGTGGGCTTCACCGCGCTGGTGCTCCTGCTGGCGCTGGCCGCCACCTCCTTCAACCGCGTGATCAAGGCCATGGGCGCCAAGCGTTGGCAGGCGCTGCACCGGGCGGTCTATGCCGTGGCCGGGCTGGCGCTGCTGCATTTTTTCTGGATGCGCGCGGGCAAAAACAACTTCGCCGAAGTCGCGGTCTATGCCCTCATCATTGCGCTGCTGCTGGGCTGGCGCCTGCGCCGATTTTTAAAGAAAAACAGGCCCTAGCCCCCGTAAATAATGCGCGGGCAGCTCCTGTTTTGATAGTAAGTCAGAGCAGGAGCTCACCGCGCAACTGGTCTGTCATGGTGTCGCGCTGGCGGATCAGGCGGGCTTCTCCGCCGTCCACCAGAACTTCCGCGGCGCGTGGGCGGGAGTTGTAGTTGCTGGACATGCTCATGCAGTACGCGCCGGCCGACAACACGGCCAGACGTTCGCCGGGTTGGGCGGCCAGGCTGCGGTCGCGGCCAATCCAGTCACCACTTTCACAGACCGGGCCTACCACGTCGTAAACCGTGCTGTCTGCAGCGGCAGGCGCGGGCTGCACGGGCACGATGGCGTGGAAGGCCTGGTACATGGCCGGGCGAGGCAGGTCGTTCATCGCGGCGTCCACGATGCAGAAGTTCTTTTGTTCGCCCGGTTTCAGGTAAAGCACCTCGGTCACGCACAGGCCAGCGTTACCGACCAGGGAGCGGCCGGGCTCAATCATCAGCTTGCGCTGGCCGAAGCCGCGTGCATCCAGCTTGGCGAGCAGCTTGGCCCACAAGGCGTCGGCTTGGGGCGGGGTATCGCCGTTGTAGTTGATACCCAGGCCACCGCCGAAGTCGATGTGCTCAATTGGTATGCCGGCCTTCTCGATGGATTCCACCAAGTCCAGCATACGGTCCATGGCGTCCAGGTAGGGCGTTTCCTCGGTGATCTGCGAGCCGATATGGCAGTCGATGCCGACCACCTGCAGGCCGGGCAGGGCGGCTGCGCGCTGGTAGGTCAGTACGGTGCGTTCGTGCGCGATGCCGAACTTGTTGCCCTTGAGGCCGGTGGAAATATAGGGGTGGGTTTTGGGGTCGACGTTGGGGTTCACGCGGATGCTGATGGGGGCCTTGCGTCCCATGGACACGGCCACGTCGTTCAGCACGTCGATTTCGGCCTCGCTCTCCACATTGAAGCAGCCCACGCCTGCTTCCAGGGCTTCCCGCATTTCGGAGCGGGTCTTGCCCACGCCGGAGAAGATGACTTTGGCGGCATCGCCACCGGCGGCCAGCACGCGTGCCAGTTCGCCGCCGGAGACGATGTCAAAGCCGCAGCCTGCCTTGGCAAACAGCTGCAGCACGGCCAGCGAGGAGTTGGCTTTCATGGCATAGCAGATCTGCGCGTTGCGTCCGGCAAAGCCCTTCTGGTAGGCCGCCAGTGCCGCCAGCATGGAGCCCTTCGAATACACAAACAGGGGGGTTCCGTGCTGTGCCGCCAGCGCATCGACGGCGCAGTTTTCGACGTGCAGTTGCCCGTTGTCGGCGTAGTGAACAAAAGGGTGACCGGGCAGGGAGGCGTGACTCATGGTGCGGGGAAGGTGCTGCTGGAAGAGTTTGCCGCAGGCGCCTGGGGTGCTGCGGCAGAGGTATTGCGGGGGGCGGTTTTGGCGGGCAAATACAGTGAGCCGGTCTGGCCGCAGGCGGCCACAGTGAGCACACTGAGGGCAAGGGCAAGGTGTCTGACTAGAATTCGTGCTGCTTTCAACATGCTGAAATTGTACTTACCGACGCTCAATCGGAAGTCCGCGCACCCTCGACAGGTAGGCGCTTCGAGGGTTGCACACTCGAAGTACTGCGCCACGCGCAACGCCGTAGCCCACTCCCCAAATGTCCGCCAGCTCCTGAATCGTGTAGTCGCCAGATAAATACATAGTCACGAGCTCGCGCTCGGACTCTGTATCTATCTGGCGAGGTGCACCCCATTTTTTGCCGCGAGCCCTTGCAGCAGCTTGACCAGCCATGACGCGCTCACGAATTATTGAGCGCTCAAGTTCAGCAACAGCACCGAGAATTTGAACGGTGAAAACACCAATCGGGCTCGATGTATCGATGGGTTCTGTAAGTGAGCGAATAGCAGCGCCAGCCCTTTTTAGCTTGGCCAAAATTGACAACAGATCGCCGAGACTTCGCGCAATTCGATCAATTTTCCAGACAACTAAAACATCACCAGCACCAACGGTTTCAATGGCTTCGCGAAGGCGTGGACGTGGGCCAACTCCAGAGCAATTTTCTTCAAAAATTTTCTTAATTCCAGCAGCTCGGAGGGCGTCAATTTGAAGGCTGGTTTCTTGTTCCGACGTTGAAACTCGCGCATAACCGTAGTTCAATTTTTCCCCTAAATCATGTCGGGCCGCTATCGTTATTGTAGCGCGTGCTATTGTTTTTGTAGCTAATGCTATCGTTTTTATAGCGAACATTTTAGCGGCAGATGAAGTAGTTTTGTTTGCAGTAGGTGTACTGGGTGCAGGGCGTTTGGCTTCGCCACCGGGCTCTATCACTACGTGACCAAGCCCAAGGTCTTGGCCCATTCGGGTAACGATCCCTAACGCATTTCGCGCCACCGCTATCCCTTTGCTTCGTTCGTTTCCCTGAGTGCGACGCCTTCC
>NZ_JBXAOD010000005.1:0-285282 GCF_058802405.1 Rhodoferax sp. GW822-FHT02D07
GTTTTGCCGTGGTCCACGTGGCCAATGGTGCCCACGTTGACGTGCGGCTTGGTACGTGTGAATTTTTCTTTTGCCATTTTTCAATCCTTAAAGAGCAATATCCCGTGTAGTGGTTTTACGTCTGCACGGTGTTGCTGAATCGCCCCGCACGGGAACAGGGCGGCACACCGTCGCAGACAACAAAAAATTACTTCGCGCGCGCAGCCATGATGGCTTCGGACACGTTGCGGGGGGCTTCAGCGTAGTGCTTGAATTCCATCGTGTACGTGGCACGACCTTGCGACATCGAGCGCAGCGTGGTGGAATAGCCAAACATTTCGGACAGGGGCACTTCTGCCTTGATGGCCTTGCCGCCACCGACCATGTCGTCCATGCCTTGCACCATACCGCGGCGGGAGGACAAGTCGCCCATCACGTTACCGGCGTAGTCTTCAGGCGTTTCCACTTCCACGGCCATCATGGGCTCCAGAATCACGGGGTTGGCCTTGCGGCAACCTTCCTTGAAACCGAAGATGGCGGCCATCTTGAACGCGTTTTCGTTCGAATCCACATCGTGATAAGAACCGAATGTCAGCGTGACCTTCACGTCCACCACGGGGTAGCCAGCCAGCACGCCCTGGTTCAGGGCTTCGATCACACCCTTTTCCACTGCAGGGATGTATTCGCGAGGCACCACGCCGCCCTTGATGGCGTCGACGAACTCAAAGCCCTTGCCGGCTTCGTTGGGCTCCACGGTCAGCACGACGTGGCCGTACTGGCCCTTACCACCAGACTGGCGCACGAACTTGCCTTCCACATCGGACACGCTCTTGCGGATGGTTTCGCGGTAGGCCACCTGGGGCTTGCCCACGTTGGCTTCCACACCGAATTCGCGCTTCATGCGGTCCACAATGATTTCCAGGTGCAGCTCGCCCTGGCCACCAATGATGGTCTGGCCGGATTCCTCGTCGGTCTGCACGCGGAAGGAAGGATCTTCTGCAGCCAAACGGCTCAGAGCGATACCCATCTTTTCCTGATCGGCCTTGGACTTGGGTTCCACGGCCTGACGGATCACGGAGTCAGGGAAGACCATGCGCTCCAGTGTGATCACGGCATTGGGATCGCACAGGGTTTCGCCGGTGGTCACGTCCTTCAAGCCCACGCAAGCAGCGATGTCACCGGCGCGGATTTCTTCCACTTCTTCGCGGTTGTTGGCGTGCATCTGCACGATACGGCCAATACGTTCCTTCTTGCCACGCACCGCGTTGTACACGGTGTCACCCTTCTTGAGCACGCCGGAATAGACGCGCACGAAGGTCAACTGGCCCACGAAGGGGTCGGTCATCAGCTTGAATGCCAGGGCAGCAAACTTTTCGTTGTCATCCGCCTTGCGGGTGATTTCCTTTTCGTCTTCGTCAAAGCCCTTGATGGCCTTCACGTCCAGAGGAGAAGGCATGAGTTCAATCACGGCGTCCAGCATGCGCTGCACACCCTTGTTCTTGAACGCGGTGCCACACAGCATGGGCTGGATTTCGCCAGCGATGGTGCGTGCGCGCAGGCCGGCGGTGATTTCCTCTTCGCTCAGCTCACCCTCTTCCAGGTACTTGTTCATCAGGTCTTCGGACGCTTCAGCAGCGGCTTCGACCATCTTTTCGCGCCATTCCTTGGCAGTTTCCACCAGGTCAGCGGGGATGTCTTCGAAGGTGAACTTCATGCCCTGGGACGCTTCGTCCCAGATGATGGCCTTCATCTTGCGCAAATCAACCACGCCAGTGAAGTTTTCTTCGGCGCCAATTGGGATCACGATGGGCACAGGGCTGGCCTTAAGGCGCAGCTTCATTTGGTCCACAACCTTGAAGAAGTTGGCACCGGTGCGGTCCATCTTGTTCACGAAAGCCAGACGGGGGACCTTGTACTTGTTTGCCTGACGCCACACGGTTTCAGACTGGGGCTGCACGCCGCCCACAGCGCAGTACACCATGCAAGCGCCGTCGAGCACGCGCATGGAACGCTCCACTTCAATCGTGAAGTCCACGTGTCCGGGGGTGTCGATAATGTTGATGCGGTGCTCGGGGAAGGAAGAATCCATGCCCTTCCAGAAGCAGGTAGTCGCAGCAGAGGTGATCGTGATACCGCGCTCTTGCTCTTGCTCCATCCAGTCCATAGTAGCCGCACCATCGTGCACTTCACCAATCTTGTGGTTCACGCCGGTGTAGAAAAGAATACGCTCGGTGGTAGTGGTTTTGCCGGCGTCAATGTGCGCAGAGATACCGATATTGCGGTAGCGCTCAATGGGAGTAGTGCGTGCCATGATGGATCCTTGGTTGATCAGATTCTGTTGACCGCCCGCTGCACAACGCAGCGGCGGCAGGCGGCTTCCAAAGTGTGAGTCATCCGGATGACGGCGCGATGGCACCGCAGGAATGACCCCACTGCTTGAAAGCCGCGGGGTCCGTTTTTAGAAACGGAAGTGAGAGAAGGCCTTGTTGGCTTCTGCCATGCGGTGCACTTCGTCACGCTTCTTCATGGCGCCGCCACGGCCTTCGGTGGCTTCCAGCATTTCGTTGGCCAGACGTTGGGCCATGGACTTTTCGCCACGCTTGCGGGCGGCTTCCTTGATCCAGCGCATGGACAGTGCCAGACGACGGACGGGACGCACTTCCACGGGCACCTGGTAGTTGGCACCACCGACGCGGCGGGACTTCACTTCCACCATGGGCTTGACGTTGTTGATGGCAACGGTAAAGGCTTCCAGGGGATCCTTGTCAGGATGCTTCTTCTGGATCAGGTCCAGGGCGCCGTAAATGATGCGCTCTGCAACCGCTTTTTTGCCGCCTTCCATGATCACGTTCATGAATTTGGACAGCTCGATATTGCCGAACTTGGGATCCGGCAGGATTTCACGTTTAGGGACTTCGCGACGACGTGGCATATTTCACCTCATTTGCTTCAGTTGGCACCTTGCGGGGCCGCGAGAGTTAATCAATAAGACTCTCACTTACTCGACCCGGACATCGGGTCACTTCGCCATTTGCCTGCGCCACGCAGGAAACAGCACCGAATTAGCTTGAAAGCGACAGGGCTTATTTGGCCTTGGGCTTCTTGGCACCGTACTTGGAACGGGCTTGCTTGCGGTCTTTCACGCCTTGCAAGTCCAGCGAACCGCGGACGATGTGGTAACGCACACCGGGCAAGTCCTTGACACGACCGCCGCGAACCAGCACCACGCTGTGTTCCTGCAGGTTGTGGCCTTCACCGCCGATGTAGGAGATCACCTCAAAACCGTTGGTCAGGCGCACCTTGGCGACCTTACGCAGAGCGGAGTTAGGCTTCTTGGGAGTCGTGGTGTACACACGGGTGCACACACCGCGACGCTGCGGAGAGTTCTGCATCGCAGGACTCTTCGACTTGATGGTCTCGACCTCACGGCCTTGACGCACGAGTTGGTTAATGGTTGGCATTGAAAAACGTCCCTAAACGTTTGAAATTACGAAAACGTGAATCCCTTCGGAAATTCCGAAAAGCCTTCTAATGTATCAGATCAAGGGTTTACACGCAAGGCGTAGCTGCCTAGCGAATCCAGAGGCGCAAACCATCCCAGGCGCGACCCAGGATTCCGGCCTGCTCGACCCGGTCAAGGGCCACCAGCGGCACTTCGGCAACAAGCTGATCAGCAGCAAGAACCCGCAGGGTGGCCAGTTGCTGGCCCGCCGCCACAGGGGCGACCACCGGTTCGTTGCGCACCAGCTCGGTCTTGAGGCGGCTGGCCGTACCGGCCGGTACCGCGACGATCAGGGGGCGGTTTTGGCCGACCTTGACCTCGGAGCTGCTGCCCTTCCAGACCTTGGGGGTCACCACGGCCTGCTTGGCATCGAAGAGCTTGACCGCTTCATAGGCGGTATAGCCCCAGTTCAAGAGCTTCTGCGACTCGTTGGCGCGAGCGTTCTCGCTGTCGGCACCGAGCACGATGGACAGCAGGCGGCGGCTGCCCGCCGCAGCGGCCGAACCGGCGGGGGCGCCAGCAGAGGCCAGATGCGGGAAGTCGCGCTTGGCAGTCGCCACCAAGCAGTAGCCAGCCGCATCGGTATGGCCGGTTTTCAGGCCGTCGACTGTCGGATCGCGGAACAGCAGCAAGTTGCGGTTGCTGTCATTGGCTGCGGGTGTACCGGGGTACCGGTATTTTTTGATGGCATAAAAATGCACGTACTCGGGAAAATCGGACATCAGCCGCGTCGCCAGAATGCTCAGGTCGCGCGCCGTGGTGATGTGGCCGGGTTCGGTCAGGCCTTCGGGGTTTTTGTACCCCGTGCTCTTCATGCCCAGCACCTTGGCCTGGTCGTTCATCATTTGGACAAAGCGCTCCACCGTGCCGCCCACGCCTTCAGCCAGGGCCATGGTGGCGTCGTTGCCGCTTTGCACGATCATGCCCTTGACCAGGTCTTCCACCGGCACCTGCATCTTGGGGTCGATGAACATGCGCGAGCCGGGCATCTTCCAAGCGCGTTCGCTGACCGGTAGGGTCTGCTTGAAGTCGATCTTCTTGCTGCGCAAGGCGTCAAACACCAGGTAGGCCGTCATCAGCTTGGTCAGGGACGCGGGCTCCACCGCCATGTCGGGGTCTTTGGCCGCCAGCACCTGATTGGCAGTCACATCCACCAGCAGGTAGGCGCGGGCGGCAATTTCCGGGGGTTGGGGGGCCTGGGCGGCAACGGCCAAGCTCAGAGAGGCCAGCAAGGCCGCAATAAAGGATTTCATGGGAGGGATAGAGAGAAGAAAAAGCTCACACGGTGCGCAGATGGCGCGCCACCAGACTGCGCAGAAGCGGCAATTGTCCATGAAAGAAATGTCCCCCTCCGGGCACTACGGTCACCGGCAGGGTCTGGGGCCGGGCCCAGGCCATCACATCGGCCAGGGGCACGGTGTCGTCGGCCTCGCCATGCAGCACCAGGGTGCGCTCGTGCAACTCGAGCGCCACGGGGGCGACCGTGAAGCGGCTGGCAGCCGTTCCCACCAGCACCACGGCCTGCGGATCGCGCGCCGCCAGCGCGGCGACGGCGTGGCTGGTCACAAAGGCCCCAAAGGAGAAGCCGGCCAGTGCCAAGGGACCTTCAGCAGCGCTGTGCGCCACCACGGCCAGCAAGTCCTGCAGCTCGCCGCGGCCTTCGTCATAGACGCCGGCGCTGGCGCCCACGCCACGGAAATTGAAGCGCACCGCGCGCCAGCCGGACAGCACAAAGGCCCGCGCCAGGGTCTGCACCACCTTGTTGTCCATGGTGCCGCCAAACAGGGGGTGGGGATGGGCGATCACGGCGGTGCCGCGCACGACCACGCCTTCCGCCGGCAGGTCCAGCAAGCCCTCGATGGCGCCGGCGGGACCATTCAGGGTGAATTTTTCGGTCGAAGCGTTCATGGATTCACTATCAATACGATAGCTGCTTGCGCACTATCTACGGGGGCTAGAAACACATTTTGTGCTTAACGACCCAGATGAGCTGGCGTCAGCAGGCGCTCCACCACCTTGCCGTTCTTGAGGTGGGATTCAACGATCTCGTCGATGTCCTGCTTGTCCACAAAGCTGTACCAAACCGCTTCGGGGTAGACCACCGCCACCGGGCCGGCGGCGCAACGGTCCAGACAACCGGCCTTGTTGACGCGCACCTTGCCCGGACCCGACAGGCCGGCCGCTTTGACCTGCTGCTTGCAGTGGTCGAAGGCTTCCTGTGCCTGGTACTGGGCGCAGCAGTCTTCACCGTTGGCGCGCTGATTGAGGCAGAAAAAGATGTGCCGCTCGTAATAAGAGCTTTGGGGGGCGGTGGCGTCGGTCATCCTGGGATTTTAGTTTTCCTCGCCGCGCCGCCCCAGTTGTGCGAGCAAATACACGAGCGCGCCGTACGGCCAGAGCCAGCCCAGCCACTGCGCCAGGCCGTGGAAGCGAATGAAGCGGCCCTGCTCCCATTCCTGCAGGGTCTGGGCGAAATAGGGGCTCTCGGGCGCCTGGTTGAGCAGGCTGATGTACAGCCCCAGCGCCACCAGCGCCAGCGCCCCCCCACCGCGCCAGGGCACAAAGGCCAGCCCCAGCGCCAACACAGTGCCCAGGAGCAAGCCGGTCCGCGCAGGCAGGTCCAGCCAGGCCCAGGCATGGCCCGGCCCCCAGCTCAGCGCGGCGGACAGCGCGGTCACCGCCACCGCCAGCAGGGCCACCACCACCACCAAGGCCAGACGCCGCAGCCAGGGCCGCACGATGCAAAAACCCAGCAAGCAGGGAATCAGCAGACCCAGCGCGACACACAGCATTTCGGTCCCCGGCGCCAGCGGGGTGAGCGCATTGACGTGGGTGGGCAACCAGTGCAGATACGGCGTGTCTTCCAGCCACTCGGCCAGGGCCAGCTCCACGCGTTCCATCACCTGCCCCAGGCCCAGCGGCACCGGCGCAGGAAACAGCAAGGCTGCCGGCCACAGGGCCAGCAGCACCAGCCCACCACGCGAATGCGGCACAAACCAGCGCGCGCGCACCCGGCTCCAGCGGTCTATGGCCCCCAACCGCTCCAGCAGCAGGGCTGCACTGGCGCCCAGAGCCGCGCCCAGCGCGTTGAGGGCAAAGTCCTCGCGGGAAGGCACGCGCGCAGGCAGGTAACTCTGCAGGGTTTCCATCGCCAGGGACAGCAAGGTGCCAAACAGCACGGCCCACAGCACCGGGTGGCGGCTGCGCCGGTTGCGCAGGGCGCCCAAGGTGAGCAAGGCGCCCAGCGGGATGTAGCCCACCACGTTGATGCCGACGTCAAACCCCGTCCAGTAGCGCGGCATGGGCGCAAACAGGAACTCCCAGGGCGCAATGCCCTGGTCACGCCAGTCCAAAAAGGGATAGCAGCTGGCATAGAACACCAAACCTGCGTAGAGCCAGGCCAGCGGCCATGCAGCAGATTTGTGCATGTCGGACGTCAGAAGGGCTTGACCACCACCAGCACAACGATGGCGGTCAACATTAGCACCGGAATTTCATTGAACCAGCGAAACCAGACATGGCTGCGTTGCAGCGTGCCGGCTTCGAGCTTGCGCAGCAGTACGCCGCAGCCGTGGTGGTAGCCCGCCACCAATAACACCATGAAGAGCTTGGCATGCATCCAGCCATTCCCCGGGCCGCGCCCGATGCCGTAGCCCAGCCAGAGCCAGGCGCCCAGGGCGACGGCGGGTACGGCCAGCAGAGTGGTGAATCGGAACAGTTTGCGCGCCATGAGCAGCAAGCGTGTGCGCTCTGCCTCGGAGCCTGGGGGTACCAAGGCGAGGTTCACAAAGATGCGGGGAAGATAGAACAGACCGGCAAACCAGCTGGCCACGAAGACGATGTGAAAGGCTTTGACCCAGAGCATGAGCAAGTGTAGCCCCCACGCTCCACCGCTGTGCGGGTCGCCGCCCCCCAAAGGGGGGCTAATTTGCCTTGGGGCGGCCCGGCGGCAAATTGTGCAGTCGCTGGTACTGGCGCGCGCAACACCTCCGGTGCGGGATGGGCGGACGTTTTGCGCAGGTAAAGGAGGAGGCCGCAGGCCGGGGGACACGGAGCAAAACGTCCGCCCATCCCGCACCAGCGAAAGAGGAGAAGCAAAAAGTACAGGCAAAAAAAACCCCAGCACACGGCTGGGGTGGTAAGCCTATTTGCTGTCACACATCAAGGCCCCGCTCAGGGAGGAAAAGCGGGGGGTAGCAAGCTACCCGGAACGAAATTTAACAATGTTGCGGCGGCGTGACAAGCTATTTTTTGTAAAGTCCCCGTTAATTACTGCGGCATTGTGTACAAGACTGACTCCATGGTCAGGAGTCGGCTGGGGCACCGGAATCAGGCACAATTTTCCCCATGACCCGCTCCACCCCTTACGCCCCCTTCCCCGCCGGCCGGCCCCGCCGCCTGCGCCGTGACAGCTTCACCCGCAATCTGGTGCGCGAAAACGCCCTCACTGCCCACGACCTGATTTACCCCGTGTTCGTGGTGGACGGGCATAAGCAGCGCGTGCCGATTGCGTCCATGCCCGGCGTGGAACGCCTGAGCCTGGATCTGCTGCTGCCCGTGGCCGAAGAATGCGTGAAGCTGGGGATTCCGGTGATGGCGCTGTTTCCGGTGGTGGACCAGTCGCTCAAGACCTATGACGGCGCCGAGGCGCTGAACCCGGATGGCCTGGTGCCGCGCGTGGTGCGGGCGCTCAAGAAGGAATTTCCCGATCTGGGCGTGATGACCGATGTGGCGCTGGACCCCTTCACCACCCACGGCCAGGACGGCCTGCCCGACACCCGGCCCGAGGAGAACGGCTACATCCTGAACGAGGAGACCGTGGCCCAGCTGGTGCAGCAGGCGCTGACGCAAGCCCGTGCCGGCGTGGACATCGTGGCGCCCAGCGACATGATGGACGGGCGCATTGGCGCCATCCGCGCGGCGCTGGAGGCCGAAAACCTGGTGCACACGCGCATCATGGCCTACAGCGCCAAGTACGCCAGCGCCTTCTACGGCCCCTTCCGTGACGCCGTGGGCTCCGCCGGCAACTTGGGCAAGGGCAACAAGAAGGTTTACCAGATGGACCCCGGCAACAGCGACGAGGCCCTGCGCGAAGTGGCCATGGACATTGCCGAGGGCGCGGACATGGTGATGGTCAAGCCCGGCATGCCCTACCTGGACGTAGTGCGCCGCGTGAAGGACGAGTTCAAGGTGCCCACCTTTGCCTACCAAGTGAGCGGCGAGTACGCCATGCTCAAGGCCGCCGCACAAAACGGCTGGCTGGACCACGACGCCGTGATGCTGGAGAGCCTGCTGGCCTTCAAACGCGCCGGAGCGGACGGCGTGCTGACCTACTTTGCGATCGACGCGGCCAAGGCGCTGCGCAGCTGACACTATCAAAACAGGAGCTGCTCGCGCACATTCCACGCGGGCTGGAGTCACCTTTTACTTAGAAACTGGACGGCCATGCGCATCTTCCACATCCAGCCCCACAGCGTGAGCGAAGGCCAGACCCTGGCCGAACTGCAGGCGCAGGGCATGCCGGCGCAAGGCTATGTGTGGGTGGCGTGTGCGCGGCGCGAGTTCGAGGTGGCGCAGGCCGAGGTGCAGGCGACGCTGCAGGCCCTGTGCGGCACGCAGCTGGTGGACCTGCATGTGTCGGACCTGATCAACAACCAGCTGCCCTCGCACTACGACTACACCTCGCAGTACGACGTGCTGGTGTTTCGCCGCCTGGCCGCCGGCAGCCGGCCCACTGACATGGAGCACCCGGGCCAGCCACTCAACACCGAGCCCCGGCGCGGCGGCCCGCCCATCCTGCGACGCATCGACACCAGCCCCGTGGGCTTTGCGGTGTTTGACCGCGTGCTGCTCACTGTGCACCCCACCGACTGCGCGGTGCGCGACGCCTACGCCGCCAAGCTGCTGCAAAGTGCCAGCCAGGAGGCACGCGCCGCTGGCGCCCGCGTGGCCACCAGCCCGGCCGACCTGATGCTGCGCATCGTCAACCACATGGTGGACGGCTACCTGGCGCTGCGCAAGGAACTGACCCAGCAACTGGACCACTGGCAGACCGAGCTGCTGAGCCCGCGCACACGCTTCAGCAACTGGAGCTCGCTGCTGGACGCGCGCATGGCGCTGCACCAGCTCGACGACATCTGCGAGGAACAGCGCTCCAGCGTGCAGGACTGGATCGAAGCCGTGAAGACCTGGCCCGAGCCGACCAACCCGGCCGATGCGCGCGAGCGCGAGCTGCTGCAAGTGCGCAGCCGCGACGTGCTGGAGCACATCGAACGCGTGGTGCACCACGTGCGCCGGCTGGAGCAGAACGTGGAAACGGCGGTGCAGATGCACTTCAGCGTGCAGGGCAGCCGCACGAACGACATCATGCGCACGCTGACGGTGCTGACCGCCATCTTCCTGCCGCTGAATTTGATTGCCGGCATCTTTGGCATGAACTTCGAGTTCATCCCCTTCATCCATGGCCAGAACGGCTTCTGGTGGGCCCTGGGCGCCATGGTGATCACGGCCATTGCGCTGGCCATGTTCTTCTGGCGCAAGCGCTACCTCGCACGCTCGGAGCGCTGACCCGGCCGGGCCAGCGCCCTGCCCTTACCCCAGCTGCTGCGCTAGAAAGGCCAGCGTGCGCTCGCGCGCCAGTTTCGCCGCATCGGCGTTGTAGGCGCCTCGGTGGTCGCAGTTGAAGCCGTGTTGGGCGGCGTAGATTTCCACCCGCACATCCGGATGCGCCTGCACAAAGGCGTGCACGCCTTCAATCGGAATCGCGTGGTCCTGCTCGCCAAAGTGGGCCAGCACCGGGCACTGCGGCTGGCGCGCGGCCTCGGCGGGCGTGGTCATGCCGCCGCCGTAGTAGGGCACGGCCGCTGCCACACCGCGCAACAGGCAGGCGGCACGCCAGGTCAGCAAGCCGCCCCAGCAATAGCCCATGACCGCCACCTTGCCCGCCTGGGCCACCCAGTCCACGGCGGCCTGCACGTCCTGCAGCGCGCCGGGTGCAGGCAGGGCCTCCACCGCGGCCTTGAGGGCAGCGCCAGCCTTCACGTCGTCCGGCGTGTAGCCCAGCTCCACATCCGCCTGCACACGGTGGAAGGTGGCAGGCGCCACCACCAGATAGCCCTCGTCGGCATAGCCCTGCACCACGGCGCAGATGTGGGCGTTGAGGCCAAAGATTTCCTGCAGCAACACGATGCCGCCACGCGGCGTGCCCTGCGGGCGCGCCACGAAAGCGGGAATGCTCTGGCCATCGGCCGCCGTCAGGGTGATGAACTCGGAGCTCATTGCGCGACGAACCCGCTGTCCTTGATGAGCTTGGCCCAGACCTTGGTGTAGGCCTGTTCACGCTTGCCCAGCGCGGCTGCATCCATGAAGCCCACCGTCAGGCCCATGGCGGTGAGACGCTCCTTCACATCAGGCTGGGCCAGCACCTTGGCCAGGGCATCGGAGAACTTGTCGATGGCCGCCTTGGGCGTGCCCGCGGGCGCAAAGATGCCGTAGTAGGGCAGGTCTTCAAAGCCGTGCAGACCCAGTTCGGCAAAGGTGGGGACGTCAGGCAGGATGGCCTGGCGCTGCGCGCCCAGTACGGCCACCACGCGGATCTTGCCGGCCTTGTGGTTCTCGATGAAATCGGGCACCGAGCCGGTGCCGGCGGCGATCTGATTGCCCAGCATGTCGGCCATCATGGGGGCGCTGCCACGGTAGGGTGCCGCCACCAGGTCCAGGCCGTACTTCTTGCCGATCACGCCCACCAGGAATTCGGGCGTGGAGGCCGGCGCGGGCACGCCCACGGTGCCCTTGCCTGCGCCCTGCGCCTTGACCCAGGCCACATATTCGTTGACCGAGCGGGCCGGCGTGCCGCCCGAGACGGCCAGCGCGTTCACAAAGGTGGCAAAGCCGGCCACGGGCACAAAGTCCTTGGCGCTGTCATAGCCGGGGTTCTTCACCACCTGGGGCAGGATGGAGATGGTGTGGTCGTGCGTGAGGAACAGCGTGAGGCCATCGGGCGCGGCGACCTTGAGTGCCTGCGCGGCGAGCTGGCCGCCGGCACCGGCCTTGTTGTCCACCACCACGGGCATGCCCAGCTGGTCCTTGAGCTTGTCGGCCAGCGTGCGCGCAATCGCGTCGGTACCGCCACCGGGCGGAAAGCCCACCAACAGGCGCACCGGGCCGCTCTGGGCCTGCGCCCAGCCGCAGGCCAGCAGCGCCGCTATCACACCCGCACGGCGCAGCGAACGCGCCCATCCTTGCATCGACATACCCATAGGAACTCCTGAAAGAAAGGAAAGAAAAATCAGTTGCGTGCGTACGCCACGTGGAAGCGCTGCACACCGGGGAACAGGCCCATCTCGGAGGCCAAGTCGGAGATCGGGGCCATTTTCTTGCGGCTGCGTGCCACGGCCACAAAGCTCCAGGTGACCGCACCACCCTCCATGGAGATGACGATGGAACCGCCTGCAATGTCGTAGCCACGCTCATGCGCCATGGACTGCAGCGCGGCCTCCACCGGCCGGTAGCCCGGGTCAAAGGTGAGGCGTATGGCCACGGCCTGGCGCGAGGGCAGCCAGCTCTCCAGCCGGGACACCCAGACCATGCAAAAGGCGCTGAGCATGGCCAGCGCGATGGCCGCCACATACAGGCCCACGCCCACCAGGATGCCGATGACCGAAGACGCCCACAGCGAAGCCGCCGTGGTCAGTCCGCTGATGTTGAAACCCTCTTTCATGATGACGCCGGCGCAGAGAAAGCCGATGCCCGTCAGGATGCCCTGCATCACGCGCGAGAGGTCGCCATTGCTGAACAGCGTAGTACTCATGCCGCCGTACCAGAAGTGCGAGTAGCCGCCCATGACGGCCAGCGCTGCCGACGCCATGCAGACCAGGCCGTAGGTGCGCATGCCCGCCGCGCGCCCGTGGTACGAGCGCTCGTAGCCCACCATCAAGCCCAGCGCCAGTGCGCCCAGCAGATGCAGGAACACAAAAATGTTGGCATCCACCACCGGACCGGACCAGTAGGCGGCAAAGGTTTCGGTATTGAGCATGGGCGCAAACATACCCCAAAACGCAGCGCGCTACCATGGCGCCATGCAGCCCATCGCACTCATCACCGGCGCCTCCCGCGGCATTGGCGCCGCCACTGCCCTCTCCCTCGCCCAGGCCGGCTACGCCGTGGCCGTGAACTACCGCGACAACTCGCTGGCTGCCGACGAGGTGGTGCGCAGCATCCGCGCCGGCGGCGGCACCGCCATCAGCGTGCAGGCCGATGTGGCCGACGAAGCCCAGGTGCTGGCCATGTTTGCCAAGGTGGACGCCAAGCTGGGCCGCATCCAGGCGCTGGTGAACAATGCCGGCGTGGTCGATGTGGCCTGCCGCGTGGAGGCCATGTCCACCGCGCGGCTGCAGCGCATGCTGATGACCAATGTGCTGGGCAGCATGGTCTGCGCGCGCGAGGCGGTGCGCCGCATGAGCACGCGCCATGGCGGTGAGGGTGGCGCCATCGTCAACCTCTCCAGCGTGGCGGCCACGCTGGGCTCACCCGGCCAGTATGTGGACTACGCGGCCAGCAAGGGCGCCATCGACAGCTTCACCGTGGGTCTGGCGCGCGAGGTGGCAGACGAGGGCATCCGCGTGAATGCGGTGCGCCCCGGCGTCATTGACACCGACATTCACGCCAGCGGCGGCCAGCCCGACCGCGCGCAGCGTCTGGCCTCGCAGATTCCCATGCAGCGCCCCGGCACCGCGCAGGAGATTGCCAACGCCATCGTCTGGCTGCTGAGCGACGCAGCTGGCTACACCACGGGCGCGATTCTGGACGTGGCTGGCGGGCGTTAGGCCACGGCACCCTCAGGGGGCGAGCGGCAAGCCGAAGAGGCGCGCCCCGTTCTCCCAGGCCACCTGCCGCGCCACGGCGGGCGGCAGATCACCCAGCCAGCGGCGGTACTCCTGCATCTGCGCGTCGTAGTACTGCCAGCGCGGGTTGATCCAGGTGTCCGAGCCCAGCAGGAATCGGTCCGGGTAGTCCAGCAGCAGTGCGCGCCACTCGGGGCACAGTACCGTGCCGCCCTGCGGGGTCTCGCAGGTCAGGCCGGGGCGGTAGGACAGCTCGCCCATGAGTGCCGGGTAGCGCGCCAGCAGTTCGCGCACGCGGGCCACCGGCGGGCCGCCAATGCCGGTGTGCGCCCAGATCAGGCGCGTACGCTGGCCGGCCGAGGGGGTGGCCGCCATGAGCAGATCCACGGCCGCATCGTCCACATGGGCCAGCACCACCAGGCCACGCTGGTCGGCCAGGGCCATGAGCTTTTGTGCCACCGGGCCGCGTGCGTTGGCGCTGTCGTAGAGGTGGAACTCGCCAATGCCGCGGTAGGGGCCCGCCGCCGTACCACGGGCCAGTTCGGCCTGCACCATGTCAAAGATCGTCGGGTCCTGAAACCAGCTGCTGTAATCGTCCCGGTTGCGGTAGAGGCGCACCAGTGGCACCACGGTGACGCCGGCCGCCCGGGTCAGATCCTGCGCTTCGGTCAGCGCGCGCGTACCGTCGTTGGGCCGCGAGTTGGCCACGATGACACGCACGCCATTGCGCTCCATGCGCGCCAGCACATCGGGAATGGGGTGGGGCTGCTGTGCCTCCACGTTGTAGTGCAGGTGGGCGTCGAACAGGGGGCCGACATAGTCAACCGCACGGCTGCCGCTTGCCCCCAGAGCAGCAAACACCAGAACCAGCAGACGCAGGGGATGGACCGGACGCATAAAACCTCCCGGGAAGTGGCAGGAAATGTTGAACAAGGGCTTTGTAGCCTGTTTTGGAAAACCCACACCGCGGCGTGGCTGCATTACCATGCGACCACCCCATCCCCCGGACACCAGGACACGCCCATGGACCTCAAACCGCTGATCACCCTGCTGGCCATCGTGAACCCGCTGGCCATCGTGCCCTTCTTCATCCACTACACCCAGGGCTTCACGCAGGAGCAGCGCGTGCACACGGTCTGGGTTTCGGCCTTCAGCGCCTTTGTGGTGATTGCCATCAGCGCGCTGTTGGGCCTGCAGATCCTGGCGTTCTTCAGCATCTCGCTGGCGAGCTTCCAGGTGGGCGGCGGCATGTTGCTGCTGACCAGTGCGCTCAACATGCTCAACGCCCAGCCGGCCGAGGCCAAGACCAACACCCACGAGATGCAGGACGGCGCCGAGAAGGCCGCCATGGGCGCCAGCATTGCCGTGGTGCCGCTGACGATTCCGCTGCTGACCGGCCCGGCCACCATGTCCACCGTGGTGATTTATGCGGACAAGGCCAAGACCGTGTTGCAGACCACAGCGCTGGTGGGCTACGGCGTGGTGGTGGCACTGGCCACGGCCATCTGCTTCTCGCTGGCCGAGCCGATTGCCCGCTTTCTGGGCAAGACCGGGATCAATGTGATGACCCGGCTCATGGGTCTGATCCTGGCGGCGCTGGCGGTGGAGGTGATGACCGACGGGCTAACCAAGCTGTTCCCGGTGCTGGCCGGCTGAGGCCGGCTCAGACCTGGATGCCGGAGCGGCTCAGGAAGTCGCCCACCAGCTCCAGCCGCAGCAGCGGGTTGTCCAGCTGCATCAGGCTTTGCTTGAGCTCGGCCGGCAGCTGCAGCAGCTCACACCAGCGGTTGGCCACCCAGCCGCAGTCCTCAAACTGGTGGGGCGGCATCAAAGGCACCGGCAGCTCGCTGCCACGCGCGCGCAGTTGCGCAATCACGTTCTGCAGCGCCTGGGACACCAGTTGCAGGTCTGGAGGAATGGCCGTGGACACATCCGGCGGCAGGGTCTGTACGTCAGCCACCCAGAGCCCATGTTTCATGCGGCTGCGCCGCGTGATGCGGAAACGCTCGCCCGCCGTACAGCGCAGCAGCATGAGCCCGGCCTGGGGCGAGGAGAACTCGGTGATGGTGGCCAGCGTGCCGATGTCGACAAAGCTCTCCTGCGCAAAGCCGTCGCCGCTGGGCGAACCAGGGTCGGCGCGGCGCACCTCGCTGCCCTGGGTCAGCGCCACCACACCAAAGGGCGCACCGGTCTTGTGGCACTTGCCCATGAGGTCGAGGTAACGCACCTCGAAGATCTGCAGCTGCAGGCTGCCCCCGGGGTAGAGCACCGTATTGAGTGGAAACAGCGGCAGCTGCGTGAGTTCGAGCAGATCGGGCACAGGGCCTCAGCGCTGGGGTGGCGAAGGGGGAGGCGGCAGGCTGGCCTGGACCTGCTGCAACCACTGGTCGAGCTGCTGCACCGCGCTGTCCACCGCAGCGGTCAGGGCGCGCACACCGCCTGCGGCATCCGCGCTGGCCGCCGACTCGCGCAACACAAAGCTGCGCTGGGCCAACAGGGCGTCCGTGCCATGCTGGGGATGCGTCAGGGTGGCGCGCAGGCGCAGCACGCCGGCACTGCTGCCCGGTGCATCAAAGATCTGGCTGAACTCTTCGAGCTCCAAGCGCAGGGTCAGCGTGTCGCGCGGCAGCAGCAGGCCATCGGCCGGGTTGAGCACCGCGCGGCGCTGGCCCAGGGTCTCGCGCACGCGCTGGCGCAGCAACTGGGCCGGGGGCATGCTCCAGCGCGCATGGGCGTAGGGGCGCAGCTGCTGGCTGTCGCTGTAGCCCAGGCGGTAGACCACGGGCAGCGTGTCCAGCGCGCTGGGCGCCAGCACATCGCTCAGGGCCAGCGCCGGCAGGGGCGCCATGCGGTTGCTGGGCTGCTCCTGCACCTGCCCCGGCCCCAGGTCGTACACCGCCACGGCCATGGGTGCGGGCGCACTGGGCAGGCTGCCGCAGGCGCCCAGGCTCAGCGCGGTCAATATGCCAATCAGGGTTCTAGCCCCCGTCGATTCTGCGCAAGCAGCTAGTATTTTCATAGCAACAGAAGATCCGTCAAAACATCAGGGCGCAGCCGCGGTGGCAGCGGGCGCCACAAAACCGCGCTCGCCGGGGCCGGGGGCGGCCTGCCCCTTGCCCCAGATCAGGGACTGCGGGTTGTCGCCCACTGTATCGGCCGCGCGGCCCACCTGGCGCAAGGTGCGGGCGGTGTCGTCGGTGGCACGGCTCAGGCGGGGCAGTAGCTGGGCGTTGACCTGGCGGCTGGTATGGGCCAGCGCCTCGGTACTCTGGGCCACCTTGTCCAGCGTACCGCCGGGCTCGTTCATGCGGCGCGACATGCGCTGGAATTCGGCCGCCGAGGTGCGCACCGAATCCGCGCTGGCGCCCAGACGCTCGGAGGTGGCCTGCATGCTCTTGAGCGTGGCCTCGCCCTGCACGCCCAACACCTTGTCCGCCCGCTGCGCGAGCAGGCTGACATTGGTGGCGGCCTGGCCCATCTGCTGGATGGCATTCATCAGGGCCTTCTGGTTCTGGGCGTCGAGCAGGGTGTTCACCCGCGTGCTGGCCTGTTCCATCTGGGTCAGCAGGTTGCCGCCCTGCTCGGTAAAGCGCGAGATCATGCTGACGCGCATGGGGATGCGGGCCGGGCTGTCGCCCGTGGCCACCAGGGGCTCGGGCTTCTCGCCCTTGTCGTCGAGCTGCACAAAGGCCAGGCCGGTCACGCCCTGAAAACCCAGCACGGCAAAGGTGGACTGGGTGATGGGTGCCTGCTCGTTGACCGCAATGCGCAGCAGCACGTTGCCGCGGGTCACGCTGTCCAACGCAATGTCCGTCACGCGGCCCACCAGCACGCCCTTGTAGCGCACGGCCGCCTGGGGCTGCAGACCAGTCACACCTTCTGGGCTGGAGATCTCAAAAATGCGTTGCTCGGTGGTATCACGCGTCAGCCACACCGCGAGCGCCGCGAGCAACGCAGCCACCACCAGCACGAAGACGCCGGCGGCCAGGGCATGCGATTTGTTTTCCATAAGTCTGTCTTTCTACACGCCATCCGGGGGCGGGTGCAACAGGGCCTGCGCCCGGTGGCCGCGTCCGCCGCGGAAAAAATCGTTCACAAAGGGGTGCTCAAAGCCCACCACCACACGCGGCGGCGCGTTGACCACCACGTGCTTGTCCGCCACCACGGCCACCCGCGTGCTGAGCTCGAAAATCGTGTCTAGGTCGTGCGTGACCATCACCACCGTAAGGCCCAGCTCGCGGTGCAGGCTTTGCAGCAGCGCGCAGAAGCCATCGGCACTGTCCGGGTCCAGGCCAGCGGTGGGCTCGTCCAGCAACAGCAACTGCGGGTCCATCACCAGCGCGCGCGCCAGCGCCACGCGCTTGACCATGCCACCCGACAGGTCGGCCGGCATCTTGTGGGCGTGGCGGGCATCCAGGCCCACCATCTGCAGCTTAACCATGGCTACCTCGCGCACCAGCTCGGCCGGCAGAGTCCCCAGCTCGCGCAGCGGGAAAGCAATGTTCTCCAGCACCGTGAAAGCCGAGAACAAGGCGCCGTGCTGGAACAGCATGCCCACACGGCTGGCCGCCCCGGCACGGCCCAGCTCGGAGGCCGGGTGGCCCAGCACGGTCACGCTGCCGCGTGCCGGCGTTTCCAGCCCCAGCATCTGGCGCAACAACACGGTCTTGCCACTGCCAGAACCGCCCACGATGGACAGCAGCTCGCCACGCGCGATCTGCAGATCCAGGTCCTGGTGGATGACGGCAGGCACGCCTTGTGTGCGGAATACCGACCACAGCTTGTCGATCTGCACCACCGGGGCGGCAACGCTCATATGCCCACCCCCTTGAACAGCACGGCGAAGAGCGCATCCACCAGGATCACCACGGTGATGGAGGTGACCACCGAGGCGGTGGTGCCTTCGCCCAAACTCTGGGTATCGGGCTTGATGCGCAGGCCGTAGTGGCAGGCGATGAGCGCGATCATCACGCCAAACACCATGCTCTTGGCAAGGGCCAGCCAGAGGTTGACAATCTGCACCGTTTTGGGCAGCGCCGTGATGAAATAGGCCGGCGTCAGGCCCATGGCCAAGTCCGCTGCCAGCATGCCGCCCAGCAAGGCGGCCAACGTGGTCCAGACCGAGAGCAGGGGCATGGCCAGCGCCATGGCCAGGGTGCGCGGCATGACCAGGCGAAAGCCCTTGGCAATGCCCAGCACGCGCATGGCGTCCAGCTCCTCGGTCACGCGCATCACGCCGATCTGCGCGGTGATGGTGGAGCCTGAGCGCCCCGCAATGAGGATGGCCGCCAGCACCGGCCCCAGCTCGCGGATCAGCGAGAGGCCCAGGATGTTGACGATGAAGGCATCGGCCCCAAACTGCCGCAACTGCTGCGACATCAGGTAGGCCAGCACCACACCAATCAGGAAGCCCACCAGCGCCGTGATGGGCATGGCGGTGGCGCCAATGCGGTAGAGGTGGCTGGACACATCGCGCCAGGGGCCATGCAGCGGATGGCGCACCAGGCGCAGCAAGTCCAGCACTAGCTGGCCCAGCAGGCGCACCGCACCGGCCAGGTGCTGCTCCACCGACATGATCTGGCGGCCCAGCGCAAGAAACAGTGTCCACCAGGAGCTGGGTTCGGGCGCCGGCGTGGTGGTGGTGAATCGGGCCACACGTTCCAGCATGGCGCGCTGCTGCGGAAGCAATTGCACCTGCGCGGGCCATTGGCGGCCCCAGGCATTCCAGAGTACCTGTGCGCCGGTGTGGTCCAGACGCTGCAGCGTGCTCACATCCCAGTGCAGTTCTGCATCCTTGCGGGCCTGCTGCAGGCGCGCGGGCAGTCCCTGCCAGACTGCCGGCACCGCCAACTGGTCCGCCGTCCAGCGGCCAAGCAGGCGCAACACCGGGGCCGGTGCATCGGTGCGCAGTTCGAGGCGGGGGGTGCTGTCCTCCACGGGGGAATTCGGAGAGTGGTTAAGGTCCGCATCGTACCCGCAAGGAATTGCAAGCAAAATAGCCCACCCGGAGACCCCTCTGCCATCGCCCCGCGCCCGTCGCACCCACGCAGCACACCACCACGCCGGACGGTCCGGCCCCACACGATGAACACTTCCCTGCTCCACAGCGACCCCATGCACCAGATCGCCGCCGTGCTCTTCGGCCTGGCCTTGCTGCACACCTTTGGCGCCAAGTTCTTTGAGCGGCTGGCGCACCGGCATCCGCGCCACGCGGGCCTGTTCCACCTGCTGGGCGAGGTGGAGGTGGTGTTTGGCTTCTGGGCCTTTGTGTTGATTGCCTGCATGGCGCTGCTGGCGGGCAGCGGCCCGGCCATTGCCTATGCCGAGTCGCGCCAGTTCACGGAACCACTGTTTGTCTGCGTGGTGATGGTGGTGGCAGCGTCGCGCCCGGTGCTGGAGGTGGTGAACCGCAGCATGCGCGGGCTGGCCCGCCTGCTACCCCTGCCCCTGCCGCTGGCGCTGGCCTGGTTGGGCCTGGCGGTGGTGCCACTGCTGGGCTCGCTGGTGACCGAACCCGCCGCCATGACCCTGGCCGCGCTGCTGCTCGCCCCCCTGCTCTTCACCCCCGCCATGCCCGAGCGCCTGAAGTACGCGGCGCTGGGCGTGCTCTTCGTCAACATCTCCATCGGCGGCACGCTCACCGCCTACGCGGCGCCCCCCGTGCTCATGGTGGCCAGCACCTGGCAATGGGACACGGCCTTTATGGCCAGCCACCTGGGCTGGAAGGCGGCGCTGGCCGTGTTGGTCAACGCGACCGGCGTGGTGGCCCTGCTGCGCAAGCCGCTGCGCGCCCTGCCCTCGCCCGCGCAAACAGGCCATGAGGCACATGTACCCTGGGTGGTGAGCGCGGTGCATCTGGCCTTTCTGGTGGGCGTGGTGGTGCTGGCGCACCACCCGGTGCTGTTCCTCGGCCTGTTCCTGTTCTTTCTGGGCTACACCCAGGCCTATGCGCGCTTCCAGAGCCCGCTGATCCTGAAGGAAGGGCTGCTGGTGGGCTTCTTCCTGGCCGGCCTGGTGGTGCTGGGCGGCATGCAGCAGTGGTGGTTGCAGCCGATTGTGGAGAGCCTGGCGCCCACGGCCCTGTTCTTTGGTGCGCTGGGCCTCACGGCGGTGACGGACAACGCCGCGCTGACCTATCTGGGTTCGCTCATCGTCGGCATCTCCGACCAGGCTAAATACATGCTGGTGGCCGGTGCCGTGGCCGGAGGCGGCCTCACGGTGATTGCCAACGCGCCCAACCCGGCCGGTGCAGCGCTGCTGCGCAACGGCTTTGAAGGCCAGTCGATTGGCGCTGGCGGCCTGCTGCTGGGAGCGCTACCGCCCACGGTGGTGGCCTGCCTGTGTTTCCTACTGCTGTAAACGCCGCCCAACACAGGGAAACCCCGTCAGCTTGCGGCTAGCTTCCCCCTTTACCATGGGGCATGAGCGAGACCACGTTTGACTACATCATCATCGGCGCCGGCACTGCGGGCTGCCTGCTGGCCAATCGCCTGAGCGCCAACGCCTCCAAGCGCGTGCTGCTGATCGAGGCCGGCCGCAAGGACGATTACCACTGGATCCACATCCCGGTGGGCTACCTCTACTGCATCGGCAATCCGCGCACCGACTGGCTGTTCCACACCGAGCCCGAAGCCGGCCTCAACGGCCGCAGCCTGCGCTACCCGCGCGGCAAGACGCTGGGCGGTTGCAGCAGCATCAACGGCATGATCTACATGCGGGGCCAGGCGCGCGACTATGACCAGTGGGCCCAGCTCACCGGCGACGCCAGCTGGACCTGGGAGAATAGCCTGCCCTACTTCATGCTGCACGAAGACCATCACAAGGGCGCCAGCGCCCTGCACGGCGCAAAGGGAACGCCCTCGCCCCTGTTGCACGACAGCGGCACCGCCTACCGCAAGGTGCTGCGCTACCACCAGGCCGGCGGCGAATGGCGGGTGGAGAAACAGCGGCTGCGCTGGGATGTGCTGGACGCCTTTGCCCAGGCCGCTACCCAGGCCGGCATTCCTGCCACCGACGATTTCAACCGCGGCCACAACGAAGGCGTGGGCTACTTCGAAGTGAACCAGAAAGCCGGCTGGCGCTGGAACACAGCCAAGGCCTTTTTGCGCCCCATGTGTTACGCCCGGCCCAACTTTGAACTCTGGAACAGCGCCCAGGTGGCCAAGCTGGTGCTGGAGCCCCAGAGCGAAGGTTCAGCCGGCCTGCGCTGCACCGGCGTGCAGGTCTGGACCGGGCAGGAGATGGTGACGGTTACTGCGCGCGCCGAGGTGCTGCTGTGTGCGGGCGCCGTGGGCAGCCCGCAGATCTTGCAGCTCTCGGGCCTGGGCCCGGCCGCGCTGCTGCAGGCGCGTGGCGTGCCGGTGCTGCAAGACACCCCAGGCGTGGGCACCAACCTGCAGGACCATCTACAGATCCGCGCGGTATTCAAGGTGAAGAACACGCCCACGCTCAACACCCAGGCGCACAGCCTGTGGGGCAAGGCCAAGATCGGGCTGGAGTACGCGCTCAAGCGCAGCGGCCCCATGAGCATGGCGCCCAGCCAGTTGGGCGCCTTCACGCGCAGCGACCCGGCCCAGCCGCATCCCAACCTGCAGTACCACGTGCAGCCCCTGAGCTTGGATGCCTTTGGCCAGCCCCTGCACACCTTCAACGCGTTCACGGCCAGCGTCTGCAACCTCAACCCCAGCAGCCGTGGCACGGTGCAGATCAAGACGGCAGACTTCAAGGACGCGCCCGCGATTGCGCCTAACTACCTGAGCACCGAGGCAGATCGCAAGATCGCCGCCGACTCGCTGCGTGTGACGCGCAACATCGTGGCCCAGCCTGCGCTGCAGAAATACCAGCCCGAGGAGTACAAGCCCGGCACCCAGTTCCAGAGCGATGCCGAACTGGCGCAACTGGCCGGCGACATTGCCACCACCATCTTCCACCCCGTGGGCACAACCAGGATGGGACGCGAGGATGATCCCCTGGCCGTGGTGAATAGCCGGCTGCAGGTGCGTGGCGTGGCCGGACTGCGCGTGGTGGACGCAGGTGTGATGCCGCTAATCACCAGTGGCAACACCAACTCGCCCACGCTGATGATTGCCGAGAAGGCCGCGCAGTGGATTGCCGAAGACGCGGCGGACTGACACGTTAGAGGGTTTGTCCTGATGCCGACGGCCAGCGAGGGCGGCTACATTGCATGTCAACGCAGACCTGACAGCAACTGCGAGGTCTGCAAGACCAAGCTTGAAACGACGCCGAGGAGACGGCTAAGAACGAACTACAAACCCTGCACACCACGATGCAGATTGCAAAAGCACCGGAAACCCCGGTGCTTTTTTTATGCCGTTTTGGCTCCTAGCCCCCGTTGAATGTACGCAAACAGCTCCTGATTTCATAGCAAACCCGGAATGCGACAATCTCCCCCATGGAAATGCTGATCGTCACACTGGCCTCGCTGCTGGCCGGTTTCATTGATTCAATCGTAGGCGGCGGCGGCCTGGTACTAGTGCCCGCGCTGTTTGCCGTCTTCCCGCAAACCCACCCCGCCACGCTGTTTGGCACCAACAAGGGCGCGTCCGTGTGGGGCACGGCCATGGCCACGCTGCAATACAGCCGCAAAGTGCAGTTGCGCTGGCAGACCCTGGGCCCCGCGGCAGTCGTGTGCTTCGCCGCCGCCCTGGGCGGTGCCTGGCTGGTGACCGTGGTGTCGCCCGAATACCTGCGCAAGGCACTGCCGTTGGTGCTTGTGCTGGTGTTGGGCTACACGCTGGCCAAGAAAGACCTGGGTCGCCACCATGCCCCGCGCTTTGCCGGCCACCGCGAAACCCTGGCCACCTGCGGTGTGGCCTTGACCATCGGCTTCTACGACGGCTTCTTCGGCCCCGGCACCGGCAGCTTCTTTGTCTTCCTGCTGGTGCGCCTGCTGGGCTACGACTTCCTCAACGCATCAGCCAGCGCCAAGCTACTCAATACCGCCTCCAACCTCGCAGCCCTGCTGCTGTTCACGCTCAAGGGCCATGTGTGGTGGCACTTTGTCGTGGTCATGGCAGTAGCCAATGTGGTGGGCAGCGTCGCTGGCACGCATCTGGCGCTCAAGCACGGCACGGGCTTTGTGCGGGGGGTCTTTATCCTCGTGGTCACGGCCCTGATTCTCAAGACCAGCTACGACGCCTTCTTGCGCGTCTGACGGAAGCGCCGGCGCCTCAGCGCGTGGGCGTGGCCGGTGGCCAGGGGATGTCTTCGGCGCGGCGTGGCTTGCCGATGGGCGCCGTGGCTTGGCCCTTGCTCACGGCGGCCAGATCTTCCTCGCTGGGGTATTGACCCAACAACCAGTAGTCAAAGGCGCGCCGCGCGATGGGCGCGGCCGAGGCGGCACCAAAACCCGCGTTCTCCACAATCACTGCCAGCGCAATCTTGGGGTCGTCGGCGGGCGCAAAGGCGATATAGAGCGAGTGGTCGCGCTGGTGCTCTTCCATGGCGGAGGCGTTGTACTTCTGGTTCTTGCCCAGGCTCACGGCCTGCGCCGTACCCGTCTTGCCGCCCGACAGATAGCCTGCGCCCGCAAACACACGCGTGCCGGTACCACCCTGCGTCACGCCGACCATGGCGTTGCGGATCACGGCAATGTTCTCGGGCTTGTAGCCCAGGTCCACCGGCGGCTCGGGCGGCACCGGGGTGCGCACGCGCGTAGTCGCGTCCTGGGTGGCGATCACCAGTTGCGGCTTGTGCTTCACCCCGTTGTTGGCCAGCGTAGACACGGCCTGCGCAATCTGCAGCATGGTGAAGCTGTTGTAGCCCTGGCCAATGCCCAGCGAGATGGTTTCACCCGCGTACCACTTCTGCTGCTCGGGGCGCTTGTAGTACTTGCGCTTCCACTCCTGGCTGGGCAGCACGCCGCGCACCTCGCCATTGATGTCGATGCCGGTCAACTGGCCAAAGCCCAGCGGCTTCATGAAGTCGTGCATGGTGTCCACGCCGAGTTCGTTGGCCAGGGAGTAGAAGTAGACGTTGCTGGACTCCACGATGGCGCGGCGCATGTCCATGATGCCGCCACGCTCGTTCTCGGGGCTGCCGAAGCGGTTGCCGCCGAACATGTAGAAGCCGGGGTCGTTGATCAGGGTCTGCGGCGTGCGCGTGCCGGTTTCCAGCGCCGCCAGTGCCATGAAGGGCTTGTAGGTGGAGCCCGGCGGGTAGGTGCCACGCAGCGCGCGGTTGAGCAGGGGCTTGTCGATGGATTCGTTGAGCATCTGCCAGTTTTCCTGGTCAATGCCTTCGACAAACAGGTTGGAGTCAAACGTGGGCTTGCTCACAAAGGCCAGTACCTGGCCGGTCTTGGGGTCCATGGCCACGAGGGCGCCACGGCGGCTGCCGTACATGTCCTCGATGAGCTTCTGCAGCTTGATGTCGATGGACAGCATCACACCATTCCCGGGTGTGGACGGATTGCTGGCGAGCTTGCGCACGGCACGGCCACCTGCTGACGTTTCGATGCGCTCCACACCCGTCACGCCGTGCAGGGTCTGCTCAAAACTCTGCTCCACGCCCAGCTTGCCGATGTACTCGGTACCGCGGTAGTTGGCTTGATCCTCGCTGTCCTCGATCTTTTCCTTCTCCGCCTGGTTGATGCGACCGATATAGCCGATCACATGGCTGGCGAGCTCGCCATAGGGATAGTTGCGGAACAGCCGGGCCTTGATCTCCACCCCCGGGAAGCGGAAGCGCTGCGCCGCAAAGCGGGCCACCTCGGCGTCGGTCAGGCGGGTGCGGATGGGCAGGGATTCGAAGTTCTTGGATTCCTCCATGAGCTTCTTGAAACGGCGCCGGTCGCGCGGCGTGATGTCGATCACATTGGCGAGCTCGTCAATCGTCCTCTCCACACCGCCATCGGTTTTGGAGGGCGTCACTTCCAGCGTATAGGCAGAATAGTTGGTGGCCAGGACCACGCCATTGCGGTCTTCAATCAGGCCCCGGTTGGGCACGATGGGGACGATGGAGGTGCGGTTACTCTCGGCCTGGGCGCGCAGGTCTTCATGGCGCACCACCTGCAGATAGACCAGGCGTGCGGCCAGCAGCAAAAAGCAGCACACCACCACCACGCTGACCACGAACACACGGGTGCGGAAACGGGCCAGATCGGCCTGGACATTGCGCAGTTCGGTCATGCGCGCAAGCGCGCCGCCGGGCCGCCCCAAGGCGCGCGCCCCCCCTTGGGGGGCAGCGAATTACGCGAAGCGAAGAGCGCGGGGGCCATGTCTATAGGGGGCGATTCGCGTCGGGGTCGGGCGCGCGGCGTTGCGGGGCTAGCAAGACGACGCTGGCCACGGGCCACAGCGCGGCCTCCAGCACCGGCGCCAAGAGCACCCACCAACCCGGGAAGGTGCCGCCACCGGCCAGGCGCAGCACCAGCTCCAGTGCATGGGCCACGGCAAACAGCGGGAACACCTGGGCCGCTTGCGAAGGCACGCTGAACCACAGCAGACGGCGGTGCACAGTGATGGCCAAAAAGCTCAGGCCGGTGTAGGCCATGGCATGCTGACCCAGCAGGCCGCCCTGGTGCACATCCATCAGCAAGCCAAAGAAGAAAGCCGCGCCTATGCTCACGCGCAGCGGCTGATGCACCGTCCAGAACACCAGCACCACGGCCAGCATGTCGGGCGCCCAAGCGGCACGCCCCCACAGGCCCATGTTGCACAACATATTGAGCAGCAGGGCCGCCACCAGGCTGGTCCAAATGAAGAGCGGGTTGGCCGGCAGCAGCAGCTGCTGGCCCGGGCGCATGATCATCGGCGACCTCCCTTGACAGTCGCGGTCGCCGGGTCAGGCTCGGGGCGCGGCGCAATCTGGGCCGACAGCGGGTCCAGCACCAGCACATGCGTGGTGCCCGACACGAGCGCCAGCGGCACGCAGTAGATGCGTGCAAACACCGCATCCACCTGGCGCTCCACCTTCTCCACCCGTGCCACCGGCAGACCGGCAGGGTAAATGCCATCCACGCCACTGGTGGTGAGCAAGTCGCCGACCGCGACATCGGCATTGGCAGCCATGTAACGCAGCTCCAGCGCATCGGCGTGGGTCGAGGTATCACCAAACGCCACACCACGTGCACCGGTGCGTGCATTGAGCACGGGGATCGCGTGGTCGCGGTCGGTAATGAGGGTCACCTCGCTCATGGCCGGATACACGCGTGTGACCTGCCCCACCACACCCAGCTCATCCAGCACCGGGGAGCCGAGTGCCACCTGTTGCAACAGGCCCTTGTTGATCAGCACCTTGCGGGTAAAAGGGTCCGCGGCGTCGTACAGCACCTGGGCTGCCTTGGACGGTGCGCCCAGGCGCGGTGACAGGTCCAGCAGCTTGCGCAGGCGCGTGTTTTCCAGCTCGAGCTGGTCGACCTGGTTGGCGCGTTGGGACTGCAGGCTGAGTTTCTTGCGTGCCTCTTCCTGGGCCGATTCGGCCGTGGCCACGGTGGTGAAGTAGGTGGCGCCCGCCTGCACCAGCGCGACCGGTTGCATGGCCAGCCACTGCACCGGGTAGAGCGCCGTGGCCAGCACCACGCGCAGGGGCTGCATCATCTTGAAGCGGGCGTCCGCCACCATGAGGAACAGCGCCAGGGCGCTGCAGACGGCCAGCTTGGACAGGGCCGAAGGGCCCTGGCGGAAGAAGGGGGGAGGATCTCTGTCCAGCGTACCTAATGGCATGGTACGGGCATCGCTGAACCGAAGTTACTCGCTGGTGAAAATGGAACCCAGTCGCTCCATCTGCTCCAGTGCGATGCCGCAGCCGCGCACCACGCAGGTCAGAGGATCTTCAGCCACCAGCACCGGCAGGCCGGTTTCTTCGGCCAGCAGGCGGTCCAGGTCACGCAGCAGCGCACCACCACCGGTCAGCATCATGCCGCGGTCGGCAATGTCGGCGCCGAGTTCGGGCGGGGTTTGTTCCAGCGCGTTCTTCACCGCAGACACGATGTTGTTCAGCGGGTCGGTCAGGGCTTCCAGGATTTCGTTGCTGGAGATGGTGAAGCTGCGGGGAACACCTTCGGAGAGGTTGCGGCCACGGACTTCCATTTCCTTGACTTCGGAGCCGGGGAAGGCAGAACCGATCTGCTTCTTGATCGCTTCGGCCGTGGGCTCGCCGATCAGCATGCCGTAGTTGCGGCGGATGTAGTTGATGATGGCTTCGTCGAACTTGTCGCCGCCCACGCGGACCGAGCCCTTGTAGACCATGCCGCCCAGGGAGATCACGCCGACTTCGGTGGTACCGCCACCAATATCCACGACCATGGAGCCCGAGGCTTCGGAGACCGGCAGGCCCGCACCGATGGCCGCGGCCATGGGTTCTTCGATCAGGTACACGTCCGATGCACCGGCGCCCAGTGCCGATTCGCGGATGGCGCGGCGCTCCACCTGGGTGGAGCCGCAGGGCACGCAGATGATGATGCGGGGGCTGGGCTTGAGCACGCCACGGGGCAGCACCATCTTGATGAACTGCTTGAGCATCTGCTCGGTGACGGTGAAGTCGGCGATCACGCCGTCCTTCATGGGGCGGATGGCTTCGATGTTGCCGGGCACCTTGCCCAACATGGCCTTGGCTTCCTTGCCAACCGCCTGAATCGTCTTTTTGCCCTGGGGACCGCCTTCGTGGCGGATGGCAACCACCGAGGGTTCGTTGAGGACGATGCCCTGTCCGCGGGCCACAATCAGGGTGTTGGCGGTACCCAAGTCAATCGCCAAGTCGGTGGAGATGTACCGACGGAGAGCTCCAAGCATTACGTATCCTCTCAGGCACGACGGGCACTTCGGCCGGCCGTCACCGTGGTTTTAGCAGTTCAAATTTGTCAGTTTGGCGTCAAATTCCGCGTTACCGCGGCGCTTTTGCCAAAGGCAGGATAATACCCCATCGCCTGTGAATAACTCGTGCAAAAGCCCCCCGCCGGGCACGATTTACCCTTGGTTTCAACCCTTTCTACACCCATGTCCCTGACATCTTCCGATATCGCCCGCATTGCCAATCTGGCCCGCCTGGAGCTGACGGCGACCGAAACCGACCGTCTGCAGGCCCAGATGAACGACTTTTTCAGCATTGTGGAAGCCATGCGCGCCGTGGACACCACCGGCCTGGAGCCGCTGGCCCACCCCGTGGCCGCCATCCAGGACGTGGCACTGCGCCTGCGCGAAGACGCGGTGCGCGAGCCCAACCAGCGCGAAGCCAACCAGCAAAGCGCACCGGCCGTGGAGCGCGGCCTGTTCCTGGTGCCCAAGGTCATCGAATAAATCCCAGAACAACAAGATTTCCGTATGTCGACCTCCCTCTCCCAAACCGCCCTGCACGACCTCTCCGTGCGGGAGCTGACCCAGGCCCTGCGCGACAAGCAGCTCAGCGCCGTTGAAGCGGCCCAGCACTTCCTGCAACGCGGCCAGGCCCACGCCGCCCTAGGCGCCTTTGTCGCCACCGATACCGAGGCCACGCTGGCCCAGGCGCGCGCAGCCGATGCTCGCATTGCCGCCGGTACCGCCGGTGCGCTGGAAGGCCTGCCGATTGCGCACAAGGACATCTTCGTCACGCGCGACTTCCCCACCACCGCGGGCTCGCGCATGCTCAAGAGCTACCGTTCGCCCTTTGATGCCACCGTGGTCCACAAGCTGGCCCAGGCCGGCGCCGTGACGCTGGGCAAGCTCAACTGCGACGAGTTCGCCATGGGCTCCAGCAACGAGAACACCGCCATTGCGCCCGTGGGTAGCGACACGGTGCAAGCCGTGCGCAACCCCTGGGATACCACCCGCATTCCCGGAGGCTCGTCAGGTGGCAGCGCGGTCGCCGTGGCGGCGCGCCTGGCCCCTGCGGCCACCGGCACTGACACCGGCGGCTCCATCCGCCAGCCTGCCGCGTTCTGCGGCATCACCGGTATCAAGCCCACCTATGGACGCGCCTCGCGCTACGGCATGGTGGCCTTTGCCTCCAGCCTGGACCAGGCCGGCCCCATGGCGCGCAGCGCCGAAGACTGTGCGCTGCTGCTCTCGACGCTGTGCGGCCCAGACCCGGACCGCGACTCCACCTCGCTGGATGTACCCGCTGAAGACTTCACGCTGAAGCTGCAGGACTCCATAGCCGGCCTGCGCATCGGTGTGCCCAAGGAGTTTTTTGGCGAAGGACTGAGCGCCGATGTGCGCGCCAGCGTGGATGCCGCGCTCAAGCAATACGAAGCCTTGGGCGCCAAGCTCGTGCCCATCACGCTGCCGCGCACCGAGCTCTCCATCCCGGTCTACTACATCATTGCGCCGGCCGAGGCCTCCAGCAACCTGAGCCGCTTCGACGGCGTCAAGTTCGGCCACCGCGCCAAGGACTATGGCGACCTCGCCGACATGTACAAGAAGACGCGTGCCGAAGGCTTTGGCGACGAGGTCAAACGCCGCATCATGATTGGCACGTATGTGCTGAGCCACGGCTACTACGACGCCTACTACCTGCAGGCGCAGAAGATCCGCCGCATGATTGCCGACGACTTCCAGAACGCCTTCAAGGATTGCGACCTCATCGCCGGCCCTGTGGCCCCCACCGTGGCCTGGAAAATCGGCGAAAAATCCGACGACCCCGTGGCCAACTACCTGGCCGACATCTTCACACTATCGGGGTCGCTGGCCGGCCTGCCTGGCATGAGCATTCCCGTGGGCTTCGGACAGGGTAGTCTGCCCATCGGCATGCAGCTACTGGGCAATTACTGCCAGGAATCGCGCCTGCTCAATGCGGCGCACCGCTTCCAGCAAGCCACCGATTACCACCTGGCCAAGCCCGCAGGATTCTGAACATGAGCGAGACAGTGAACACCTTTGAAGCGCAACAACAGGGTCGCCCGACAGGCCCGCTGGTGCAGGGTTACGAAGTCATCATCGGCTTTGAGACGCACGCACAGCTCTCCACCCAGTCGAAGATTTTTTCGCGTGCCAGCACCGCCTTTGGCGCCGAACCCAATACGCAGGCCTGCGCGGTGGACCTGGCACTGCCAGGCACCTTGCCTGTGATGAACAAGGGCGCCGTTGAACGCGCCATCCAGTTCGGTCTGGCCATTGGCGCGCACATTGCGCCGCGCAGCATTTTTGCGCGCAAGAACTACTTCTACCCCGATCTGCCCAAGGGCTACCAGATCAGCCAGTTTGAAATTCCCGTCGTGCAGGGCGGCCAGATTGACTTCTTCCTCGGCGACGAAAAGAAAACTGTGCGTCTGGTACGCGCCCACCTCGAAGAAGACGCCGGCAAGTCGCTGCACGAGGACTTCATCGGCCAAAGTGGCATCGACCTCAACCGCGCCGGCACGCCGCTGCTGGAGATCGTGACCGAGCCCGACATGCGCTCCAGTGCCGAGGCCGTGGCCTATGCCAAGGAACTGCACAAGATCGTCACCTGGATCGGCATCTGCGATGGCAATATGCAGGAAGGCTCCTTCCGTTGCGACGCCAACGTCTCGGTGCGCAAGCCCGGCAGCCCGCTGGGTACCCGCCGCGAGATCAAGAACCTCAACAGCTTCAAGTTCATGCAGCAGGCCATCGACTACGAGGTGCGCTGGCAGATCGAACAGATTGAGGACGGCCACGCCATCGAGCAGGCCACGGTGCTGTTCAACCCCGACACTGGCGAGACGCGCGCGATGCGCACCAAAGAAGACGCAGCTGACTATCGCTACTTCCCCGACCCGGATCTGCCTCCGCTATGCATTTCGGAGCATTGGGTGCAGGATGTACGCGGGCAAATGGCCGAATTGCCACGCGTCATGGCCGAGCGCTTTGCGACCGGCTATGGCCTGAGCGAATACGACAGCACCCAGCTCACACAAAGCCTGGCGCTGGCGAACTACTTTGAAGCAGCTGCCAAGGCCAGCGGCCAGGCCAAGCTGGCCAGCAACTGGATCACCGGCGAACTTGCGCGCCGCCTCAATGGGCAGGACCTGTCCATCGAGCAGGCACCCGTGTCAGCCCAGACACTGGCCCAGCTGGTGACCCGTATTGCTGACAGCACCATTTCCAACAGCGCCGCCAAGCAGGTGTTTGATGCGCTGTGGGAAGGCGCGACCGACGTGGATGCCATCATCGAAGCCAAGGGCCTCAAGCAGATGAACGACACCGGCGCACTGGAGGCCATCGTGCAGCAGGTCATCGACAAGAACGAGAAAAACGTCGCCGAATTCAAGGCCGGCAACGACAAGGCGCTCAATGCGCTGGTCGGCCAGATCATGAAGGCCAGCCAGGGCAAGGCAAATCCGCAGCAGGTCAACGAACTGCTGCGCAGCAAGCTGGCGTGATGCCCATTTGCCCATGAGAAAAGGCCTCGTGTGAGGCCTTTTTCTTTGGTGTATGGAAGCGCACTACTTGCCGGCGGGCCCCGTCTGCGCCCAAAGCTCACGCAAGCGAACGAGCTCATCGTCAAAGCGCGCATTCAGGCGCCGCGCTTCGGCTTCCTGGTCGGCGATGAACCGCTTTTGAACGCTCTGGCTTTGGGTGTTTTCCTCCAGCTGGCGGCGCACATAAGCGGGAGCCTTGGTCGGGTCCTTCTTGTAGAACTCCATCTCTTCGTCGATCGCCTTGCGCTGCCGCACCAGCTCACTGAGGCGCGTGGACGCAGCCTTGGACACGGCCTCGATCTGGGCCAGCGCATCGGCCCGCTCTTGGTCATGCACGGCTTTGGCGGGATAGCGGGTCAGCAGCGCGCGGTCACGGCGCTTTTCCTCGGCCTGCCGGTTGCGCTCTTCCAGCTCCCGCTTTTCCTTTTGCTCCTGATCGGCTTTTTCTTGCGCGGTCAGCGACGGCCCCACCTTGGCACGCACCGTACCGCTGGGGTTGAGGATCTTCTGTTCGCGGTCGATGCAGTCCGCAATGGGGCGGTCCGCCGTGAGCTTGCGGCCCTTGGCATCCACGCAGGTGTACACCCCGCCCTGTTGCTGCGACTGGGCCATGACCAACGGTGCCACCAGGACCGTGATGGCCCCTGCGGCCAGCCAGTGTTGAATCCTCATGCGTCTCCTTCGTCCACACCGTAACGCTGGCGGTAGGCCAGCACGCGCTGGTGGTCACTGTCCGACCCCGAAGCATTGCGCGACGCCAGATACTGCATCAAATCCCCCAGCTTCGCAATTGCGCAAACCTGCAGGCCGAGCTGGTTGCGCACATACTGCACGGCGCTGTAGGGCACGTCCTGGCCGTTTTCAGTGGCCTTTTCCTGGCGGTCCAGCGCAATGCAGACCGAGTGCGGCGTGGCCCCGGCGGCCTGGATGATGGCGATGGACTCGCGCGCGGCAGTGCCAGCGGACATCACGTCGTCAATCACCAACACACGGCCTTTCAGTGGCGCGCCCACCAGGGTGCCGCCTTCGCCATGGTCCTTGGCTTCCTTGCGGTTGTAGGCAAAGGGCACGTTGCGACCCTTGCGGGCCAGTTCGATCGCCACCGCAGCGCCCAGCGGAATGCCCTTGTAGGCCGGGCCAAACACCATGTCGAATTCGATACCGCTGGCCAGCAGGCGCTGGGCATAGAATTCGGCCAGCCGGCCCAGTTTGGCCCCGTCGTCAAACAGGCCGGCATTGAAGAAATAGGGGCTCATGCGGCCGGCCTTGGTCTTGAACTCGCCAAAGCGCAGCACCCCGCATTCCACAGCAAATTGCACAAATTCCTGGGCCAATGGGTCTCGGTCCGACATGGGGGTTTCCTTGTTCAAATTAAGCAGTCTCAATCTCAATGGCATCCGCTCGGCCACCAGCAAGGGGCTGGAAGCCTGGCTCGCCACGGCGCGGCCCGATTGTATTTGTGTGCAGGAAGTCAAGGCCCAGGCGGCCGACGTGGCAGGCAAATTCGAGCAGCTCAGCGGCCTGCAAGGCCACTTCCACTTTGCTGAGAAAAAGGGCTACTCGGGCGTGGCCGTCTATACGCGCCACACGCCCAGCGATGTGCGCATCGGCTACGGCTCCGGTGAATTCGACGCCGAAGGCCGCTATGTGGAGCTGCGCTTTGACACCCCCAAGCGCAAGCTCTCGCTGATCAGCGCCTACTTCCCCAGCGGCTCCTCGGGTGAGGATCGGCAGCAGGCCAAATTCCGCTTTCTGGACGAGTTCTACCCCCACCTGCAGGCCCTGCGCAAGGAGCGCGATTTCATCCTCTGCGGTGACGTCAACATCGCGCACCAGGAGATCGACCTCAAGAACTTCAAGGGCAACAAGAAGAACTCCGGCTTCCTGCCCGAGGAGCGCGCCTGGATGAGCAAGCTGCTCACCGAAGGCGGCATGGTGGATGTTTACCGCCAGCTGGAGCCCACGGCTACTGACGAGTGCTACACATGGTGGAGCAACCGTGGCCAAGCCTATGCCAAGAACGTGGGCTGGCGATTGGACTACCACCTCGCCACACCCGCCCTGGCCACGCTGGCCCGCGGCCACCAGATCTACAAGACGGAGAAGTTCTCGGACCACGCGCCCATCACGCTGGACTACGAGTTCACCCTCTAAGCCCACAAAATAAAAAAGAGCCCGTCAGGGCTCTTTTCATTGGGCGACAAGCCGGAGGCTCAGGCCTGATTTTGTTTGCGTCGACGGGCTACGGCACCCAGCAGAGCCAGACCGGCCACCAGCATGGCATAGGTCTCGGGTTCCGGCACGGGGGTGGTGATGGCAACCTTGATCACCATATCGTCGAAGTCGCCGTCATGCGCCTTGTCGTTGAACAGCAGCAATGCACTCTTATGGTCATTCGCCATCACGATGCCAATGGACTTGCTGCCGTTGGCAAACAGGTTCCAGCCCAGATTGGAATTGAACGCGAATTGCAGCGCACCACCTGCCACCGACAGAAGGGTGAACGAGGAACCGGGGGCAGAGCCGTCGTTGGTGAAGCCACCAGCGGCCAAGGGGGAAGTTTTGTACGCCCCAAAAGCATTGTTGAAGGCAGCCTCTTCACCCAGGAAGGTGAAGGTCAGATTGGCCACACTGCTCAGGAACAACTTGGCACCTTGCTGCATGCTGTGCAGGTTGTAGGCGCTGTAATCACCGGGGAACAGCACGGGGTTGAAGGTGCCGGGCAGGTTGTCTAGGCTCTTGGTCACACCACCGGCGAAGGTGAGCGTGGGGTTCGCGGTGGCCATGGCGGCGGGGCTGGCCAGTGCGGCCAAGAGAGCCATGGCGCCGGCGAATTTGGCGATCAATTTCATAACTTCCCCGAATTTGTAAGTATTTGTATTTTCCGGGCCTGCTGCACCTGCAGCAATAGTCCAAAGGACCTAGTTGAGCTCAGGGCGAGACCGGTTTGCGGGCCCGCTCGTACAGCGGCAGCACTTGGGGAAGGTGGGCCTCAATCTGGGCGATTCGCGCATTGCCAGAAGGGTGGGTGGACAGCCATTCGGGCGGGGCGCCCTTGTTGGCCGCACCCATCTTCTTCCAGAGGCTGACACCGGCACGCGGGTTGTAGCCGGCCCGGGCGGCCAACTCCATTCCCACCAGATCCGCCTCGGATTCGTCCTCGCGGCCAAATTTCAGCGTCAGCAGCTGGGCGCCGTAGTTCGTCACCGTCTGGCCCAGGTCGCCTAGGCCCAGCACCTGACTCAGCAGGCTGGCGCCTATGCCAGTAGCCGCACTCTTGCCCATGCGCTCACGCGCGTGCTCGCGCAGGGCATGGGCGATTTCGTGCCCCATGACCATGGCCACCTCGTCATCGGTAAGCTTGAGTGACTTGAGAATGCCGCTGTAGAAGGCGATCTTGCCGCCCGGCATGCAAAAGGCGTTGATCTGGCTGGAGTTGATCAGGTTGACCTCCCACTTCCAGCCCGGTGCCCGCTCATTCCAGGTGTTCGCAAAGGGGATGATGCGGCTGGCAATGGCGCGCAAGCGCTGCAACTCGGGGCTATTGGTGTCCGCCAGAGCGTTCTTGGCGCGGGCCTGGGCCAGCATCTGGGCGTACTGCTGGGCCGCTGAACGCTCCACCTGCTCAGCCGGCACCAGCTTGCTGAAAGCCGAGTTGCCGCCCACCTCCACACCCTCGCGCGCCTGCTGGGCCACGGCACTGCCCAAAGCAAAGCCGAGCAGGACGCCAGTCAGCACACGGGGGGCCAGGAAAGAAAACCGCAATGTCATGCTCGGTATTATTCCCGCATGCATGAGCCGTCCCCTTCCCCCGCCCCGGCAGCCCCCACCGGCTGGCTGGCCTCTCTCAAGGTCTACCTCGAACCCGCCTCCTTGCGCATGCTGGCACTGGGCTTTTCGGCCGGCTTGCCCCTGCTGCTGGTGTTTGGCACGTTGAGCTTCTGGCTGCGCGAGGCGGGCGTAGACCGCACCACCATCGGTTTCCTGAGCTGGGTGGGCCTGGCCTATGGCTTCAAGTGGGTCTGGTCGCCGCTAGTCGACCGGCTGCCCATTCCCGTGCTGACCCGCTTGCTGGGGCGGCGACGCAGCTGGCTGTTGCTGTCGCAGGCCGTGATCATGGTGGCGCTGACCCTGATGGCGCTGACCGATCCCACCCTGGCCCTGGCGCCCATGGTCTGGTGCGCGGTGGCCGTGGCCTTTGGCTCGGCCACGCAGGACATCGCGCTGGATGCCTTCCGCATCGAATCGGCGGACACCGAGCACCAGGCCGCCCTTGCCGCCACCTACCAAGCCGGCTACCGGCTGGCCATGATCTGGGCCGGCGCCGGTGCGCTGTGGATTGCCGCGCGCGCCGAAACGCCGAATGCCGCCCTCTACCAATACAGCGCATGGCGCACGGCCTACCTTGCCATGGCCATGAGCATGCTGCCCGGCGTGCTGACCGTGCTGGCCTCGCGCGAGCCCGCCGCACGCGCACTACCGCCCGCGCGCAACGCGGCTGAGTGGCTGCAGGGCGCGCTGATTGCCCCCTTTTCCGACTTTCTGGGCCGTTACCGCTGGCAGGCGGTGCTCATCCTCGCGCTGATCGCCACCTACCGGATCAGCGACGTGGTCATGGGCATCATGGCCAACCCCTTCTATGTGGACTTGGGCTTCAGCAAGGACGAGGTCGCCGCCATCAGCAAGGGCTATGGCGTGGCCATGACGCTGCTGGGCGCCTTTGTGGGTGGCGTGCTGGCGCTGCGCCTGGGCGTGATGCGGGTCCTGATGCTGGGGGCCGCACTGAGCGCAGGCAGCAACCTGCTGTTTGCCTGGCTGGCCGGGCGCGGCCACGATGTGGGGGCGCTGGTCTTCGTCATCTCGGCCGACAACCTCTCCAGCGGCATTGCCAGCGCAGCCTTCATTGCCTACCTGTCCTCGCTGACCAATGTGCAGTACTCGGCCACGCAGTACGCCCTGTTCAGCTCCATGATGCTGCTCTTGCCCAAGTTCATGGCCGGCTTCTCCGGACAGTTTGTGGACCATTTTGGCTACCCCCAGTTCTTCACCGCCACGGCCTGCCTGGGCCTGCCGGTGCTGCTGCTGGTGGCGCTGGCATCACGCATCAAAACTGGCACCAGCCCCCATGGATAGTGCGCAAGCAGCTATCTATTTGGTAGCGCTATTTACCTAACTTTACGAAAGCGACAAACGGGGGGCATGCGCTTTCGGCGCCCGGGGGATAGACTGCGCGCATGCGCCAAAACCTGCTCATGATCGAAGACGACGCCCGCCTCGCCACCATGGTGGCCGAGTACCTGGAGCAGTCGGGATTTGCCGTCAGCCACTGCGGTGACGGCCTCAGTGGCCTGGACCACCTGACCCAGCCCCCCGCCGGAGAGACGCCCGAGCTGGTGATCCTGGACTTGATGCTGCCCGACATTGACGGGCTTGAAGTCTGCCGCCGCCTGCGCGCCTTGCCCGGCGCTGCCGCCAGCGTGCCGGTGCTCATGCTGACCGCCAAGGGCGATGCCATGGACCGCATCATCGGCCTGGAACTGGGCGCTGACGACTACCTGCCCAAACCCTTCGAACCGCGCGAGCTGCTGGCACGCATCCGCGCCATCCTGCGCCGCAAGGTGGAAGCGGCCACGCCCAATGGCAAGGCGCTGCGCTTTGGCAGCCTGGAGATTGACCGCGACGCGCGCACGGTGACCGTGTCCGGCGCCCCTTGCGAACTCACCTCCTACCAGTTCGACCTGCTCGCCGCACTGGCCGAGCGCGCCGGACGTGTGCTGACGCGGGACCAGATCATGGAAGCCGTGCGTGGCCGCGAACTGGAGGCCTTTGACCGCTCGATCGACGTGCACATGGGTCGCATCCGCGCGGCCATCGAAGCCGACCCGAAGGACCCCAAGCGCATCCTCACTGTGCGTGGCGTCGGCTACGTGTTCGCACGCCAGCAAGAATAGGACTTGGGTTCGCCCATGTTCTTCAACAAGCTCTATCTGCGCATCTGGCTGGCCGTGGTGCTGGCCGTGGCCGTGCTCACCTTTCTGGTGGGCTGGGCTTGGCGCCTGACCAGCGAGCCGCCTCTGCGCGAAGTGGTGGTGCGCAACGAGGCTGGCGAAATCATCGGCAGCGGCAAGGCGCGCCTGCGCCGCCCTCCGGGCCTGGGCGCACGGCCGGACCCCGGACTGATGGACCGCGAGGGGCCTCCCCCGCCTGATGGTATGTCCCCGCCCGCACCGCCGCCCGACATGGCCGCCCCGCCCGATGACGACATGCCGGGCCGCTTTGGCCGTGGCCCCGAGTTTCTGGTGCGCATGCAGGACGGCCAGACCATGCACCTGCACCTGCCGCGCCCGCCTTCCTCCAACTACAAGGCGCCCTTCGGCTTCTTCTGGACGCTGGGTCTGGTCGGTGTGGCGGTGGCGCTGGGCACCTACCCCATCATCCGGCGTCTCACGCGCCGCCTGGAGGCCTTACAGCATGGCGTGGAACGCTGGGGCGACGGCGACCTGGGCGCGCGCGTGCCGCTGGACGGAGACGACGAAGTCGGTTTCCTGGCCTCCCGCTTCAACCATGCTGCGCAACGGGTGCAAGGCCTGGTGCAATCCCATGAAGCCCTGCTGGCTTCGCAAAAATCGCTGCTGGCCAACGCCTCGCACGAGTTGCGCTCGCCACTGGCGCGCATCCGCATGGGCATGGAACTCATGGGTGGCAACGCCAGCCCCAGCGCCAAGGCCGAGATCGCCCGCAATATCAATGAACTGGACCAGCTGATCGAAGAAATCCTGCTGGCCAGCCGGCTGGATGCGCGCGAGGCCGATCTGGGCACGGTGGAGTCGGTGGACCTGGTGGGCCTGGCGGCCGAGGAATGCGCTCGGACCTACGCCGCACTGGAAACCACCACTGCGACCCTGGCCGTACCCGGCATTGCCAAGCTGCTGCGGCGCGCGGTGCGCAACCTGCTGGAAAACGCCCGCCGCTATGGCGCTGGCGATGTCACGCTCACGCTGCGCGAGGACGCCACCCACGCGGTGCTGCAGGTGAGTGACCGCGGCCCCGGCGTACCCGAGGCCCTGCAACAGCGCATTTTTGAGCCGTTTTACCGCCTGCCCGGCGCCTCCGAGCGCGAAGGCGGTGTGGGTCTGGGTCTGGCACTGGTCAAGTCCATCACCCAGCGCCACGGCGGGACCGTCACCTGCAGCAACCGCCCCGAGGGCGGCGCCTGCTTCGAGATCCGCCTGCCCTTGCAAGCCCCGGTGCCAAGCGCCTAGGCTTGAGCGCCGCCGGGCCGCCCCAAGGCGCGAAGGCCCCCTTGGGGGGCAGCGACCCGCACATCGGCGGAGCGTGGGGGCTTAAGCCGTGGCCTTGAGAAAGAGGTCCCGGTCCGGCGCAAAGTTTTCGTGGAGGGGCAGCAAGGCACCGCCCAGCGCGCGCGCATCGGAGCCCATGCTGCCGGCAATCACGGTGGCAGGCCACAGCCCCTCCCAGTTGTAACGGCGCAGGGCGCGGCCCGTCTCCTCAATCAGGCGCTGCAGCATGCCACGCGAGAAGGAGCCGTCGATCACCACCGCGTCAATGTCCAGGAACGCCGTGCCGCTCACCACGCACTGCGCCAGCCCCAGTGCGGCGCTGGCAATCCAGGCATCGGTATAGACCGCATAGGGTGCCGACATGGCGCGATCGTCGTACGCCGCTGTGGGGTCCAGGCCTTCGGCCTGGTAGCGCTGTTCCAGCTCCCACAGCGAGGCGTGGGCGATCAGTTGCTCGGGCATGCCGTCCGGCCCGGCCACCTGCAAGGGCAGCGAAGCCACCGCTCCCGCATTGCCGTGGATGCCGCCGTGCAAATGGGAGTTGAGTACCAGCCCGCCGCCCACAAAGGTGTCCACAAACAGGTAGAGAAAGCTCTTAAGGTCGCGCCCCCGGCCCGATACCAGCTCGGCCACGCAGGCGGCCGAGGTGTCCTTGGCAAAGCTCACGGGGGCATCGGTCATAGCCTGCACCTGGGCGCAGAGGTCAATATGGTTCCACTGGTCCGACACCGCTTCGGACAGACCCAGCATCTTGTGCCAGCCACCCAGATTGAAAGGCGCAGCCACGCCCACGCCCACCAGGCGGGGTGCCAGCGCACCCAGCCCGTCTTGGATGGCGCGCATGCGCGCCTGTACCGTGGGCAGCAACAGGTCCGCGTCGGGAAAGGCGTAGGGCAAGGTCTCGCGCACACGCACTGCACCGGTGAAGTCGACGAGCAACCAGTCTGCACTGCGCCGGCCAATCTTGATGCCCAGTGCAAACGCACCATCCGGATTTAGCGCCAGCGGCACCGAAGGCTGGCCAATGCGGCCGCGCACGCGGTCCTGCTTGATCAGCAGGCCGTCGTCTTCCAGTCGGGTCGTGATGAGACCAATGGTCTGCGCCGTGAGGCCAGTCAGGCGGGCCAGGTCGGCCTTGGGCAGGCTTCCGTTGAGGCGGATGGCGTGCAGCACCACGCGTTCGTTGAACTGGCGCATGCCCACGTGGTTGGAGCCACGGGGCCGCAACACCGGAGGCGACACCGCAACCGCAGGAGGCGAAGCCTCCGGGCGGAAGGCGGTCAGATGGTCGGCAAGGGTCATGGTGGGCAATTTTGACGCAGGAAGCCCGCCCCTTGCGAACTATTTGACGATGTTGACGCTCAGGCCAGGGCCGTCTCGGGCAGCTCTTCGGGGCTCTTGGCGCCGGTCATCACGGCCACCGTGTCGCTCATGCTGATGGCCTTGGGGTTGACCACGCAGGCCCGCTTGCCGAGGCGCTGGATGTGGATGCGGTCTGCGATCTCGAACACATGGGGCATGTTGTGGCTGATGAGGATGACGGGCAGGCCCTTGTCGCGCACGCGGCGTATCAGCTCCAGCACCATGTTGCCCTCCTTCACACCAAGCGCGGCGGTAGGCTCGTCCATGATGACCACGTGCTGCGCAAACGCCGCCGCGCGCGCCACTGCCACGCACTGGCGCTGACCGCCCGAGAGCGTCTCCACCGCCTGTGTCATGGAGCGGATGCCGACCTTGAGGTCGTTCATGCGCGAGATGGCTTCATTGAGCATCTTCTTTTTGTCCAGCGAACGGAATACGCTTCCCAGTACCCCGGGGCGGCGCAGCTCGCGGCCCAGGAACAGGTTTTCGGCAATCGACATGGCAGGCGCCACGGCCAGGTCCTGGTACACGGTCTCGATGCCGTGGCGGCGCGCGTCGATGGGGGAGCGGAAGTGCACCGGATTACCGTCGAGTTCCATGCTGCCTTCGTCGGGCACCACCGCACCCGACAGGGCCTTGATAAGACTGGACTTGCCAGCACCGTTATCGCCAATCACTGCCAGGATCTCACCGGCGCGCAGCTCGAAATCCACGCCATCCAATGCAGTGACGCCGCCGTAGCGTTTGACGAGGCCTGTGGCCTTGAGAACGATAGGTTGCGAAGCCATTAGCGGGCCCCCTTGCGAGAAAGTTGGTCTGCAGCCACCGCGAGGATGACCAGAATGCCAGTGATCAGGGTCTGGTAGACCGAGGCCACGTCCATCAGCGTGAGGCCGTTGCGGAACACACCCACGATGACCGCACCCACCAGCGAACCGAGGATCACACCGCGCCCGCCAAACAGCGAAGTACCGCCCAGCACCACGGCAGTGATGGCGTCGAGGTTCTCGGTCTGACCGGCCTGCGGATCGCCCACGCCGGTACGCGCCACCGATAGCAGCGCCGCAATGCCATACAGCACGCCGGCCAGCACATACACACCCAGCAGCACGCGCTCCACCGAGATGCCGCTCAGGCGCACGGCTTCGGGGTTGTTGCCCACGGCATAGACGTGGCGGCCCGAGGCCGTGTCGCGCAACAGGTGCCAGGCCAGGGCGTACAGGCCCAGCATGACCAGCGTGCCCCAGGCCACCGAGGTACCGCCCAGGGTGAAGGTATTGCCCAGCAGCGTCATGCCGTCCGGCAGGTCGCCCACCGTTTGGGCCTGGGAGTAGATCTGGGTGATGGCAAAGGCGATGTTCATGGTGCCCAGCGTCACTATGAAGGAAGGCAGCTTCACCCGCGTGACCAGCAGGCCGTTGAGCAGACCAAAGGCCGCGGCCACCAGCACGCCGCACAGCACGCCCACGGCGGGTGGCAGGCCCATGTCCATGGTGAACTTGGTCATGACGATGCCGCTGAGTGCCATCACCATGCCGCAGGACAGGTCGATGCCGGCGGTGAGGATGATGAGGGTCTGGCCGATGGCCAGCACGCCGACCACCATGACCTGCTGCAGCACCAACGAGAGGTTTTCACCCGTGAGGAAGCGGTCAGACTGCGTAGCAAAGAAGGCGCAGGCCGCCAGCAGGGCCAGCCAGGGCCCCAGCAGGGCCCAGGGAATAGGTTTGGAAGAATTCGTTGCCATGGAGAGTTACCAATTGGCGCGCACATGCGCTGAGACACGGGAAGCAAAGGCCCGACATCCGTCAGGACGAACGCCGGGCCCCGCAGAGGCTGGCACCGGCGTGCCAGCCCGGAGACAACTTACTTCTTGCCCCAGCACAGGTCGGTGCCGGTCTTCACGTCCTTGCTATCCACACCAGCCACGGCCTTGCCCGCGATCAGGGTGACACCGGTATCCACATAGCCGGAGGCCTTCTTGCCGCCCTTGGCGTAGTCCACGCCCGCTGCCACGCCCATGGCGGCCATCTTCAGCGGGTATTGCTGCGATGTCGCAGCGATCACGCCCTTGCCCACATCGGCGATGCCGGCGCAGCCGCCATCCACCGAGACGATCAGCACACCCTTGTCCTTGCCGGCTTTCTTCAGTGCGTTGTAGGCACCGGCGGCGGCGGGCTCGTTGATGGTGTAGACCACATTGATGGCTGGGTCCTTCTGCAGGCAGTTTTCCATGGCGGTCTGGCCCTTGGCCTGGTTGCCGTCGGTGTCGGCCGCGCACACGGTCTCTGCAGTCTTGGACAGCTCGTTGGACTTGGCGTCATTCGCCTGCAGGCCAAAGCCCTTCATGAAGCCATTGTGGCGCTGCGCACCCACGGGGTGACCGGGGAACAGGTCCAGCATGGCGATCTTGGCGGGCTTGCCACCCAGGGCGGCCTTGGCGTACTGGCCGATCAGCTCGCCGGCCTTGTAGTTGTCGGTAGCGAACAGGGCATCCGCACCTTCAAAGGGGCTGTCCAGCGCGATCACTTGCACGCCCTTTTCTTGCGCCTTCTTCACGGCTGGCAGGATGGCGTCGCCAGACGACGTGATCAGGATGGTCTTGGCGCCGCGCGCGGTCATGTTCTCGATGGCGGCGATCTGGGAGGCGGTGTCGCCGTCCTTCTTACCGGAGGCAGACATCAGCTTGGCGCCCAGCTTCTTGGCCTCGGCCTCTGCGCCTTCCTTCATCTTCACAAAGAAGGGGTTGGTTTCGGTTTTGGTGATCAGGCCAATCACCGGGGCGTCAGCAGCGAACGCGGACGACGCGGCCAGGGCTAGCGCGGACAGGATCAGGGGGGTGGACTTGTTCATCAGGATCTCCTCGGTCTGTACGACCTTTTTTGGGCTGGAAGGCCAGAGGCGCAAGCCCCTGGAAAAGCACGCTCTCTCACGGCGTGGCGGGACTATAGTTCTTTTCTTTTACTTAAATCAAGTTACTTTAATTATGGAAAACCCTTAGCTGCCGGTACTTTGCTGCGCGTCACCAATACCCCACAGCAACACACCCGTCCACGAAAGATGTGCGAGCGCGGGCACACCGTGTCTTTTGGACTGGTCAGGACGACGGAAAACAATGGAAAGGAGGCCGACGAATCGGCATGCCGGTGGGGCGGCGACGCGATTCACGGTTGATTCAGCAAGCTGAACGCAATCGCAATGGTTACAGCAGCCCAAAAACTGCAAGATTTTGTAAAAAACCCTGCAAATTCACCCGAATGGGGGATACCGCTTTTGCCGGCGGAGGCAGAGAATTCATCCCAACTGCTGTCACAGTTAACAAGGATGAAGAGAAACCAACCAATAGGTTTCCTTCAACAGGTTCCAACGACGTCCCTTCGGGGACTTTACAAAGCCACCTTCGGGTGGCTTTTTTTTATTCGCAGTTTTACAAGCACTTTGGGCCTACAGCCCCCGTGGAATATGCGCAAGCAGCTACAGATGCGATAGCACCGCAGCGGGCGCAATATCGTTCAGGCAGCGTGTGTGGCCCAACGGGCACTCGCGCGCAAAGCAAGGCGCGCAATCCAGCGCTGGCTGGTAGGCCGGATCGTTCTTGAGCCAGAGCACCGTGGCGCGCTCGCTGAGTGGCGGCGTGTGCAGCGGGCTGGACGAGCCGAAAACCGCCACCTGGGGCACCACAAATGCAGCTGCCACATGCATGAGCCCGGAGTCGTTGCTGACCATGGCCTTGGCCGAAGCAATCAAAGCAATCGCCTGGTCCAGCGTGGTCTTGCCCGCGAGGTCACGGCAATGGCCGGGCCGCTGCGCGTTGACCGCAGCGGCAATCTCGGCGCACACCGGCGCGTCCTTGCCCGAGCCCAGCAGCAACACCGGCAGGGCCAGCTGCATCGCCAAGGCCGCAAAGTGAGCCGCAGGCCAGCGTTTGGCCGGCCCGTATTCAGCGCCCGGTGCCAGCACATAAAAGCCCTGCGCAGGCAGGCTTTGCACAGCCAGCGCCTCGGTCGCGGCACCCGGTGCCAGCTGGAGGCGGGGCCGGTCCGCTTCCAGCCCGGTTTCACCACTGAGGGCGGAGTAGAACGCCACCATGGGCGGGCGTTCGCCTTCGGGCGGATTGGGCAGTCGCTCGTTCAGCAGGCCCCAGCGGCCTTCGCCCTGGTAACCCACGCGGCGAGGAATGCCGGCCCACCAAGGGATGAGCGCGCTCTTGAGGGAATTGGGGCCCAGGTAGGCGGCGTCAAAACGGCCACGCAGCTCACGCGCCATGGCCCGACGGCCCGCCCATTGCAAGCCGCCATGGGCAAAGGGAAACACGATCACTTCGGCCACCTGCGGCATGGCCCGGTAGACCGGCGCCACCCAGGGCAGCGCCCCCACCGTCAGCCGCTCGCCGCGCGCGGCGAGGCGACGCAGCAGCGGTTCGGTCATCACAGCGTCCCCAATCCATTGGGGCGCGATGAGCAACGACTCCCCCCCGAAGCGGCCTTCGGCCGCCTCCCCCTCAAGGGGGTGCCGCTGGCGGCCCGGCAAAGCCGGTTCTGCGGCGGCCTGGCCTGGGGCCACGGGCACGCTCAGTGACCTGCTGCGAAGTGTTCGCCGGCTTTCAGCTTGTAGGTGGTGCCACAGTACGGGCACTTGGCTTCGCCGCTGCGGCCCACGTCGAGGTAGACCTTGGGGTGGGTGTTCCACGTCTGCATGCCGGCCACGGGGCTGGGGCAGAACACGCCGCCCTGGTGGTTCAGGTCTTTGGCCAGGAGTTCAACAACTGCTTGGGACATGGGTCAGACTTTCGTGAGCCAGTGGGCGTATTTGGGGTTGCGGCCGTTGACGATGTCAAAGAAGGCCGTTTGCACTTTTTCGGTGATGGGGCCGCGCGATCCGCTGCCCAGTTCGATGCGGTCCAGCTCGCGGATGGGTGTGACTTCGGCAGCAGTGCCGGTGAAGAAGGCTTCGTCCGAGATATACACCTCATCGCGCGTGATGCGCTTTTGCACGATCTCCAGGCCCAGGTCCTTGGCGATGTGGAACACGGTGTTGCGGGTGATGCCGTTCAGGGCGCCGGCGGACAGATCGGGGGTGTAGATCACGCCGTTCTTGATCACGAAAATGTTTTCGCCCGCGCCTTCGGACACGAAACCGGAGCTGTCCAGCAGCAGGGCTTCGTCGTATCCGTCATCGGTGGCCTCCATGTTGGCCAGGATGGAGTTGGTGTAGTTGCTCACCGCCTTGGCCTGCGTCATGGTGATGTTGACGTGGTGGCGGGTGTAGCTGCTGGTCTTGACGCGGATGCCGCGCTTCATGCCCTCTTCGCCCAGGTAGGCGCCCCAAGGCCATGCGGCCACCATCAGGTGAATGGTGTTGCCCTTGGGGGACACGCCCAGCTTTTTGTCGCCGATCCAGGTCAGGGGGCGCAGGTAGCCACTCTCCAGCTTGTTCTCGCGAATCACGGCGCATTGGGCCTCGTTGACCTGCTCTTGCGTGAAGGGGATCTTCATGCGCAGGATCTTGGCGCTATTGAACAGGCGCTCGGTGTGCTCCTGCAGGCGGAAGATGGCGGGGCCGTTGACCGTGTTGTAGGCGCGCACGCCTTCAAAGGCGCCGCAACCGTAGTGCAGCGTATGGCTCAGCACGTGGATCTTGGCGTCACGCCAGTCCACCATCTGGCCATCCATCCAGATTTTGCCGTCGCGGTCAGACATGGAGGGAGGAATTACGCTCATCGTGGGGTCCTTGTTGGGTCTGCAAAAAAGCAAAACATCGATTTTACGGGGCCGGCGCAGCTTGGTCAGGCGCCTCGGACTCTTCGGCCGGACGGCTGAAGTCCCAGCTCTGCAGCTTGCCACCCAGGAATACACACAGCACGCTGGCCTTGGACGGGTCCGTCCAGCGGAAACGCTCGGGCTGCGTGTCTTTGGGTGACTCCAACTGGCCCAGCGCGCGCGTAAGCGCCACCACATGCAGCAGGGGCAGGCCGGCTGTCAACTTGGAATGCAGCATGACGGCACTATCCACATGCCCGATGGGGCGGTTGGCCGCCTTCTTGAGAATCTGCAGCATGCGCGTGAAGTGCAGCAGCTGCCACATCACCAAGCCGCCCGCCACCAAGGCCAGGCCTTGCCAGCCATAGGCCCGGTAACCCGCCACGGCCAGCACCAAGGCACCCAAGGGCACCAGAATTTTTTGAATTTGCATCCGCTTATTTTCGCAGGCCGGGCCAAAGCACCTGAACCTGCAGCCCGCCCAGCAACGCCGAGCGCTGCACCACCACATGGGCGCCCGTCACCTCGGCAATCCGGCGCACGATGGACCAGCCCAGGCCACTGCCACTCTGGCTGTGCCCCAGCACCCGGAAAAACCGCTCGCCCAGGCGCTGCAGGTCGCCCTCAGCCATGCCGGGGCCGCTGTCGTGCACCTCCAGCACCACCTGCTCGGGCGTGCTGGCCACCCGCACCAGCACACGCGCACCGTCGGGGCTGTAGCGCAAGGCGTTGTCCAGCAGGTTGCGCAACAGCATCGTCAGCCAGGCCGTAGGGGCAGATAAGGTGCAGGCCACGCCATGGGCCGCATCGCGGCCGCCATCCTCTAACGCTAGGTCTTGCCCGCGCTCCAACGCCGCAGGCGCCAAGTCGGCCGCAACCTCGCGGACAATGGCGCGCAGATCACGCGCGTCGGCAGAGGGTGCAGCCGCCCCGGCATCCAGACGGGCCAGTGCCAGCAACTGGTCTACCAAATGCGCAGCCCGGTCGCACCCGGCCAACGTAGTTTGCAGGGCATGGTCACGCTCCGCAGCATCGCCCCCAGCGCCCAGGGCTACCTGCGCCTGGGCGCGGATGGCGGCAATCGGTGTGCGCAGCTCATGCGCAGCATCGGCGGTAAAGCGGCGCTCGCTCTGCACCATGCGCTCAATGCGGGCCAGCAGGCCATTGAGCTCGGCCACCAGAGGCTGCATCTCTGTGGGCACGTCAGGTACGGCCACCGGATCGAGCGCCGCCGGCGCCCGCTGACCCAGCGTGCGGCCAAGCGTATGAAGTGGAACCAGTGCGCGGCGCACCGCCCACCACAGAAGGGCTGCCAGCACCGGCAAGGCCAAGGCCATGGGCAGCAGCATGCCGCGCAGCATGGCCCAGACAATGTCGTTGCGCGAGTCCACCTGCTCACCCACATACACCTGCACATCGCTCTCAGCCCCCCGCGTGGCAAACACCCGCCAACGTTCGTTACCGAGACGCACGGTGTCGAAACCGCGGCGCTGCGGACTCAGAGGCTCGGTGCCCGCGTTGGCTGAGCGCATGACCAGCGTGCCCTCGTGGAACACCTGGAAGGCCACCCGCGCGTTGTACTTGTGCAGTGCCGGGGCATCGGCCACGGCGTCGTCCTCCAGGTCCAACGGCTGCACCACCAAGATGGCGGCCGCCTGGGCCAGGTGGCTGTCCATGAGTTCGTCCACCTCATGGCGCGCATCCACCCAGGTCCACACCGCTACGGCCAGCCACACCAGCGTCAGCGAGACCGACAGCAGCACCAGCAGGCGCAGTTGCAGGGAGCGGCCGGCTGCCATATTCAAGCGCCCGGCTGCGGGTTCACGCGGTAGCCCACGCCGCGCACGGTCTGGATGGCATCGGCCTGCAGCTTGCGCCGCAGGTGGTGGATGTGCACCTCAATCGCATTGCTCTCCACTTCGTGGCCCCAGCTGTACATCTGCTGCTCCAGCTGCTCGCGCGAGAGCACCCGCCCGGCGCTGCGCATCAGCGCGTGCAGCAGGTCGAATTCGCGGGTCGATAGGCTCACTTCCTCGCCCTGCCAGAGCACCCGGCGGGCGCCAGGCTCCAGCGCCAGGGCGCCCATCCGCAGCATCTCCTGCGCCACGCCATGCGAGCGGCGCACCAGCGAGCGCAGGCGTGCAGCCAGCTCATGCAGGTCCACCGGTTTGAGCACATAGTCGTCGGCGCCCAGGTCCAGCCCGCGGATGCGGTCGGGCACGGCGTCTCGGGCGGTAAGCACCAGCACCGGGGTGGCCACGCCTGCGCTGCGCAGGGACTGCAGCACGTCCAGGCCATCCTTGGCCGGAAGCCCCAGGTCCAGCACGGCAGCAGCGTATTCACCGCCAGAGAGTTCACGCTCGGCCGCCAGGCCATCGCGCACCCAGTCCACCTGAAAACCCAGCTGGCGCAGCCCGGCTCGCAGGCCATCGCCCAGCATGGCATCGTCTTCAGCAAGCAATACGCGCATTCAGGGGGCCCCGCAGGAACTGGTCAGACTATTGTGCATGGCGAAGTCATCAATCGTGGTCGCCATCATCGTCACCCTGCCCGCTCAACACGGCACTGATGGCCTGCGGCGAGATCAAGCCTTGTGGCGACTGCCGCCACTCCCAGGTCCAGTAGGCCAAAACGGCGAATAGCAAGAGGGCGGCTAGCCAACCATGGTTGCGCTTGGCGAGGTCCGGTCCGGGTCCGTCGGTAAGGCCGGTCACCATTTGTGCGGCCAGATTCTTGCGGCGCAGCACGCACAGGCCCACGATGGCGGCGATGTGCGCCAGCACCACGGCCAGCACCGTGTTGCCAAAGAACTCGTGCACCTCTTCAATCCAGTCGCCACCCAAAAAATCGCCCCACTCGTTGTAGGTGGCATAACCCGAGAGCGTGAGCGGCAGCACCAGTATCAACAGTGCCACGATGGCCAGCGCCATGAACAGGTTCTGGCCCTGGCGCCAGTTCACCGCCGGACTTGCGCCCACCCGCACCGCTGCCTTGAGCGTTTGCGCCCAGGGCCAGAGCTCGCCAAGCTTGCGCCACAGCATGGACAGCGCAGCCTGGCGCGGTCCCAGCAGGCCGTAGAGCACGCGAAACACCAGGAGGCCCGCCATGGTGTAGCCCAGCGTGACGTGCAGCAGGCGGAAACGCTCGCCCTCCGCGGTGAGGTAGGCGCCCAGAAAGCTCAGGGCAAACAGCCAGTGGAAAGCGCGGGTGGGCGCGTCCACCACGCGGCGGCGCGTGGGGCGGGCGGGTGCAGCGGCGGGGGGACAGGTCGTGGTGGTCATGGGAAACCTCGTCAAACAGTGCAAAAAGATGGAGGGTCAGTCCGACCAACTACGGCGAAAGCCCGCGTCCAACCCCTTGGGGAAGGTGATCTCGCGTTCGCTGAAGCTGCCTTTGTCGGCCCGCGTGTGGCAAGCGATGCAGTTGGCCGCGCTCTTCACGGCGGTCTGCTTCCAGATGGCGGGGGCCAGCTCGTTGTGCTTGCGCACAAACCAGGAGGAGGTGGTGATGCGGTCCTGAGGGGGCTCCTCGCGCACCCGCTTGTAGGTACCAGCGTTCACCTGCAGCCACTGGCTGATCTCGCGCACACTGGCTTCGTCCAGCGAGGCATCGGCGCCGTAGTGCTTGTCCAGCGACCCCATGACCCTCTTCCAGGACGCAGCGGGCAACATGCCAGCCGGGTAGGCGATGTGGCAAGCCGCACATTCGGTCTGGTACTTGGGCAGGGGCGGCACCATGGGGCCTTTGGAGTCGGCCCAGGCGCTGCCCAGCGACAGGCCTGTCAGTGCCAGGATTGCTATCCATTTAGGAGCTGCTTGCGCATATTGCACGGGGGCTAGAGGCTTGTTCTGCATAAATTCTCTTTTCATGGGCGTTCTGTGGGCGATCAACGCTTGAGGCTGATGAGCCAGGCCAGTACATCGGCCTTCTCGGCGGCGCTGCACTCCCGGGCCAGCACGTCCTTGCAGTTGCGGCGGAACCACTTCTCGCTCTTGGCGGGGTCGGTGAATCGCTCGGGGTTAAAAGCCGGTGCCAGCGCGGTGATGGCTTTGCCCGTGCTGGCGTGTTTGCCGTCACCGGTGGGCAGCGCGTTGTGGCAGGACGCGCAGCTCCATTCGCGGCCGTGCGTGGCGTTGAAAAACTGTTGGCCCTGGGTCGGGTTCGGGCTTCGGCCAGCTTGGGTGCTCAGGGCGCCCAACTGCTCTTGCGGGGTGCCGGCCCAGGCAGTTGCCGCGAGGGTAGCCGCCAGTAGCAGCGCACGTGGGGTGATACGGGTGAATGACATGGTGACCTCCATGCCCTGCATGGTGGCCGCGCAAGATTAAGCAGGTCTTAAGTGACAGCCTATGGGGCTAGAGGTCGGAACGGGGTTGGTCGCTGTGGCTCACATCCAGACCATCTGCCACATAGCCGGGGCCCTTCATCACCATGACCACCACACAGCCGATAGCCACGGTGATCACCAGCGACCAGTGGAAGACGATGGCGCCCAGCACCATGTAGTCGGCCAACTGCAGTGCGCGCGCCTGCGCCGGGTTGCTGGCATCCAAAAGCAGGTGGTAGAGGCCAAGCCCCAGCAAGGGCAGCACCGTGCCTGCCAAGGCGATACGCGGTAGCTTGCGCCACAGGGCCCACTCCAGCCCGGACGCCGAGCGGATCGAGTGGGGCAATTTGGTGAACCAGCGCATGCGCGCAGTCTAGGTCGGACGAACCCGCCTGTCTTTGCCCCAGGGCAAAGTCACCCCAACCCGCGCACCACGTTCATGGCCTCTTCCACCCGGTCCACGGCGTGGATGGTCATGCCCTCGATGGGTTTTTTGGGCGCATTGGCCTTGGGCACCACGGCCACGGTGAAGCCCAGCTTGGCGGCTTCCTTGAGGCGCTCCTGCCCGCGCGGTGCAGGGCGCACTTCACCCGCCAGCCCCACTTCACCAAAGGCGATGAAGCCCTTGGGCAGAGGCTTGCCACGCAGGCTGGAGGTGATGGACAGCATCACGGCCAGATCGGCCGCGGGTTCAGAGATGCGCACGCCGCCCACGGCGTTCACAAACACGTCCTGGTCCATGCAGGCCACGCCGGCGTGGCGGTGCAGCACAGCCAGCAACATGGCCAGGCGGTCCTTGTCCAGCCCCACGCTCAGGCGGCGCGGAGACGGGCCGCCACTGTCCACCAAGGCCTGAATCTCGACCAGCATGGGGCGGGTGCCCTCCAGCGTCACCATGACGCAACTGCCTGGCACGGGCTCCGAGTGTTGGCTAAGGAAGATGGCGCTGGGATTGCTCACGCCCTTCAGCCCCTTTTCGGTCATGGCGAAAACGCCAATCTCGTTGACCGCGCCGAAGCGGTTCTTGATGGCGCGCACCAGGCGGAACTGGCTGTGCGTGTCGCCCTCGAAGTACAGCACCGTGTCCACCATGTGCTCCAGCACGCGCGGGCCAGCCAGCGCGCCCTCTTTGGTCACGTGGCCGACCAGCACAATGGCCGTGCCGCTGGACTTGGCCGCGCGGGTCAGGTGGGCCGCGCACTCGCGCACCTGCGCCACCGAGCCCGGCGCGCTGGTGAGTTGTTCGGAATAGACGGTCTGGATGGAGTCGATGACGGCGACCTCGGGTTGCTGGGCGTCCAGCGTGGCGAGAATTTTTTCGAGCTGGATTTCGGCCAGCACCTTGACCTGCGAATGGTCCAGCCCCAAGCGACGCGAACGCAGGGCTACCTGCGCCCCACTCTCTTCCCCGGTCACATACAGCGTGTTTTTGCCGCATCTCTGCAGCGAATCCAACGCCTGCAACAGCAAGGTGGACTTGCCAATGCCGGGGTCGCCGCCAATCAGCACCACGCCGCCCTCCACCATGCCACCGCCCAACACGCGGTCCAGCTCCTCATGGCCCGTGGGCGTGCGCTCCACATCGGATGCCTCAATGTCGGACAGCACCGCCACTTCAGCGGTCTTGGCCAGCGCGGCAAAGCGGTTCTTGGCCGGCGCATCGCTGCTGGCCACCGACTCGATCAGCGTATTCCAGGCATTGCAATGCGGACACTTGCCCAGCCATTTGGGGCTGGTGCCGCCGCATTCATTGCAGGTGTAGATGGTTTTGTCTTTGGCCATGGCACCATGATACTGTATGTATTTACAGATGCCATGATGCCAACCCTGCGTCCCAGGGGTGTTTCTGGCTAGTTGACGCTGCCGCGGCCGATGTAGTGCTGCTTGGTCTTGCCAACCAGCAGGCCACCATCCGACTCAACATGGGTTTGGGCACCTTCCCCGCTGCCAAACAACAGGCCCAGCACATGGGCGTCGCGCACTTCCTGTATGTGGGAAAACAACAATTCCACGCGCTGGTCTTTGTAGTGCTGGTAGGTATTGTTCTGGTAGGAATTGCCCAGCGGCAGTTGCCAAACCAGAAAGGGTTTGCCCACGGCCTCGGACACGGTCTTCACCCAATGCAAGAACGTGTTCATCTTGGTGACATCCCAGCTATGGCTGGGGTCGCCCTTCACCAGGCGGTAGTAGTCCGCGTCCCGGTCACCGGAGTCGACCACGAGGAAGTCTCCATCCCCGGCTCCCAGGGCAATGAGGAAGTTGCTCCATGCCGTCGCCTCGGAGTCGCTGATCACCCAGGGCGAGGCATGCGCGCCCACCTTGGCGTTGGGCGCATAGACACGCGCCATGTGGATCATGCATTTGACGTAGCCGGCTGCGTCCTCGGTGTAGCCAGCCCCACAGTCCGTGGGGTTGCTGGAGGCCACCTTGGCGGGTATTGCGCTGGGTAAACCCGTGGTCGCCCCCGCCCTGGCCTTCAAGAAGCCGAACAGGTCAGGCTCGATGTGCAAAATGGCTTGGTCATTACCGATTTTCTGCAGCAGGAAGCGCCAGTCATTGAAGTAGGTGGTCAGAAACGTCGAATCGTCCAAGGCGGCCGTTTCTCCGGTGGGGTCAGCCCCTTCTGAAAGCCCAGATGCCGGCAGCACCATGTAATAAGTGAAAAACGGAATTTGAGGCCGCGCGACACCATTCCAGACGCGCCCCTTGGCTGTGTCGACAAAGCGTTTGGCAAACAGCCCGCGGGTGGGGACGTCCTCTTGCCAAGTGGTCCACCCTCCGCAGGATGCCAGGGGCACCGTACCGGCGATGCAGCCTGCGTGGTCGTAGCTGCTGAAGGCGCTTGAGTTGATGTACTGGTACTGCGCATCGAAAGGCGCCAGATTTCCGACATTGCTCCCTCCGGAGAACCCCACCATCACCTTGGTGTGCCCCATGAAGGCGGTGCTCAGCGCAGCGTTGGCAGGGGTGGTACTGACGCTGAAGTCCAAGCTACTCGCCCCACTTCCGGATGCCCCCCCGCCACCTCCGCCACCTCCGCCGCAAGCCGACAGAGCCAAACACAACAGGAATACACCCACTCGCATGCCGTCCCCAACGCCGTGAAATACCGATGCCATAGAAGGTCCGTATTCACGCATAAACAGCGAAATTAATATATCCATCTTACATATGGATACCAAACCAAGCACCAAACTGCTCTCAATTTAGGAGCTATATGCGCAATATTGACGGGGGCTAGCTGCCTTTTTTGATAGATTCCCTGGCGCGACGCACCTTGTCCAGACTGACCGCCACCTTGACCGTCTGGAAGTTGACCGGCACGGCGATCGCCCAGTCCGCTTCTTGCGTGTCGCGGCACTGGTAGCGGCTGATGGGCAAGCCGTTCTTGTCCAGGATGGGGATGACCCAGGGCGCGTTGGCGCGCGCGCCGCGCTGCACGGCCACGGCGGTCTCGCCATTGGCAAGGCGCACATAGCTGCCCGGCGGGTAAAAGCCCACGGCGGTGGCCATGGCGGAACCCACGGCAGCGGCATCGCCCTCGGTGCCAACATAGATGGACTTGGCCGCCCCCAACGCCGACAGCGGCGCGCGCGTCTTACGCGCGGCCATCTTGGCCACAAAGGCGTCGGCCGTGCTGAGCACGCGGCGCGCCAGGTGGTTGTGCGGCAATCCTTCGGGCGCCACGGGCATGTGGTGCCAGCGCACCAGGTCCAACTGGTCGGGGTCGTCTACGCCGTAGCGCATCAGGATGTCCACGCTGATTTCGGGGTGCTCGCGGATCAGCTCGCGCTGCCATTCGCTGGGCGGCGGGGCCTGGCGGGCCAGACTGTCCTGGTCGCGCGCCATGCCGATGTTCATGGTCAGCGCGGCGTCCAGCAGGGTGCGGCGCTGGTGCGCGTCCAGCCCCAGCTTTTGCGCCGTCAGCGTGCAGATCACGCCGCACAGCAGCGCATGCGTGGCGCTGTAGCCCAGGCTGTCGTCGGCCAGCATCTGCAACAGGCACAGCAGACTGTCGTCAGCATCCGCATCCAGCAGGCTCAGTACCTTGCGGGCAATGCCGTCCAGCCGCGCCATGGGGTTGGTGGCCAGACCGCCCTGGTAAAGAATGCCGCGCAGCACCTCCTGCAGGTCCAGCCAGCCGCCGCTGAGCTGGGCGCCCACCACATAGTCGCTCTCGCGGATCTCGCTGGGCATGGGCGCGTTGGCAATGGTGAGCACGTCCACACCGTCGCGCAGCATCTGGTGGATCATGCGCTCGTAGGCGCGCTGCCAAGCCAGGGCATCGCTCTCGGTGGAGCAGGCGTTGAAGGCATGCAGCTTGTCACGGTGCTGCTCCGACACCACGGGCTGGCCCTTGCGCAGCAGCAGTTGGCCAGTGTCGCTCCAGATGTCAACCGGAACCGTGCGCCCGATGCCCAGCAGCACGACGGGGATGGGAACGTAGCTCAATCGGCCACCAGCACGGGCACACGCAGCGCCAGCGCACACATCAGCTCGTAGCCCACGGTGCCAGCGCACACGGCCACGTCGTCAATCGGCAGCACCGCACCATTGGCGGCGCGGCCCCACAGCGTCACCTCGCTGCCCATCCCGGCGTCGGGCACGGGGTCCAGGTCCACGGTGACCATGTCCATGCTCACGCGGCCCACGGTGCGGGTGCGCACGCCGTCCACCAGCACCGGCGTGCCGGTGGGGCACAGGCGCGGATAGCCGTCGGCATAGCCGCAGGCCACGACGCCGATGCGCATCGGCCTGTCTGCCACAAAGGTAGAGCCATATCCGACCGTATCTCCCGTAGACAGTGCGCGGACAGCTATGATTTTTGCAGCAAGCGTCATCGTTGGCTGCAGGCCCCAGTGCGCCGCCGTGTGCTCGGGGTAGTCGGGCGCGCTGCCATACACAGCAATACCGGGGCGCACCCAGTCCGACACCAGCCCGAAGCCGGAGTGGCGCAGCGTGGCCGCGCTGTTGCTGACCGTGCGCTCGCCGGGCAGGTCGTCGGTAGCGGCCTTGAAAACGGCCATCTGCGCATCGATGCCCTTGGGGCCGTCGGCGTCGCTGAAATGGGTCATCAGCGAAATCTCGTCCACCTGAGGCAACGCATTTAAGCGGGTCCAGGCGGAGCGCACCTGCTCGGGCTGGAAACCCAGGCGGTTCATGCCGGAGTTGACCTTGAGGAAGACGCGGTGCGGCTCGTTGGTCTTGTGGATGGCCAGCATGTTGATCTGCTCTTCGCAGTGCACCGTGTGCCACAGGCCCAACCGGGAGCAGAGCTCCAGGTCACGCTGCTCGAACACGCCCTCCAATAGAAGAATGGGGCCGCGCCAGCCCAGATCGCGCACGCGGCGGGCCTCGTCCAAGTCCAACAGGGCGATGCCATCGGCACCGCGCAGGCCGTCAAACGCGCGCTCGATGCCGTGGCCGTAGGCGTTGGCCTTGACCACCGCCCACACCCGCGCATCGGGCGCAGCGCGGCGCGCCACCTCGAGGTTGTGGCGCAGAGCTTGGGTGTGGATGGTGGCTTGTATGGGACGGGGCATGGGGCACTCGGAGCAAAGAAACTCCGAAGATTTTGACATTCTGCGCCGTGCTATAACCGCAGCACGTCTGGAGACCAACAACAATACCTAGCGCATTAGCCCCGCTAATGTGCCCCATCCCCCACCCATGAAACGCGGTTTTTACACCATCATGTCAGCGCAGTTCTTCAGCTCGCTGGCCGACAATGCCTTGTTTGTGGGAGCCGTTCAATTGCTGCGCAGTGGCGGTGCGCCGGAATGGCAACAAGCCGCGCTAGTCCCCATGTTTGCCCTGTTTTACGTGGTGTTGGCGCCTTTTGTGGGTGCGTTTGCCGACGCCATGCCCAAAGGCAAGGTCATGCTGATCAGCAACGGCATCAAGATCGTGGGCTGCCTGATGATGCTGTTTGGCACCCACCCGCTCATGTCCTACGCCATCGTCGGTCTGGGCGCTGCGGCCTACTCGCCGGCCAAGTACGGCATCCTGACCGAACTGCTGCCGGCCAGCCAGCTGGTCAAGGCCAACGGCTGGATCGAGGGCCTGACCATCTCCTCCATCATCTTGGGCGTGCTGCTGGGCGGGCAGTTGGTCAGCACCGGCATTTCCGGCGCGCTGCTGTCATTTGACTTTCCCCTCATCGACACCAGCATCGACACCGCGCCAGAGGCCGCCATCAGCGTGCTGATCTTTGTCTACCTGGCTGCCGCCTGGTTCAACACGCGCATTCCCGACACCGGCGTCTCCCTGCGCGCCATGCCCAAGAACCTGTTCAGCCTGCTGCCCGACTTCTGGAACTGCAACACCAAGCTCTGGAAGGACCGCCTGGGCCAGATATCGCTGAGCACTACCACGCTGTTCTGGGGCGTGAGCGGCAACCTGCGCTATATCGTTCTGGCCTGGGCCTCGGCCGCGCTGGGTTACAGCGTGACGCAAGCCTCTTCCCTCGTGGGCGTGGTGGCCATTGGCACGGCCGTGGGTGCCGTGGTGGCGTCCCTGCGCATGCGCCTGGAGCACGCGGTCAATGTGCTGCCGCTAGGCATTGCCATGGGTCTGCTGGTCATCCTGCTCAACTTCATCAGCAACGTTTGGGTCGCGGCACCCTTCCTCATCCTGCTGGGCGGCCTGGGCGGCTTCCTCGTGGTGCCCATGAATGCGCTGCTGCAGCACCGCGGCCACAACCTCATGGGGGCGGGCCGCTCCATCGCCGTGCAAAACTTCAATGAACAGGCCTGCATCCTGGGCCTGGGCGCCTTCTACAGCCTGTCCACCGGCATGGGGCTGTCGGCGTTTGGCGCCATCTCGGTGTTCGGCATTGTGGTGGCCGGCTGCATGTGGTGGATCAAGCGCTGGCACGAGCGCAACTGCCGCGACCACGCGGCCGTGGTGAACCACTTGCTCGACATCGCCCGCAACGACAACCTGCACGGCTAAACCGCAGCCGGCTTCTCCACCTCGGACACCTCGGGCACCGCGTACTGCACCTGGTCGCGCCCCAGCTGCTTGGCCACATAGAGCGCGCGGTCGGCGGCCGCGTAAATGCTCTCGATGGAAAGGTTCTCCTGGGCCTGCGAACCGCTCACACCAAGACTCGCAGTGATGGGCAAGGACACACCCAGATAGACCAGAGGCGTGCTGCGCACCAGTTGGCGCAGCTTCTCGGCAACATCGAGCGCGCCCTCGCGCGCGGTATTGGGCAGCATGACAATGAACTCTTCGCCGCCCATGCGCGCCACGCAGTCGGTCCCGCGCACGCCGCCCTGCAGCAGCTTGGCCACATGCTGCAGCATGGCGTCGCCCACGGGGTGGCCGTGCACGTCGTTGACCTTCTTGAAGTAGTCCAGGTCCACCATCACGCAGTGCGTCGCCGCGCCCACGCGCGCCGCGCGCTTGAGCTCCATCTGCGCCAGGCGCATGAACTCGCGCCGGTTGAACAAGCCGGTCAGTGTGTCATGGTCGGCCAGAAAGGCCAGCTCGCGCTGCTGGGCCATGAGCGCGTCATTGCTGCGGCTGAGCTGGCGGCGCAGCATCACGGCCTTGGCGTACTGGTTCCAGACAATGAGCGAGGCCAGCAAGGCCATCAAGGGGCAAAAGAAGGCCACGATGCTCAGACTGTTGTTGTGCAGGGTCGGGATCGGCGCGCTGCGCATCATGGCGGCAAACACGAGGTAGGTGCTGATGTACAGCGGCACCGAGATCGCCGGGCGGTTCAGCGACAACACGCCGAACATGATGCAAATGAGCATGTAGGTGGACAGGCCCGCCCCGGCATTGGCCACCAGATCGGCAATGCTGAGGTAGGCACCCAGATAGATATAGCCCGCGGCGACCAAGATCTGCAGCGTGATGGCACCGGTGGTGGCGCGCGCTTGGCGCAGGTAGTGGCGGGTGCATACGCCCACCACCGCCACCAGCACGGCCGCCAACCAGTGGGCCTGGCCCACGGTCTGCGCCCAGGGCTGCAGCTCGGGGTGGTCGGCGGGCGCCTTGAACTGCATGAGCAACAGCGCCAGCACCACATGCAGCGGCACCATGAGGTACACCACCCAGCGCAGGCGCCGCAGGGATTCCATGGTGCCCTCACCCTGCACCAGGTCGTATTCCTGTTTGGTCAGCCGCATCCATTCCCACAGGGACTGGTACCAGGTTGCCTTTTCCACCGCATCTCCTTGATGGCGGTGATCTTCTCAGCAAAGCAGGGGCGGGACAAGTGCTTTGGCAAACTGTTATCGTGGGGTTTTCACTCGGAGAAAGCCCATTCCATGTCCAGCGCCTACGACTTCGAAGCCCTCCAGATCAACGGCCAGCCGGTCGCCCTGAAACAGTACCAGGGACGCGCGATGCTGATCGTCAACACGGCCAGCGCCTGCGGCTTCACGCCCCAGTTCGCCGGACTGGAAGAGCTGCACAAGACCTATGGCGACAAGGGCCTGGTGGTGCTGGGCTTTCCCTGCAACCAGTTCGGCGCACAGGACAAGGGCAGCAACGACGAGATTGCCGGCTTCTGCCAGCTCAACTACGGCGTGAGCTTCCCGATGATGGCCAAGATCGAAGTCAACGGCGGCGGCGCCCACCCGCTCTACCAGTGGCTGGTGAAGGAGGCACCGGGCTTTCTGGGCACCAAGGCCATCAAGTGGAATTTCACCAAGTTCCTCATCGGCAAGGACGGCCAGGTGCTCAAGCGCTACGCACCCACCGACACGCCGGCCAGCCTGACGGCCGATATCGAGGCGGCGCTGGCCGCCTGAACGGCGCGCCTCCCACAAATACAACAGTGCTGCCGCGGGATGGTGAATAACCCATAGTCTCGCGAGGGTGTTTCGGTAAACTGGCTGACTGGGAGCCTGCCCAGAGGGAAAAACCGATGACGGTGCTGCGCATGCAGGGCTCTACAACTGCCACTTGTATGCCCCTATGCCCGAGCCACGCCGATCAGCCACGCCCGTTTTTCCTGCCCTGCTGCGGCATTGGCTGGCTTCGTGCTGCGTCATTCTGCTGACCAGCTTCGCTGGCCAAGCCGGGGCCCAGTCGGTTGCCGCCGGCTCTCTCATCTACAACACCAGCGGCGCGGGCGGCTTCCAGCAGTGCATCAACTGCCATACGGGTGCCACCTCTTCGGCAAACCATTTGATGGCGTCGAACGCCTACAGCTACCTGCACACCGAACTCTCGCCGGGTGGGAATATGTACGCCAATATGGGCGGCACACCAGCACTGCCCTCGCAGGCGCAGATCATGTCGCTGGCGCTGTACATCGGGCAGTTCAAGGCGCCCGCGTTCACGGTGTCCAACGGCAGCGGCTCGCTGGCCATCGCCGTACGCTCCGGCGCCGCCGGCATCAAGGACATCTACCCTCTGCTGGCCACAGGCACTGGCGGAGCAGCCCAGGACGGCGCTAGCGGCCTGACCAAGACTAACGGCAGCAATGGCACGGTGAGCGTGGCGCAGGTGGGCGCCACCACCGCCATGAACTACAACGCCACCTACACTTCCACGGCTGGCTATACGGGTTCGGACTCCTTCGACGTCAGCGTGACCAACCCTATCGGAACGGCCACACGCACCATTCAGGTTACGGTGCTGGGCATCACCAGCGCCACCACAGTCACGGGCTTCAAGAACCAGGCCTACACCGCGGGCGCGCCTCTCTACACGGTCACATCCAACGACGGCACCGCGTCCAACTTCACCGCCACCGGGCTGCCCACGGGCCTGTCGATTGACTCAACCAACGGCAAGATCACCGGCACCACCACCGCCACGGGTTCCTACTCGGTCACCATCGGAGTCCAGATCAACGGCTCCATCAACGATGGCACGGTCAGCAAGACGTTGACCATGGAAATTGCGGGCATCACCAACAGCACCACCGCCAATTACACGCAGAACTCCGCGATCACCACCTTCCAGATCGGCACCTACCCGGCCAGCCCTAGTGCTTACGGGCTCACCGGCAGCCTGCCCAGCGGCCTCACCTTTGCCAGCAGCTCGGGCCAGATCAGCGGCACGCCCACCATCTCTGGCAGCTACCCGGTGACGTTGCAGGCCACCACCAGTGCCGGGGCCGTGAGCCAGACACTCACCATCAATGTGGCCTCGGCCGGGGTGCCAGTCGTCACCAGCACGCCCTCGTTGGCCGTGTCCCCCACGGCGACGGTGGTGGGCACCGTGGGCACAGCCATCAGCACCATCCAGATCAACGCCACCAACCCGCCCATCACCGCCAGCAGTTACGCAGCCAGCGGCCTGCCGCCAGGCCTGTCGGTCAATGCATCCACCGGGGTCATATCGGGAACACCCACCACCAGTGGTGACTATGCGGTGACACTGAGTGCGGACAACAGCTCCGGCACCGGCTCGCGCAATGTGACCATGCGCGTCCATGCCACGGCAGCGCCCGTGATCAACAGCGGCACCACGGGTGCAGGCACCGTGGGCACCAATGGCACGGCCTACACCATCACCACCGACGGAACCAATGGCCCAATCCTCGCCACCGGGGGCTACTCCGTGTTCAGCGGCACCTTGCCGGCCGGGCTGACCCTCAATGCCAATACAGGCGTCGTATCCGGAACCCCCACCACCAGCGGCGTGAGCAGCGTCACACTGGCAGCGGAAAACACCGGCAATGTGAAGGGCACGAAAGCCGTCACCTTCACCATCACACCCAATGCGGTGCCCGTTATCAGCAGCCCTAGCAATGGCACGACCACCGCACTGGCGCTGGGCGCAGCAATGACGCCCATCAGCATCACAGCCAGCAACCCACCGCTCACCTCCTTCGCACTGGCCAGCGGCACGCTGCCCACGGGGGTGAGCCTGGACACCAACACCGGCGTGATCTCCGGCACGCCCTCCGTGCCCGGCGCCAGCAGTGCCGTAACCCTGACGGCCAGCAACGCCGTGGGAGCCAGTGCCGCGGTGACGGTGAACTTCTCGGTGGGTGTGCCAGCACCCGCAGCCTGCAACGACACCACCACGACCAATACCGCCAAGGTCATTGACCTCAAGACCTGCATGTTCCCGTCGCTGAATCCTACAGGGTTCACCGCATCGATGCAGCCCGCCCATGGCACGCTGAACATCAGCGGGGTCAACGCCACCTACACCCCCGCCAATGGCTTCTTTGGCACGGACTCTTTTGCCGTGGTAGGCCAGTTCACTGGCGGCGTCACCAGCAGCGCGGGAACGGTCACCATCACTATCTCGGGGCGGCCCGATCCGACCAAGGACACCCGGGTGACCGGTCTGGTTGCGGCGCAGGCAGAAGCCTCCCTGAAGTTCACACGCACACAGATCGCCAACTTTGGCCGCCGCCTGGAGTTCTTGCACAGCGGCTTCTTCCCTGCTGGCAATGGGGGCTCGGGCTTCGCACCACCGCCAAGCAATTTCTCGAACACACAGTCCACGGCCGCAGTCTCTGCCGCCGACAAACTGGCTGCCATTGGCACCAACAGCGCCATCCAGCTGCCCGCGAGCAATGCCCCGGCCTCCCTGCCACTGTCCAGCGCCGTCTCCATGGCGGCGGCACAGGCCGGGCTGAGCCAGTCCCCCCTGTACAACCTGGCATCGGACTTCGTGCAGAACCGCACCATCAATCTGGGCAACCTGAACCAGTTGGGCATGGGACTGAACACGAGCCTGCCTGCCGATGCCTTGCCCGGCCCCAAGGTCTGGGCCGAGGGGGTGGTGAGTTTCGGTGCGCGGGAAGCCAATGGCTCGGTCAGCGCGGCGGATTTCAGCTCCAGCGGCGTGAGCTTCGGGGTGGACCGCACGCTGAGCGAGCGTCTGGTAGTCGGCATGGGTGTGGGCTACGCCCAGGACACCACCAACATCGGCACCGATGGCACGCGCAACCAGGCGCGCGGCTACTCCCTGGCCGTGTACGGCAGCTACAAGCTGGGCAGCAACAGCTTTGTGGACGGCATGCTGGGTGTGGGCGCGCTGGAGTTCGACATGAACCGCTATGTGCCCTCCGCCAGCGCCTACGCCACCAGCAACCGCAAGGGCTACCAGCTGTTTGGCTCCCTGGGTACGGGCCTGGAATTCCGTGACAAAGCCAACATGATTTCGCCCTACGCACGGCTGGACTTCTCCACCGACAAGCTGGGCGAGGCCACCGAAACCGGCGCAGGCACGGCCTCGCTGGCCTATTTCGAACAGACCAATTCGGCACTGCAGGGCACCATCGGCCTGCGCGGCGAGTCCATCCACTCCACGCCCTTTGGCTGGGCCGTTCCGCGCGCACGCGTGGAGTGGCGCCAGGACCTGAGCAGCCGGAGCGAAGCCGCCATTGCCTATGCCGACCAGTTGGGCGGCACCCGCTATTCCATCTCGTCCAGCGGCAGTTTGCAAAGCGCGCTGGTGTTCGGTGTGGGCAGTGAATTCCTGTTCCGCGATGGCTGGGCCCTGGGCGTGGACTACCAGCTGACCCAGGTGTCTGCCTACGAGTCCAGCTACGCCCTGCGGGTCAAGGTGCTCAAGGAGCTGGGTGCCAAGGGCCTGCCCAACCTGCTCAAGGGTGTGGAACAGGAGTTCTCCGACCACAACGAAATCCAGGTGGACGCAGGCTACACATGGGATGACAACATCACCCGCGCCAAGCTCAACTCCGATATCCGCGGCGACAGCATTTACACCTTCAACGCCAGCCAGACCCGCATGTTCTTCCTCAGCGGCAACACCCGCCTGCTGCTCACGGGCGCTGTGGGCGGAGAGCGCTTCCAGACCTTCAACGGGCTGAGCAATATCAACCTGGGTGGCGAGGCAGCCTACCAGTACCGGGAGTCGGCAGAGTTCGATGCCCCCACCTACGGTCTGTTTGCCAAGGTCACGGCCCTCAAACACCAGGCCAGCCAGCGCGATGGCTACAAGTACTCCCTGGGGCTCACGGCGTCGCGCCCCCTGACCGACCGCATCACCGTGTTTGGCGCCCTGGCCAGCAACCAGCGTTCGGCCAACAGCGCCGTGTTCCGCACGGCCGACACCTCGCTGCGCGTCAACGTGGACTACAGCGTGCGTGGCAATGCCACCCTGTACCTCAGCGGCGAATACCGCGATGGCGACATCGTGTCCACCGGCCGATCCTCGCTGGAGAACATCACTTTGGCCAAGGTCCTAGTGCAGGACGACGCCTACGCTGGCGGCCAGTTTTTCAGCTACCGCTTTGGCGGTACCACCATGCTGGCTACCGTGGGCTACAACATCGGCCTGGGTGCCAAGGACTCCATGGACTTCTCGTGGCGCTACGTGGAATCCACCCCCACGCTGCGTCCTGCCTGGGCCACCTCGCCCCGCAGCTACACCACCAATCAGCTGTCCGCCAGCTACCTGATGCGGTTCTGACCATGCTGACATTGAACACACGCACCCTCCGCATCTGCAGCATTGCCCTGCTGACCGCCCTGCTCCACGCCTGCGGTGGTGGGGGTGGCGGCAGCGGTGGCTCTGACGTGGACCCCAATTCCCGGGCCACTGCCGCCACGACGGGGCCAGACAGCTTCCTGCTGTTCCCCAATCCGCAGCGCCAGAGCGACGACAGCCTGCAAGTGAATGCCGCCAGCTATGCCAGCGCCTACTACGCTGCGGTGGACCCGAACAACGAGCGTGACACCCTGGCCAAGTTCAAGGCCAAGAACGGCTTTGGCACCAGCGGGGCCGGCATCATCGAAGAGACCATCATCATTGGCGACCAGCGCGACCTGGGCTATGGCCGCAAAATGACAGCGCGCCATGACACCAACACTGGCAACATTGCCTTTGTGGTGGAGAACTACATGGTGGGCGGCTACGGCGGCTATTCGCCGTTCAGCTTGGAAGCAGCCATCGTGGACGAGCGCCAGTGGCACCTGGGCACCAATGCCATCGAATTCACCGTGGCGCAAACCAGCAGCTCCAACCCGGCGCCCAATGCCATCAAGTTCGCCAAGTTCTACACCTACGACCCCAACACGGGCGCACGGCTGAACACGGCCAACCTGGACGGGCGCGGCAGCAAGGCCCTGCCCACGGTCTGCATCTCCTGCCACGGCGGACGCGGGGACCCGCTCACCCCGAGCGGGCTGTTCGCCAAGCTGGGCAACTCGGCCTCAGGCGCGCGCGGCGATGTGGGCGCACAGCTGCACGCCTTCGAGCCCGCCTCCTTCGACTTCTCCACCCGCGCCGGCTACACCCGTGCCGCGCTGGAAGCCAAGATCAAGACCATCAACAAGATGGTGCTGTGCGGCCATCCCTTGCCCAATGGCACGGCTACGCCCACGGGCAATGCGGAAGACACTTGCCGGCGCGTGGCTAACCCGAATGAGTACCAGGGCGCTGCGGCGGATCACCTGAAGAACATCTACGGTGGTGCCGGCCTGCCAAATGCCACCAGCGAAACCACCGACAGCTATGTGCCCAGCAGCTGGACTACCGCGGGCCAAGTCGACCTGTACAAGAAAACCGTAACCCAGGCCTGCCGGGTCTGCCACGGTGTGCGCGGCACCGGCAACCAGTCAGACATCAACTTCGAGGACTTCACGGCTTTTGACGGCTACGCGGACCGCATCAAGGCCCACGTGATTGACCGCGGCAACATGCCGCTGGCCAAGCTGATCTACGACAAGTACTGGAGTACCTCGGACATCAACAGCACCATGGCCAGCTACCTGGTCGGCAAGGGCTACACCGATGGCAACCTGAAGCCCGGCCGTGCCGTCGCCGACCCAGGGCCGGACCGGGTGGTGAAGACGCTGACCCCCACGCTGTCCGCGGCCATGAGCCTGTTCTCCACCAGCTACAGCTGGTCCATCACCTCCATCCAGGCGGGCCAGACCGCCAGCCTGAGCAGCAGCACCGCCGCGAGCCCCACGTTAACCGTCAGTGGCGCCGGCACCTATGTCGTGCAACTGGTCACGTCCAACACCACGACCACCAGCACCGCCAAGACCGTGACCATCAAGGTGGACCCGGCGCTGGCGTGGGACCCGGCCGCCCTGCGTTTCGAGCCCGATATCCGGACCATCCTGCAAGCCGGCGGTGGCAACTGCACGTCCTGCCATGTGAGCGGGCAGAACGTCGCCACCACCAGCGCCGTGCCACCCATCTTCTACGACGACTTCGTGCGCTCCGGCAGCGGTGCGGGCGGCGACGCGACGAACCGCCTCTGGCTCTATACCGAGGTGCGCGGGCGCATCAACTTCACCGACATCGTGGCCAGCCCCCTGCTGCGCAAACCGGCCGGCAAGCACCACAACGGCGGCCTGCGCACCGGCTTTGACACCTCGGCCACCGTGGGCGACCCGGCGCGGGTGGACTACGACAAGGTGCTGGCCTGGATACTGAACGGCGCGCCGCAGTAGCGCCGCCATCGCACCAACAAAAAAGGGAGCGAATGCTCCCTTTTTGATAGCTGCTTCCGCACTCAGTACGAGCGCCGTGGGCCGCTGTAGCTGTCCTTGGAGAACACAAAGGGGCTGGTACGACCCACCAGGGTTTCAATCAGGGCCAGCTCCTGGTCGGTGTGGTTCACAAAGGGGGCGCTGCGGATGTTCTTGCCCTTGCCGCCGTCCTTGACGATGTACAGCGGGCGATCATGGTGGCGGGAGACGATCTGCTCGCGGCTCTCCGGGTCATCATTGGCCTGGACTTCGGTGGCACCATAGCAAGTGCAGAAATAGGTCTGCTCGGGATCGGCCTCCACATAGAAGCCCGTGCCGCGGATGCCGATCGTGGAGGTGGAGGTGCGCACCGCCATGGGCGAGTTGCGCGACACCGACAGCAGCTTGCCGGTGAGCATGCGCAGGCCGCCAATGACGTAGCCCGTGACCGAGGTGTCCGGCGCCGGGGTTTGCGGCGCTTCGATCACCAGCTTGCTATCGCCACGCAGAATCATGGAGTGGGTGTTCACCACAAAGATGACTTCGCTGTTCTTGCCGGTCTGCAGCGTGTCGCCGGGCTTGATCGGCGTGCTCAGGGAGGCCTGCTGGTCATTGATCTTCACATCGCCCGAGATGCCGTAGATGGACTGGCCGGGCGGCAGCTTGCTGGGCTTGGTGCCAAAGATGCTGAAGCCTTGGGCCTGCGCCTGGGTGAAGGCGGTGCCGAACACGCCGGCCGCCAGGGCCTGGATCAGCCATTGGCGGCGGGGGTCGTCAATCTCGTCGGATGAATGCATGGGCTTCCCTGGTCAACTTGTCAAAGACCCCAAGATTATGCGGTGAATGCCCCTATTTAGGCCACCAGGGCGGCGTCCAGCACTTCCACCCAGTGGCGCACGGGCGTGACCGTGCCGCTTTGCAAGTGGGTGATGCAGCCGATATTGGCGCTGATGATGACTTCATCCGTCGCAGGCGCCAGATGCCCCAGCTTGCGGTCGCGCAGCTGGTATGCGATCTCTGGATTCAACACCGAGTAGGTACCGGCTGAACCACAGCACAGGTGCGACTCATTGCTGGCGATGCGCACCGCAAAGCCCAGCGCGGCCATGTGCGCTTCCACCCCGCCTTTGAGCTTTTGCCCGTGCTGCAGCGTACAGGGCGGGTGGAACACCAGCGCAGGCTGTTGGCGCGCACCATCGCCCAGCCGGGCCTGCAGCGCCGGCACCATGTCCGGCAACAGTTCGCTCAGGTCGCGCGTTAGCGTGCTGATGCGCGCGGCTTTGGCGGCGTACTGCGGGTCGTCGCGCAGCACATGGCCATAGTCCTTGACGGTGACGCCGCAGCCTGAGGCATTCATCACGATGGCCTCCACGCCCTGTTCCACCAGCGGCCACCAGGCGTCGATATTGGCGCGCATCTGGGCCATGCCGCCGCCCTGGTCGTTGAGGTGGAATTTGACCGCGCCGCAGCAACCCGCCTTGGGTACGCGCACCACCTGTACACCGGCGGCATCCAGCACGCGCGCGGTGGCGGTGTTGATATTGGGTGCCATGGCGGGCTGCACACAGCCTTCGAGCATGAGCACGCGGCGCGCGTGGCTGCGTGTGGGCCAGGCACCGGCGGCCTGAGGCACGGGCACCTTGTTCTTCAGGCTCTGCGGCAGCAGCGGGCGCACGAGCTGGCCCAGCTTCATGGCAGGGGCAAACAGGGGCGAGGTGAGGCCCTCTTTCAACGTCCAGCGCAGTGCGCGCTCACCAGCGGGGCGCGGCACTTTGGCGTCCACCAGCTTGCGGCCGATGTCCACCAGATGGCCGTAGTCCACCCCGCTGGGACAGGTGCTTTCGCAGTTGCGGCAAGTCAGGCAGCGGTCCAGATGCATCTGCGTGGCACGGGTCGGCGTCTGGCCCTCCAGCACCTGCTTCATCAGGTAAATGCGGCCGCGCGGGCCGTCGAGCTCGTCGCCCAGCAACTGGTAGGTGGGGCAGGTGGCGGTGCAAAAGCCGCAGTGCACGCACTTGCGCAGGATGGCTTCGGCGGCCTGGCCGTCGGCGGTGTTCTGGTACTCGGGGGCGAGTTGGGTTTGCATGGTGGGGGCGACTCACAGGTCGGCGCACAGGCGGCCGGGGTTGAACAGGCCCAGCGGGTCGAAGGCGGTTTTGAGGCGGCGGGTGATGGCATCCCGTGCCACATTCTTAGTTTCAAATTGGCATCCAGCCCTCGTGGAATCTGCGCGAGCAGCTACGAAAACCGTAGCATTACCACCCACCGCCCGGGCTGCAGCCTGCAGCTGCGCACCGGCCTGCTGCGGCGCCCAGAGCCAACGCAGGCCGCCCTGCCACTCCACCAGTTGCGCCCAGGGCAGGTCCAACACCGGCGCCGTGGGCGCCACCGACAGGCGCCACAGCGCCAGCTCGGGCGTATCCACGTCGGCAAAAAAGGGCAGGCGCTGGTCGCGACACAGGGCCCAGTCCGGGCCTGCCTGGGCGTTGTCCATGCGTTCGCCCGGCACCTCGGCCAGCAGGCGGCGGCAAGCCGCTTCCACGGCAGCCACCGCACCCCGCAGGCGCACAAACAGCAGGTCGCGCCCGCCGCCGGGCGCCGTGGGGTCGTGCACCCAGCAGCTGGCGTTGAGCGGCAAGGGCTCGCCGCCCCAGCGGTGCAGATGTTCCAGCGCGCTGGCCTGGTCCAGGCCAAACACCAGCGTGGCTTCGGCAGGCGCAATTGGCAGCACTTTGAGCGAGACCTGCGTGATCACACCCAGCGTGCCCATGGCGCCCGCCATGAGGCGCGAGACGTCGTAGCCCGCCACGTTTTTCATGACCTGGCCGCCAAAGGTGAGGTGCTCGCCCTTCCCGTTGATGCACTGCAGGCCCAGCACATAGTCGCGCACGCTGCCTGCGGTGGCGCGTGCCGGGCCGGCCAGGCCGCTGGCGACCATGCCACCGACGGTGGCAATATTGGCACTCCCTGACCAAGCGAAATGCGGCGGCTCGAACGGCAGACACTGGCCCTTCCCGGCCAGCGCGGCTTCCAGCTCGGCCAGCGGCGTACCGGCGGCCACGGTCACCACCAGTTCACTTGGCGCGTAGTCGAGGATGCCAGTGTGCGCCCGCGTGTCGAGCAGTTGCGCGGGCTGGATGGTGCCCACAAAGTCCTTGCTGCCGCCACCACGGATCTGCAGCGGGCTGCGCTCGGCAATGGCGGTGCGGACCTGGTCCAGCAACCGTTGGAGAGAGGGTGCGGCTTGCATGGCGCCGATGGTAAGGCGCCACCCCGCCGCCGGGCGTGAATTTTTTGGTGCAAGCGCCACCAAAAAATTGGCGGCGCAGGCCCACCACTCAATCCACGAAGAAATTCACCGGCAGGCCGGGCACGTCCACCCGCATGGAGAACACCGCACCCGACAGCGGCATCTGCGCCAGTTCGGCCGCGCTGCGGCCGTGGCGCGCGGTGGTCACGTACAGGGTCTGGAGGTCTTCACCACCGAAGCAGGGCATGGTGGGGCACTGGGCGGGCACCGGAATCTCGGCCAGCAGCGCACCATCGGGGGCGAACTTGCAGATGCGCCGTCCTTCGAACATGGCGGCGTAGTAGTTGCCCTGCACATCCACGGCCGCACCATCGGGGCGCCCTGCGTAATTGGTGGTCTCGAAGGTCCAGCCCGCGGGTTTGGGGGCGCATTGCTGGTAGGTGCGCTGTCCGTCCAGGGTGTTGGTTTGCAGGTCGTAGTCCCAGGCATAGACCACGTGGTTGGGCGTGTCGGACCAGTAAATGGTCTGGTTGTCCGGGCTCCAGGCCAGGCCGTTGCCGGTGAGGGCACCGCCCGCGTGCTGCACCACCTCGGGCAGGCCACGGCGGCAGTCGATGCTGAACAGGGCTGCCACGCGGCCGGCCTTGGGCTCGTCGATGGTGCCCACCCAGAAGCGGCCCAGCGCATCGCATTTGCCGTCGTTGGCGCGCACCACGGCCGTATCGTAGGGCAATTTGGTGATGGGCTCCAGTGCCCCGCCCCACTCGCGCGCACGGAACACGCCGTGGCGCAGTGCGATGACCAGCCCACCCGACGCGGCCGGTGCGATGCAGCCGGGCTCGGTCGGCATGTCCCAGCGCTGCACGGTACCCATATAGACATTGGCGCGCAACAGCGCCTTGCCGGGGATGTCGACCCAGTAGAGCTGCTGCTCCTGCGGGTGCCAGAAGGGGGATTCGCCAAGTTCGAAGGTGTCTTGGCTCAGAGGCTGCCAGTTCATGCTGCACGCTCCACTTCGATACGCATTTCACAAGAGAAGCTCTGGCCGGGGGCGAGCACCACCACACCCAGATCATCGGCCTTGGCGTCGGTCTGGGCCATGAGGTTGAGTGCGTTGTTCACATGGCTCACGGGTTCCACGGCAATGTTGTCGCGCTGCGGCGTGGTGAAAACAACCACGCGGCTCAAGGCCGAGCGCACGCGCACGAGCAGCACACTGTCCTCCAGCGTGAGCAGGCCATCCCAGCCATCAAAGCAGTGGTCCACCGTCAGGTCCGCCGTGGCCTGGTCCAGGCCGCTGTGGGGCGCGCGGTGGGTGGGCAGTTTGTCGGTGCCCATTTCCCAGCGATTCTGGGTGCGGAACTGCACACGCGTGTCCGGGCGCTTGTTGAAGTACGGGTGCCAGCCCAGGCCGACCGGAGCGGCGACCTGCGACTGGTTGGTGATGGAGATCGTCATCTCCAGGGCGCCCGCCTCCAGCTTGAAGGCCTGCGAAGCGTCGAAGTCAAACGGCCAGGAGGCATCGGCACGGTGTTCGAACGACAGCAGCGCAAATGTGTCGGACGATTCCAGCACGCTCCAGGGTCGCTCCCAGCCCACGCCGTGGATAGCGTGCGGCTCGGGTTCGTTGTTCTTGATGAGGGGGTGGCCGGTGCCCTGCCATTGCAGCCGGGCCTCGCCAATGCGGTTGGAAAACGGCACCAGCGGGTAGCTGGCAGACTGGCGTGCGGGCATGGGGGCCGGGGTGTTGACCGAAGGGCGCAGTACCGGCTCGGCGCCCAACCAGAGGCCGGCCAGGCTGCCGCCCAATGCGGGTTGGATGTCACAGCGCAATTCGCCGTGGCGCAGGGTGAGGAGGGAAGTCATGCCGGGATTGTGCACCGCGCACCGGCAAAAAAAGGCCCGGCGGGAGCTAAGTCCTGCCGGGCCGATGTTTCAAGAAGAATTGAAACTAGGTCGTAACCGGATTAACGGTTGTAAGCGGTTTCGCCATGGCTGGAGATGTCCAGACCTTCGCGTTCTTCTTCTTCGCTGACGCGCAGACCGATCACGAGGTCGACCAGCTTGAAGGCGATGAAGGAGACCACACCGGACAGCACGATGGTGACCAGCACGCCTTGGGCCTGGATCCAGACCTGGCTGCCGATGGAGTACTCAGCACCCACAGCGTTGGTAACGTAGTCGTACACGCCAGTGCCACCCAGGGAAGGCGCTGCGAACACGCCAGTCAGCAACGCGCCGACGATACCGCCCACGCCGTGCACGCCGAACACGTCCAGCGTGTCGTCAGCACCCAGCAGACGCTTGAGGCCGTTGACGCCCCACAGGCAGAGGAAGCCGCCGATCAGGCCGATGATGATGGCGCCCATGGGGCCCACGAAACCGCAAGCGGGGGTAATGGCCACCAGACCAGCCACGGCGCCAGACGCAGCACCCAGCATGGAGGCCTTGCCACGGGTCAGGGCTTCGCCGGTGATCCAGGCCAGGGTTGCAGCAGCAGTCGCCAGCAGGGTGTTCACAAAGGCCAGGGCGGTCAGGCCGTTGGCTTCCAGGTTGGAGCCGGCATTGAAGCCGAACCAGCCAAACCACAGCATGGCGGCACCCACCATGGTCAGGGTAAGGCTGTGGGGAGCCATGGACTCCTTGCCATAACCGATACGCTTGCCCACCACGTAGGCGCCGACCAGGCCGGCCACAGCGGCGTTGATGTGCACCACGGTGCCGCCAGCGAAGTCCAGCGCGCCCTTGCCCCACAGGTAACCGGCAGCAGCAACCACTTTTTCCAGGGAAGCCGCGTCGGAGATCGCGTCAGGACCGGCCCAGTACCAAACCATGTGGGCCATGGGCAGGTAGCTGAAGGTGAACCACAGCACGCTGAAAGCCAGCACGGCGGAGAACTTGATGCGCTCGGCGAAAGCACCCACGATCAGGGCGCAGGTGATGGCCGCGAACGTTGCCTGGAATGCCACGAAGGTCAGTTCGGGAATCACAACACCCTTGCTGAAGGTGGCAGCCACGGAATCAGGCGTGATGCCCTTGAGGAAGAGCTTGTCCAGCGTACCGATGAAGGTGCCGTCACCGCCGAATGCCAGGGTGTAGCCATAGATGGCCCACAGCACGTAGATCAGGGCGCTGACCACGAAGACTTGCATCAGCACGGACAGCATGTTCTTGCTGCGCACCAGGCCGCCGTAGAACAGGGCCAGGCCAGGCAGGGTCATGAAAATCACCAGGGCCGTGGCCGTGGTCATCCATGCGGTGTCGCCCTTGTTGGGAACGGGAGCAGGTGCGGCGGCGGGCGCAGCAGCCGGTGCGGCAGCAGCAGCGGCCGCGGGGGCAGCAGCCGCCTCAGCAGCGGGAGCGGCAGCGGCAGGCGCGGCAGCAGCGGGGGCTTCGGCCGGTTTAGCGTCCTGTGCCAAGGCAAGGGTTCCCGCGCCCAGCAGGCTCAGGCCCAAGGCCAGGGAGGCAAGCAGTTTTTTCATGTTTGAGCTCTCTTTCTGGTTACAGCGCTTCTTTGCCGGTTTCGCCGGTACGAATGCGCACAACCTGTTCCAAGTTGTAGACAAAAATCTTGCCGTCGCCGATCTTGCCGGTGCGGGCTGCACCTTCGATGGCTTCGATCACGCGGTCCACCAAAGCGTCGTCAATCGCCGCTTCAATCTTCACCTTGGGCAGGAAGTCCACCACGTACTCTGCACCGCGGTACAGCTCTGTGTGGCCCTTCTGACGGCCGAAGCCCTTGACTTCGGTCACGGTAATGCCCTGCACACCAATGCCAGACAAGGCTTCTCGCACCTCATCGAGCTTGAACGGTTTGATGATGGCCGTTACGAGTTTCATGTTTTCACCTCAGCTTGATAACAGTTGAAACAGACACCGGGTCTGGCTGGTCTGCCTCTCCATGGGTCTGGAGATAACTCGATAAAGCAGAAGGCGTGCCAAGTGAAACAACCTGCAAATCGCAGGGACAACTCGCCAAAAGACGCGCACTGGAGTAACATAACTGTATATAAATACAGCATGCACAACATTAGTGCAATTACTGCGCATGCACTGCGATGCAGCGCACCGTTTTGGGAGCAAGGGTCATGAGCTTGTCTTTGGTGCAGGGGCGCGCCCTGCTGGGGCTGGAAGCGGTGCAGGTCACGGTAGAAGTGCACTTGGCCAACGGCCTGCCCAGTTTCGGGCTGGTGGGGTTGGCGGACGTGGAGGTCAAAGAGGCCCGTGAACGCGTGCGCTGCGCCATCCAGAACAGCGGACTGGAGTTCCCCCACAACAAGCGGATCACTGTGAACCTCGCCCCTGCAGACCTCCCCAAGGACTCGGGCAGGCTGGACCTGCCCATCGCCCTGGGCATTCTGGCGGCCAGCGGGCAGATCGATGGCGCCGCACTGGCCCAGTACGAGTTTGCGGGCGAGCTGTCCCTGTCCGGCGCGCTGCGGCCGGTGCGCGGCGCCCTGGCTATGGCGCTGGCCTTGCGCACCGCCCAGGTCAGCACCCGTTTGGTGCTTCCGCCCGACAGCGCCGAAGAAGCAGCCCTGGTGCCGGACTCCCATGTGGTGCGCGCCCGCCACCTGCTGGACGTGGTTCGCCACTTTGCACCGCCTCCGGCAGACGATGCCCCCGCCGCGCCGGAGGACCCGGACGGCTGGGTGCGCGTACAGGGTGCCCCCATCGGCTTGACCCTGCGCGGACCCGACATGGCCGACGTCAAGGGCCAGGCCGGCGCCAAGCGGGCCCTGGAAATTGCCGCGGCGGGCGCGCATTCGCTACTATTGGTAGGCCCTCCGGGCTCCGGCAAATCCATGCTGGCCCAGCGCTTCGCCGGGCTGCTGCCCGACATGGACACCGACGAAGCCCTGCAAAGCGCAGCGATCGGCAGTTTGTGCGGGCGCTTTGCCATGGAGCGCTGGGGCCACAGGCCTACGTGCTCGCCGCACCATACAGCCACCGCGGCCGCTTTGGTTGGATGTAGGCATCTAAAGTTACTGTCTCAACACCTCCTGCGTGATCAATAGCTTAGACAACAAATTTGGGTCTATGTTGTGCAGACCGTCCAAACTTCTTGTCCTATACCTACCAACGCATCAAATTTATTGTCACCGTGTAAACCGCAGGCGCCGGTTGGACAAACACGTTGATTCGGGAAACGAAGTAAATGCCGGGACTGGCGCTGAGCTGCTAGCGTGCAGGTCGCCTTCCAAATCAAGACACTATTTGCCCCATGAATACGCGCGCTTTTAATGTAGTTACAACACTGATCTCACTGATGGCACTTGCAATGAGCGCTGTTTCACTCTTTTTTTCTTGGTCCCAACGCAATGTGGATTACGAGCCGACCGTTCTGGTTCAACCAGGTGCTTTGCCCGTATTGGAAATAACCGAAGGGCAAACCTCATTTGAATTAGAAGTTCTCAATACTAGTAAGAGCAATCTTCAGTATTTTTTGCAGGCGAGCACAAATCTTGGTTGCATCAATGGAACAAGTGAGCGTCCACTGTTCTATCCGTGCGAGTACAGGTCACAAATTATTGGCTTGAGTAAATCGGATGCCGGAAAAAGCGCTTATCGACACGTGCTCAAGCTAGAAGCACACCCTGGCGCGGTGAACACCCACCCTGCAGCTTACATATCCGAGCCCAAATACGTACTGAAGATTGAGGCAGTCAATGCTAGTGACCAGAAAATCTTATTCAAATCTGAGTGCTTTTATAGCTATCACGTTGACCGTAAGACTTTCGTCATAGACCAACCAGTTGTTGACACAAGTGGCAAATCTGAAATGCGGCAAAGGGATTGCCACCCATGACGTCGAAGATTTCGATTTACACGAACCGGCATCCGGCCGTTCACCTGGCTCTTGTCTAAGCGACCTAAACACACTCACGACTTTCAAACAGCGACGCCTGGGTATAGAAGAAGACAGGCCTACCCACTAAAACGCCAACAACTGGCGTTCATCGCGCGGTGATCAATTGCTCTTTGTGCGGGCACCCTTACCAGGCGAAACGGCTACCGCACGGATGTCCTGATATCGCTGATCCACCCGGGCGATGAATTCTGCAGGTGTCAGTTCCACAGCCATCGCTAGTCGCCACAACACACTAATGGTCGGCTGCTTCGCGGCCGACTCAATCAACGTAATAAACGGGCGGTCAATTTCCGCAGCGCCTGCCACGTCTTCCTGCGTGAGCTTAAGTTCGCCCCGTCGCTCCTTGAGGGTAGTGCCCAAGGCCTGTAGAAGAAGTGCATTGCGGCTGGGTCGCATCGTCTGCACTATCTGTTTTATGTAGTCTAAAGACACGTGTCTATAGATAACAAAATGCAGGCACAATTAACGCAGCAGCTACGGTGCCATGTGGCGACCATCTAAACGCAACCCCAAGGAAGGACTCATGAGAATCTTTGCAGCATCGACACTAATATTTGCACTTACCCTGACCGCCTGCGGCAAAGGTGATCTAGCCGGCGCCTATCGCAGCGACGCGCCTGGCATGAAAGGAGTTGTCTTGACCCTGAAACCCAATGGCAAAGCGGTCTATCTGGGTGCTGTTGAGTGGCCTTATGAGGTTGACGGCAAGGACGTCAAAATAATCCGTCCAGAAGGAACACTCATCCTGAAAGGCCATGATGATGGATCGTTGGACTTCCCCTTTATCGGAAATCTGAAGAAGGAACCGTCCTGACGGACGACTTCAATAACAGATTCCCATATAGGGCAGGCGCCGTAAGCCAAAATCTAAAAATGCTGGTCTTCCTTGACACCGAGTTCACGGACTTTGCGAAGCATGGCCTTATCAGCCTTGCTTTGGTGGCAGAAGATGGATGCGAGTTTTATGCAGAGCGCGCCGACTACCGGCGTGAGGATTGCAGCGACTTTGTGTGCCAGGAGGTTTTGCCGCTGCTGGGGCGTGTACCCGGAGCCGCGTGCACACAACCAGAATTGACGGAACGACTGCGCACCTGGTTTGACTGCCTGCCTGAGCCCGCCACGCTCATTTTTGATTTTGAGGGTGATTGGCTGCTATTGGAAGACGCCTGGTTGGGTGCATCCCATCGGCAAGCTCCACCCAATGTGGGTGATAAATTGCATCTCGCCAGTCACATCATCACCCATCCTGTATTTGAAAAAGCGCTCAATGCTGTGTATTCAAATGACTGGCCCCCGCACCATGCGCTGGCTGATGCGCGAGGACTGATGGCCGGTTACAGGGCCTGGAAGGTCTTCATGGAACCCATCAGGAGGATTCAATAAATGGACCGCCTCTTTGTTGACACTGAATTCACCGGATTAACCCCGGACGCCAAGCTTATGTCCATCGGCTTGGTGGACGAATCGGGTGAACACAAGTTCTACGCCGAACCGTCCGATACATGGAAACCCTCCGACGCGAGTGAATTCACCCAAAGAGAAGTCATTCCTCACCTTGAAGGCGGTGCATCCCGCCTCTCCATGGTCACACTAAAGAAGCACCTCGCAGCGTGGATCAAGGGATTGCGTGTGCCCATGATGCTGGCAACAGACTCATTGCAATCTGACTGGCTCTGGATTGAAACCCTTTTGAAGCAGCGTTGGCCGCAAAACCTTGCCCGCGATTCATTGCTGCTGACGACGGATTACCTGTACGCATTCGATGCATTTGAGGCGGCGCGTGAAGCGGCGTTTGCCAGCGGACTACGTCGCCACCATGCCCTGGACGATGCCTTGGCCAACCGACAAGCTTGGTACACATCAGGCGGTGACATTCGGGACGAGGGCGGGTTGCCTATGCTCAAAGCGCGTCTGCGCAAGGATGCAGAAGAGGTCAAAGCCGGACGCCGTGATCCTCGCAGCCTTCTGGCGGTCGGGAAGGGGGATCTAAAAGGCGCGCGTCTCACACTCAACCCGAAATCCGAATTCAAGTGGGATGGTGGCGGCTGGTGATGTAAGTGGTTGGACATTTCCGCCCGTAGTACCCAACGCCTGATGGCATTCAGTGTCGCCATGCTTATCAATTCTAAATTCCACCTGCTTTAAAAAATAGCAAGGTAGGGCCAGATCAGCTCACTTGCCCGACGGGCTGAGTTCAGCCGTTTTCACAGTACCGCCTGTATACTGTTCTTTTGTACAGTATATTTTCTAGCATGATTTTGTCCATCAGCTCAGTGATTCGGCTGGGCGCTGCGTCGTGTCCGCAATTGAGCGGCAAGCGGAATTGCTGCGCACTTCAAGGGATGCCCAGGAGCAACTCAGTGCCCTGAAGTACCTTGTGCACTTGGTAGGTGATGTGCACCAGCCATTGCATGCCGGCTGGGGAGACGACCGTGGAGGCAACTCCTATCAGTTGCAGGCCTTCATGCGCGGCAGCAACCTGCATGCTTTCTGGGATACAGGAATGATCCGTTACTTTGAAAGCAAAGATGTGCGGTGGGATGACTCGTTGCTACAAAGTGCCAAGGGAATTAGTCAAAGCTGGAGTGCGAAGCAAGCTGCAGAAGAGTCCTGCCGCATCGTGGCCGAGGAGGGCTTCTACCCATCCCGTACTGTGGGCGCCGAGTACGCCAAGCAATATGAGGCAACACTACGACAGCGCTTGGTGCAGGCGGGTAGCCGGCTGGCGCAGCTTCTTAATGGAGTGTGGCCATGAGCGAGGCGTCATAGTGCTTGAAATCAGTACGACACCCGCACCTAGGTTGCATGCAGCAACAAAATTACAGGTCACCCGGTAAGCCGCTCATTTCTATTGAAGTTGATTAAATGTCCGTTAAAGAAATACTAGAAAAAATTGCCTTTGCAGTCGCCAGAATCGAGAAGCTAAAAGCTGTGCTTCTCTGGTTTCTCTCTTCCAGTCTTCGAAGACTACTGGCAGTAGCATTGATATGTTGTATTCCTCTCGGAATGGTGCTCTATCTGTACGTCATGCAAAAAGGCAGTTGGGAGCAAACCAAGGTTCGTTTGAATGACGTTGAGTATTTAGTAAAGGAGAACGGGTACAAGGTTGCGCTGGACGCGCTTACTCTTTGCATCGAATCAACAAAAGAAAAGCTACCTCTTAGCAAGTGGTACTGCGAAGATGCGACACTTAAATTTCAACAGCATTCATTGCATCAGCCGCCGGAGCGCGTTGAAAAGCTAGTTCAAAAATCAGCCTATGGAGCCATGAGGAATGATGTTTCTCATTACATAAGATCCATTCCTGTAGACCGTGCACTTCATGCCCCTGATTCAAAGGAGGAGCAACTCCTCAAGTTTGTTTTTGACAACACGATGTTCGGAATATGGGTGACGCTAGTCGTCACGTTGTTGATGGGAAGTACCTATTTATTGCTTTGGCATTTACCAAGAAAGCTGTACCCACCTTCAAGTCTTCCATCCCTTCCTCTTGAGAAGTGAGGGCCCGGCCTCCCTGGGAGTGAAACTGAAAACAAAGATGATGCAATGAAAGATGATGTGCAGTCAGGCTACAAGCCCGCGCAGGACGAAGTCTTGAGAACCCTGGGTCTTGCTGTCCTTGCCGGGCAAAGTATCGAGCGATTGATGAGTAGTTGCTTGACGTTTCCACTACGCGACCAGCCTCTACAGACGGTCGAGCAGCTCAATGCGTTGCTCGGGAGGCGTTCAAAAGCCACGCTTGGACAACTGCTGACAACACTGCGAAAAAGGGTGGACTTACACCCCACCTTCGACCACCAATTCGAGCGCTTTCTCGACAATCGAAACCTCATCGCACATCGACTGCACGATCTACCAGGCGGCCTTGACCTACATTCTGAAGAAGGCCGCGCGAAGCTGAAGGCGTTCCTGCTGCAGTTCCTTGAGGACGGTGAAGCCCTGTCCATGGTGTTCCTTGGCCTAATCCGCGAATGGACACGACAGGCGGGAATAGATTTGCCCGGTGCGCATCACCTGAATCAGCGGATGGTTGACCATCTCGACACCCATGTCGTACCGAATCTGGACGAATTGTTCAGGTCCAAGAATCAGAACACAGTGTCGTAACGTTGTCGGCCACACGATCGATTGGATATCCGCCTTTATTGAGGCGTTCCGTTGATGTTCTCCAACTTAAACTCCGCTTCAAAAGCTGCGCGAAATCCCGTGCGAACCTGTGCAGGAGCTCCCTTGATGTACGCAAGGGCCTTGGCCAAGGTGTCAGCATCGACCCCCTTGAGATACTCAATAGCAGCTGCTGAATCAACAGGTGCCATGCCATCTTGAGCAGCGAACCTCGGGCGAAGAGCGGTCCAGACAACTGCATCAATGTTCCGAGCTGCCGCCCATGACGCGATGCGATCAGCTCCAACAGCATGTCGAGGGGAGGGGCCCGGCCACAGTCCAATCGCGTGGATGGGTGAGCCCTCTCTTTCAGCGAGAGCTGATTGCGCGTCTTTCGGTAACTGGTAGTCCACCTCAGTCCAGAGCGTTGGCACCGTTTGAGCACCAGGAGTCAAGACAAGCGTCAACCGACCGTTTTTCGAGACTCTTGCGAACTCGATGGCAAGTTCGGGGCCATCGGACTTCCAGTCACCAATACAACGGAGTACGCCGGGATCCCAGACCAAGGAGCCCCAACCAATACAAGCGATCATTCTTTGCCTCACAAATTAAATGCGACAACATCCGTGAGCTGGGAGAAGGCGCTGAATAGCTGTTAAGGGGGAACGCCGACAACAACTTCCTCGGGACTGAACCACTCTTCCTGAAGTACGAAGTTTTGCACTCGGCCTGGGGCTGAAGAATATGCAACGAGTGCGAGACTTTCCTTTGCCCGGCTTGCCGTCACATAGAACAGTCGCTTGGTGCTTTCAACGGTTTTTTCGCCCGCAGCTTTACCGCCAAACAGGTCTTCGTATTTAAACAAAAACCCCCTAGCTTCGGTGTCATCCATGATGACCATGACCCGATCAAACTCAAGCCCTTTCACGCCTTGATGCGTGTCGAAATGCGCGTCCCCCGAGAGGTACTCCATCATTGGTCCGATCTGAGAGAACGGTGCATTTAAGAAGGCTTGAATGGCAAGCGCTCGTTCGGTCTGCCGGTCCTCGCGTTCATCCTTATCGGAAGCAGCGGCTTCAGCACTTGCCTCTGACGCGCTGGCTTGAAGGGCTTCAGGAATTTCGAGGAGATTGTGTTCTGCGACGCAGCGCAGGACTTGAAGCAAAGTTGGATTTGCGCCATCTTTCCAAAGCTCCATCAATACGTCAACGGAAGCATTGACTTGCTTGAGGTGTTCCTGGGTGTCTTTGGCCTTGCGCAAAGCCTCTTGAGTGAGGCGCGGGGAATAGGCTTTGGCAATGCGAGCGACAGAAAAGTGATCATTGTTCCGCTTAGCATTCACGAGCGAAAGCACTTGGTCTGAGAAAAATCGCGATACGGGCAGGGTGCCTTCGAGGAAGCTGGTACGCCAGCCCTCCACGTCATAGAGCGGAGAGAATGCTTCAAGGAAGCCCAAACGTGATGCTGCCATCCGATGCTCAAGTGTGAGGGTCTTGATCGCCTTGGGTTCGTTCCACTTTTCATCACCCGTCGTCCTCGACATATAAGCTGCGATCTTCTGCTCAATGGCGGGCTTGTCTAGCAAATCACTCGGCAGAATGAAGAGACGTACGACGCCATCAACAGCGGCGGCGATGGGTTGCTGACGCTGTTGGTCTGTCGAGCTACGGACCTTGTTGATCAGCGCGATGACGCGTTTTGGGCAACGGTAATTGAGCTGCTTACCGGGTGTCGCCCAATCTGGAGGGAGTCCTTGCCCCAGGCCTTCTTTCCCGTCGTTATAGATGCGCTGCATCATGTCACCGAGGAGGCCAAGAAGGAACTTGTCTTTAAATTTGGCTTGAACTTCGAAGAGCGCATCGATCAGATGCTTGTTGGTGTCCTGGCTTTCGTCGATGAGCAGGATGGGGTAGCGGCCCGTGAGGATACTCTGCATAGCAGGTTTAGTCTGAAGAAAATGCGCCGTCAGTTGCAAGACTTCAGCATGATTCAAAGCATCACGCCCGCGATTGTCCCCGGTCGGGCTGTACGTAAATGACTTGACGTTTGGCAGGTTTTGGAGGCGCTTAGTTTTCGACTCAATTTTTCTGAGACGATCCGTCGATGCCTTCGTCCCCTTTCGACCCTTGGCTTCATCCACGTTCAGTTTCGCGATGTCTTCCACCAGATCAACTTGCAGCCATTCACGAATGTCATGGTTAAGGCCTTCGATCAGAGACCAGGCGAAGCTATGAATTGTGCGAACATCGATCAGCGGATCAAACAGCAGCCGTCTTTTGATTTCGTCACTGGCCGCATTCGTGAAAGTGATGACCCCGACACGCTTTCCTTTGATCCGGAGACGCTCACTCAGAGTCCTCTGCACGTGCTGTAGCGCAGTCACAAGGGAGCGTGTCTTCCCAGAACCTGCTCCAGCAAAAAGGAAGAAACTCTTCGGAGTGTCCAGATTCAAGCAAGCCGCGATTTCTTCATCAACATGAGCATCAGCGGTATCCGCGCTGGCAACGGTTGCCTGGGGACTCATGCGGCTGCTTTCGCAGTTACGGCAGCGCTTTCCAACACCTTCGCTGGTTCAGGGGCCTTGCCTGAGATACCATCTTCCTTGCGCTTAAGCTGCGCCGCCAGCCAGAGCAATCCATTGTCAATGTATGTCGGGACTTTCATCGTATCGATCTCGTCGCTGTCGAGAAGATCCATAGTGAATTCAGCCTTACCGCCTTTTGCCAAGTCAGCAATCATTCGCGCGGCGAGATCGCCGAGATCAGCGGCCGCATCAAGGCTTTTACGAATCCGCCCCATCAGGCCCGTCCCCTCCATTTTCTGGAACAGGGCTAGGTTTTCATAGACCAAAGCATCTTCAAACGTATTGGCAAGTGCCTCTTTCTCATCCTTGGATTTGAACTTGGCTGCGATGGGCTGCTGGTACGCGACGCGAATGCCATAGCCGCTTGGGTCGTTAAGGACGATCTCTTCGGGCTTTTTGTCGAGCAGTGTGTCAAGGTCTTCTGTCGCAGGAACCCAAGTCTTAAGCGTCTCATTGCGGGCCTTGAGACTTGCACCTCGCACAGGGGGGACCGCCGCTCCAGTCGTATCCTTTGCGTCAAGATCTGTAATGATCAGGGTGTTCAATCCAAGTTGCTCAAGCAACGACTTCAATCTGTGTGCGTGACTTCCGCCGATCTCAAGCCAGGTGATGTAGCAACGGCGCAGGTATTCGTATTGATCACGCTTGCGAACAAAGTGCGGGACAAGAATGCGTTCGGCAGGCCCTTCAACTAACACAACGCCATCGGCAAAGAACAGGTCGCAGTGCGTTGCTTTGAGATATCGCTTGACGAAGCGGCTCGTTTCGTCCTTGCTTCCAAAGGTCTCGGACAGATTGACTACGCATGACACAGGCACGGAGCCGCCCACCGCCTTGACGGGAAGCCGCCGAAAATACCGCAAGGAAGCGAAGTGAGCCTCATGCGCGAGATGGCTTGAGTGTGTGCTGACGACAAGCTGCGTGCAAAAATCTTTTGCGCCCTTGAGCTTGTCGTGTTTGCGCAAAACGTCATAGGCTTGCTTGATGAAAACTTGTTGGACCTGCGCATGCAAATGCGCCTCTGGCTCTTCAATCAGGACCAAATGAAGCGGAGGAGTGAGAACTCCTTCGGGGTCGGTTGACTTGGAAGCCTTGCCAACCTTCATCCACTTGTCGCGGAAGCTCATCAACGCGAAGACGATTGAGACCAGATTCTGGTATCCAAGTCCATTTGAGTCTTCAGGAAGACGGTGTGCAAAACCGCCCGCTTCCTTGAGGTGTGTGGGGACTTCGTACTGAACCGCAGATGCGTGGTTCAAGCCGTCGATTGGTTGGATACTTGTCGTGATTGTGAGCTTCGGATCAGTGACCCCGGGATAGCCAATGTCCTCAAGCTCTTTCAGAGCCGTTGAAAAGCTGGTCGCTAGACGCTTGCCAAAAGCGGCTTGGGCGCTATGGAGTGCTTGCAAAGCCTCCATGTCCTTCGGCTCGGGCTGATCGAACGGATCCAGATGTTGACTGTAATAGTTTCGAAGCTGGCTGGACAGCTTCTTGCCGCCCCGCGAGCCCCCATCTTCCTGTGGATCGTCCCCTCGATTTGAGGCTTTAACAAATCCAAATCCACGTTGTGCGCTGATCTCATCAATACGAATGATTTTCTTGAACGGGTCTCCTTCGATTGGCTCACTGCCAACTGGAAGGGCTTGAGGAGAAGCAATACCTTTTATCGGTATCGCAAGTTTTACAGGATCAAGAAGATACGCTCTAACCTCAAAGGAAGACCGTAGTCGGAGCGACAGGTAGTCCATCATTGACTTCGGCCACAAAGCGAATCCTTCCGCTTGAGGCGTTGTAATGGCGGAGCCCTCTGCCGAAGCCAGCGCAGCACCCATGACCGATGCTGCGGCAAGCTTGGCCGCCAGGTATTCTTGCTTTAGGGCAGCTATGTCCTTGGGTTCGTAGCGCAGACGAACGCCGATATATTCCCCTGCCCAATTAAGAGAGGGAAGGATTTTCTGAACATAGTGAAGATCCTCTGTCGGGACATTCAACCAGATATCGAGGTGCGGCAGAATGCCACCCCAATCGAACTCTGAATCTTCCTTTCCGGCAACAGGCGTCTCCCATTCGGCGGCCATCGCATCAAGCTTGGCCCAGTTGGACAAGGTGAAGTCATTGATCGAAAAGTCAGTTCGATCAATAAGGAAGTGACGAAGTGCGACCATGGCCGACGTCTTCCCACTGTTGTTCGCACCGACAAAAACCGTGGTTTCCTCCGCGAAGTCCACCCGAACGGCTTGAAGCTTCCGGAAATTACCGATCTCGACATGTTGAATGTGCATGATGTCTCCCTGTATGTCCAATTCGGAAAATCCTTGGTCAGCGAGCCGGCCTTCAAGAAGATTCTTTCCGTAGAGCATTGGATCTAACAAGATATTAAGACACGATCCTGTCGCCGCCTTGGCGCCTAGCCATTTGAATCTGCGTCCGCCGCCATTCCGAACGACATGAGTGACGACGGGAAGCTATTGTTGCCATGAGGACATTCACAGCAAGCAGTCCAACTTCCGCTTTAGGTCGAACGCCGCCATTGCGGGCCTGGCAATTGGGCGATCCTCACCAATGGCACTGCTCAAGACGAGCAGACTGGTCGGCAATTTCCGGGGAGACGATTGGTTATTTTTGGAGAATGCAACACGGAAACCATGCCCAACACGATTCATTTGGGCTCGAAAAATACCCAATGCCCCCGCCAAAGTCGGCTATCAAGACCCTTCATCGCAAGGCGTAGTGCCTCCTGAGGACCGCGAAGATTGCGTGCTGAACCGCGATGGGGAACAAAGAAAGGTTCGTCAACCCCTACGGCTCTGTCGGACCAAAATGGTGCCATGGTGTTCAACGCCATCTCCACGGCAGGTCTCAAGTAACGACTCAGGATGGGATTGCACTGGGCAGGCGCAACGATTCTCTGCAAGTCCGCACGCTTTACCTCCATGGCATCTTCCATACTCATTTGACCCAAGATGGCAATTCCTACGGTTACAACATTTCGCGCTCGGACAAAAAGCGCTGTTTCCCGCCGTGAGGTGCACTCACCCATATATCGCTGCAGTCCTGCAATCAGTTCCACGAGCTCGTCCACAGTGGCCGTTCTCCTCTTACTCAAGCGCGCCTGCACAGCTTTTGCCTCTCGCGACCCAACCATTCGCCCGACAGCTTCGGCATTGACTGGGCGCCCTTGGTGAGACAAGAGTTGAATGGCCATTTCGACGCGTGCCGCCGTAACTGAACGACCAGGCTGGCCCAAATGGTCATCAACTGTCCGCATGAACCAGCTCGGAGCAGTATCCCGTTCTTCTGAGAAGTCAACGGCCGTCAATTCGGTTTGATGCGCGAATTCAAGAAACCGGTTCGGCCAGTCATCCATCAACGACCAGGCGCTCGATATCAGTTTTCGCCGGCAACGAACATCAAGGCGATCAAATGAAGTTCGCTCTATCCCTTTTTGATTGAGCTCAGCGACTACACCGCCAAATGCCTCACTCCCCATAACTTTGCGTCGCGAGCGCGTCTTGAGTGCAACATTCATGATTCCTCGTACTCCCCCGAAAAATTCATGAATAGGCATTGCTTCCAATGGTCCGCTGGACCACGATGATTTCCCGGACGCAACAACCTGAGAACATGCGAGCAACTCGCTACCGTCTTCTGGGATTGATGGACTTTCACGCAAGTGGAAAAGACAGCGCGGGCATTGATCCAGATCTAGTTGTTTGAAAAAGAAACCCGATGCACTTGCGGCAGCGTAGGGCCAAGCCGGAAAGGAACAAGCAGGGCAGCGATCCAACATTTGCACCTGATGCAGGGGACAGGCCAAATTGACAGACAGTCGCCACGCTGCGCGAAAGTAGGGCTCCTCGTCATGCAAAAGACACTTAGGACAAAACATAGACCCCGCTCCGACGCCACTACGTGCGTATTGCAGAAGCACCACCCAGCGTGGGAAATTTAATCGTGCAGCAGAATTTTGGGCGGATAAAAGAGGATGTGCACGCAAACTCAACGCGGCAACCATGTCAGTACTTTTATCCACTTGTTGTGCAACCGCATCAAAAACTTGACTCCGGCTCTGAAGGTCAGGATCTGTACGCCGCAATTCCGGATGGAACACTGGAAACAGCCGATATCCATTGCGCATCCATATTCGCTGCCGATAGCTGGACAACGACTCCCCTGCAAGCGGTTCCCCACGGATAAGGAGCATGCCGTCGACTCTTTGAGAAGCTACTCTCGAACAATGCAGACTTCGCGCATGGACACCCGATCAGTATTCCAAATCGGTGTCTCGCCCATCCGCAAAGCAAGCACATTGGCCATCAACAACGACATCGGGTCTCCCCGTGGGGGAGGTTCACGACCAGTCGTCTCAATAATTGCTTCTGCCGAAAGCGTGTTCCACGCCGTCTCCCAGCGCTGTCCGACAGGGGGATAAATCCGGGCCATTTCTGGATCTTCATGAACCGAGCGAGGCAAGTGTTCACGCCAGAAATGCCGCCAAGTTGACAGCAACCTTCCGTGAATGCTGATGAGGCTAGATTGCTCCAGTTCATAGTGCAGATGCTTTATTCCCAAAGGGATCTGGGTCGCAACTGCTTTATAGAGGCTGAGCACCTTGCTATCCGCAAACCTTGGCCTGGCCAAAGCAAGTTCAAAACCGCATTCACATTGCGCATAGGAACCACAACCGTACCGCAGTTCTACACGGCACGCCGGGCATTCACTCACGGGTGCACATCCGTGCACTAGGCAGTATTCCAAATAGGGATGCTTCTCCGTGTTCAGACTATCAGGGTGCTCATCGCTGATGCATAGTGGGCAAATTTGACGGCCTGGACGGCTAACCTTTGCCCCGAAGGAACGCCCGATCGCAGCCAAGCCTTCATGAAATATGCCGTATTGCACCGGAGGTCGGAACAGGTCCTCTTCAACCCTAGTCTTCTGATGCTGCCGGAAGACAGAGCGCGCGATGCGGGGATAGTTTGTTCGATTTAGATACGCCAATCGAAACAAATAGGCCACCGACAATTCCCACTTGTGCTTCCCCGGCCTCACAAATAGCTCAGTAAATGGCATGGTTGTCTCCATCCAATGGACTCGGCATATAGGGCTCTCCGACTTCAACTAGGCGGCGCATCTCAAACTTTGACGAAAAAGGATTGTTTGCCTGGTCTGCACTAGCGTAGATCGTTTCGCGGAAAGCAGTGGAAATCAAATTCAAATTGCATGGCGCATCTTCAGAATGGAGGACACGTATGCCATCAATCAAGTCCACCAGATTTCTAAAGATTCCGTCGGTGGCGTAAAAGAAGCGTTCGACCAAGTTTTCGCTGATCAGAAAGCGTCTGGTAGCCTCGGAGAAGTCTTGGGTTAGTGTCGAAATAACAGTTTGGAAGTATCCAAATTCAGCAACGGTTCCCATGCGAAATGGGTGAAACGCTGCGGACGCTTTGAATCTGCCGCGCAACTGGTTATTTGCTTCAAATAACAACCTTGCCCGAGGTGCGCCTGCCATGATCACGGGAAGCCCTAGCTCCGATAATCGCTGCTTGAGTAAATCGGCCGTTGCCGAATAGGTAGAGAGTTTTCCTCTGTCAACAAAGTGCTGCACCTCATCAATGATGAGAAGCGTCACCCCGCATTTTTTGCACAACGTAATGAAGCGCTCCCAGAGTTGCGGAGCTGTCCCGGCGAGGTCCGAGCATCCAAGCCCTTTCAGCAAATTGATGGCCAGTTGCTTGCTGGTTGGCATCGCAGGCACCTCTGCATAGACAACGGGAATCTCGGTGTATTCGTCATGAATCACCCTGGGATGGGCATCGCGATAGCTAGTAAGCAAGGTCGTCTTGCCTACTCCAGAGACGCCGACTAAGCGCAGATTTTCTGGAAACCCTCTGCGACTGATTGATTGATGACAGCGTACGATCCGTGCAAGTACGGATTGGTACAGGGGGTGTTCCATCACACCCTGGCGAGCCTTTGTGGTGGCCGTGCTCATACAGACCTCCATGGCGAAGTTGCTGAGTGAACACCCGTGATGGGAAATGCAGGTAGCTCCCCTTCATATATTGCCTTGCGACCTGACTCTGTTGCGGGCGCACTTGGGGGGAACGTTCCCAACGTTGGCAAAGACTCGGAATTCGGCTTAGGATTGCGCACGCCCTGTTTTGGCAACTTCTTTTTTCCGGAACGCGTTTTTGACTTTGCGGTTGGCGACTCTTCCCGCGAATCATCGTCCTCCATCGCAATTTGCGGTTGCTGCAGTTTCTTGGGCGTCAAGACCTCAACGTCCGTGGTCCAACCAAGCAGCTTCAATGCCTTCTTGCGAGCACGCTGTGTTTTGGCTCGAAGCAAGAGCTCGGCCATACTTTTCATCAGTTGACGTGCTTCCACGACACTAATCACGTTGCCTTTGTGGGCCTCTTCACGTTGAATTTTGTGGACCAACGCTAACTGGAATTCGCTCAAGTCGCGAGTTTCAGGATTCGAGTTCATAACTTCGATCCATGTTTCCATGGAGTCGTCATAGACCCAAATTTTTTCCAACTTGTCGGGGCGATAGCGCACTTTGACTTTGATGTAATCATCAAATTGCCGCAGGCGTCGAATATTTTGTAGCGCGGGGTTATTGAAAGTCCGCTCACCGCAGATCTCTATGCCGTAGTGGAAGATCGTGCGCACTTCAGTCTCGCTGCATAGAACATCGAGTAAATGCATATCGGATGGCAATGCCACTTGCGTTAGATCAAACGCTTGCTCCCACGCTTTATGTGGCGTTGTCTTGATGCCACGATGCTTTTCTTGATGGTAAACATCCACGACCCATATATGCAAAATATGACGCAAGGTCTGGAGGTCAATGACTGCATATTCAGAGGGGTCATTGCCAGTGACTCGGTTATACAGCTGCGTCAGAGTTGCGCCTGGCAATGTCGCCATAAGGTCCGTGTTCAAACGCTTTATGACTCGCTCAACGCGCCCCTTAAACCAAGGCTTCTTCCGAGGGCAGTAGATAAGATCAATCCCCAGTGCTGCCATCGTTTCACGAAACGTCACACTATGGAACTCAGGCCCGTTGTCCAGCTTCAAATACCTTGGAAATCCCCAGCACGGCCAATCGTTTTTTACCTTGTCGTACGCTTCGTGAACATAGTCCTTGAGACTCACGGCCGACCGTAAGCATTCGAGCACGGTTTGAGTAGACGTGCCTTCAAACCCGACAGTGAATCCGACACAAGCACGCGTGGACCACTCAATGAACAGGGTAATACGTGGGCGCCCGAGCACTAGCCCGCGTTCCGGGTCCACCACCATCAGGTCCAGCACCGTGTGGTCTACCTCGACACACTCCATGAATCCCCATTCCTCAGGATTGCGCCCTGAACTGCGGAATTTCAGATCCGCCGCGTCTTTGCCATGGCGCGAGGCATAAAGGTCATAGGCAGGCTTACTCTTAATCCAGCGTTTGAATGTGTTCAGTGATGGGGGCCGAAGTTGGTTTTCTTTGGGTCGGAATTCGTTTAGCTTCGCGATATTTGCACACAGTTTTTCGAAGCATTTCTGCGCACATATCTTTTCCGTAGTCATGTACTCGTTGAAGACCACTTCATCCATCTGCAACTGAATCTCTTCAGTAGCCCTGCAGCCCCCCTTGCCGCCACGCGCATCGAACCGTGGGATCAATGTGGAGGCATTCTGATTGGAGAAGTAAGACTTGTCCCGCCACCGGAGAAGTGTTCGAGCACACGGCGGACGCTCCAGCCCAACACGTTCGGCAGCAGCTTTCACAACCCGCATGAAATTCTCATCATCGTCACGCAAACGCACGCCCGCTTGATCAAGGGATTTCAGTATTTCTCTTCTCTGAAATCCTCGTTGAATTGCAATATCTGAGTGATGAGCTACGAGTTTGACTCGGCGATATTCTTTTTTGTGCGGTCTTTTTCCGCGCTCCTTGCGCCTCGGGCACGCGCTCAGGTTGCCACTTGAATGATGGCCCAGTAGGGCCCGCAACGTCAGCGTTTTCTCAATGTTGTCGTCTGTGCGCAAGTGCACCCGGTCGTTATCTGAAACTCCCACTACCGTGTGCTCCTTGCCCATGAGCATGACGCCATTGCCCGGTGCGAATGTAATTGCTTGCATCGAAGATCTCCTTAAATTGAGTGAATAGAGGTGTGGCTGCTACCAGTGGTTTATGGATATCAAAATGCATCAGTCCGTGGGCAAGAGCGGCGACCGCGTATTGGCCTCCGATGAGGGCAACGAGTTCTGCGAAAGGTGTTCGGGCAAGTGGCAGCTATCTGCTTGCGATCCTCCTCTCTCTTCGCGCGGGGATACTGGACCGTGCCTGCAGGGCGATGCAGCATTCGGAGGTTGTCCTGAACCGCCGTACACGGTTGCACCTCATTCGGCAATTCAATGAAATGCATACCGCAGCTCAGCAGGTAAAGCGATATCGCACAATGCTTCCATTGCACTTCCACTTGCTGGAGAACTTGAAGTGGCTTGCATTCAATAACCCAAATGCTGCCTTCTCCCCGTAAGGCCGCCACGTCAGGCGTATATAGAAAGGGGCCGTCTTCGCTTGGAATCTCAAACTGTGCTGGTTGACTGAGCAACCCAAGAGTCCCATATGAAGCATCCAGCGCCTCTATGGCAGTTCGCTCTTCGGGCGTCTCCCAGGGCATTGGCGTCTGGAAACGATGGGAGTGATGTATGCCTCGGACTCGAGCCCCGCTGCGGGTCACCAGATTCCGTGGTTTATTGCGAGACTGAGGCGCGAGCGCACTCAACCGCTCCTGCAATTTGTTTTGCATGATCGATCCTTTACGAACGTCCGTCGCGAGTCGCAACCGAGCAGACTCGCACTTGGTTCAATTTGTGGGTTTGAGCGCAGCAGACATGAGTAGTCCCTGGCCTATCCGCCATTGGTCTACTAACTTAAAACTGCCGATTTTTTGGGGTTAGAACACCCATCGCCTGCATTGAGCCGGACGATCAGAAGCGAAAGTGCGGGGGGTTGTCTTGACCTAGGGATCGCGTTGCACGATACTGACTTATCACTGGTTAGTATCAATCGCTCCGGCGATTACATAGACGGGACAAGCCGCCAAGGTTTGTCCCGTTTTACATTTCAGCCTCCTGTTTACTACGCCGTCTTAGGCGGGTTGCCTGGTAACGTGGGCGCTGCGCAACTTGATCCTCGACATTGAGCATCTGGTACATAGCATCCAATAGTGCTGGGTGAATCCGCTCTAGCTTGCCCCACAGGGCATTGCAAAATAGATACGTCTTGGTTGATGATTCCGGTGGCAACACAAACCGTCTCCTGGAGGCCTTCAGCGCAAGCTCCATTTGCTGGCACTCATCGACACTTAGTTCCATCACGATTTCCAGCTTTTTCAAGAATTCTTGACTTGGACTCTTGGTACTCAGCTCGATTGATGAAACATACGCCTGCTCATACCCAATTGAATGCGCCATTTCAAGCTGTGTCATTCCTGCTTGCAGACGTAGGTCTCGTAAATAGATCGCTATGGGGCTGCTCATTGAAACCTAGTCGTGGGAGTATGTGGGGGGGTTTTTGGCAGTCTATTTCAATCGGATCGCGAGCGGGAAATTATGATTTCATGCATATGCACGAGCCTGCCTTCACTCAGATAGCAAGGCACTTGACTGACTTCGCTTTAGGTGATTTTTTAGCGCGAAAGGAAGTCAAAAGACGGCATTCCAAACTAACGAAGTCCCGACTTTTGCGGCAAAAGTATTGAAGACAGCTGAACATGCGAAGAGACTCCCCAGTGCGCAGCGACTCACCGGTGTCACAATGAGTTGCATACAAGCAAGCGCGAGCGAATGCTGGCTGAGGTTCTTGGGGAGGAAGGATGACGATTCTCAGATCGTTGGGACAATGTGAGAGGATGTGTGATGGCAGATGACCGGGCATTAATTGCTCCTTCAGCCATCATTGCCGCCAACACTCCTTGGCGTGAGTACCAAGAGGAGGCTGCGGCGTTCTTCCGCTCACTTGGTCTTGTTGCGTCGACTAACGTTAGCATCGCCGGAGTTCGGACGACTCATGATGTTGATGTATTAGTTCGGTCTCACCACGCTGGGTTTGACGTACTGTGGCTAGTTGAGTGCAAGCTCTGGAAGACACCCATTTCTAAGCTACACGTCCTCGCATTGCGTGAGATCGTTGCAGACACTGGTGCAGATCGGGGGATTTTGCTTTCCGAGTCTGGCTTCCAGAGCGGCGCGATGGAGGCCTCCACACTAACGAATGTTCGCTTAACGTCCCTCGCTGGTATGCAGTCATCCGCTAGCGGCGATTTCATTGCGATGAAGTTGCGCGACCTATTCGATCGGAATGAGCGCTGTAGAGAGCGCTACTGGAACATCCCTAAAACCCTTCGCATTGAGCACGGTTTGAAAACGGGATGGGTGGGATTCGCAGCTACGTGGGTTCTCGACTATGCTGCAGATGTATTGGTTCGAGCCTTCCGTGGAGACTATCCTTTCGACAGCGAAGCTGCGCTGCCTCATATGGATCCCAAAATACCTCGACGCATTGAGAACCCGGCGACCATAGAACCACTACTGAACCCCATGTTGACAGCCATCGAGGAGAAGCTGTCGCACTGTGAGCAGGTTATGGCGCGGCAGCGGCCAAGGCCTTGATTAACACAATGACTCGGCGTAGATCGAGTCAGGGAGATGAAATGTACGTTCAGAAGGACACGCTAGACGGCCTGCTCCGCCATGTTTTCGAGGCGCTTCTAGCTGAGGAAAAATTGGTCACCGCAAACCGTGGCGATTTCAAAGAAATCTTTGGCGCTTGCTTACACCTCACCAACCCACGGGCCCGCTTAAGTCGAAGTGAATCGAAAGGCAAGGTTTACAGCGCATTGGGCGAGTTCCTTTGGTATATGTCGAAGGAAACACGGCTTGATTTCATCGACTATTACGTTCCAGGACGCTTCCAGGATGAGTCTGACGATCAGGTAACAGTCCGCAGCGGATACGGTGAACGCCTGCAAGCGTGGCGCGGACTGAATCAGTTGCAGAATGTTGTGCAATTGCTGCAAAAACATCGAACGTCGCGGCGGGCCACCATCCAGCTCTTCGATGCAAGTGACATTTCTGAGCGCTACGCATCGATCCCATGCACCTGCACTCTGCAATTTCTGGTGCGAGATGATCGGCTAAATATGTTCGTAGCCATGCGGTCGAATGATGCCTACATCGGTCTCCCCCACGACATTTTTTCCTTCACCCTACTCCAGGAAATGATCGCCCGTGCAATCGGTGTTGAACTAGGTGAGTACAAACATTGCGCGGGGAGTTTGCATCTTTACCAGGAGCACTTTGAAGCAGCAGAACGGTACCTCAAAGAAGGATGGCAAGACCCCATCCACATGCCTGCCATGCCTATAGGTGATCCACATGCGGGGATTGAATGGCTTCGTGGCGTAGAAGAGTCGGCCAGACTCAAGCGGGATGTAGATCTTGCCGCTGCGATACGTACTGCCAATGTCGACAACTATTGGAAGGACTTGGGACGGTTGCTTCTGTCCTACAGGGCCAGTAAGGAGTCTGATACCACCCAACTTGCCCATCTCAAGGAAGAGCTATATTCTGACGTTTACAAGATGTTCTTGGTTGCTAGGTTGGATGTGGCTGAAAGTCGCAAGAATGGTGGGGGAGAATAGCAATGAGCAATGCCAGTCTTCTTCGCGAAGTGGATCGTCTAATCGATCTACTTCACAAGGGAATGCCTGTTGAGCTTGGGGCAATACCCTGGGCTTCGCCAGTGCTGGCTTTTGGCGACCCCATCAACAGTCGTGTGGCGACTCTCGGGCTCAACCCCAGCAATCTTGAATTTGTTGACCGATATGGCCGAGAACTGCACGCACCACACCATCGCTTCGAGTCCTTGGCTACGTTACAGGTCGAGAGTTGGGGGGATGTTGCCAGCCGTGGTATTCGCAGCGTCTGGCAAGCTTGCGAGAATTACTTCTATGGCAATCCATACGACCAATGGTTCAAACGGTTGGAGAAGCTGCTTGTAGGCACGGGCGCCTCGTACTACACAAGCCTTGGAGTTAAGGCGTGCCATCTTGATCTGGTACCGTTCGCGACCGCTGAGAAGTGGTCTGCATTGACGAGCAAGGAAAAGACTCAACTCATCGAGCTCGGTACTCCATCACTTGTACAGACCCTCATAGCGTCCGACATTCGAGTGCTGGTTCTCAATGGAAGCGCGGTCGTCAAGGAGTTCCGTCGCCTTGTGCCTGATGAATCATTGGAAGCTCACCAGATGAGTTCCTGGTCGCTGCAAGGTGGAAGAGTCCCAGGAGTTGGGTACATCGGTCGTGTTTCTCAATTGGGCGGACTTGAGCTAGACCGCGAGTTGCTGGTGCTGGGTTACAACCACAACATTCAAAGCAGTTTCGGTGTCACATCCGAAGCCGTTTCTTGCATGGCGACCTGGATTGGTCGGAGCTCTGCGGAAGTATTGGCGTGAGGGCTCGCTACGTAACCAGGGCAAGAGCACGAGCCATTACACCTATTTCAGGTTAGAAGCTAGTTCTTCCAGGCGTATCGCACTTTCATAAAGTTGAAGTGTCTGAAGGGTACGCGCCCCTTGTCTTGCAACTGGCCTACCACCAGACCTGGCGACACTCCCGCGCGCCTAGCGAGGCGCGCAATGTCAAACTTGCTCAGACTGACTGTATTCAATGCGTCTACACCAACTTGCTCAAACAGAGTCTGCAGCGCAAACTCGTCCGCTTCTGTTTCGGCCTCCGAGTGACGCTCATCCAAACCTTCAAGAAACAATTTATCGTGCGTGTGCAAGAGAAGGTGTCCAATCTCGTGGAACACGGTGAACCAGAACTGGTCATCGGCCAGGTACCGGAAACTTAGCTGAATCAGTGCCTTCTTTGAGGTAAGAAAGCGAGTTGCGCCACTGGCCCTGCATCCGTCAGGCGCTCTGGCAACGACAACGGCAACGCCGCATGTCGCGAGGCATTGTTGCAAGGCGGGTATGAATTCGCCAGGATCTCCAATTCGAGTCAAGGCACGGACATCTGCAAGAATTGTTCGAAGCCGTTTCTCGTCCCAAGGCTGGCAATCGATAGCTGCCGCTTCAATTTCACCTTGTCGTAGCCAAGCAGCTACAGCCGCCGAGTTCGTTTCGAAGGCAGTACTTTGTCGATAGGCAGAAGTATCGATGAGATTCTCATACTTCCGTTCGTAAGCCTTGGATGTAGATACACCCAGAAACACGCAAGCATTGATGAACGTTTCATCGGCCGAGTGGCCTCGCTCAATCCATCCAAACTTGACCATGTCACGAACGGGCAATGCATCAAACCAACCGCGAGGGGCATCGGGCGAGGCGCAGAGTCGCTTTAGATCCGATCTGTATTGTTCTTCGCGTCGCAGCCAGAACGAAGTGGTGGAGCCCAAGACGCGCGATAGGTTCTCAGCCCAGTCGACATCCAACGGAGTCAGTCCATACAGCAGACGAGAAACCTCATGCATACCTCTATGAGTTTCCTTCGCCAACTGGCCGACTGCCCAGCCACGCTCCTGCATCAGGTCAAGCACGGTGGCGCCGGGAGGGGTGGCCCACTTAGGCTCAAACGCATTCATGTTCTGCATTTTAGTTCCCTACTGCTATGACGCGAACACGGCGAACTCTGCCCCAATCGGGTCTGCCTTCACCGTCCACACGTGGTGTGATGTGATTTGGGACGATGGTCAACCATTTGCCATCTTCAATCTCAAGACGGTAGCAATGCTGATTGCCAAGCTGGGCTGCATGGGGGTGTCCAGCGAGTAACTCATGCACAGCATCCGCAGCACGGATGTCATCGAGACGGTTGCGTAGTGCTTCTGCGGCGACGTTCCCAAACTTCTGTTCTGCGATCGATTCGTCGAAGCACAAGTTCAGCAATTCTTCTGTATGAAAGGAAATTTCCAAGATACGAAGGTAAAAAGTGCAAATCGATTATCAGTGCTGGCGCAACAGTCCTAGCGTCGCTAGCCCCGGAACGGAACGTATTTATTTGGGCTTTTTTGCCAGTTGCACATGGAGTCCTCCAGCGCCTGCATTCCTACCCCAAGGTGAGCTTCTAAAGCCGCGACCCGATTTTCAAGTGCCCGTGCTGAGGACGCTGAGTCGATCTGCCCATCAAAGAATAACCGCGCGCCGCGTAGCGGGCCTGTGGCTTCATTGAGGTATGTGGAGCCAGCATCGATGTCCGCTAGGCCAACTTTTGCAATCATGGTTAGGTAGTCGAAGCGGCCTGTCCTGCCGAAGCGATAAACCGGCCGCATGCTTTGATAAAGCCAATGAAATGCTTGGCGTCGATCTCCATGTGCTGCTGCGTTGGCTTGGGCAAACATTTTCGCGTGCGATCCGAAGGAATTGATCCACTCAATATAGCTGGCGATAACTCGACCAGTCCATGCGCGGCCATCCTTGAGCGATTCATATTTTCGGTGATTCCCAAACTTTCCATTGAATTGATCGCGATACGTCCTTAGCCAAGCGTGCATGGCCGTCAGATCATCCGCAACTTCGGCCCATGCCCACTTATGCTGTCCAAGACCACCATAGAGTTCAGCCGAAAGCATCCAAGCCTTACGTAAATTTCGACCACAATGCGTCGCAATGAACACCAGCCAGCACGCCTCCTCGAAATTTTGCTCGCGAAGAAGTACTGCTGCCTGCACTGGGTCAAAAAGGGGACTCACAGGATTGGCTCTATCCGGGCTCAGGCGAGCGCGCCGATTCACAATCGTCTTTACATAGTCAATGCGTTGAATACTGTCAATCAGCTGCCAAACAAATGCGTGCTGATTTTCAAAGGGCCGTATGCCGACGAGCGGCGCAATCGTTTTATCAAACTCTTCAAGTTGGTGCGTCAAGCTTTCGGCCTTCGCATTCTTTTCATGTGCGTTCATTGTTCAGCCTTAGGAATAAAACCTTTAGTGTCAAGAAGTGTGAGTTGACTGCGCTCAGTGACGGATCGCCCAAATCTCCGATTGATGTACATAGCGTAGACGTCGCTGGACAGCCGGCGTTTCAATCGCTGGATTCCCTCACCGGTCACACCAGCCTTGCCGCCAGCGTGAATTGCCAGGAGAGTCGCGAGATCAGCCCAGTACGGGGTCATTGACTCGCGCGGATCCTTCAAATTCTTAGGACTCCTACGGGCCCTCTGCTCAAAGGCAAGCAGAGCCTTGATGGCGGGCCAGGGGTCTCCCTTAGGCATCGGTGGCATGGCCACCTTGCGCTGCATGCCTTCTTCCTGAAAGCGAGCAGCCTTCTCGATGTCGTCTGTATATAGGTGCAGGCTGCCGGCGAAATGCTTGTAGTCCCCGAGTTCGGTGCCTAGCGAGCGGGCGACCAATTCCTGAATCATCGTGAAGCAGAAAATGTCATGTGGCAGGCCAACCCATGCATCATTCGAACGCATTGTCGTCAACAATTGCAGCCTGTTCTCTCGCAGCATGAACTGCAACGTGCAAGTGCAGGGGATGTCCTTATGCGGCTCAAGAAGGTCTTCGCGATCAAATATCTGAACAACTGCCTGCCGCGTGTCTGGTTTCTCGCGGAGAAGGGAAATCACCTTTTGGATTTGTGCCTTATCCCCTTCACCAAAGATCCTCGGACCGTAGGCTCCAAAGATGGTTATCTTGTCGTCGGAATATTTGCCGTATTTTCCGATGTAATGCTCGATAAATTTCAAGTCGTTGCTGGCCGACAAGTACCAAAGCAACTCCCCAAGGCAGCTGAAAAGGGTCGCCCGAGCCTCAGTTCTACTGAGCCTAGCTCGTGGTGCCGTTAGCCTCAACGATGCCCCTGTGACCTCATGCGCCGGTCCCTTGGTCGGCGAGATTGCAACGCCGCGCTTGCGAATGAAACTGTATGTTTTGAACAGAAGTTCATCGAGCGAGTCGGCTGTAACGTCCATGGGATCTGGGGCTACGCGAACATCTCTTGCTGAAGGATTGGTGCGTGGACAACCCGCGGTTTGGGCGAAGCCTGATCTCGGGTAATCAGGATTCCCTGCCGAACTGTGACTGGCCGCGCGCCCTTGGCCAACACCAGTTGTCGCTGTGGTGCCGTGATGTCGTAGTGAGGAATTCGAGCCGCTCGATGAAATGCCTGCTTCGACAGGCCAATGGAGGCTGCGAAGTCATGCAGTTCTTCAACGCTGTCTGCAAGGAGATGGCACCAATGGCGCCCGCGTCGTTCGACGAACGCGTTGTCTACGTACACCAAGCTGACTCCCCCTCTCAATTGCGGACCAATATAGTTCGGTCGTCTTTTTGTGTTTACTGTCCAATATATCCTGAGCCCGGCAGCAAATGCAATGCCACCCGGCTTCGGATGATCGAGTATAGAGCTCTCCAGCTAGGCATTGCTATTGGGCTGAGTGGCGTGGCGCTAGTGCCACAAAAAGACGGGTAGCCCACGTACCTCCGATTGAAGCCTCAGCATGACTCTTCATAACTACACGTAACTCTGATGAGTCAAGCGCTGAATTTATGAATTAGCTCGGAAGGCCGCTTCTGTAGGTTTTAGACAGTAACTTCGGAAAAATTGCGACACATTAAACATCGAAGTGACACTAACTTTGGATGCCTACATTGGAGGGGGGTCGCCGCCTCGCCCCGGCGAGATTTCCCTCGCGCACCACGGGGTCCTGTTTTTGGACGAACTGCCTGAATTTCCGAGAGCGGCCCTCGAGGCCCTGCGCGAGCCGCTGGAGACTGGCAGCATCACGATCTCCAGAGCTGCACGGCGCGCGGAGTTTCCGGCCCGCTTCCAGCTCATTGCCGCCATGAACCCCTGCCCCTGCGGCTACCAGGGCTCACCCAGCCACAGTTGCCGCTGCACACCGGACCAGGTGCACCGCTACCAATCCAAACTCAGCGGCCCGCTGATGGACCGCATTGACCTGCACATCGAAGTCCCCGCCCTGCCCGCGCACGAACTGCTGGGCAGCCCGGCTGGCGAATCCACCGACAGCATCCGCAGCCGCTGCCACCAGGCCCGCGCACGCGCTGTGGAGCGTCAGGGCGTGCCCAACCAGGCGCTCAGCGGCAATGCCATCGACGAGCACACCCGGCTGGACCCGGCGGGGGCCAAATTCCTGCAAAGCGCAGCGGCCCAGCTGGGCTGGTCTGCCCGCAGCACGCACCGCACCCTCAAGATAGCCCGCACCATTGCCGACCTGGCTGGCGCACAGGACACGGGCATGGCCCATGTGGCGGAGGCCATGCAATATCGCCGGGTGCTGCGGACTGCCGTGTAAGCAAACGCTATCTATTTGATAGCTGTTTGCGCATTATTGACGGGGGCTATCGCCCTATTTGATCTGCATTCCGTGGCGCGTCAGTATCTGCGCGTAGGTGCCGTTCTTCTGGATGCGGCTGAAGCCTGCATTGAACCGCTCCAGCCATTGCTGCGCCTGCGGCAGCTGGCGTGAAATGATGAGGTAGAGCTCCACCGGGTACTCCACACCCAGCGTCAGGGGCTTGAAGCGCAGCCCCTCGCGCCGCAGGCCGCGCGTGACGAACTCCGCCACCGTCTCGCTGCTCCAGACCGCAAACACCCGGCCCCGCTGCAGCATCTGGAAGCAATTCAGCATGTCAGCGGGCCGCTCCACACGCGCCTGCTTGTCTTCAATAAACGGCGCCACCCGCGCCATGTTGTAGCCCTGGGGTACGCAGATGGCTTTGCCAGACCAGTCGATGGCGGCGTCTGCATCGGTGCGCACGAAAAGCCGCACCATATCGGGATACAACGGCTGCGAGTACCAAAAGTCGCGCTGGCGCTCCTCGTTCTTGACGTAGGGAAATGTCGCGGTATGCACCCCGTTGCGGGTTTCCACGTAGCCACGCTGCCAGGGCAAGAAGCGCAGCTGGGTGCTCACTCCCTGCTCCTTGAAAGCCGCGCTTACCACTTCCGAGAGCAGGCCCATGGCGGGCGATTCTTCGCTGGAAAACGGGGGGTACTCTCCGGTCACCAGCTCCACATGGCCACCCTGGGCAATTGCGGGCGAGACCGACACCAGCCACAAGGCACCCGCCCAGAGCAAGGCAGCAAGGACGGGCAGGCAGTTGCGCATCACACACCTCACGGTCTGTCGGTCAACGGAACTCCCTGTTGGCGCAAGTATGCCAGCACATCCCGGCTCACGGGCCCCACGCTGCGCGCCTTGTCGGCCATCTCCGCCGAAGCTGTGGTCTGGCCCAGCGCTGCCAGTGAGACGGCGGCCCCCAAGAGCCAGCGCTGCTCTGCGGGGCGCGATTGCAGCGCGTTGGCATAGGCCTGCACGCTGTCCTGGTGCCGACCCAGACGTTGCGCGGCATTGGCACGCAGCGCCCAGAGTTCTGGCTGGTTGCTCATCAAGGCCTCATGGCGCGCCAGCAGGTCCCAGGCCGCCGCCGCCTGGCCTTCAGCGAGCTGCATGCGCGCCAGCTCACGCAGCAGGGGCACCAATGTGGCCGCACCGCTGGACTGCGGATTGCGCTCGGCCACTGCCACCGCCTCCTGCAAGGTGCTGATGGCCGTATCGTGCGCGCCACTCGCCCACAGGCTCTGGGCTTGCGCCAGCGTGTCGCGGCCAGCCTGTTGCTGGCGCGCAGCGGCGGAGGCATCCACCGCACTGGTCGCTGGCTTGGCAGGCCCACCGTTGCCCGATTCAGTCACCGGCTTGGCGACCTGAGCCTGGGACGCGGGAACGGGCGTGGGGTTCGCAAGCTTGGACTCCATGCGCAAGGCGACATTGACGGGCCCCGTATTGCGGGCCGCTGGTGCGGGAGCCGGGGCGGGCAAAGGCGGAGCAGCTACCACAACAGGAGGTTCGGGCATTATGGCGGACGCTATCGCGGAGACCGCAGCGACCGGCGTACCCGCTGCTTCTTGCACCGCAACTGCCGGAACTTCCGGCGCCGACACGGCAGGTACCGCGGCCGGAGCAGCATGGGCAACAACCGCTGCGGGCGTAGCAACTACAGGCTCAACAACCGATTGCGCGTTCCACCATAACCAGCCTCCCGTCGCCGCGGCTGCCAGGGGCAACAAGACAATCGCCCAGCGCACGGCACGCGAAGAACGCTGGGGCAACGGCGGCACCGACGCTACGCTGGCAGTCGCACGGCGCAGGGGGTCGGTTGTCCCCGCACCTGGCGTCTGGCGCTGGTCCAGATCGCGCAACATTTTGTTGATCACGCTCATTCCAACTCTCCTTGCGGCCCATCAGCGTTACGGGCATTGCGCCGCGCCATCCAGACTTTGCGCCACCAGGGCAGCGGAGGTTGCACACCGGGCGTATCCCGCACGGCCAGGCGCACATGGGCCACACCCACACGGTGGCGGTCTTCGCCATAGGCCAGCATCAAACCTTTGTGAGCCAGGATATTGATGAGCCGGGGTACACCGCCGCTGGCCTGCGCAATCGCACGTGCAGCGGCGGGTGTGAAAACCCGTACGTCCGTGGATTCGTTCAGCGCCGCACGCTGCAGACGGTGTTCCAGGTAGCCCGGCACGCGCCCGGCCTGCATGGGCCCCAGGTATTCGCTGAACGTAATGCGCTGCAGGAGTTGGCGAATCTCGGGACGGGCCAGCTTGTCATCCAGATCCGGCTGGCCCAGCAGCACCAGCTGCAACAGCTTGCGCTTCTCGGTCTCCAGGTTGGAAAGCAGGCGCAGGCTTTCGACCGTACGCACCGGAATGGCCTGGGCCTCGTCAATGCACACCACCACGCGCCGCCCATGCGCCGCGTGCTCCAGCAGGCACGCCCGCAATGCTTCCTGCACCTTGTGCCGGCTCAATGGCAGCGTGAGATTGACGCCCAGTTCCTTGACAAGCGCCATGAGCAGATCGTCGGGCCCCATGTCGGGGTTGGGGATATAGGCAGTGACGCACTCGTCCTGCAGCGTCTTGAGCAGTTGGCGACACAAGACGGTCTTGCCACAGCCCAACTCTCCCACCACCTTGAGAAAGCCCTCGCCACTGCGCAGGGCCACCAGCAGCATGTTCAGCGAGGCCTGCGCGCCCTCATGCGGAAAAAAGAAGTCCGTATCCGGCGTGATGGAAAACGGGGCCTCACGCAGCGAAAAGTGCCCCAGGTACATTACTTGGCCGGCCCTTCCGCAGACGGCTTGTCCTTGCCACCATCGATTTGGATCACGCGCGCACGTGTGGCATCCATGTCGTCCAGCGCCTCCCGTGCGCGCTGGGTTTGAGCTTCCCAATCTGCAGCCGAACGGATGATGGTGGGCTTGATCAGCACAATCACTTCACGCTTGCGACCGGTGGTAGCCTTGTTGCCGAACAACCAGGCAAAGGCCTTGTCAGTGGTGCCAGGCAGGCCCGAGGTCGTGCGGCTGCTCTCCAGCTGCATGAGGCCACCGATGGCGACGATGTTGCCATCGGGCACACGCACCAGGGTGTCTGTCTCATTGACGCTGCTGGAGGCGACGGGCAGGCGATAGCTTCCAACCGAGCCCAAATCAATATCCTTGTTCTTTTCGGCCACCACGGTCACAGCCGGGTGCACATGCAGGGTCACGGTATTGCCATCGTCCACCTGGGGCGTCACATCCAACGAGATGCCGGAGAAGAAGGGCGTGAGCGTGATGGTGGGTAGGGTGGTGGTGGTGCCCGTGCCACCCGAGCCGGTGGTGTTGGAGCCGCCGGAAACACCGGTGACGAAGAACTCGTCGGTACCAACCTTGAGCACGGCCTTCTGGTTGTTGAGCGTGGCCACACGCGGGCTGGAGAGGGTCTGCACGTCGCCCTGCTTTTCGAGGAAGCCCAGCACCGCGCCAAACTGGCGCGAGCCCAGGGCCAGACCAAACAGGCCGCTGCCGGCCGAGGCGGCAGACAGTCCAGACACCAGAGAGGAGGGGGTGGTGGTCCCGGTGGGCACGCCCACGCTGCTGGCGCCGCTGCTGATGGCCAGGGTGCCGTTCACATCGCTACCCAGCGCGGCCCAGTTGATGCCGCTCTGGTAGCTGTCGCTGAGTTCCACCGAAATAACTTTGGACTCCAGCATCACCTGGCGCTCCACCGCCACGCGGGCGGCCTTGAGGAAACGGTCAACCTGGCGCAGCTCATCGGGCATGGCGCGCACCATGATGATGCCGGCCTGCGGGCTAGTGATGACGTTGCGACCCTCGGCATTGCCGACCAAGCCCCGGATCGCAGTGGCCAGCTCGCCCCAGAAGTCGGTGCGCGAGGTGGTGGCCACGCTGGCACTTTCTTGCTGCTGCACGGTACTGGAGCTGCTCGATGTACTACTCGTTGTGGTCGTGCCGGTCTGGCTGCTGTTGTTTGCGTTACTGCCCCCGGTGGCCCCGCCTGAGGACACGCGCAAGGCGCTATTGCCTACGCGCTGCGAATTGGGATAATTGACGGTGAACACCCGGGTCTGCAAGGTCGGCGCATAGATGGTGATGCGTCGGCCTTCAATCTTGAAGTCGTAACCATAGACATCGCGGATGGCTTCAAGCGCCTCTGTCACGGTGACACCGCGCAGCGTGACGGACAGAGTACCGCTCACATCCGGGTGCATCAGCATGCTGTAACGCGTGTCGGCCACGATGGCGAGGAACACCTCCCGCGCCTGAGCGTTGTTGACCAGCAGGTCCAAGCGCGGCTCGGGCGGGGGCGCCACGGCGGCCGGGGCGGGCTCGGCCAGTGCCTCGCTGACCGTGGTTGGCACCGCGGCGGACTTGGCCGGCGCGGGCGGCAGCTCGGCCTTGAGGGTGGCCGTCACATCGGGCGTGCGCAGCGGGCGCTCCAGTACCGAGCAGCCGCCAAGTAGCGCAGCACCCAGCACAGCGCAGAGCAGCGAGGCCTGGCGCAACACGGGCGGGGAGCCCAGGAATACGGTGTCATTCATAGGTCGGGACGTCATGGTGTGACTCCATCACAGGGGACCACGGGAGTCGGAGCAGAAGAGGAGGCGGTGGCCTGTGTGCGCGCCACGGGCTTGGCCGCTTTGGCGCGCGCGGCCGGCTTGCTGGGCTTGCAGGCCTCGCTGGCGCGGGCTGGGCTCCGCTGGATACCGGCAAAACGCGGCAACTTGCGCAACTGTTTGACTTCGCGCAGCCAGATTTCGGTTTCAGTAATACGTTCCAGCCGGGCCTCACCAACCTTCTGCCCGATGGCCACCAGACGTGTACCCACCACCAGATGCGGTTGGCCGTTGCGCACAATCACGTTGCTGCCCTGCATGACGGCTCCGGGCGCACCGGGCAACACGGTGGAGCCTGGCGCCATTTCGGCCGGGGCCACGGTGGGATCACGCTCCTGGGCGTGTGTCGTCATGGCGCACAGAGCCAGCACGGCGGATAACAGCCATTGCAGCGGCTTCACGGCTGCACCTCCAGCACAAAGACCTGCAAGGTCAGCTCAGGTACCTGCTTGTCCACCACCAGTTGCATCGCACCCCAGCGCAGGCGCGGCAAGGCCTGCTCCAGCGTTTTGACATAGCGCACCAGTTCCGCGTAAGAGCCGGTCACCTTGAGCTGCAGACCACGACGCACAATGCCGGGCACATCGCTTGTGCCACTGGCCTTGTCGTCTACGGCCATGGTTCCCGACGACACCAGACGCAGACCAGGACGGCGCTGCAGGAACTGGACCAGCACCGCCTCCAGTGCATGACCACCAGTGGCAGAACCAGCGGGCGCCAAGACATCAATCTCTTGCCGCAGACTGGCCAAGCGTTGTTCGGATTGCCCAATCTGTTCACGCAGGGCTTGGCCGGGGTCATTGGGTTTCGCCAAGCCAGCCAGCTCGGTGCGCAGGCGCACGAGTTCCGCGTTCTGTGCAGCATGGCTTTGCTGTGCCTGCTTATAGGCGGCCTGCACGGGGGTCAGCCATAGCACGTCGACCGTGGCCAATAGCACCAGCAACACGGAGAAAAACAGAAACATGCGCTCGCGCAGGCTAAGCGCATCAATGCGCTCCGCTTGCTTGATCCACCAGGCTTTCATGGCTTACCCCCTGTGCTCTCGGTTGGGGCCTGGACTGGCAACACGGGCTGTGCATTGACCAGATTGAACGACCAGCTCTCGCGTCCTGGGGCCGGGGGCGCCACGCCAGCAACAGGCCCCGCCACCGCAGCGGCTGTACTCTCCACCTTCACAGTTGCCAAGCGTTGGCCAGCCATCAGCGGACTCAGCGCAAGACGACCGACCCAGTCATTGAGCGCAGCAGGCTCCAGCGTGAAACCACTGACCTCCAGACGCTGGCCATCAGCCTTGACCTCGGTCACCCAGACCGGTGCGGGAATACTGCGTGCCACCAAAGCCAGACGATCCGAGTGGCCAGCACCCGGTACCAGCATTCCCTCGCGCAGGGCTTGCACAACAGCTTCTTTCGCCTTGACTTCGGCCTCCTTGGCTTGCGCCTGATGTTGCAACTCGGGCGAAGGTCCTTGGGCAGCGGCCTTGGCTCTATCTATCGCACCTTGCAGACTACGCAGCTCTTGCGCCTGGGTCTGGGCAACGGCCAGCAACTCGGTTCGGGCCTGTTGCAGGCTCCAGACCCAGGCCGCAGCCATGGCACCGCCCAGCACAACAAATATCCCCAGTGACAACGCCATGGTATTGGCCGCAAAACGCTGCCGGGGCTTCTGCAGGATGGGGGTGCAAAGATTGATTTGCTGGGGCATGGCCATCAGCTCCGTGTACCGCGACCATCGACCCGCAACAACTGACCCAACAGGGGCAGGCAATGTGGCATGGCCTCATCGGAAATGCCTTGCCAATGGGCAGGGAGCTCCAGCACACCCACGGTCTGACCCGTCTCGCGACCCAGCCATTCGGCCAGTTCGACACTGCGTGACCCGGCATAAACTCGCAGCCCCGCCAAGGGCAGGCTGGACCAGGTGCGGTCCCAAAGGTCTATGGATCGCTGAACTTCGACCACCACACGTTGCGCACGATCCACATCCGACTGCGCACCGCCAGTGTCCGCGGAGCTCCGCATGGCAGCACCGCCATAGTCAGGCACATACTCTTCCACTGGAGTGTAGGCATCGATAGGCGCTGGCGCTTCGCTGGCAGGAACGCTCCAGGCCATAGCCATAAAACCATCGGGCAACTCCAGCCGCCGGCTGTAGTACAGCTCGCCAGCCGCAGAAATGGTCAACAGAGCCTGGCGCTCATCGCTCACCAGCAAAGTTGCAATCGCCCGCTCGGGCTCCACCAAGGTCTGCAGATTGCGCTGGGCCATGTCCTGCACATCAACCACGGTCACATCCCATTGCATGGCGGCGCCCAGTTCCATGGCCTCGCGTATGACAGAGTTTTGGGCAGCAACCACAAACAGCTGGGACGCTGCACGCCCTTGCCCGTCGCCCTGCCGTAGTACATCAATGGTCAGGTCATCCAAGTGGACGTCGACCATATCCTTGATCTGGTAGCGCGCGGCCGAACGCAGCTCTTCGGGTGGCACCGACGGCACCTCTATCTGCAGCAGCTGGTATTGCTCTGGTCGCAACATCACCGTAGCGGGCAGCCCCTTGAGGCCCAGAGCCTGCAACCGGCGCACAAAGTCTTCCTGACTGTCTGCCCCCCTTGCTTCCACGCCGGACTGCAACACCCGGAACTCAGCACCAGCACCAGTGACTCGCACAAAGGCCAGCGCCTGCCCTAACCAGGACACTGCCAGGCGTTGACCAGAGGAACTGCGTCGCCAGGGCCAGCGCATCGTCAGCGGGCCCCTGCCAGCATGCAGACCTGCCATGCAGGCGTCATGTCAATCAGCGAATGGGGACAAACCAGGCGATTCATGCTCTCATTTTAGTAGCTAGTTGCGCAATCATGGCATTGTTTTGAGGGGATTTCCACGGCATGTGGCGAAACACCACATCAGTAGTTCTCCCGCAGGTAGATCAGGGGACTGGTGTAAACCCCAAAAGTCGCACGCGCTGTGGGGTTGTTGCCAAACCAGGGGCGATTGGCCGCCGTAGCGGCGCTTTGGGTACTGGACACACAGGTATTGCCTGAGGCTGCCGCCGAGAGGTTGAGCGTCAGCAGCACGCTGCCGCTGTTTCCCAAGCCGGGTTTGGACAGCTCCAAGAGTGGCCCCGGTACTGCGGGCGGAACAGTGATCAGCTTGCCATTGACCAGTGTTTGCGATGCAGTGGGGCTGATTTGGGTTTTGCAGGCGGAGAGGTTGCCCGTGTATCCAGACATAGCCACACTGGACAATGTGAGTGAGGTGCAGTTGTCGAGCGTGTTGGTAACAAAGAAGTTGCCATCCCAATATTGCGCCTCCAGCGGCACTTGGAGCCTGAGCAACTCTGACCCGTAGGCGTTCTGCATCCGCATGCGGCCATAGCGCACCCGTGTCGTTCCCGTCTCCGCGCTGGAACCAATGAAACTCCGGCCATCCGGATCGCTGATCGCTGCCTTGATCTTGAAACTGTCGTAAGGACCATCCGGATTGGCCAGCTTGCTGAAGGCATAGATGTCGTTCACGGCAAACAGACCGGCACTCCACACACTAGTGTTGGGCATGGTCGGGAAAGCGGGGCTCGTCAGGCGCGTGATGGCTACGGCAGAGCCTGCATTGTCGCCACTCAGCGTGACGGAGGCGAGGTTGGAATACCCCGTCGTGTAGCGGCTGACCACCGGGTCCGTCGCCGAGGCCGGCGTCGCCAACGCGGCATGGGCTTTGATTGCGACCGCCACACCCAACGCATCTTGGTCCATGTAGGTAAAGCCACCGGCGGAACAGAAGGGGGTCAATGTCCCTGTGAATGAATAGTGGCTGGGGTACCAGCGCCCCATCCGCGAGGACTGGGCACTACCAATATTGCACCCATACTTGCCACCGGACAACGTATTGGAGGTGCTTCCGGCGATGCAGTCCGTGGACTGGTCCACCGAGGTAAAACTGCCGTCCACCAAGGCATCCGCAGAAAACTGGATATTTCCGACGTCCAAATACTTGAATGCCGTCCCTTGCGCCTTGGTACCGTCCCCGGCACCAAACGCGCCAGAGAACGTCCCGTTCGCGATAGCGGCACCAGCATGGTCCTGGATTTTGCTTGTCACCAAAACAGGCGTGGTTCCGGAGTAGCCGGAAGCCACGCCAGCCGCCGCATTCAGGGTAAACGCATTGCCCGCCACGTCGCTGGGTGTCCCGGTAAGCCCTGTATTGTTGAGCGTAGGAGCCGTCACCGTGAATTGCTGCGGCCGTATGGCAAAGTTGTCCGTCGAACATGCCGGAGCCGATGCCCCCACCCGCATGCGCACCCGGACATTGCGAGCCGCGTTTCCATACGTGAAACTCACCGGCTTGCGCCCGGCATCCGCGCCAGCGAAAGAAATGGTAGTGGCGCTGTTCAGCCCCGTACCTGTCGGACAGGCAGCGCTGCTCGCATCCACCAAATCAACATCCACACTGCCGGTATAGCCGGTATTGATCACTGAACTGCTAGAGAGGGCTAGGACATCCACATTGAAGGCAGTGGATGCCAATTTGGTAAATAAACGGGTCTGCGGGGCAGCACCCGACTCGACTGCGTCGAACGTACAGGATGCATTGGCAAAGTTCATGCTGCACGTCTCGCCGGACCCAACAAAACATCGGGTTGCCGAAGCCGGTAGCGGTGACGCACTCACCGTACCCAAGGTGACATTGCCCGAGGTTCCGTTGCTCAGTTGCCGGCTGCCTATGCCCCCGGAAAACGAAAACGTGTTCCCCCCCACCCACCCCGAGGGAGAAAGCTGAACCGTCACTGCCCCCGTGTACAAGGTGGAGCAACTCGCGTTCAGACAGGCTTTGACCGTGACAGCTTCAGGGGTGCAGATGGACGCCACGCCATCGTGCTCGATTTGGATATGGTCGTATGTACCCGAGCAAGACCGCCCCAAGGTCATGTCTGCCTGCACTTCGGCGGCCGACAGCTCCTTGCTGTAGAGCTTCACTTCATCGATGTTGCCGCGGAAATTCCGCCCGGGAATCAGTGCACATGAACCGGTTGCAACGTCGCCCCCAACGTAAAAGTTGCAGGGATTGTTTTGAAGCGTTCCAGTCCAATTGTTGGTATTGGCGTCCTGCGCACCGTTGATGTAGATGCGCTGACGTCCATTGGCCGAATCAAACGTGATTGCCACATGGGTCCACTGGTTCAACGGAATCGTCGCAGCGCTGGTGAGCGAGGACGCGTTCCACCACCAGTACAGCTTTCCATTGGAATCCAAATGGAACTCGTAATTGACATCATTGGACAGAATGGACGACAAGTCGGTGCTGTAGGCGGTGGGATAGATCCAGGCCGAAGCTGACAATGTGGTCGTGTAGCTGAACGCCGCACTGGATGCCACTTGCACGACCGCATTGCCATCAAATCTGGCGGCATTGCAGAAACCACCAACCACCGAAGCGAACTGCGATGCGATCGTTGGTGATGGCGCAATTTCATTGGTTGTCGTAGGCGACGTGGTGGTGATGCGGCGACCATGCAAGCCCGTAGTTCCACTATCCAGCACCTCGCCTGCCGCCCCCGTCCAAGCGCCGACCGGTTCATCCATCCGGAAGTGGGTCACGGCATTGGCAAGCACCAACACGGACGCAGTGGCATTGGGAAACCCGCTGGATGTCGCGGTATTGGTCAGAGTACCCTGCTGCGTCAGGGACACCGCCAGCGTCAAGGTGGCACTCTCACCCGATGGAATCGAAGGAATGCTCCAGGTGATGGTTGACCCCACCACAGTCACCGTGCCCGTGGAGGCTACATGGGACCCGTAAGACATGCCAGCCGGCAAAGTGTCCGTGACAGTCTTGTTGGTGTAGGCAGCTCCCGTCGAATTCGCCAAGGTGATCGTGAACGTTACTACGTCGTTGACGGAGGCCGAGGCAGCACTGGCCACTTTCGAGAGAGGTGGCAAGGTGGTGAATGTCCTGTCTGCTCCATCGGCAGCGCCATTGATGCTGGAGCCCTTCACCCGGTAGTGGTAAGTCGTGGACGTGCTCAGCCCACTGATGGATGCAGAAACGGCGGCGCCGGAGGTATTGGCGGCCACGGGGCTCTGGGTCGCACTTACCGTGCTGCCATAGGCCGTTGTCGTGCCGTACTCGAACGACACATTGACGGCCGCGTTGTCGCTGCTGACCACCCCATTCAGGGTCGCAGCCGTGGGCCCCAGGGTACTGGCTGCATTGGTGGTGACCGCCAAATAGGTGATGACCACCTTGCCTGCCGCACCGGCCCCACCGAGGCGTGAGCCCCCCTCGCCACTACCACCACCGCCACCACCACTGCCGGACGCTGGGGCACTGCCATTCGAACCACTGCCTCCGCCGTTGCCACCGATGCTGCCACCAACAGGCGCGGCACCCGCCGTGACAGTACTCCAAGGTGATGGCCCACTAGTCCCGTTAGCGGCAGTCCCCGCAGAGGACCCACCCGGGGCACCTAGCCCGGTATTGCTGTCCAAGCCGGCACCACCATTGCCACCAGAAAATTTCACACCGCCCACACCGGCGGCGGCATCTCCGCCCAGCCCACCTGCCGGAGGCGTCCCCGTAGAAGGAGACCCACCGCTCCCCCCTTTGGCCATCACCGTAGCAGTGTTCATGAACCACGAGTCACCACCCGCGCCGCCGGCGCCACCCGCCGTAGGTGTTCCGCCACTGCCCACCGAAAGGCTGTAAGTGTTTCCGGGTGTCACCGCCAGATTGAGCACTTTGGAATAGGCACCGCCACCGCCGCCGCCACCGCCGTCGGAGTTCATGTTTTGTCCGCCGCCTGCACCACCGCCCCCCCACACTTCCACCGTGATTGCAGTGACACCGGCCGGGGCGGTCCATGTCGTCCCACCAGCGGTGGTAAACGTCACCGTAGTGGCGTGCAAAGCGCTTTGAGCGAACAAAAACAGCAGAACCAGGGCGCCGCGCACCCGCTGCAAAAGGGCTTGAAGATTCAGCATGGCATGCCACCCATTTCCGATCGCTCTCAAAACTCAATCGATGCCGAGACACTGCGCTCCACAGCGGTGCTGCCATTGCCTTGGCTGGCTTGGGCCGTGAGGCGGTAGAGGGTCACCGTCGCACTGCCATCCGCGTAAGCGGCTGGAGTGCAACTCACCGCCACGTTGAAGCCGTCTACGACAAAGGGAGCTGGTGGCACGGGACAACCACTGGGAGCGGCCACCAGCCGGGCCAAGCCCCAACTCAACCCAGCCCGGGCCGCCCAATAGGCCCGCGAACCTTGCACATCCTGCGCCGAAGTCAGCTGCTGGGTATTGGAAAAGGTGAGCATGAACCCACCTAGCGCAGCCAGAACCACCACCAGAAAGATAGCGGCGATGGCGGCAAAACCGCGCTGGACAGAGGGACCGAGCTTCATGGCGTGTTATTCACCTGGATCTGGTGGTACAGAGTAACCATCTCATTGTTGCTGCTCAAAGAGAGGTTAACCTGCACCAAACCATTGCGCGTCTGATCACTACCGTTGTACACAAAACTGCAGGCACTCACATTGCTCGCAATAATGGCGCCACCCAAACCGCAATAACTGGCGGTCGGAGTACCGGTGAAAACTGAATTCGGGCTGGTTGTCACGCCGGGTGTCACGGTGCGACGCAAATTGCCGCCGGTGCACACATAGGCCACCACGTTTTCTTCGACAGGAATGATGTGAAACCGCTTGCTCCCTGATTCCAGCGGAAATTGCTTGCCTGCCACCAGCGTGATAGTAGTCTCCTCCGGCGGTGCAGACGTATCCGCCGCCACAGCACTCACGCGCATGACGTTGTCGCCCGCGTAGGCATTGCTGCCGGTGATACCTAGGTTGTAAATCGCTACTACATCGTTCTGCCGGATCTGTTGGTCAGCAGTCCAGTCAGCGTTGCGCCCCAGCATGTTGAAGCTGGTGTCGGCCATCGTGAAATCCAGGGCCTTGCCATCCCCCGTGACCCGGTTCTGCCCTCGGTAGCGCCCGCCGTTGCGGGTGGGAATGAACACCAGACAGGGGTCCATACCGTTGGCCGTAACCACCACGCTGTTGGGCAAGGCCTTGCGCAGATCGCGGGCCATGCGTCGTACGGCCGTATCGGCCACATCGGTAAGGGCGGCGCGGCGGCCGCTATCAAAGTACGCTTCAATGGGAGCGCGCATGAACACCGCAACCACCCCGCCAATGACACCCAGGATGACGATCACCATCACCAGCTCCACCAATGTGAAGCCGCGTTGCATGAACAGTGATCCCGTGGGGTGGCGCATGGTCAGTAGTTGGTTCGGTAACCCGTCAGGGTGATGGACTCCGCCCCGCGCGTCACCGTGACGGTCACCCGCTTGGCCGGGATGCCCAGTGTGGCGTTGTCGTCAACCACCGCAATGGCAATGGCGTAAGCAGACAGGCCGGGAGGTAGCCCCAGATCCGCCCGGGTTTTCCCGTTGTAGTCGTCCACGTTATCCCAGTTGGTGCGATCGGTCTCCCCCACATTGGTTCCGTCGGGGTCCGTATAGGCCTTTTGCAGCACCTCTTCCAGCGTCGACTCAGCCAAGGCAATCGCCTGCTTGCGCACCATGGGGTCTGCGCTGGACTTCACGACCGTGTTCATGACTACCAGAATGCCAGCCAGCCCTACGGCCACCACCACGATGAAGATGATGAGTTCGATGAGCGTGAAACCGCGTTGGGGTGGTCTACTCATGCACGAACCCTGTTGCGGTCTCGACAGTAATGCTGCGGCTGACATTCCCCACTTGCAACACCCGGGTTGCGGCTGCGGTTCCGTCCGTATTCAGGGGCTGCCCCAGCGCATCGAAATTGAAGCTTCCGGTTCCACTGGCAAATGACACCCCACTGCGGGCAGCAAGGTTGGCCTCGCCGGACGGCCCGCGCAAGGCAGTCGGACAGCTATTGGATGCAGCCGCATTGGCCATGCTCAGCGTGATGGTGCTTGCAGTTACCACCACACACACCGTACGCCGCTGCGCAATCGCGGTCTTCTGCGCATAGCGCAGATAGGCCAAGGACTGGTCATGAAATCCACGGGCAAAAAAATCGCTCGTGTTCAGCACGCGGGGCACCGCATATACCGCCAGAACCCCCAACAGGACCAACACCATGATCAACTCCACCAGAGTAAAGCCGCGCGCGCAAGCTGGCACACAGCGCCCGGAGTACGGGCGGTGACGGTCCAACGAAAAGCTCGCATGAAGGGTCATGGTTTGCTATGGTTTTTCTAGCTGGCTGCTCAGCAATCACGCCGCGCAAGACCCTATTTAATCATTTTTTCGCAGACAATGGCTCCCCGTGAGCCATTCCACCCTACCTGATTCAAAGTCTCACGCAGCAAACCGTGTCACGACCGTCCTCGCCGTGCTGATGGCGCTACTGCCCGCAGCTGGCGTGCCTGGCGAATGGGTGCTGCAAGACACTCTCAAATCCGCCCTCCTGGCCGCGGGCACACTGACTGCGGCCTGGGTCTGGCTGGGGTCCCGCCCCCGGCGCCTGCGATGGCACGGTGTACTGGCCATTCCACTGCTATGGATGACGTATGCCTTGGGCAGCATGGTCTGGTCGCACAGTTACCTGGCAGGCGTGGAGGCCGCGCGCTGGGCGGTACTCGGGCTCTTGCTGTGGGTGGGGCTGCAAGGTCTGCAGCCCGGCAACGTCATGCGCCTGGTCTGGGGCATCCATGCGGGCGCCGTGATGGCATCGGCCTGGATCGCAGCCCAGTTCTGGGTAGATTTGACTTGGTTCAACCAGGCAGCGCCGCCCGCCTCCACCTTTGTCAATCGCAACTTTTACGCGGAATACGCCATCTGCGCCCTGCCCTTTTCTGTATTGGCGCTGGCACAACTGCAAACCCCGCGCTGGCGACAACTCATGGCACTGTCACTGGGCGTCAACCTTGTGGCCCTGATGATGACCGGCACCCGTTCGGCCCTGAGCGCGCTGATGCTCATCACCCCCGCGCTGTTGTATGTGCTGTGGCGCCACCGCACCCAGCTGGCCTGGTGGCGATGGAGCCGGGGTTCGCTGCTGTCTGTCTTGCTGGTACTGGGATTGAGCGTGCTGGCCCTGGGTGGCATCCCCTCCGGGCATCCCGAGAGCGCCGGCTATAACGCCCTCACCCGCAGTTGGCAGCGCGCCGCCAGCATGGCCGAGGGCACGGTCTACAAAGAAGGCTCCTTCTCATACCGCAGCATGATGTGGGAAGGCTCGGCCCGCATGCTGCTGGACAAGCCCTGGACGGGCGTGGGTGCCGGTGCATGGGAGGTTTTCATTCCTCTCTACTTGGGCCCCGAGGCTGACGAAGAGCCCGACTACTACGCCCACAACGAGTACCTGCAGCTGCTGGCCGAATATGGTCTGCCTGTGGGGGGCGGCACGCTGGCCGTGTTGCTGGCCTACCTGCTGCTGGCGGCCCGCAACACCTGGCGCTTATCGGTAGATAGCGAGCCAGATGCACCGCTGCGTGCGATCGCCCTGTGCAGTCTGCTCGCCCTCCTGGTGGTGAGCCTGGCGGGGTTTCCCTGGAGACTAGCGACTACCGGCGCTTTTTTCATGCTGAACTTGGCTTTGCTTGCGGGAAGTGACACGCGATTGCAACTGCGTGATGCATTGGGCCATGGTGAGGTCGCCCTGTCCGCGGGCCTGCGGCGCGCCGGGGTCGCCCTGCTATTAATGTGCAGCGCGCTGGCGGCAGTGGTCAGCATCCAAGCTTTCCGTGCAGAAATGGACATCGTGCGAGGAATCCAACACCTCAACCGCGCCCTGTCGATTCGCCACACGGACGCACAGGCTTCAGAGGTGGCAAGATTGGAAGGCGTTGACCTCTTGCGCAGCGGCATTGCCATCAACGCCCACTACCGAAAGATCATATCGATCGGAGCCGAGCAGTTGGCTCGCATGGGCGACTGGGAAAACGCCGTCACTGTCCTGCGCAGTATTGCCAAGTCCCGTCCCTATGTCGCCAATGTGTGGGCCAACCTGGTATTGGCCCACGTGGAGCTTCGGCAGCCGGATGCGGCCATGGCAGCCTGGAAAGAACTGGAGCGCTTACAACCCGAGTCCAAACGGACCCGTGCCCTTGACATTCTGGTGCTGCGTCGCAGTGGCCAGAGCGAGGAAGCTGCGCAGAAGTTGCGGAGCTATCTGAATGCTGGCCTCGTGGAATACGACCTCGTACGCTTTGCACTGGCAGTTGGGCTGGAAACCGGAGATGAGGCACTCTCAGTAACGGCTTACCGGCTTTGGGCAAGAAATTGGCCTACCGATGCACCTGAGCAGAAAATCGCACTGGAGCAGGCTCCTGCAGCTTGGCGGGCGAACATGCAAAAGAAAAGCCAGTGAGGTTTTCCTCACTGGCTTACTGCGTCCGATAGAAACCGTACTTATCAGGGAATGGCAATCGCTGTAAAAGAAGCTGTTACCGCAGAACCGCTGGTAGGTGTCAATGTCAATGTGCAGGTATTCGAAGTCCCCGCTGTGCCGGTCCAAGCGCCTGTCGCGGAATAGGTCCCCCCACTGGTGGGGTAGCCACCGCCTTGAAGCGTGGCCTTAGCACCGTCGCAGGAAGCAACCGTCACACCACCACCTGTTCCCGTGCCCTTGGCGGAATAGGCAGCGTAGTTAATTGCAGACCCCGAAGACAAGGCACCAGCCACCCCCTGAACAGCCGCAGAGCGCGCGTCCGAAGACAGATCCACGAACTTGGGAATGGCTACGGCCGCCAAGATGCCCAAAATCACGATCACCATCACCAACTCAATCAGCGTAAAGCCCCGTTGTACTTGTTTCATGTAGTCCGCCTTTCAAAAGAAATGTGAATCAGCGCCCTCAAGCACCCTTCAAGGGCTTCCAACTACTCTACGCGGGCGCGTGAGAATCATTCTAGGCCAAGTGCCTGCGATTGCGCATGAGGTTTGAGCGGTAAGTGCGCGACATTTCTCGGGTTTTGTGACTTTCTTGCCTATTTTTGGCAAAGAATGAAGGCTCATTCCACCAGCTGGCCGTCCCAGACATAGGCCTGCATGGGCCGCAATTGCGGAGCAGCGCCTTCCGAATGAAGCAAAAACCACAGCGCCTGGCCCCCCTCTGTGGCGCCCAGCGCGGCCTCGTCCTGCGGCTTGTAACCAATACAGGCGCAGCGCCGGTCATAGATCCAGCGCCCGGCCGGCACCTCCTGCAGCAAGGCAGGCGGCACCTCACCAGCGTAGTTAGCCGCCGGGGATTGCAACAGTGTGAAAGGGTTGGGAAGCAAGGCATCGCCCTGGCGCCAGCCCGGGGCTTTGCCTGCCCCGGCGAGCATGGCATGGGTGTGGTCCAACACCAATGCCGTACGCAAGGCCCCCAGCGTGCTTTGCACGGCGGCCCGCTCGGCCTGCGCACGCACCTGCTGGCCGTAGCGCCACAAAACCGACAGCACCACCAGAATGAGTACCAGCAAGGTGCCCCACTCGACCCAGCGGCTTTCCCACAATGGTCGGGGATTCACCGCCGTGCGCGGGGTGGCCATGGCCTAGCCGCCACCCCGGCCCATGGCCGCCTGGCCCATGTTCCACAAGGGCAGGAAAACGCCCAGCGCCAGCAACAGCACCAGCACACCTATAACGGCCAGCAGGATGGGTTCGATAGCAGCGGACAGGCCCTTGATGCTGTAGTCGGTGTCTCGCTCGTACATGCCGGCGATCTCGAACAACAGGTTGTCAAGCTCCCCGGTTTCCTCGCCCACATTGATCATCTGTAGCACCACCGGTGTAAAGACGCCGGTGGCCGCCGCACAGCGTGAGATGCTTTCGCCGCGCTCGATGCCGTCGCGCATCTGTTCGATACGCGCACCGATGAAAGCGTTGTCCACGGTCTGCGCCACCACGGTGAGTGCCTGCACCAGCGGCACCCCGCTCTGGCTGGACAGCGCAAAGCTGCGCGCAAAGCGCGCCAGCGTGGCCTTGAGGATGATGTCCCCCACAATGGGCAACTTGAGCTTGCGCGCGTCCCAGCGGTAGCGCCCGTCGGGCGTACGCAGGTAGGCCCGTATGCCGACCACAGCACCAAAAGCCAGAGCCAGCAGCACGGGCCACCAGTTGATCATCCAACTGGAGAATGCCAGCAAGCCGCGCGTGATCAGCGGCAACTCGGTATTGAAGCCGGCAAACACCTTGGCAAACACCGGGATCACAAAAATGTTGAGGATCACGATAGCGACCACCATTGCGATCATCACAAAGCTCGGGTAGCGCATGGCCTGTTTGATGCGCTCGCGCACGTCGCGTTCGAACTCCAGATGCTCGTTGAGACGCAGGAACACCTCGGTCAGGCGCCCTGTCATCTCGCCCACGCGGATCATGGAGATATAGAAATTGCCGAACAAGTCGCTGTGTCGAGCCAGTGCGGCCGACAGCTCACGCCCCTGGTCCAGGCTGGAGCGGATGTCCTTGAGCAGATCGACCATGGCCGGTTTGGTGGCCGAAGCTTCCAGCCCCGCAAAGGCGCGCAGGATCGGCACGCCGGCCTTGTTGAGCGTGTACATCTGGCGCGAAAAGATCAGCAGATCCTCCATGACCACCGGGCGGCGCGACAGGAAAGCCAGTGGGTCTTTTTTTTCCTGTACCTCGCCCACTCGGGCCATCGCAATGTGAACGGGTGCCACACCGATGGTGCGCAGCTGGTCAGCCACCCCCCCTTCGGTCATGGCCTCCAGCTGGCCGCTGACGGCTTCGCCCCGGTTGTTGCGCCCGCGCCAGTCGTAAATCGCCATGCTCAGCCAGGAATTGCGTCGTCCGCGTCGGTGTCAAAGCCGATGCGCAGCGCTTCTGCCAACGAGGTCTTGCCAGTGCGCACCAGCTCCAGCGCATGGTGCGCCATGGTCTGGCCTTGCATGCGTTCACGCGCGGCGCGCATGAAGCTCGCTGGGTCGGATTTGGACGCTGCCTGGGTCAGCACAGCATCCATTTCCAGCAACTCGTACACACCCTGGCGCCCGGCATAACCGGTGCCGTTGCAGTGCGAACACCCCAGGCCGCGCTTGGGCGTGAAGCTGCTGCCGGTTACCTGCATGGAGTCCAGCCAAGACTGCTCCTGAGGGGAAGGCGTGTGGGGTGCGGAGCACTCGGGGCAGTTCACGCGCACCAGGCGCTGGGCAATCACCGCTTGCAAAGAGGTCGCCACCATGAATGGCGGCACGCCCATGTCCAGCAGTCGGAACGGCGTGCTGATCGCGTCGCGCGTGTGCAAGGTGGAGAGCACCAAGTGGCCGGTGATGGCCGCGCGCAAACCGATCTCAGCCGTCTCAGCGTCGCGCATTTCGCCGACCAGAATCACGTCCGGGTCCTGACGCAAGCAGGCACGCAGCACGCGCGAAAAGGTCAACTCGATCTTGTCGTTAACCTGCACCTGGGTAATCGCTGGCAGACGATATTCCACCGGATCTTCCACGGTGATGACCTTGAGCTCGCCCGCGTCGATCTCGGCGAGCGCCGCATACAAGGTGGTCGTTTTACCGGACCCGGTGGGCCCGGTCACCAGCACCATGCCCGACGTGCGCGAGAGCACCTCGCGGAAACGCTTGAGCATGGCCGGCGGCATGCCGATGCTGTCGAGCCTGCGCATGCCTGAACCCTGCTTGAGCAAACGCATGACGGCTGACTCACCATAGGTGGTGGGCAGTGTGGACAGACGCACATCGATGGTGTGCTCCTTGAGGCGCACCGAAAAGCGACCATCCTGCGGCAGGCGCTTCTCGGAAATGTCCAGCCCCGCCATGAGCTTGAGGCGCTGGGCTAGCGCGCCGCCAATGCGCTTGTCGGCTTGGGTCTGGGTCTGCAGAACGCCGTCCACGCGCACGCGCACCTGCAAAAAGCCCTCTTGCGGTTCGATGTGGACGTCCGAGGCACCCACCTGCATCGCGTCTTCAAACAGGGACTGCAGCAGCCGCACCACGGGCGCGCCCTCGGTGCCCACACTGGCGGTCAGTTCGCCGAAGTCCACCGCGTCGCCCAGGTCCTTTTCCAGGGCACGCGCCAGACCGGTGATTTCCTCGGTACGGCGGTAAAGGCGGTCAAAAGCCAGCGCCAACTGGCTCTCTGGCACCGCCGCGATACCGATATTGCGCTTGAGGAGACGGGTCAACTCGTCATAAGCAAACAAGTCCAGCGGATCGGCCAAGGCTACCAGCAGCACGTCCCCTTTATCTTCGAGCACAAGTGCGCGGAAACGGCGAGCCGCCGGCTCCGGCAAAAGCTTAACGACGTCCGCGCGAAAAGGAAAAGTCTTGAGATTGACGAAAGGGATGCGCAGCTGGCGCGCCAAGCCGTTGGCCAGCAGCTCTTCCGTGATGACGCCCGTTTCGATCAGCAAGCGCCCCACCTTTTTACCGGTGGTGCGCTGCAGCTCCAGGGTCTGTTGCAGCTGTTCCTGGGAAATCAGGCGCTGCTGGACCAGCACGTCACCCAGCCGCAGTTTCTCAGGGCGGCCCGAGGGCGGACGCGGGCCATCGGTCGCACCGGGCGCCGCCGTTGCCATATTCATGCGCTATTCCTTTTGCGGTTTGCAAAAATAATAGCACGCGGGGCACGTCAGGTGGCGGTATGCGCCTCACTCGGGTAGGCCGGAGCCGACGGACGGGGGGCCGGGCCACCGATGGAGTTACCGTCCAGCGTCACCTTGGCGCCCACCGCCACGGGGCTGCTCTGCTCAATACGGCGCAGCGAGCCGTCTTCCATGCGCACCATGACTTGGTAGACGGTTTCCTTCTTCATGTTCTTCTCGACCGTGTTGCCGGCCCAACCGCCACCCAACACGCCGGCAATGGTGGCCAGGGCCTTGCCATCGCCGCCGCCGAACTGGTTGCCCACCAGGCCGCCCAGCACCGCACCGGCCACAGCGCCCGCCCCGCTGGGGGAGGCTTCGCGCTGAATGGGGGTCACGCTTTCCACCGTGCCGCAACTGCTGCACACCACCTTGGACGCAGGCTGCGGCGCAGCAGCCGCGGGCTCCCAGGCGACATCGTTGGCCGGGAGTGTCGCTGCACTTCGGGGCTCTGCAGGTACCGTTTTTGCTACTGTTTTAGGAGCTGTCTGCGAAGATTTGGCGTGGGGTGCAGTCGCTTTCCTTGCCTTTTCTGGCGCAGGCGCGACGACGGGCGCCGGCAAGGCCGGGGGCTCCGGATCGGGCAGCACGGCAGCCACGGCGCTGGCCGGCGTAATCGGGGTGACGGGTGCCACCTCTTCCGCCGTGCGGTTGTGCACTTGCACCAGCGCGGCACCCAGGGCCAGCGTGGTGGCACCCAAGGCACCTACGGCAGCCCAGAGCAGAGGATGGGAGGTGCGGGCCGCTGCCGGCACGGCACCTGGGACGGGCATGGCACTGCTGTTCATAAATTTCTCCTTGGACAAGGGGCGAAATCGCCCTTTTCTGGCCGGGCTCGCCATGTGGCGACCCGACACAACCAAAGGTACCCAGCGCAGTGCGCGCCTGCATGTCTGATTTGTAACGCTGGGTAAAGCCCGGCGGGCGCCCGAAATAGGCGCTTACAGGTTTGGCGCCAACAAGCGCTCCAGCTCGCTGCGCTTGAGCTGGCGGCGGTTCGCCAAGTCTTCCACTTGGTCATCGCCGATCTTGCCCACGTTGAAGTAGGTCGCATCCGGGTGGCCGATGTAGAAGCCGCTCACGCTGGCCGCCGGCGTCATGGCCAGGCTCTCGGTCACGGCCATGCCGATTTCTTCGCACTGCAGCAGGTCAAACATGTCCTTCTTGACGCTGTGGTCCGGGCAAGCGGGGTAGCCGGGAGCGGGGCGTATGCCCTTGTATTTCTCCGTAATCAGGTCCTCATTGCTCAGCGCCTCGTCGGCCGCGTAGCCCCACAGGTCCGTGCGCACACGGTGGTGCAGGCACTCGGCAAAAGCCTCGGCCAGTCGGTCGGCAATAGCCTTGAGCATGATGGCGGAGTAGTCGTCCAGGTCGTCCAGGAAGTACTTTTCCTTCTTGTCCACGCCAATGCCCGCGGTCACCGCGAACAGGCCCGCGTAGTCCGCCTTCACGCCCTTGGGCGCCACAAAGTCGGCCAGGCAGCGGCTGGGGCGCATCACACCGTCGATCTCCTGCTTTTCGGTCTGCTGGCGCAGGCCGTACCAGGTCATGGCCACCTCAGAACGACTCTCATCCGTGTAGAACTCGATGTCGTCGTCGTTCACCGTATTGGCGGGGTACAGCGCCACCACGGCATTGGCCGTGAGCCAGCGACCCTCAATCAGGCGTTTGAGCATGCGCTGGCCGTCGGCGTACACGCGCACGGCCTCGGTGCCCACCACCTCGTCTTTTAGGATGGCCGGGAAGGGGCCGGCCAGGTCCCAGGTCTGGAAGAAGGGGCCCCAGTCGATGTACTTGGCGAGCTCCGTCAGGTCGAAGTTCTTGAAGACACGGCGGCCGATGAATTTGGGCGTGGTGGGTTGGTGCGCGGCCCAGTCAATCGGCGTCTTGTTGGCGCGCGCCTGGGCTAGGGGCCACAGTGGCGTCTGCTTTTTGTTGGCGTGCTGGTGGCGCACCTTGTCGTAGTCGGCGTTGAGCTCGTCGATGTACTTGGTGGCGCTGTCGCTCAGCAGGCTCTGCGCCACGCTCACGCTGCGCGAGGCGTCGGGCACATAGACCACGGGGCCTTCGTAGTGCGGCGAAATCTTCACGGCCGTGTGCACGCGGCTGGTGGTGGCACCGCCTATGAGCAACGGGATCTTCTTGATACGGAAATAGTCGTCCTTCTGCATCTCGCCAGCCACGTACTGCATTTCTTCCAGGCTAGGGGTGATCAGGCCGGAGAGTCCGATGATGTCGGCGCCCTCGGCCTTGGCCTTGGCCAGGATTTCGTGACAAGGCACCATGACGCCCATGTTCACCACATCGAAGTTGTTGCACTGCAAAACCACGGTGACGATGTTCTTGCCAATGTCGTGCACATCGCCCTTGACGGTGGCGATCACGATCTTGCCCTTGCTGCGCACGTCCTCCCCGGCAGCCTCCTGCTGGCGCTTCTCTTCTTCGATATAGGGAATCAGGTGCGCCACGGCGCTCTTCATCACGCGCGCGCTCTTCACAACCTGGGGCAGGAACATCTTGCCCTGACCGAACAGGTCGCCCACGATGTTCATGCCGTCCATGAGCGGACCTTCGATCACGTGCAGCGGGCGGCCGCCCTTGGCCAGAATGCCTTGGTAAGCCTCTTCGGTGTCCTCGACGATGAAGTCGGTGATGCCATGCACCAGCGCGTGGCTCAAACGGGCACCCACGGAAGCCGGTGCTTCGGCCGTACCACGCCATTCCAGCTTCTTGCTCTCGTCCTTGGCGCCACTCTTGGCCGTCTCGGCAATCTCCACCAGACGCTCGCCCGCATCCGGGCGGCGGTTCAGCACCACGTCTTCCACGCGCTTGCGCAACGCGGGTTCCAGGTCGTCGTACACGCCCACCATGCCCGCATTGACGATGCCCATGTCCATGCCCGCCGCAATGGCGTGGTACAGGAACACGGTGTGGATGGCCTCGCGCACCGGGTCGTTGCCGCGGAAGCTGAAGGACACGTTGGACACACCGCCGCTGACCTTGGCGCCGGGCAGGTTCTGCTTGATCCAGCGCGTGGCTTCGATGAAGTCCACCGCGTAGTTGTTGTGCTCTTCGATGCCGGTGGCAATGGCGAAGATGTTGGGGTCAAAGATGATGTCTTCGGGCGGGAAGTCCACCTCATCCACGAGGATGCGGTAGGCACGCTCGCAAATCTCCACCTTGCGCTCGTAGGTGTCGGCCTGGCCTTTTTCGTCAAAGGCCATGACCACGGCGGCCGCGCCATAGCGGCGCAGCAGCTTGGCCTGGTGCTTGAAAGCATCCAAGCCTTCCTTCATGCTGATGGAGTTGACCACCGCCTTGCCCTGCACGCAGCGCAGGCCGGCCTCGATCACGCTCCACTTGGAGCTGTCGATCATGATGGGCACGCGGGAAATATCAGGCTCGGACGCGATCAGGTTCAGAAAACGCACCATGGCAGCCTGGCTGTCCAGCATGGCCTCGTCCATGTTGATGTCGATGATCTGCGCACCGTTTTCCACCTGCTGGCGGGCCACGGCCAGAGCCTCTTCAAACTGCCCGTTCAAAATCATGCGGGCAAAGGCCTTGGAACCGGTGACGTTGGTGCGCTCACCCACGTTGACGAACAGGCTGTTGCTGTCAATCAGCACCGGCTCCAAGCCGGAGAGCATCATGGGCGCAACGTTTTTGGTAGCTGCTTGCGCAGCGTTGGCGGGGGCTTGAGACATAAAAGTCCTTACATTCTTGACTTTGCGGCTTACACCGCAACCCAGGCACCAGTGCGCTGGGAGGCAAACAGCGCGTCGATGATGCGCATGTTCTGGATGGCGTCTTCCACGCCGTACTGCAGGGGCTGCGCGCCGCGGATGGCCAACGAGAAGGCGTCGCCTTCCAAGCTGTACTGGTCACAGGGCGCAAAGGTCTCCACCACCGCGCCACCACCACCCAGCACCTTGCCGTCGTCCACAAAGATACGGGTCTCCTTGCCAGGAGGGGCATTAAAGGGGATTTCGATTTCCACGCGCTTATCAGTACCGATGGCCTGCACACGCTGATAGGGCGTGGCCTGCATGGAAACCGTGAAATCCAGACGGCGGCCACCGCCAAAATCCAGCAAGGCGCTGAAGCTGCGGTCCACACCAAAGTCGGGGGCCATATCGGCCAGCGCCATCACACGCACAGGCTCTGCATCAAACAGGAAGCGCCCCGCCACGATGGGGTAGCAGCCAATATCCATGAGACCACCACCGCCTTTGGCCGCATCGTTGCGGATATTGGCCGCATTGCGGTTGAAGTAAGAGAACCACACCTGGACCGTGCGCAGGTCCCCCAGCGCGCCGCTTTGCACCAGCTCGCGCGTGCGCAGCCACTGCGGGTGAAAGCGCACCATGAAGGCTTCCATGATGTGCACTTTGTCCGCCACCTCGCGCAGCTGCGCGGCTTCGTTGGCGTTCAGCGCAATCGGTTTCTCGCACAGCACATGCTTGCCGGCACGCGCAGCGGCCAGCGTCATGGGCACATGCAGGTCGTTGGGCAGCGGGTTGTAGATGGCCTCGATGGCCGGATCGGCCAGCAGCGCTTCGTAAGAACCATATGCCTTGGGAATGCCCAGCTTGTCCGCCGCCGCCTGCGCACCGGCCAGGCTGCGCGAGGCAATGGCCTGCACATCGCACCACTGGCTGCGCATGAGCGCGGGCGTGACTTTTTCCATGCCGATCTTGGCAGTGCTCAGCACGCCCCAGGTGACTTTTTTCATGCGAGATCCTTGATTCAGGCAGCTTCTTTGTAGAACACGTTGCGCTGCACATTGCGCGCAGCAATCGGGTTGACGGCATGGGCAATGGCACCGATGTGGTCGGGCGTGGTGCCGCAGCAGCCGCCCACGATGTTGACCAACCCCTCCTCGGCAAACTCGCGCACCAGGCGGCTGGTCACGTCGGGGGTTTCGTCAAAACCGGTATCGCTCATGGGGTTGGGCAGGCCGGCATTGGGGTAGCAGCTGATGAAGGTGTCAGGCGCCACGCGGTTGAGCTCCTGGATATAGGGGCGCATAAGGGCTGCGCCGAGCGCGCAATTCAGACCGATAGCCAGGGGCTGCGCGTGGCGCACGCTGTGCCAGAAGGCGGTGACGGTCTGGCCCGAGAGAATGCGGCCGGATGCGTCAGTCACCGTGCCGCTGATGATGATGGGCAGGCGTTCACCACTGGCTTCAAAGTACTCGTCCACGGCAAACAGCGCGGCCTTGGCGTTGAGCGTGTCAAAAATGGTTTCCACCAGGATCACATCGCTACCGCCCTCCACCAGTGCCTTGGTCTGGTCGTAGTAGGCGGCGCGCAGCTCTTCAAAGGTGACATTGCGTGCGCCGGGGTCGTTCACATCGGGGCTGATGCTGGCGGTCTTGGGCGTGGGGCCCAGGGCGCCGGCCACAAAACGTGGCTTGTCGGGCGTGCTGTATTTTTCGCAGGCGGCGCGCGCCAGTTGGGCCGACACAAGGTTCATCTCGATGGCCAGGTCGGCCATGTCGTAATCGGCCTGGGCCACGGTGGTGGCGCCAAAGGTGTTGGTCTCGATCAGGTCGGCACCGGCGGCCAGGTAGCGCTCATGGATGTCGCGGATGACATCGGGGCGCGTCAGGCTCAGCAGCTCGTTGTTGCCTTTCACATCCTTGGGAAAGTCTTTGAAGCGCCCGCCCTGGCTGCCAGGGCCGGTGTAGCCCTCGCCACGGTACTGGGCCTCGCCCAGCTTGAAGCGCTGGATCATGGTGCCCATGGCGCCGTCTAGGATGGCGATGCGCTTCTCCAGAATGCCTGGCAAGGCTTGTGCGCGGGTGTAGGTGATGGGCTTCATGGTGCGGCTCACTGTATGGGTTGCAACAAGTGAGCGCAGTTGGGAATCCCAAGCCTGACCGGAGGCCTGCCTGTCTGGAAAGAGGGCAGGCGCCAGCTGCAGCGCCCCTTGGGAAGCCCGGATTTTAAGTCACAACGCCTGCGCCGTGGTCGGCACAGGGCTTTGTAACACCTGGTCCAGCGGCACCGGGTAGCCCACCGCATAGCCCTGGGCGTAGTGCACACCCAGCCCGCGCAGTACCTCGAGGATGGCCGGCGTCTCGGCAAACTCGGCCACGGTCTCCTTGCCCATGAGGCAGCCAATCTCGTGGATGGACTTGACCATGGCCAAGCTCACCGGGTCGGACGCCACATCGCGCACAAACTGGCCGTCGATCTTGAGCACGTCCACCGGCAGGTTGCGCAGGTATGCAAAGGAGGACAGGCCGCTGCCGAAGTCATCCAGCGAGAGCTGGCAGCCCATCTTGCGCAAGGTGTCGATGAAGTGCTTGGCTGTATGCAGATTGCTGATGGCCGCCGTCTCGGTGATCTCAAAACACAGTTTGTGGCAGGGCATGGGCGTGGCGGCCAGCGTGTCCAGCACAAAGGTCATGAACATCGGGTCGCCCAGCGACTGGCCCGAGAGATTGATGGAGCACTGCCCGATCTGCTCCTGGTGGGGCACCATCCAGGCCAGGGCATGGCTCAGCACCCAGCGGTCTACACGCGCAGCCAGGTGGTAGCGCTCCACGGCTGGCATAAATTGCCCCGGCAGCACCAAGCCCCCCTGCTCGTCGCGCATGCGCAGCAAAAACTCGCAATACAGGCCGCGCCCCGAGGCCTCATCAATCAGGACGATGGGCTGGGCATAGAGCACAAAGCGGTCCTCGCGCAGCGCGTTCTCGATACGGCTGACCCACTCCATCACGCCGTAGCGCTGCGCCAGCGCCGGGTCGTCATTGGTATAGACATGGATGCGGCCACGCCCGGCATCTTTGGCCACGTAGCAGGCACTGTCGGCTGCCTGAAGCAAGGCGCCCACGCTTTCGCTGCGCACGTCCAGCATCACCATGCCGATGCTCACCCCCACGCCAAAGCTCTGGCCCTGCCAGACAAAACGCTCGGCCGCCAGGCGTTGCTGCAAGCGCTCCGCCACAGCCACGGCCTGGGACAGCCGCTGGTTGCTAAGCACCATGCCGAACTCGTCGCCGCCCAGCCGGCACAGATGGTCCTGGGGGCGCAGGCCCTGACCCAGCAGGCGCGCAATCTGGCGCAGCAATTCGTCGCCTGCCGCGTGGCCGCAGGTGTCGTTGACAACCTTGAAGTCGTCCAGGTCGAGGTAACAGACCACGTGGCTCTGGCCCTGGTCGCGCGCCTGCGCAAAGCACTGGTTCAGCGCGGCCTCGAAGGCACGGCGGTTGCCCAGACCTGTGAGTTCGTCGTGCATCGCCTGGTAGGCCATTTCCTGGCTCAGGCGGCGCTGCTCGGTCACATCGCGGAACACCAGCACGGCGCCCTGCACCGCGCCGTCCACGTCGCGGATGGGCGAGACCGCCGCCTCCACCAGAAAGCTGCCGGCCACGCGGTGCTCCAGCGTGAGCTGGGGGTAGCGTACGGTTTTTACCTCGGTCAGCGCCTGGGTTACCAGATCGGCCACGGGCGGCAGCTCGGCCGGGCCCTGCCAGCGGAACACCCGCTGGTAAGGCTGGCCCTGGGCCTGCGCCTGACTCCAGCCCGACAGCAGTTCGGCCACGGGGTTGAGGTAGAGCACCAGGCCCTGGGCATTGGTGCTGATGACGCCATCGCTGATGGCGTGCAGCGTGACCTGCAAGCGCTCCTTCTCATGGTGCAACGCATCTTCGGCGCGCTTCTGGGTCGCCAGAAAACGCACCCGGTCCAGCGCCACGGCCACATGGCCGGCCATGGCCTGCATGAAATCAATTTGCCAGGGCAGGGGTGGGCGCACGCCCTCTTGGTCGCCATAGGTGCCCATGCCCACCGTCCCCAGGCGCTCCTGGGCCAGGATGAGCGGCACGTTGACGATGGTGCGGTTTTCCAGCAAGGCCACCAACTCCTTGTTGGTGCGCGGGTCCGTCCGGGCATCTTCCACCATCACCACGTGGTCGGCTGCCAGGATTTCCTCAATCATGCGGTCTCCCGCAATCGGAATATCCACGGCCTTGGCCGCGGCATTCAGGTCGCCATGGCCGCCACCCGACGACTCATGGCTCAGGATGCTGACAAAGCCGGGACGGTCCCCGACCAGCCCCAGCCAGACATGCGCGTAGTTCAGCTCCTGCTTCACCACGGGCACCAGCGCATTCAGGATGTCCGTCAGAGTCCACGCGTGCTCCAGCCGCTTGCACAACTGCAATAAAGCCTTGGTTTGGCGTTGGGCATCCTGAACGACGAACAGGTCTGTCATAAGGCCCCAGTGTAGCCACGACCATGCCCGACAATACGCCTGCGGACCCGGAAAATCCGGGCAGTTGCCAACCAATTCACATTATTGGGAAAAACTGGCCTCAGCCCCCGCCCTTATTGCGCAACCAGCTCCTCATTTGATAGCAAATTCTTCTCCGTCCGGCACCACACTGGAAACCTGTACAGGCATCCTGCACACGGTGTTCGGCTACGACGCCTTCCGCGGCCCCCAGCAAGCCATCGTCGAGCATGTCGCCGACGGTGGTGACGCCCTGGTGCTCATGCCCACGGGCGGCGGCAAATCCCTGTGCTACCAGGTGCCAGCCATTGCGCGCCAGCAGGCCGGCCTGGGGGTGACCATTGTCATCTCGCCGCTGATCGCCCTGATGCACGACCAGGTCGGCGCCCTGCACGAGGCCGGCGTGAGCGCTGCCTTTCTCAACTCCACACTGAGCGGCGAGGAGGCCTACCAGATCGAGCAGCAACTGCTACGTGGCGACATCACCCTGCTCTATGCGGCGCCCGAGCGCGTCACCAACGCGCGCTTCCTGGCGCTACTGAACTCGCTGTTCGAGCGCCGGCTGCTGAGCCTGTTTGCCATCGACGAGGCGCATTGCGTGAGCCAGTGGGGCCACGACTTCCGCCCGGAGTACCGTGGCCTGTCAGTGCTGCACGAGCGCTTTCCCGGCGTACCCCGCATTGCGCTCACGGCCACGGCCGACGCCCTCACGCGCGACGACATCGTGGAACGACTGCAACTGGAAGAAGCCCAGGCCTTCGTCAGCAGCTTTGACCGGCCCAATATCCGCTACACCATCGTCGAGAAGAAAGACAGCACCCTGCAACTGTTGCGCTTCATCGAACGTGAGCATGAGGGCGAGGCCGGCATCGTCTACTGCCAGAGCCGCAAGAAGGTGGAAGACATGGCGCAGACGCTGGTGGATGCCGGCATCAAGGCCCTGCCCTACCACGCCGGGCTGGACCCCAAGGTCCGCCAGACCCACCAGGACCGCTTTCTGCGGGAGGAAGGCATCGTCATGGTCGCCACCATCGCGTTTGGCATGGGCATCGACAAGCCCGATGTGCGCTTTGTCGCACACCGCGACATGCCCAAGAACATCGAGGGCTACTACCAGGAAACCGGACGCGCGGGCCGCGACGGTCTGGCCGCCGATGCCTGGATGGCCTATGGCCTGCAGGATGTGGTGAACCAGCGTCGCATGATTGACGAGAGCCCGGCCAGCGATGAATTCAAACATGTCATGCGCGGCAAGCTCGACGCCCTGCTGGGCCTGGCCGAGGCCAGCGACTGCCGGCGGGTGAGGCTGCTGGGCTACTTTGGCGAGAAAAGCGAGCCCTGCGGCAATTGCGACAACTGCCTGAACCCGCCCGCCGTCTGGGACGGTACGGACGCAGCGCGCAAGCTGCTCTCCACCATTTACCGCATCCAGCAGATGAGTGGCGTGAGCTTCGGCACGGGCCACCTCATGGACATCGTGCGCGGCAAGACGACGGAAAAAGTCACCCAGTATGGCCACGCCAGCCTGAGCACCTTCGGGTTGGGGGCTGATTTCTCGGAACAGCAGTTGCGCGGGGTGATGCGTCAGCTGATTGCGATGGGCGCAGTGGCGGTGCAGGGGGAATTCAATACGCTGGAGCTCACCGCCGAGTCACGCGCCGTGCTCAAGGGGGAGGTGCCGGTGATGTTGCGTGAATCAGCATCGGCCCCGGCCGAACGGAAAAGCCGGCGCAATCCGCGTCTGGGGGCTGTGGTCAAGGCCCCGCTCAACCTCGACAGCGAAGGCCTGCTGCGCTATTCGGCCCTCAAGGCCTGGCGCGCCGAGGTCGCCAAGGAGCACAACCTGCCCGCCTATGTGATCTTTCACGACGCAACACTTGCTGCCATTGCGCAGCGCGCCCCGCGCAGCCTGGACGATCTGCAGGGCATCAGTGGCATAGGCGCCAAGAAGTTGGAAGCCTATGCGAACGACGTGCTGAGGGTGGTGGCGCTGGATTAGAAAAAGCCGGCCAGGGCGGCCGGCCCAGCGCGGGCGCTTAGTGGCGGTGGAAACCGCTTTCGTAGGCCATGGCGGCGCCCGACATGGTGTTTTGCAGGCGGGCAATGGCGCGCATGTGGCGGGCCGAGCAGGCGGCATCGGCGGCCTTGGCACGGTGGTGCTGCATCAAGGCCTGGAACTTGGTGCGGCAGGCCTCTAGGGCGCCAGCGAAGTTCAGAGCGATATAAGCAGAGTGGTCCGCATGGGTTTGGCGAAACTCGCCAGACCAGTAGTCAAACAACTGCCACTTGTAGGTGCCTTTTTCAGGCACTTGGATCGTATCTCGGTGCATAGTCGCCACAAAATGGGGATAAAAAAGGCGCCAGGCAAGCCGTTTCGTTCCAACGGTGGCTGCGGATTGGCGCCCGCTTGCGTATTTGACGCACCAGCCCGGGGATCGGTTGACAGGGTTACCAAAAAAATTACGACAGGGTTACCAAAACCGTGCACCCACGCCCCACACCTGGGAAAAAATCCAGTCTTCAGTGCACAAAACCTATAGCGCGGCGCTCGCGCACCTCGGGTTTGAGCCGGTGCTCGGCCTCCAACTGCTCCAGAAACTCCTCGGGCCCCAACACGGTGCCCAGAATCTCGGCCTGGCGCCGCACGGCCGCCACATCGCCCAGACAAAGCTGGTCCAGCGCCGCCAGCCGGCCGGCCAGCGCCGGCGGCAACTCGTCCACGCCAGCACCGGTCTCGCTGAGGAACACCGCCTCGCGCTGGGTCGCGCTGAGCGGCAGGAACTCGATCTTGAAGGTAAAGCGGCGCAAGGCGGCCGCATCCAGCCGGTCCATGAGGTTGGTGGTACAGATGAAAACACCGCGGTAGCGCTCCATGCACTGCAGCATTTCGTTGACCTCGGTCACCTCGTAATGGCGTTGGGCTCCGCGCCGGTCCTGCAGAAAGCTGTCGGCCTCGTCGAGCAGCAACACCGCCCCCTCGGCCTCCGCCTCGCGAAACATGGCGGCCATGGCCTGCTCGGTCTCACCGATGTATTTGCTCAGCACATGGCTGGCCTGGCGCACCAGCAGCGGCCGACCCAGGGCCAAAGCCATGTGTTCGGCCAACGCCGTCTTGCCACTGCCCGAGGGGCCGTGGAAGCACAGCGTGCCATGTCCCCGGGTTTGCAGGGCCTGCACCACGGCGTCCACCGCATAGCGACTTTGCAGGTTGAGCAGATCCAGCCGGTAGGCGCTCAGCGCCGTGGGCGTGGCGGGCGGCGGCGCCAGATTGCCCAGGGCCAGATCGGCGTTCTTCAGCTGGCGCTCTATGAGCGCTTCCAGCGCGGGGCCCGCCTGGGCGATGTCGGCCGGGTCCACGGCCAGCGCCGCAAAGCGGGCAGCCGTCCGGATCTGGGCCGGCGTCAGGCCCTTGCGGGCACTCAGGCGCGCCACAAAGGCTTCGGACACCGGAACGTCGGCCAGGGTTTTCCGCACCAGGCTTTCGCGCGCGCCGGGCGGCGGCGACTTGAGTTCCAGGTGGTAGGCAAAACGGCGCCGGAACGCTGGGTCGATTTGCTCAATGCGATTGGTCACCCACAGCGTGGGGACTGTGTTGGACTCCAGAATCTGGTTGACCCAGGCTTTGCCGCTGACGCTGCCGCTGGCAGGCGTGGGGGAGGCATCGGCCCGCGCAATCAAGTGGGCCGCTTCACTGGAGAGCGGGGGGAAGACGTCCTCCACCTCGTCAAACAACAATGCGGCCTGGGCGCTGCCCTTGAGAAAGACCTGGGCGATCTGCAGGGAGCGGTAGCGGTCGCGCCCGCTCAGGGAATTGCCGTCGCGGTCGGCGTATTCCACCTCAAACAGCTCCAGCCCTGCATGCTGGGCCACCACCTTGGCCAGCTCGGTCTTGCCCGTACCCGGCGGGCCGTAGAGCAGGATGTTGATGCCGGCCTCCTTACGTGCCACCGCATTCGCCAGCAGGCTGCAGAGCACGGCAGCGTCCTCCGCCACAAAGCTGAAATCCTGCAGGCCCAGCTGGCTCTTGGTGGACAGCCGGGTGAACACTGCCATGAGTTCAGCCTGGTCACGGTACTGCCGCATGAGCACGGGGGGCAGTTTCTCGCTGACCTTCATGAGGTCGGCCAGGTCAGTGATGTTGTGTTCGGAAATCAGGTTCTCCACCAAGCCGATGCGCTCCAGCCGCGAGCCGGCGCGCAGCGCCTCGCCCAGCTCCTGCGGGCTCACGCCAGCCACTTCGGCAATCGCGGCGTAGGCCTCGGGCGCGTTGTTGACCTTGAACTCCACCAGAATGCTGCGCATGTCGCGCTGGTAGCGGGCCAGCGTGCCGTAGAGCAGCAGTGCACGCTCGGCCTTGTTGAGCTGCAGCAGGCCGGCCAACGCGTCAATGTTCTTCTCTACCAAGGTGGACTGCTTCTTGAGCGCGTGTCGAAGCCATTCGCCGGTGACCGACAGCACCGAAATCAGGTCCTTGGGCTGGTCCTTGGCGTATTCGTCCAGAAAGAAGAACAGCGTGGCCTCGTCGTAGGGGCCGCTCCAGGCACCATAACGGCGCAGAAACTCAGGCGCGTCCAGCGCCTCATGGCCCCGCCAGAGTTCGTTGCCCTGGCAACGCCGTGCCAGAAACTCCCGCAATCGCCCCAGCACCGACACCGGCCAGACCAGATGACGGCCGGCCAGCCCCACCACGCCGTTGAAATCACGGCGCACATTGAAGTTCGCCCCTTGGCGCGCGGCCAGGGTGAGCACAAAGTGGGAGCACATCAGATCCAGCACCGGCGCATCTTGCAAGCCCGGTGAGGGAATAAGGTGCCCACCTTGGGAGTGGAGCAGTGCACGCTTGACCATTCAAACGCCTACAACAAAGTGAAGTGCTGAAATGACGATAGCGCAGTCCGGGCCAAGATGGAAGAGATGGCACCCGGATTTGTGACCGTACCCCACGGCCTTCGTCAACTGGCCCGCACAAGGCGGCGGCAGTGGGTAGAATCCCGGCTTTCATTCGACGCATCCAAGGATCCGCCATGTCCGCACCGACCAACCATTCCGACAACCACGCCACCGATCCCGTGGACGAAGTGGTGCCCCTGATGCCCATCGTGCTGCCCATCGTGGGCGGCGTGCTGATGTTCCTGTTGGCCTTCATCGCGGTGTCCATGGCCTGATGCCCTGCGGGTCCGCCCCGGACCCGCGCTTTCCCTGCCCTGGCGCCACGCCGGGGTAGTGACAAACCGTTTGCTTCCTGGCACACCCGCAATGCGGGCCGCTGCCACAATTTCCCCTCTCTCCCGACCACACTGATTTGCCCCATGGCATGCCCTTGCACGTCTGCGGCAACATGCTTTCTTTGATTATGTGCACATAAGTCAATGCTACTTATGCATAACTTTTCGATGTAATCACTATGTAACTTTGGTTCCGGTTCTTAGAATTCAGAGAAGTGCAGGGCATTTGGCGTATCGGAGCTGCCCAGCCGTCTTCTCAAAAGAGCAGGACCGGACCTTTCTGGAGCAAGGCCCCTGATTTTGAAAAGACGATTTTCAAACTTAGGAGCTTTTTCATGAACGCACCCGTGATGCAGGGCCTGGCCCTCAACACCCCCAGCTACGTCAAGAACGCCAAACTCATTGCCTGGGTCGCCGATATGGTGGCCCTGTGCAAGCCCAAGGATGTCTATTGGTGCGACGGATCCGAAGAGGAATACCAGCGCCTGTGCCAGCAACTGGTCGACGCCGGCACCTTCAAGAAGCTCAACCCCTCCAAGCGCCCCAACTCCTTCCTGGCATGGTCCGACCCCAGCGATGTGGCGCGCGTGGAAGACCGCACCTACATCTGCTCCGAGAAGAAGGAAAACGCCGGTCCCACCAACAACTGGATGGCCCCGGCCGAGATGCGTGCCCTGCTGCAAACCGGCAAGGATGGCGAGAAGGCCCTGTTTGACGGCTGCATGGCCGGCCGCACCATGTATGTGGTGCCCTTCTCCATGGGCCCCCTGGGCTCGCACATCGCCCATATCGGCATCGAACTCTCCGACAGCCCCTACGTGGCCGTGAACCAGCGCATCATGACGCGCATGGGCAAGGCCGTGTACGACGTGCTGGGCGTGGAAGGCGCGTTTGTACCTTGCGTACACACCGTGGGCGCACCGCTCGCCGCCGGCCAGGCCGACGTGAAGTGGCCCTGCAACAAGACCAAGTACATCGTCCACTACCCCGAAACGCGCGAAATCTGGAGCTATGGCTCGGGTTACGGCGGCAACGCGCTGCTGGGCAAGAAGTGCTTCGCACTGCGCATCGCCTCCAATATGGGCCGCGACCAGGGCTGGTTGGCCGAACACATGCTGATCCTGGGCGTGACCAACCCCGCAGGCAAGAAGTACCACGTGGCGGCGGCTTTCCCCAGTGCCTGCGGCAAGACCAACTTCTCGATGCTGGTACCCCCCTCCGGCTTCGAAGGTTGGAAGGTCACCACCATTGGTGACGACATTGCCTGGATCAAGCCCAGTGCCGACGGCAAGCTGTACGCCATCAACCCCGAAGCAGGTTACTTTGGCGTGGCCCCCGGCACCAACTTCCACACCAACCCCAACTGCATGGCCAGCTTGGACAAGAATGTGATCTTCACGAACGTCGCGCTGACCGATGACGGCGACGTTTGGTGGGAAGGTATGGAAAAAGACACCGGCGGCCTGCCCGAGCACCTGATCGACTGGCAAGGCAAGGACTGGACGCCTGCGATTGCCAAGGAGACCGGCGCCAAGGCCGCCCACCCCAATGCCCGCTTCACCGTGGCCGCCGGCAACAACCCCGCGCTGGACAGCCAATGGGACGACGCCAACGGCGTGGCGATTGATGCCTTCATCTTCGGCGGCCGCCGCTCCACCACCGTGCCGCTGGTGACCGAAGCCCGCAACTGGACCGAGGGGGTCTACATGGCCGCAACCATGGGCTCCGAGACCACGGCCGCCGCCGTGGGCCAGCAAGGCATCGTGCGCCGCGACCCCTTCGCCATGCTGCCCTTCATGGGCTACAACATGAGTGACTACTTCCAGCACTGGCTCAACATCGGTACCAAGCTGGCAGCCTCAGGCGCCAAGCAGCCCAAGATCTTCACGACCAACTGGTTCCGCAAGGGTGACGACGGCAAGTTCGTCTGGCCTGGTTACGGCGAAAACATGCGCGTGCTGAAGTGGATGATCGACCGCATTGAAGGCCAGGCCACCGGCGTGGAAACCGGCTTTGGTGTGGCGCCTGCCTACAGCGAGATCAACTGGACCGGTCTGGACTTCAGCCAGGCCCAGTTCGATTCCGTCACCAACCTGAACAAGGACGACTGGAAAGCCGAAATCGCCCTGCATACCGAGCTGTTCACCCAGCTCTCGTACCACTTGCCCAAGGAGCTCGAGGAGACCAAAGCCCAACTGGCGCAGCGTCTGGCTGCCTGAGCGGGCCATAAGAGCACCACAGGCGCCCGCCGGCACCTGTGGGATGGCAACAAAAAAGCCACCGCAAGGGTGGCTTTTTTGTTGCTGCACGCGCCCAGGACGCGTGCAGATGGAAGGGTCTATCAGGCCAGATCGCGGCTGCGTTGCACGGCTTGTTGCAGTTCGGCCATGATGCGGGGGTCGCGGTGGGCGTATTCCCACATCTTTTCTTCCATGCGGCGCTCTTGGTTCACGCGCACCCAGCGCATGATCAGAGCAGACGCCAGGGAAGACATCTTGCGCAGGGGGGGAGCCAGCAGGGCCAGAGCGGCGAAGGCCACGGTCCACAGCGCAACCCAGCCCACCAGCAGGTGGCCATCGGCCCAGGTGTCGATCACCTGGTCAGCCACCACCAGCAGGGCGGCCAGCACAGCGGCCAGCAGCATGCCGGCTAGGGTGCGGGAACCTTCGGCCTTGACAGCGCGGGGGGCTGCTTCAGCAGCATGGGCGAAATACGAGGAAGAGTAGGCTTGTGTCATGGTCAACTCCTTGAAAAGGTTGATGCTCACTGGGTTAAATCTTTAAGATGGCTGAATCATAGGGTTTTCCCCTATGCGATTCAACTTTAGGTTGGTGATATTTGCCATTCACCAAATTTATGATCGCGCATGCCCCCCATCAACCTGCGCACTTTCGACCTGAACCTGCTCAAGGTGTTTGACACCGTGATGGCCGAGCGCAGCCTGACGCGGGCGGCCGAGCAACTGGCCCTGACCCAGCCCGCCGTGAGCAACGCCCTGCGCCGCCTGCGCGATGCGCTGGGCGATGAGCTGCTGGTGCGCAAGGGCCGCACGCTGGAGCCCACGCCGCGTGGGCAAGAGCTGTGGCCCGCCGTGCGCGAGACGCTGCAGCGCCTGCAGGCTTCGCTGGCGCCTGCCGTGTTTGAACCCGCCATCGCCGACACCACTTTTGTGCTGACCATGGCCGACGCCACTGCCGCCGAGCTCATGCCCGGGCTGGTGGAGGTACTGGCGCGCGATGCGCCCGGCGTGTCCCTGCGCGTGGTGCCACTGACCACGCGCGACCCGCGCAAGGTGCTGGACGAAGGCGGGGCCGACCTGGCCATTGGCCACTTTCCCGCCGTCATCACCGACCTGACAGCGCGCGCCCAGGCTGGCGCCGTGGAAACTTTCCACCACCACCGCCTGTTTGCGGGCGACTATGTCTGCGTTATGCGCAAGGACCACCCGCTGGCGCGCGGCCCGCTCACGCTGGACCGCTTCTGCGCGGCCTCGCACATGCTGGTGAGCTTTTCGGGGCGCGCCTTTGGTTTCATCGACGAATCGCTGGTGGGCCTCAAGCGTACGCGCCGCGTGGTGCTGACGGTGAACCAGTTCTTCACAGCGGGCAAGGTGGTGGTGCATTCCGACCTGCTGACCGTGCTGCCGCGCCACTTCGTCAATGTGACCGGCTATGCCGACGCGCTGGTGACGCGTGAGCTGCCTTTCAATGTGCCGCCCATCCAGGTCGATGCGCTGTGGCACCGGCGTGTGGACGCCGCTGCGCCCCACGCCTGGCTGCGCCAGCAAATTGCGCTGCTGGGCAACCGCCTGTTTTCCGCATGAAGATTCAGCTGCTCTCTGACTTGCACCTCGAAGGCAACCCGCACTGGCTGGCCCAGCCCCTGCCGGGTGCCGACCTGCTGGTATTGGCCGGAGACGTGGGCTCCTACCAGACCGGCTCGCAACTCACCGACGATGACTTTGGCCTGGGCCGCTTTTCGCCGCTGCAGGGCTGGCCCACGCCCGTGGTCTTTGTGCCCGGCAACCACGAGTACGACAGTTTTGACTTTGACGAAGCCCACGCACGCCTGCGCACCACCTGCGAGCGGCTGGGCATTCTCTGGCTGGAGCGCGAAAGCCTGGTGATGCACGGCGTGCGCCTGCTGGGCACCACGCTGTGGAGCGACTTTGACGCCTTGGCCATGCACGCGCCCGAAACCCAACGCCTCAAGGCGCGCGACAAGGCCTACCGCGCCGCCAACTACTACCTGAAGAAGACACTGACCACGCGCAAGGGCGAGCCCTGGCTGGCCGAGGGCCTGCGCGAACAGGCGCTGGTCTGCCAGGACTGGCTGCGTGCGGCGCTGGCCACACCCTTTGGCGGCCCCACGGTGGTCATCACCCACTTTGCGCCCAGCCTGCACAGCGCCGACCCGCGCTACGGCCTGGTGCCGGGCACGGCGGGCTTCTGCAACGCGCTGGACGAGCTGCTGCCCTACGCGCAACTCTGGCTGCACGGCCACCTGCATGCGCCCAGCGACTACCGCGTGGGCCACTGCCGCGTGGTGGCCAACCCGCTGGGCTATGCGCGCAAGAATGAACAAGAAGGCTACCGGCCCGATCTTTTGATCGAAATAAGCCCCTAGCCCCTGTCGATATTGCGCAAGCAGCTCCTGAATCAGGAGCGAATTGCCACTATGGAACCGGCGCTTCTGCCACGCGCAGAAAGCTGGCAAAACGCGGGATGCCCTTGTCGGTCATGCCGCGGTAGCGGTAGGTCACCCAGGCGCCCACTGGCGGCGGGTCGGCGCGCTCTGCGTCGCTGAAGCCCGTACCGAGCTTGAAGCGTTGGGCGGGCTGCCCGTCCTGCGCCGGCAGCTCCAGCCATAGCGCGCCTAGGCGGCCGGCGTGCTTGCCAGTGCCCGCCACCTGGCCCACCACGCGCGCCTCCGCGTCGTCAAAGGGCTTGAACTTGCGCAGGTCTTCACTGCGGCGGGCGGCATACACCGCGCTGCCCCGGTGCAGCACCAGACCTTCGCCGCCGGCGCGCACTACCGACTCCAGCTGTGCACGCAAGGCGGCGGCCGTCGTGGCCGGGGTTTGCTCCACCGCCTGCACCCAGGCCCGGCCCAGTTGCGCCACACGCGCCTGCAAGACCGGCAGGCGCTCGTTGAAGGCCCCGCCTTGCGCGGGCAGGTCAAACACCATGAAACTCAGCGCGCGCCAGGCGGCATCGTCCGGTGTCTGCTGGCGCACCGTGGACACGGCTTGGCTGAATTGGCCGCGCCCGACCCAGAGTTCACCCTCCATGGGCGTGGCGGGCCAGCCGGCGGTGAACCACGCTGGCGCGGCGACGGGGTTGCCAGCGCGCGTGAGCAGGCGCTGACCGTCCCAGTAGCCGCGCACCCCGTCGTATTTCTCGCTGACCCAGAAGCCCGCCGGATCGCTGCGGCCATCATGGGACGTGGCCAGCATTAGCGGCGGCGCGCTGGCGGCTCTGGCCACTCCGGCCCATGGCAGGGCTGCGGCGCCCAGGGCGCAGACGATGTGGCGGCGTGAAATCTCTCCGGCTTGGCGCATGGCCTTCTCCCCTCTTTTCTTATGGTGTTTGATGTAGCACAGACCCGCGCGCGGGGCACCGCCTAGACTGGGCATTTCAACCTGAGGAGCGGACACATGAAAATTCTATTGGCAGTCGACGGCAGCGCATACAGCAAGAAAATGCTGGCCTACCTGGGCACCCACGAGGCCCTGCTCTCCCCCAGCCACGAGTACACGGTGTTCACCGCGCAGCCCGACCTGCCACCGCGCGCCAAGGCGGCTGTGGGCAAGGATGTGGTGAAGGGCTACCAGACCGAAGAGGCCGAAAAGGTGCTGGGCCCGGTGGCCAAATTCCTGCAGCGCCATGGCATTGATGCCAAGAGCGAATGGAAGGTGGGGCCCGCGGGTGCGGCCATTGCCAAGGTGGCCGAGAGCGGCAAGTTCGACCTCGTGGTGCTGGGCTCGCACGGCCACGGCGCTTTGGGCAACCTGGTCATGGGCTCGGTGACCACCCAGGTGCTGGCGAACTGCAAGGTGCCCGCGCTGCTGGTGCGCTAACGCGCGACTCCCATCTTACCAGCGCTGGTGCACCAGCGGCTTGGCGTAACGCGCGTAGATGTCGGCCAGGGATTGCATGGTCGCGTCGTTGAGCGGCGGCAGGTCGGCCGCAGCCACGTTGTCGGCCACCTGCGCAGGATTCTTGCCGCCGGGGATGGTGCACGTGACGGCCGGGTGCATCTGAATCCAGCGCAGCGCCATCTGCGCCATGCTCATGCCTGCGGGCACCAGCGGGCGCATGGCCTCCACGGCCTGCAGGCCGACGTTGAAGTCCAGCCCCGAGAAGGTCTCACCCTTGTCAAAGGCAGCGCCCTCGCGGTTGAAGCCGCGGTGGTCATCGGCCGCAAAGGTGCTTTGCGCCGTCATCTTGCCGCTGAGCAAACCGCTGGACAGCGGCAGGCGCGCCAGGATGCCCACACCGCGCTTTTGCGTCTGCTCAAACAGCAACTCGGCCGGGCGTTGGCGGAACAGGTTGTAGATGATCTGCACGCTTTGCACGCCGGGGTATTCGATGGCCTTGAGGGCCTCTTCCACCTTCTCCACGCTCACGCCGTAGTGGCGCAGCTTGCCGGCAGCGACCAGGTCGTCCAGCACACCGAAGACCTCGGGCATGTAGAACACCTCGGTGGGCGGGCAGTGCAGCTGCAGCAGGTCGATGGCCTCGGTGTTGAGGTTTTGCAGGCTGCGTTCCACAAAGGCAGTGAGGTTGGCGCGCGTGAAGCCGGCGGCCACATGCGGGTCGAGGCGGCGGCCGGCCTTGCTGGCCACATAGAAGGGTTCGCTGCGCTCCTTGCGCAGGCGGGCCAGCAGGCGTTCGCTGCGGCCGTCGCCATACACATCGGCGGTGTCGAAGAAGTTGACGCCCAGGTCGAGCGCGCGGTGCAACGCGGCCATGGAGTCGTTGTCATCCACCGCGCCCCAGGTGCCGCCGATGGCCCAGGCGCCGAAGCTGACGGTTGAAATGTTCCAGCCGGTGCGGCCCAGGGGACGGTATTGCATGGGTTTCCTTAGTTCAGATTGCTATGGTTTCAGGAGCTGCTAGCACAATCTATGCGCGGGCTAGAGGCTTATTTAAACCTAAAACCTATGCCCCTGGCTTGCGCCCGGCTTCAAACACCCGCTGCAAGACGCAGAACACAAACAGCAGCGCACCAATGACGATGCGCGTCCACCACGAACTCAAGGAGCCGTCGAACATGATGAGCGTCTGGATGACCCCCAGCGTGAGCACGCCAAACAGCGTGCCCGCGACATAGCCCACACCACCGCTGAGCAGCGTGCCCCCGATCACCACGGCGGCGATTGCGTCCAGCTCCAGCCCCACCGCGTGCAGGCCGTAGCCCGAGAGCATGTAGAAGGTGAACACCACGCCGCCCAGCGCAGCGCAGAAACCGCTCAAGGCATAGACCAGCACATTGGTGCGCGCCACCGGCAGGCCCATGAGCACGGCCGAGTGTTCCGAGCCGCCAATGGCGTAGACGGTGCGACCGAACTCCGTGCCATGTGCGATGTACACGGCCACGGCCAGCACCAGCAAGGCCAGGATAGCGCTGATGGACACCATGGGCCCTTCCGACCAGAGGTGGATGCGCGTCTGCGCCAGCACGGTGTAGGCCTCGTCGGTGATGCTGATGGAGTCGATGCTGATGAGGTAGCACAGGCCCCGCGCCAGGAACATGCCCGCCAGCGTGACGATGAAGGGCTGCAGCCGGAAGCGCTGGATCAGCCAACCCATGAACGCGCCAAAAAGCGTGCCCATAGCCAGCACCAGCGGAATCGCCACCATCAGGTCCCAATGCAGGTGCTGCACTAACTTGGCCAGCACGATGGTGCTCAGCGCCACGACCGAGCCCACCGACAAATCAATGCCGCCGGACAGGATGACAAAGGTCATGCCCACCGCCACGATCACCAGAAAGGCGTTGTCGATCAGCAGGTTGAGGAACACCTGGGCCGAGAAGAAGCCGGTGTAGGACACGCCGCCGAACACCGACATGGCGGCAAACAGCGAGATGGTGGCCGCCAGCGGAATGTATTTGCTCTGGAGCTTCATGCGTGGCTCCCTGCGTCAGGGCGCACCACCCAGCCGCGCACAGCGCGGCGGAATTCGGCAGACTGCATGAGCATGACCACGAACACCACAGCCGCCTTCACGACAAGGTTGATCTCCGGCGGTACGCCAATGGAATAGATTGTGGACGTGAGCGTCTGGATGATGAGCGCGCCAATCATGCTGCCGGCCAGGCTAAAGCGCCCACCGGTGAGCAAGGTGCCGCCCAGGGTGACGGCCAGGATGGCGTCCAGTTCCAGCAGGTTGCCCGCGTTGTTGCCGTCCGCACTCTTGACGTTGGAGCTGATGATGAGTCCGGCAATACCGGCCGTGAGGCCGCAGAAGGCATAGACACAGATGCTGATGAGCCGCTCCCGCACGCCCGCCACACGGGCCGCTGCCGGGTTGATACCGATGGCCTGGATGAACAGGCCCAGAGCGGTGCGTGTGACAGCCAGGTGCATCAGCAGGTAGACAAAGCCCGCAATGAAGAGCGCAAACGGCAGGCCCCAGAGGTAACCGCTACCAATGTAGAAATACGGCGGGTAGTAGACGGTGACGATCTGCCCGTCGGTCAGCAGCTGAGCCACCCCCCGGCCCGCCACCATCAGGATGAGCGTAGCGATGATGGGCTGCAGGCCGATCTTGGCGACCAACAAGCCGTTCCATAAGCCGCACACCAAGGCGGTGGCGAGCGCGCAGAGAATGGCGACAGACATCGGAAAGCGGCTCACATGCTGGGGCACGCCATCGGTGATGACCAGCTTGCCACCCACCATCAGGGCAGCCACCGCCGCGCTGATGGCTACAGTCGCGCCCACCGAAATGTCGATGCCACGGGTGGCAATGACCAGCGTCATGCCCAGCGACACCAGCATGAGCGGCGACGCGCGGTTCAAGATATCAATCACGCTGCCATACAAGTGGCCGTCGCGCCACTGCAGCATCCAGAAGCCGGGATTCAGGCTGGCGTTGACCATCAAGATCAGCACCAGCGTGACCACGGGCCACAGAAGGTGGTGCGACTGCACCCGCTTCCACAGGGAGGGCGTCGAAGTCGTACTCATGCCTGCCCCGCAATCATGGCGTAGACCGCATGTTCTTCGGTGCCTGCAGGCAGCTCACCCACCTTGGCACGGTCGCGCAGCACCACGATGCGGTCGGAGACGCGCACCACTTCTTCCATTTCGGAGGAGATGAACAGCACGGCCATCCCCTGTTTGGCCAGGGCCAGTATCTCGTTCATGATTTCTTGTTTGGCGGCAATGTCGATGCCGCGTGTGGGTTCGTCCAATATCAGCAAGCTGGGCTGGGTGGCCAGCCAACGGGCCAGTACGACTTTTTGCTGGTTGCCGCCTGAGAGTTGGCCGATGGGGGTGTCCACATCGGCAGTCTTGATACCCAGCGCTTTCACGTAGCCCTCTGCCAAAGTACTTTGCTGCACACGGCCAATGGCAGGCCACAGGCCCTGGCGCGCCTGCAAGGCCAGCACGATGTTCTCGCGCACCGAGAGCTCGGCGATGATGCCCTCGGCCTTGCGGTCCTCGGGGCACAGGGCCAGCCCCATCTGGATGGCCGTGGCTGGCGAGTCCATGCGCACGGCTTTGCCGCCCAGCACAATCTCGCCCGCGTCGCTGCGGTCCAGGCCGAAGAGCAGGCGGGCCAGCTCGGTACGGCCCGAGCCCAGCAGACCGCCCAGACCCACCACTTCACCCCGGCGGATGCCGAGGTCGACCGCTTTCACATGGCCACGGCGGTTCAGCGCCTTGGTTTGCAGCCATTCAGGCTCTGCAGCGCGCGTCGCCTCGTCGGCAGGACTGGCCCCTTGGGCGGCGGCCAGCTCACGGCCGACCATGGCAGCAATCAGTGCGTTGTGGCCCAGCTCGACAGCCGGGTATTCGCCGACCAGCTCGCCATTGCGCAGCACGGTAATGCGGTCGCACAAGGCATAGACCTGGTCCAGAAAGTGGGTGACGAACAGAATCGCCATGCCTTGGTCGCGCAGCTGGCGCAATACGACGTAGAGGCGTTCCACCTCTTCGTCATCCAGGCTCGAAGTGGGTTCGTCCAGGATGAGGACTTGGGCCGAGATACTCAGTCCTCGGGCAATGGCCACCATCTGCTGCACCGCCACGGAGTAGCTGGAGAGCGTCTGCGTGACGTCGATATCGAGATTGAGGCGCGCCAGCAAGGTGCGGGCCTCGCTGTGCATGCGCGGCCAGTCAATGGCACGGGCTCCGGCCCAGCCTTTGCGCGGGTAGCGGCCCGCAAAGATGTTCTCTGCGACCGACAGATTGGCGCAGAGGTTGACCTCCTGGTAGACCGTGCTGATGCCCAGGCGCTGGGCTTCCAGTGTGGATGTCGCGCGAATGGACTGGCCGTTCAGCCGCATGTCGCCCTGGTCTGCCGGGTAAACGCCGGTGAGAACCTTGATGAGGGTGGATTTGCCTGCGCCGTTCTGGCCCATGAGGGCGTGCACCTCGCCGGCAAATAGCCGCAGGTTCACGCCAGAGAGCGCCCGTACGGTGCCGAACTGCTTGGCGATGCCGGAGAGCTCCAGCACGGGCGCCACCGCTGGCGCCGCTGGTGGTGTGTTTGTCATGGTGTCGTGTAAAAAAGGCCTGCAGCGTGAGCCGCAGGCCAAGACCTGGTGACCAAATGGAGATGTCGCTGCGATCAGTACTGGCGGCTGGGGAATTCTTTGGCCGCGGTTTCCATGGGGTACACACCATCCTTGCCGATGATGCGGCGCGCCACGGTCTTGCCAGCCACGATGTCCTTGGCAGTGGCCATGACCAGCGGGCCCAGCAGCGGGCTGCATTCGACGCTGACATTGAGCTTGCCGGCGATCATGGCTTCAAAGGCGCCCTTCACACCGTCCACGGAGATCACCAGGATGTCCTTGGCGGGCTTGAGGCCAGCTTCCTCGATGGCCTGGATGGCGCCGATGGCCATGTCGTCGTTGTGCGCGTAGAGCACATTGATCTTCTTGCCCTCAGCCTTCAGGAAGGCTTCCATGACTTCCTTGCCCTTGGCACGGGTGAAATCGCCAGTTTGCGAGCGGATGATCTTGATGTTGGAGTTGCCCTTGATGGCGTCTTCAAAACCCTTCTTGCGGTCGATGGCAGGCGCAGAGCCCACGGTACCTTGCAGTTCGACGACATTGATGTCGCCCTTCAGGCTCTTGGCGCGCTCCACCAGCCATTGACCGGCCATTTCACCTTGCTTGACGAAATCAAAGCCGATGTGGGTGGCGTACAGCGAGGTGTCCTTGGAGTCCACCGAACGGTCCATCAGGATCAGGGGGATCTTGGCATCCTTGATTTCCTTGAGCACGGTGTCCCAGCCGGACTCAACCACGGGGGTCAGGGCAATCACGTCCACCTTTTGGGCAATGAAGGAGCGCAGGGCCTTGATCTGGTTTTCCTGCTTTTGCTGGGCATCAGAGAACTTCAGCTCGATGCCCGCAGCAGCAGCAGCGGACTTCATCGAGTTGGAGTTGGCGGTGCGCCATTCGCTCTCAGCGCCGATCTGGCTGAAGCCCATGACGATCTTTTTCTGGGCAAAGGCGGCTCCGGGCAGGGCCAGGGTCAGGCCGGCAGCGGCGGCAGTCGCCAGCAGGGTACGTCGGTTGTTTTGCATATCTATGTCTCCTCGTTGTGTCGTTGGAAGCGGGGCCGTGGGTGCCTCTAGTGCCACCCGCATCTGGCCTGCTGCTGTGCCTCTTGTGCCTCCCCAGAAAACCCTGGAATCGATATCAAGAAGTGGGGCGAATGCTACGCACAGAGTTGATATGGATCTAATAGAGATTTGAATATCTCAGATACAGAAACCTGGATTCAGGTTAACCCTAGTCCCTTGTGAGGCAACGATTCTTTAATTTGACCACCTGATTTAGTCCTCAATTCCATACATGGATACATTGCAAATCTGGTAAGTCAGACGGCCGTCTTTCTATTGTTCAAGAAGGCTTTGGATGCTTAGCATGCGCAAGCCCACCCCCTGGGCCCCTCTCCACTACCGCACGCACCGCATGAGCTCCACCGCCCCCCACTCCATCCATTGGTTGCACCACGCCGGGCAGCGCCTGGGCCTGCTCCCCACCCTGGGCGGCAGCGTGGCCGCTTGGGAACGCGACACCCCGCAGGGCGCGCTGGCGCTGTGGCGCCCCTGGGGCGGCGTGGCCGACCTCTACACCACCGCCTCCTTCCCGCTGGTGCCCTGGTCCAACCGCATTGGCAGCGGCGGCTTCAGCCACGAGGGCGTGAGCCACCCCATGCGCCCCAACCGCGCGGGCGAGCCCTATCCCATCCACGGCGATGGCTGGCTACAGCCCTGGACGATTCGCCAGCCCCGGCCCGACACGCTGGAGCTGGCGCTGGAGTCGCGCCACTTTGACGGCGCCCCCTACCACTACCGCGCGCTGCAGCGCTTTGTGCTGCGCGAGGACGGCATGGACCAGCTGCTGGAGGTGACGCATTTGGGTGCCGACAGCCTGCCCTACGGCCTGGGCCAGCACCCAGCGTTTCCCAGTACCCCGCGGGCGCAGTTGCAGGCCGGCGTGCAGGGCGTGTGGCTCAGCGGCGCCGACCCCATGCCCACGCAGCACACCGCCGACTTTCCGCCCGGCTGGGACCCACGCACGCAGCTCGCGCTGCACGGCGACAGCCTGATCGACAACGCGTTTACAGGCTGGGACGGCGAGGCCCGCATTGACTGGCCGGAGCACGGCTTGCGCCTGAAGGTCCAGGTGCCTGCGCTGCAGGCAACGGGCCGGCGCGATGGCTTTTGCCTGCTGTACCGCCCACCGCAGGGCGCGCACTTCTGCTTCGAGCCGGTGACGCACCCCATCGACGCCTTCCATGTGGACGGCCACCCCGGCCTGCAGGTGCTGCAGACCGGCCAGAGCCTGGCGCTGGCGGTGCAGTGGCGCTTTGAGGCGCTATAAATTCAGGAGCTTCTCGCGCAGATTTAACGGGGGCTAACGGGCGTTCAGTCCATCAAAGCAGGTAGAAAGCACGAGTTCGATGATCTCGTCATCGCTGTGCTGCCCGCCCATCTTGAGGAACTCCAGCACCGGGTCGCAGGCGCGGGCGTAGAGCGTGTAGAGCACGGCAATCGCCGGCAGTTTGGGATTGATGAGGCCCTGCGCTTGCGCAGCCTCAATCCACGCACCCAAGCGGTCAGCCACGTCCATGAGGCCATCCATATAGGCCTTGTGCGCCATCAGCGTGGCGCGCAGTGTGGAGTTTTGGCTGGGCAGGGAGGGCATCTCGCCGCCCAGTTTGAGCGCCATGGTCCAGCGCACCACGGTACGCAGTTTCTCCAGCGGCGGGCTGCCCTCGGGCAGCGTGTCCAGAAAGGCCTGGGCCTGGCCCATGAGGTGGGCCATGGCCGCGGCGGCCAGGTCTTCCTTGCTGGGGAAATGCTTGTAGAGGCTGGCCTTGGCAATGCCCACATTGGCCGCCACCTCATCCACCGTCATGGCCTCGAAGCCTTTTTCGGCCAGCAGCAGGTTGACAGCGCGGATGATCGCGTCCTCGCGCGCCTGCAGCATCTGCTGCTTGAAGGAGAGTTTGACGGGTGGGGCGCTGGACATGCTGGCATTCTAGCCACCATCGTCAAAACGCAGAGGGGCCGGCTATTTTGTGACTGACTGGTTTTTGTCGCCCAGCGTGCGGCTGGCTGCAGCAGCCAGCGCGGAGGTCAGCCGGTCTATCACCTCGGAATCCAGGTTCCAGCAGTGCCAGTACAGGTTCACCGGCAAGGTGACGCCGGGCATCAGATCGACTAGGCGGCCTTCGTCGATGAGGCCGCGCACCAAGAGTTCGGGCACCACGCTGGCACCCCAGCCTGCCAGCACCGCGCGCACCATACCCTCAGAGCTGGGCACAAAGCGCTGCCCCACGGACACACGGCGCAGGCTGAGCGCCCGGCCCACAAACTCAGAGGGCAAGTCGTCCTTGCGGTTGAACGCTACGAACGGAATGCTGCGGAAATTGTGCGGCGTCAACCCCTTGGGACAGTGCGCCTTCGCATAGTCCTGGCTCACCACGGCCACATAGTGCATGGCCCCAAGAGGCATCACCTTACAGCCGCGCAGCGCCTGCTTGAGCGTGGTCACACAGCCCAGCACTTGGCCTTCGCGCAGCCATTCGTGGGTGAAGTCCTGGTCGTCGGTGATGATTTCCAGCGGCAGCCCGGCATGCACCAGGGGGTCCAGCGCCGAGAGCGCCCAGGTGGCAATGCTGTCGGCGTTCACCGCAATCGAGATGCGCTCGTCTTCGCGCACGGCACCGGTGTTGGGCGCCAGCTCCTTGAGGTCGCCTTCCAGATCCGCCCGCAGCAGGCGCATCTGCATGGCGTGCTTGATCAGCAGGCGCCCAGCGGCCGTGGCCTTGACCGGGCGGCTACGCACCAGCAGCACGGTACCGACCTGAGCTTCAAGCGCACGCAGGCGCTGGGAGACGGCGGACTGGGTGATGGAGAGGCGTACGGCAGCGCGTTCAAACCCGCCCTCTTCCACAATGGCGGCCAGGCATTCCAGGGCATCGGTGTCAAAGATTCGCATGGACGCAAATTATTAGCGATGCTAATGTTTTCGTAAACACTTTCATTTCACTTTTACTGGCGCAGTGCTTGCATGACACTGCCACCATGAAAATCATTGTCTTGGGCGCCGGCACGATCGGCATTTGCACCGCCTGGCAGCTGCTGGAGCTGGGCCATGAAGTCACCGTGGTCGAGCGCCAGCCCGACGCTGCCATGGAGACCAGCTTTGCCAACGGCGCGCAGATCTCGGTGAGCTACTGCGAACCCTGGGCCAACAAGGAAGCGCCGCTCAAGGCCCTGAAATGGATGCTGAGCAAGGAAGCGCCCCTGCTGTTCCGCCCGCAAAACCCTCTTGGCGCCGGCGTCCACCAGTACACCTGGGGCCTGCAGTTCCTGGCCAACTGCAACGACGCCGCGTTTGAGCGCAATGTGCAACAGTTGGTGGCCCTGGGCGCCTACAGCCACGCCGCCCTCAAGGACATGGTGGCGTCCACCGGTATCGAATACAACCGGCTGGAGCGCGGCATTGCCCACTACTACTGCGACCAGAAGTCCTTCGACACCGCCGGCGACGCCGCCGCACTGATGCGCAAGTACGGCGTGAACCGCCAGGTCATCAGCAAGGACGAGCTGTTCAAGATCGAACCCGCCTTCAAGTCCTTCGCGCACCAGATTGTGGGCGGCACCATCACCCCCAGCGATGAGTCGGGCGACTGCCGCGTCTTCACGCAGGAACTGGCCAAGCGCTGCGCGGCGCGTGGCGTGCAGTTCCTCTACGAGCACAGCGTGGACGGGCTCAACGTGAGTCTGGGCGCTATCAAATCGGTAGCTGTTCGCGCATTATCGACGGGGCCCAAGGGCAATGTCGTGGCCGGCTCCATGCACACGCTGCAGGCCGACCACATCGTCGTGGCCGCCGGCTCCTACACCGCGCCGCTGTTGCGCACCGTAGGCGTGAACCTGCCCATCTACCCCGGCAAGGGCTACAGCGCCACCTTCAAGATCCTGAAGCCCGAGCTGGCGCCCTTTGTATCCACCATCGACGATGCCAAGAAGATCGCCATCAGCCGCTTGGGCGATCAGCTGCGCGTAGCCGGCACCATCGAGGTCGGCGGCTTTGACCTGACCCTGGATTCCCCCGTGGCCCAGGCCCGCTGCAACATGCTGGCCCGCCGCATCGAGGAAGTGCTTCCCGGCGTCTGCGATACGCGCAGCGAGGCCGAAGGCGGCCAGCCCAACTACTGGACCGGCCTGCGCCCCGCCACCCCCACCAACATCCCCTTCATCGGCCAAACCCCGGTGCGCGGGCTGTGGGTCAATGCCGGGCACGGCACTTTGGGCTGGACGCACGGCGCGGGTTCGGGCAAGGCAATGGCAGAACTCATCCACGGCAAAAAGCCGGAGATGGATTTCAGGTTTTACGGCACCTGAGCCTCAAGTTCCAACACGACTGGGCGATTCAGAAGTGCAGGTACGCACTACACATTGAACTTCTCAGCGGCTTCACTGAGCCATTTTTGGGTCAGTGAAGGCAGCACCTCAGTAGCTCTACCTCGCAGAAAGGTAAAGCCAAATGGTGGCCTCTCCAGATCCAAAGAGACCAGCACTTTGTCGGCTCGACCGCGAGCGACTTTGACCAATGAAGCGGCCGGAAACACGGAGAGAGAAGTGCCCACGACCAGCACTTTGGCTGCGCTCGCTATATGTCCGCGCGCCTCCTCAAAGTTTTCCGTCTCCTCGCCGAACCAAACAATATCGGGTCTGAGTTGCGTCCCGTCTTCACACAGCTGCCCAACATGGATGGGGAATCCATTGATCCGGTAGCGCCTGCGTGCCTCTGAAGTACCCCGCGCATAAGCGAGCTGACCATGTAAATGGATGACTTTTTTGGAACCTGCGCGCTCGTGTAGTTCGTCAACGTTTTGAGTAATCACTATGACTTCGTAGGTAGTCTCAAGTGATGCCAGCGCTTGGTGTCCCAAGTTCGGTATAGCTTGCCATGCCTTGGCTCTTCGTTCGTTATAGAACTCAAGTACCGCTTCCGGTCTAAGCCGCCATCCTTCAGGACTTGCAACCTCTTGCCAGGAGTACGAGTTCCACAATCCATTTGAATCACGAAACGTCGGTAGACCGCTCTCTGCACTGATGCCTGAGCCGGACAGCACGACGATTTTTCTGGGATTGATCTCGGGTTTCATGCTCTGCAACTCTCGGTGAAGTCTTGAATACTGGCTGCAGCATCATTCGGCTTTGTCTGAAGCAGGCAGTGAGGCGCAACCAGGGAAACAATGCGGGTGGCCGGAAGCTCCCGCTGAATGATCGCCGCAGCACGTGATGAGACCACCTTGTCCTCGGATGCTTGCAAGTACAGGACAGGAACCGAGATGGCTTTCAACTTGCGCAACACATTGACAGAGCGAACTGCATTCAGTCGGGCGTGGAACGCGGCTGATGAGACCTGAGCCACCGCCGAAGCCAGCGTTACGCGAAGGTGTTCACTTGAATGCCTGCCAAGCAGCATGTGATCCAGTAGCGCGATCGGTGCGAACTTGGGCAGCAGTACTTTGGCAAAAGGATTCAATGCGGAAAGCACGGGGTGCGGATTGACTGCAAAGGTGCTGCAAAGAATCAGTCCCCGCAAATTCGCTGGCCGGGCAGCAGCAATTGAAATCGCAATCGGTCCGGAAAACGATTCACCGAGGAGGAAGAAAGGCTCTTCGCGTGGAAGGGCATCAAGCACGAGTGCTTCCAAGGCGTCATAACCGAGTGCTTTGGCAACGGGGTACTGGACGACTTGAACCCGAAACGCATGGTTGAGAGGTTCGAGAAGTGGCTGAAACAGCGCACCTGTTCCGTCCATGCCAGGGAGCAACACCAATGCAACCATGGGCCTGTCTACAGCAGAGGTAGAAAGTCCAGTTTGGAGCTAGCGCCCCTCACTTTTTGGCAACCCAGAGCACCAGCACAATGCTGAACGTTGCATAAACCCAATATGCGGCGGTCATCGCGCCTTCTTTCCCGGTAGACATCCCCACCGCAATGGCAATCCACGGAACGATGAACACTCCTATTGAAGTGAGGACGATAGCAAGCCCCACGGCAGTGAAAAGATCCCATTTGCTTTTCGGCTGATTCTCTGCTTGAGTGGATTTGGTTTTGACTCCCTGCATCTTGTTCCCTCTCTCAGAATGAGTGCCCCGCCAACTATACAGAGCTGGACTATCAACCTGATACCTCGTGCGCCCGCACCAAACACTCCTGAAACGCCCGCGTCGCCCGGCTGGGCTGCGGTGACTTGCGGGTGATGGCGAAAAACTGGCAGGCATAGTTCAGCAGGTCCGGCCGCACGGCCTGCATCTGGCCGCGGCGCACAAAGCTCTCGGCATAGTGGTCGGGCAGAAAGCCCAGGAACTGGCCGGAGAGGATGAGCGTGGCAATGGACTCCTGGTCGAAACCCGTGGCGCGACGCGGCAAGCGCATGCGCTGGCTCAGTTCCATATTCGGCGAGTGGTAGCCCAGGCCGGCGAAGGCGTGTTTGGACAGGGTCTCCCAACCTAGGGCGCCATGTTCGGCGTTCCACAGTACGTGACGAGTGCCGCAATACAGCAACATGGATTCGTCGAACAAGGGCGTGTAGTCCAATACGTCGGAGCTGCGGTGGCCAGGGATGATGCCCACATGGAACTGCCCGTCCAACACGCCGCGCTCGATGGCCGTGAGCGTGGCCACATGCAAGTTCAGCCCCACGTCAGGGGCTTCGGCATGGAAGTGTGCGATTGCTTCGGCAATGTGGCTGGCTGGGTTGCTGGCGGTTTTGTCGAACACGGCCACCTGCAATTGCCCGCCCATGCGCTGGTGGATTTCGTCCACGCTGCTGCGAAACGCATCGGTGGCGGCCAGCAGCTGGGTGGTCTGGGCGTAGATCTTTTCGCCCTCGGGCGTGAGCGCAAACCCGGCCCGGCCACGCCGGCACAGAGTCAGGCCCAGCCGGGTTTCCAGATCTTTGATGTGGCGGCTGACGGTGGAAGTGCCTATATTGAGTTCCAGTTCGGCCGCGGCCATGCCCCCGCAATCGACCACGGCCTTGAACACACGCAACAGGCGCAGGTCCATATCGCTGATTTGGCCTAAAACCGCCTTGGCTTTAACTTTCATAAGCTGGCAAGTGAATAGTGCTATTTGTGACTTTATAAGAGTAACAGAGCTACCCACAATGCACCATCGCCCCAAAAGGCTTACCCACCTCACCCACTGGAGTTCCCATGAAGCTCAACGACACCAACAGCCCCGCCATCGGTGAAGCCGTCACCAGCGCATCCTCCTTCCCCATGAGCCGCGAATGGATGGAATCGCACTGGATGGCCTTTACCGGCAACCGTGATTTCAAGGCCAAGCCCCGCATGATGGTGGGCGCCCAGGGTGCCTACTTCACCGATTCCAACGGAAAAAAGATTTTTGACGGCCTCTCCGGCCTGTGGTGCGCGGGCCTGGGCCACGGCCGCCGCGAAATTACCGAGGCGGTGAGCAAGCAGATGGCGACCATGGACTACTCACCCGCCTTCCAGTTCGGCCACCCGCTGTCATTTGAGCTGGCCAACAAGATTGTGGAACTGACCCCCGAAGGCCTGGACTATGTGTTCTACACAGGCTCGGGCTCCGAGTCCGCCGACACCGCGCTCAAGATGGCCCGCGCTTACTGGCGCGCCAAAGGCATGGGCAGCAAGACCCGCCTGATTGGCCGCGAGAAGGGTTACCACGGCGTGAACTTCGGCGGCATCTCGGTGGGCGGCCTGCCAGCCAACCGCAAGACCTTCGGCCAGGGCATTGAGGCCGACCATCTGGCACACACCCAGCTAGCCTCCAACGCGTTCAGCAAGGGCCTGCCCGAAAAAGGCGGCGATATGGCCGACGAGCTGCTGCGCCTGATCGCGCTGCACGACGCGTCCAACATTGCGGCCGTGATCGTGGAACCCATGTCCGGCTCGGCCGGCATCGTGGTGCCGCCCGTGGGCTACCTGCAGCGCCTGCGCGAGATCTGCACCCAGAACAACATCCTGCTGATTTTTGACGAAGTCATCACCGGCTTTGGTCGCCTGGGCGCCTACACCGGCGCCGGTTACTTTGGCGTGGTGCCGGACATCCTGAACGCTGCCAAGCAAATCACCAACGGCGCGCAGCCGCTGGGCGTGACGGTGGCCAAGAAAGAAATCTACGACACCTTCATGGCGCAGGGTGGCCCGGACTACATGCTGGAATTCCCCCACGGCTACACCTACTCCGCCCACCCCGTGGCCTGTGCGGCCGGCATTGCGGCGCTGGACCTGCTGGTCAAGGAAAACATGATTGAGCGGGTGAACGCTTTGGCCCCCTACTTCGAGAAAGCCGTGCACAGCCTGCGTGGCGCCAAGCACATCACCGACATCCGCAACCTGGGCCTGTCCGCCGGTTTCACCCTGGCCGCTGTGCCTGGCGAACCCGCCAAGCGCCCCTACGAGGTGGCCATGCGCTGCCTGGACAAGGGCTTTTACGTGCGCTATGCCGGTGACTGCATTGCGCTGGCGCCGCCCTTCATCACCACCGAGGCAGAAATCGACAGCCTGGTCAACGCGCTGGGCGAGGCCATCAACGAAACCGCCTGAGCACGTCTTTGACGCTGCGAATCACTATTGTTTTCATAGCTGCTAGCGCATATTCCATGCGGGCTAGCAGCCCATTTTTCTTATAAAGCACCCTATGTCCTCACTCCCCACCGTCGGCCACCTGATCGGCGGCAAGATCATCAGCACCGGCGAACGCGCGCAAGACGTCTTCAATCCCGCTACTGGCCGTGCCGAGAAGCGTGTGCTGCTAGCCCCCAAGGCCACCGTGGAAGAAGCCATTGCCAATGCGCAGGCTGCCTTCCCCGCCTGGCGCAACACGCCGCCCCTCAAGCGCGCGCGCGTCATGAGCAATCTCAAGGTCTTGCTGGAAAAGCACGCCGACGAACTCTGTGCACTCATCACCGCCGAACACGGCAAGGTGCTCAGCGACGCGCTGGGTGAACTGCAACGCGGCATTGAAAACGTGGAATACGCGAGCTACGCGCCCGAGCTGCTCAAGGGTGAACACAGCAAGAACGTGGGCCCCGCAATCGACTCCTGGTCCGAATTCCAGGCCTTGGGCGTCACCGCTGGCATCACACCTTTCAACTTCCCCGCCATGGTGCCCCTGTGGATGTGGCCCATGGCCGTGGCCTGCGGCAACACCTTCATCCTCAAGCCCTCCGAGCGCGACCCCAGCTCCACGCTGCGCGTGGCCGAACTGGCGCTGGAGGCCGGCCTGCCACCCGGCGTGCTGAATGTCGTCAATGGCGACAAGGAAGCCGTGGACACCCTGCTGCAAGACCCGCGCGTCAAGGCAGTGAGCTTTGTGGGCTCCACGCCCATTGCAGAGTACATCTACGCCGAAGGCTGCAAACACGGCAAGCGCGTGCAGGCCCTGGGCGGCGCCAAGAACCACGCCGTGGTCATGCCCGATGCCGACATCGGCAACGCGGTGAACGCCCTCATGGGAGCGGCCTATGGCTCCTGCGGCGAACGCTGCATGGCGATCCCCCTGGTCGTCGCCATCGGTGACCAGACCGCCGATGCCGTCGTGGCCGCATTGAAGGTCGAGATCGCCAAAATGAAGGTCGGCCCCGGCACTTCCCCCGGCATGGACATGGGCCCGCTGGTGACCAAGCCGCACTTCGAGAAGGTGAAGGCCTATGTGGACCAGGGCGTGAAGGAAGGCGCCACGCTGGTGGTGGATGGCCGTGGCCTGAAGGTGGCCGGCCATGAAGACGGCTATTACCTCGGCCCCTGCCTGTTCGACAACGTCAAACCCGGCATGGTGATCTACCAGGAAGAAATCTTTGGACCGGTGCTGGGCGTGGTGCGCGTCAAGACGCTGCAAGAGGCCATGGACCTGATCGACGCCCACGAATACGGTAACGGCACCTGCATCTTCACCCGCGACGGCGAGGCGGCACGCTACTTCACTGACAATATCCTGGTCGGCATGGTGGGCGTGAACGTGCCCCTGCCCGTGCCAGTAGCCTACCACTCGTTTGGTGGCTGGAAGCGCAGCCTCTTCGGCGACCTGCACGCCTACGGCCCCGACGCTGTGCGCTTCTACACCAAGCGCAAGACGATTACGCAACGCTGGCCTTCGGCTGGGGTGCGCGAAGGCACCGTATTCAGCTTCCCCAGCAGCCGATGATTGGCTTGCAGAAGTAAAAAAGGGCTTGCCGAGAGGCAAGCCCTTTTGCTTTGGTGGCTGCTAAGGCCCTATCAGGGAGACCGCGCTAGCGGTACTTGCGCAGCGCAATGACACCCATCAGGCCCAGCCCCACCCACAGCAAGGCGCCGGATTGGCCGTTACCGGCGGCAACCAACAGGTCAGGACCTGCTGCATGCACCGCCCACGCCGGCACGGCAGTCATCGTCAAGAGGATTAGCGATTTGAGCTTCATACAACCTCCGCAATAGATATGTGACGAACCTAGTATTAACCCTGTGCTGCATTGCAGCAATAGTACGTATGGACTAGCTATGCACAACTGCTGACAAGGCTGTCTTCGGCAAAGAAAAAGGGCCTGCGTCGCAGGCCCTTTTTGCTGGGTAAAGAAGGACTCAGGCCTCAGCCTTGGTCTTCATGCGGCGGCGCGCAATGGTGCCAACGAGGCCCAGACCGGCCAACAGCATGGCGTAGGACTCGGGTTCCGGGACGGGGGTGATGGTGTAGTTGGCGGCCACCAGGGAAACGCCAGGCAGTTGCCCACCAGTGACATAGCCAGAGGCCTTGACGATGTAGTTACCCACGGCCACGTTCTTGAACGAGAAACCAGCAGCGGTGGGATCGAGATCGCTGCCCAGAGTACCCACGGTGCCGCTTGTGAAGGTCACGGAACCCAGCGTCAAGGTGATGGGGCCGTAGGCGACGGAATTGGCACCGAAGAAGCTGCCCACCAGATCAGACAGGGTGGAAATGTAGATACTGCCCACCTCCAGATCGGTGAACGACGCGCCAGCGGGCGGCGCATAAATGGTTCCTGTGGCCGCTTGGGCGCCCAAAGATGCACCGGCCAAGACGGCAGCGCCGGCAGCCGTACGGAGGAAAGACTTGACTTGCATAGACACCTCAAAAGGTTGGAAAGGTGAGTTCAGTATTAACCCTGTGCTGCGCCGCAACAATAGCTCGTATGGACTAAGTAGTACGAATGATTAGCCCGTAAAACGAAAAAAGGATTTGCATATGCAAACCCTTTTTTTTGGGAAGCGAGAAGAGGCTTAGACGGCCGTCTTGCGGGAGCGACGTTTTGCCACCGTACCGATCAGTCCCAAGCCGGCCAATAGCAGCGCATAGGACTCAGGCTCAGGCACGGCGCTCACCAAGCCATTGCTGGCCAGAATAGTCCCCTTGGATGTATTCGGGGCGCCAATGCTGGTACCAGCAATCTTCAATGTGTAGGTTTTGCCACCGATCAAATCAAAGGATGTGGTCCGCAAGTCACTGAAAATCGCGATCTGGTTGCCATTGGCCGACGTACCGTTGACGGTGATTAAGGACGTTGCGCCATCCCACAGGGAAAAGGTTAAGCCGGAAAACTGAAACGTCGCACCGGACACCCGCAGCACCAGGGTATTGGCGGCATCCGGGGTCACCAAGAACGATTCAGTGAAGGAGCCGTTGCTGGCTTCCTGGAAAGTTGCGGTCGTACTGGCTGCATGCGCGCCAAAGGCCGCCCCCAGAACCAGGGTTGCAGCAAGTGTTTTAAGGTGTTTTTTCATGGTGACTCCCGATTACTTGGTTTGGCGGCGGCGGGCGACAAAGCCCATGAGACCCAAGCCGGCCAGCAACAGGGCATAAGACTCGGGCTCAGGTACCGGTGCCAGCGTAACGGTGTAATTGGCGATATCGCCGGATCCACTAAGTCTGAACCAGTAGCTGACACCTGGGGTCAAGGCAAACGATGCGGCATAGCTGGACACATCAAATCCACCGATTGTGGTGTTGAGCGGCAGAGAGTACACGGGGGAGGAATTGGAGCCGACACCGATACTGAAGTTGGTGATCAGTCCAGTTCCAGCGTAGTCAAACCCTTGATAGGAACCTTTGATGCCGGTGAAGTTGGCAGGCAGGGTGAAGGTGTAGAGGTCGTCGAACGCGCCACTGATTTCGACGGTATTGGTATAGGTGTCTGTCAGAGACCCAATGGCAAAGGTAGTGGCGTGCGCAGCAATGGCAGACGCGGCAATCGACACTGCGACGACGGCCTTTTTCAGAATGGACAGGTTCACGGCTTCTCCCAATTTGGATATCTAGGTTGGAAGTTTCGTGAACTTATTGCAGCGCAACAATAGATCAATCGGACTAGCCGGGCAGGGTTTTTGGGTTCTTATGACAATTGCTTACATGAATCCTCGCAAAACCACCCGTTTATCGCTGTTGGACCTGGTTGCCGTGCGTGAGGGCGGTACCGTCGCCGAAGCGCTGCAAATCGCCTTGCGCACCGCGCGCCATGCCGAACAACTCGGTTTCAGCCGCTACTGGCTGGCCGAACACCACAACATGCCCGGTATCGCCAGCTCGGCCACTTCGGTGTTGGTGGGCCATATTGCTGGCGGCACCGAGCGCATCCGCGTGGGTTCGGGCGGGGTGATGCTGCCCAACCATGCACCGCTGGTGGTGGCCGAGGCTTTTGGCACGCTGGCCGAGCTGTACCCCGGCCGCATTGACCTGGGCCTGGGCCGCGCGCCCGGCACCGACCAGGCCACCATGCGGGCCCTGCGCCGCAGCAAGGTGGAGAAAGAAGAAGACTTCCCGCGCGACGTGATGGAGTTGCAAGCCCTGCTGGGTCCGCAGCAGCCGGGGCAAACGCTGATCGCCATGCCCGGTGCGAACACCAATGTGCCCATCTGGCTGCTGGGCTCCAGCCTGTACTCGGCCCAATTGGCCGCACACATGGGACTGCCCTACGCCTTTGCCTCGCACTTTGCGCCGCGCTTTCTACATCAGGCGGTCAGCATGTACCGCAGCCTGTTCAAGCCCTCGGCCACGCTGGACAAGCCCTACGTGATGGTGGGCGTGCCCTTGGTGGCCGCCCCCACCGACGAAGAGGCAGAACTGCTGGCCAGCAGCATCTACCAGCGCGTGCTGGGCATTCTGACGGGCAAGCGCGGGGCTCTGCCGCCGCCTGTACCCAACTTTCTGCCCCAACTGCCGGCCGACGCACGTGCCGCCATTGGCGACTTCCTGAGCGAAGCGGTGATTGGCAGCCCCGACACCGTGCGCGAGGGCCTCTTGGCCATGGCCGAAGCCACGCAGGCCGATGAGCTGATGCTGGTCTGCGACATTTACGACCCCGCGCTGCGCCTACGGTCGCTGGACATTGCGGCACAGGCCATGCAGGAGGCTCATGGCGTCGCCGCATGTTGAGGCGCCATGGGCTCTACCAGCCGGTCACGAAACCAGTTTTCCAGAAACTCCACACAGGTACGCAAGCGCCCCGACTGCGCCAGCCGGGATGGGTACACGGCATGGACATGAGCCTCCTGCGCGTAGGCAGGCAGTACACGCACCAGATCGCCCCGGGCGATGGCGGGACCAACATCCCAGACGGAACGCAGGATGATGCCGTGACCATCCAGGGCCCAGCGGTGCACAACCTCGCCATTGTTGGTCGATAAGGGGCCTTGGATACGGACGGGTTCTGCCCCATTCGGCCCTGCCAGGATCCAGCGTCCAAAATCCTGATCACGCTCGCGGATCACAATGCAGCGGTGTGCGGCCAGCGCTTGCAAATCTGCCGGCACGCCATGACGTTCCAGGTAGCCCGGTGAAGCACACAGGACGCGTTGATTGAAGGCAATCCGCCGCGCGATCAGATTGGGCTCGTGGACGGTACCCAGCCGGATATCAAGCTGGAAGCCTTCCGCCAACAAATCCACCGGACGGTCCAGCAGCTCCAGTTGGATCTCCAGTTGTGCATACTGCAGCGCCAGGGCCGACAGGGCGGGGGCCAGATGATTGCGCCCAAAGCCGCTGCTAGCACACAGGCGCAAGACGCCCCGGGGTTCGGCCCGGTGCGCACCAATCGCTTCCGCCATCTGCTCCACCTCGTCCAGCACACGCTGGGCACGCTGGTGCACGATGTCGCCCTGCTCCGTCAGCCCTAGGCGCCGCGTGGTGCGGTGGAGCAGTTGCACCTGCAAGGCCTGCTCCAGCAAGCCCATGCGCTTGCTGACAAGCGCCTTGGATACCCCCTGTTCCCGGGCTGCTGCTGCAAACGACTGGCAACGCACCACCGCACAGAACAGGCGCAAATCCTCCAACAAGGGCTGATTGTTCATGAATCGTGTCCTTTGAAGTCACATTTCAATGAATTGTAGAAATTCTGTGATCTTTCTACGCTTGCGTATCCCGGTCTTGCACTGCGCCGGGAGCCCAAAAACCCAGCAAAAGAAAGAGAGCGCAGCAAGATGCAGGTTCACAAGATCGCCGTGTTGGCCGGTGACGGCATTGGCAATGAGGTGATGCCGGAAGGTCTACGGGTGGTCCAGGCCGCAGCCAGCAAATTCGACATTGCCCTGGAGTTCACCCATTTCGACTGGGCCCACTGCGGTTACTACCAGCAACACGGGCGCATGATGCCTCTGGACTGGTTTGAACAACTCAAAGGCTTTGACGCCATCTACTTCGGCGCCGTGGGCGCACCGGATGTGGTTCCGGACCACATATCGCTCTGGGGTTCGCTGCTCAAGATCCGGCGCGAATTCGACCAGTATGTGAACCTGCGGCCCGTGCGACTCATGCCGGGTGTCCCCTGCCCGCTGGCCAACCGGGCCGTGGGAGATATCGACTTCTATGTGGTGCGCGAGAACACCGAGGGTGAGTATTCCGCCCTTGGCGGACGCATGTTCGAGGGCACGGAACGGGAAACCGTGCTGCAGGAATCCGTGTTCACCCGCAAGGGGGTGGACCGCATCCTGCACTACGCCTTTGAGCTGGCCCGCAAACGGCCTAAGAAGCACCTGACTTCCGCCACAAAATCCAACGGCATGGCCATCAGCATGCCCTACTGGGATGAGCGGGTCCAGGAAATGGCCAAGTCCTTCCCCGACGTGCGCTGGGACCAGTATCACATCGACATCTTGGCGGCGCGCTTTGTGCTGAGCCCTGAACGCTTCGATGTGGTGGTGGCCTCGAACCTGTTTGGCGACATTCTTTCGGACCTGGGCCCGGCCTGCGCGGGCACCATTGCGATTGCGCCCTCGGCCAACCTGAACCCGCGGCGAAACTTCCCTTCCCTGTTCGAGCCCGTGCATGGGTCCGCACCGGACATCTACGGCAAGAACATCGCCAACCCCGTGGGCATGGTCTGGTCGGGCGCCATGATGCTGAACTTTCTGGGCAACGGCGCGCCACGCTACACGCGGGCGCACGACGCCATCGTCAGAGCCATCGAATTGACATTGGCCCACGGCCCCCGCACGCCCGACATGGGCGGTCATGCAAGCACCACGGATGTGGGTCAGGCGATCGCGCGCCTTGTCTGAATCTCAGCCGGGCCGCCGTGCCGGCAGCGGGATGAACTCAGTCTCGCCCGGCACTTTGGGAAAGCGTTGGGCCTCCCAATCGTCCTGCGCCTGCAGGATGCGTTCCTTGCGACTGGAGACAAAGTTCCAGACCATGTGGCGATGGCCCAAAGGCGCGCCACCCACCAGCATCACGCGCGTGGCCTCGCGGGCGCACAGCGTGGGCGTGCTGCCGCTCTCCAGCACCAGCATTTCGCCAGCCGACAGCGACTCACCATCCACTTCCACCAGACCGTCCACGCTATAGATGCCGCGCTCCTGCGCCGCATCGGGGATGGTGAGCAGGGCTCCGGCTTCCAGCTCCAACGCGAGGTACAGCGTGGGCGAAAGCGTGGCCACGGGGGATGTGGCGCCAAAGGCCGTACCGATGAGCACGCGCACCGTGGCACCCGGCAGCTGTACTTCAGGAATGGCGCAGGCTGGGGTATGGGCGAACGATGGGGCGTCTTCTTCATGCTCCGCTGGCAAGGCCGACCAGAGCTGGAAGCCGTGGCTGCGGCGCGTGACGCTGCGCAGGTCGTCCGGCGTGCGTTCGGAGTGCACGATGCCGCGGCCCGCCGTCATCCAGTTGATGGCGCCGGGCTCGATGCGCTGCACCACGCCGGTTGAGTCGCGGTGCATCATGGCGCCTTCGAACAGATAGGTCACCGTGGCCAGGCCGATGTGGGGGTGGGGGCGCACGTCATGGTTGTCGCCAGGCTGGGCGGTGACGGGGCCGAAATGGTCCAGGAAGACGAAGGGGCCGACGGCCTGGCGCTGCATGGAAGGCAGGATGCGGCGTACGGTGAAACCGCCGCCCAGGTCGTGGGCGCGGGGGGTGATGCGTTCAGGCATGGAGGTCCTTGGGCTGGGCAGCGGCGCGCTGTCCATACATCGTAGCAACATGGCTCTGCTACAGTGGCCGATTACCCTATGAACAGCCCCCATTTCCGAGATCTTCGCGTGTTGATGGATCGCTGGCGTGCCGAACACACGCTGGTGGAAGATGAAGCCGCTGCCGCCAACCTGCAGCGTCTGCGCTGGCTGGGGCCTGTGGTGGTCGGGCTCAACGCCCTGCACGCCCTGATCTTTCTGGTGCTGGCCCTGCAGTCTCCGGCTGGCGATTCCGCCTACCGCTGGAAGCTGGGCCTGTTACTGGTGCACACCGCCATGGGCACGGGTGTTCTGGGCTGCACTTGGGCCGCACACCTGCTGCGCCATGGGCACCGCAGCCTGCCGGGCCGCAGCATGGGCCTGCTGGCGGGCACGCTCATCCTGCTCAGCGCAATTGCCGTGGTCTGTGTGGACCAGTGGGTCACGCCCAACATCACGCCTTTTCTGATCGCCTGCCTGGGCGTCAGCTTGGCCCTGTACCTGCGCCCTGTACCTGCGGCGTGGCTGTACCTCGCGGTGTATGTCGTCTACTACAAGGCCATCGGCTGGACCCAGCATGTGCCGGAGTTGCTGCTCTCCAACCGGCTCAATGGGGTGACCGCCTGTGTGATGGGCTGGGCGCTGTCGGTGTTGTTGTGGCGCAAGTTCACCACCATCGCCCTGCAGCAGACGCAGCTGGAGAAGGCCCATGCCGAGCTGCAAAGCAAGCAGCGGGAGCTGGAGCGCCTGACCCGGCAGGACGGGCTGACCGGCCTGTTCAACCGCAATACCTTTGTGGAGCTGAGCCGCAGCGAGCTGCGGCGCGCCCAGCGTCAGGGCAGTGCCACCACCATCCTGCTGCTGGACCTGGACCATTTCAAGCGCATCAACGACACCTGGGGTCACCCGGCCGGCGATGCCGTGCTGCGCCATGTGGCCGGGCTGGCCAGCAGCACGGTGCGCAGCACGGACTTGGTGGGGCGGCTGGGAGGCGAGGAGTTCATTGTGTTGCTCCCCAACACCTCGGCCGAGGCGGGGCGCCGGCTAGCCGAGAAGCTGCGCGCGCGGCTGGAGGCCTCCATCGTGCAGTGGGAGGGCACGCGCATCCCGGTCACCGCCAGCTTTGGCCTGGCCAGCACCACCCCGGACGAAAAGCACGACTTCGACCATCTCTACACCGAGGCCGACAAGGCGCTCTACCTCGCCAAGCAGCGGGGGCGGAACCGGGTGGTCTGAACAACCCGCGTTCCTCCTTATGAGAGAGGTCCGTTTGGCACTATGGGGCGGGGGCTTCAGAGGCGCTGCGCTTTGCCACATCAGCCCCCACCCCATAGCGCCAAACGGACGTCGCGCGCCAACGGGTCGAATACCAGCTCCCCCCAGGTGGCAACCTCCCGCCGACCAAGGCGAGGGTGGGTATGCGCTGCGGGCTGATGTGGCAAAGGGCAGCGCCTCTGAAGCCCGCAGCGCATACCCGCCCTCGCCACAAGCCCAGCCAAGCGATGGCAAAAACTACAACTGGGATAATCGGGGGTCACACCGGATCCCTATGGCACTCATTACCCTTCTCGACGCCCAGCTGGCATTTGGGCATGTCCCCCTGCTCGACCACGCTGATTTCTCCCTCGAAGCGCAGGAGCGTGTTGGCCTGATTGGCCGCAACGGCGCAGGCAAATCGTCCATGCTCAAAATCGTGGGCGGCATGGAAAAGCCTGACGACGGTACCCTGCAGGTGCAAGGCGGCGTGCGCATCGCCTATGTGGCGCAGGAGCCGCAGCTCGATGCAGACGCTACGATTTTCGTAGCTGTTCGCGCAGGTTTGGAGCGGGTTATCGGCCTGATTGAGCAGTATTGCGCAGGCGAGGGTGACCTGGACGCCATGCAGAGCGAGATCGAGACCCTGGACGGCTGGAACTGGGAGCAGCGCGTGTCCGAGACCCTGCAGCGCTTGCACCTGGACCCAGATGCCGTGGTGGGTACGCTCTCGGGCGGCAACAAGAAGCGCGTGGCCCTGGCCCAGGCGCTGGTGGCACAGCCCGATGTGCTGTTGCTGGACGAACCGACCAACCACCTGGACCTGGACTCCATCGAATGGCTCGAAGGCCTGCTCAAGGAATTCAAGGGCGCCATCGTCACCATCACCCACGACCGCTCCTTCCTCGACAACGTGGCCACCCGCATCGTGGAGCTGGACCGCGGCAAGCTCACCAGCTACCCTGGCAACTTCGCCGCCTATGTGACCAACAAGGCCGAGCAGCTGGCGCAAGAAGCCGTCATCAACGCCAAGGCCGACAAGCTGCTGGCGCAGGAGGAAGTCTGGATTCGCAAGGGCGTGGAAGCCCGCCGCACCCGCGCCACCGCGCGCATCGTGCGCCTGCAGGAACTGCGCGCCGAGCACGCAGCCCGCCGCAACGCCCAGGGCAGCGTGAAGATGGATGTGAGCAGTGGCGACAAGAGCGGCAAGCTGGTCGCCGAACTCACGCATGTAAGCAAGACCTTTGGGGACCGCAAGATCGTCGATGACTTCAGCGCCACCATCCTGCGCGGCGACAAGATCGGCCTGCTGGGCCCCAACGGCGCGGGTAAGACCACGCTACTCAAACTTATCCTCAGCGAGATCAAGGCCGACCCGGCGCCCGCCTACGCACCAGCACCCGAACCGGGCAACAGCCCCTGGGGCACGGTGCGCCAGGGTGCGAACGTGACCGTGGCCTACTTTGACCAGATGCGCAATGCGCTCAACCTGGACGCCACGCTGGAAGACTTCATCAGCCCCGGCTCCGAGTGGATCGAGATCGGCAACCAGCGCAAACACGTCAAGAGCTACCTGGGCGACTTTTTGTTCTCGCCCGCGCGCGCCAACTCGCCCGTGCGCAGCCTCTCCGGTGGCGAGCGCAACCGCCTGCTGCTGGCGCGCCTGTTCGCCCGCCCGGCCAACGTGCTGGTGCTGGACGAACCCACCAACGACCTGGACATCGACACGCTGGAACTGCTTGAAGACCTGCTGCAAAACTACGACGGCACCGTCTTCCTCGTCAGCCACGACCGCACCTTCCTCGACAACGTGGTCACCAGCACCATTGCCTATGAAGGCGATGCCAAGTGGCGCGAGTACGAAGGCGGCGTGAGCGACTGGCTGATCCAGACCCAGCGCGCCAACGCCATCAACGCGGCCCAGGGCAAAAACACGGCCAAGCCCTTCAATTACGAGCGCGAACAGCTACAAAAACAGGAGCAAGCTGTCGCCCAGGTCAGCGCCAAGGCACCTGCTGCGCCAGCGCCTGCCAAGGCCAAGAAGCTCAGCTTCAAGGACCAGCGCGAACTCGACGCCCTGCCCGGGACGATTGCCGCCCTGGAAGCCGAGCAGAAGGAGATCACCGCGGCGCTTGCCGACGGCAGCCTCTATGCCAGCGACAACGCACGTGCGCTGCAACTCGCGCAGCGCAACGCGCAGATCGACGACGAACTGATGGCCGCGCTGGAGCGCTGGGAGCAGCTGGGCGGCAGCTAAGCCGCCGCCCATCGCCGGGTTCAGGCCGGCTTGCGGCCCAGCAGGCTGAAGCCGTGCGTCCAGTGGTTGTTGCGCACGCCATAGTGGATCCACAGCATGGCCAGCGCCTCCAGCAGGCGGCTGGCCTCGATGCCGCCCATGTCGACCGGCGCACGCCAGCCCCAAGCGTCCAGCCATGCGCTCACACGGGCCTTGGCGTCTGCGTCGTTACCCGCGATGAACATGTCGGGCTGCCCATCGGGCAGCTGGGGATGGACCATGTGGCTGGCGGTGATGATGTTGAAAGCCTTGACCACCCGGGACTCGGGCAGCCAGCGCTGCACGCGCTCACCGGCTGAGTCGCTATGGCCCAGGGCCCAGACCGGCGCGCCGGTGGAAAAATCCAGCGGGTTGGTGGTCTCAATCACCAGCTTGCCAGCCAGGTTCTGCACGCCGGCGCCGCGGATGCCGGCCTCCAGCGCGTCAAACGGCAGGGCCAGCACGGCAAAGTCGCCGGCCTGGGCCGCATCAGCGGGGCTGGCCGCACGGGCGCCGGGCACGGCCTGCAGGGCGGCACGGGTCTTGTCGCTGGTGACGTCGCGGGTGCCGAAGACGACCTGGTAGCCCAGGCTGGCAAAGCCCTTGCCCAGGGCGACGCCGACGACGCCATTGCCCAGGATGGCGACGGTGTTGGAAGAAGTGGTGCTCATTGTGTTTCCTTTCTGAAGTTCGCAAAAGTGCGGGAGGCAGGCGAATTCTGGAGAGCCACGGCCCCATCGTGAATGGCAGGAAAGGTAGGTTCATTCACAACCTGATGTTTAGAATCAGTCCATGGATGCAACCCAGCGTGTCAGAGCGATGCTCTCCTTTGTGCAGGCGGCCGACCGCGGCAGCTTTGCCGCGGCAGCGCGGGTGCTGGGCATTTCAGCCGCCGCCGTGGGCAAGAACGTGGCCGGGCTGGAGGCGGCGCTGGGCCTGCGCCTGATGAATCGCACCACGCGCAGCCTGCAGCTCACGCACGAGGGCGAGCTGTTCCTGGACGGCGCGCGCGATGCCATCGACGCGCTGGACCTGGCGATCGACGGCATTGCCGCGCAGCGCGCGCAGGCCAGCGGGCGCGTGCGCATTGCCTGCAGCCACGGCCTGGGCCACCGCTACCTGCTGCCTCTGCTCTCGGGCCTGCTGCGCACCCACCCCGGGCTACGGCCCGAAATCGAGTTTGAAGACCGGCGCGTGGACCTGGTGCGCGACGGCTTTGACATGGGCCTGCGCGGCGGCGAACCGCGTGACTCCAGCCTGGTGGCGCGCCCGGTCTGCAAGCTGCACATGCTCCTGGTGGCCTCCCCGGCCTACCTGGCCGAACATGGCGAGCCGCGCAGCGTGGCCGACCTGGCGGAGCACCGGCTGATTGCGGTGCGCTTTCTCAACGGCAATACCTCGCCCTGGCGCTTCCGGCACGCCGATGGCACCATGCAGGAACGCCTGCCCACGCCTGCGGTGGTCGTGCTCTCCGACCCCGAGGCCACGGTGGACGTGGCCCTGCAGGGGCTGGGCATTGCCCAGTGCGGCGTGCACCACGCCTGGGACCAGCTGCGCTCCGGCGCACTCCGGGTCGTGCTGCCCCATCTGCACGACCCCGGCAGCCGCGTCGTCAGCCTGCAGTACCCGCACCGCGCCCTGCTGGCGCCACGCGTGCGCGTGACGGTGGACTACCTGCTGGCGGAACTGGCCAAGGCCGAGGCCCTGAACCTGCCGCCCGAGACACTGCGCACCCTGGGCATCTAGGCGCTGGCTTGGTAACCCGGCGGAAACTGGCGGGGGGCGCTGGAGCCTTGGCCCATGCTATGGTTTCCCCATGCACCTCCAACAGCTCCACGACCGCATCGCGCAGGCCGCACGCCGCCTGCCCGCCGACCCCGCGCTGCAGGCGCAGTTCATCACCTGTGCGCTCAACACCATTGAGACCACGACCGAGCGCCTGGACGACGGCAGCACCTTTGTGTTCACCGGCGACATCCCCGCCCTGTGGTTGCGCGACTCGTCCGCCCAGGTGCGGCACTACCTGCTGCTGGCGGCCGATGTGCCCGAGGTGCAAGACCTCGTCGCCGGCCTGATTCGCCGGCAGATGGAGTGCATCCTGCTTGACCCCTATGCCAATGCCTTCAACAAAGGCCCCACGGGTGGCGGCCATCCCGGTGACCTGACCGAGAGCCATCCCATGGTCTGGGAACGCAAGTACGAGGTCGATTCGCTGTGCTACCCGCTGGAGCTGGCGTGGCAGTTCTGGAAGCGCAGTGGCGTGAGCACCGTGTTTGACGCGCGCTGGCTCCAGGCGGTACGCACGGTAGCCGCCCTGTTCCGTACGGAACAGCGGCATTTTGAAGATTCACCCTACCGATTCGAGCGCCCCCACGCGGTTCAAAGCGACACCTTGCGCAACCGCGGCCTGGGCATGCCGGTGAACTACACGGGCATGACCTGGTCAGGCTTCCGGCCCAGCGATGACGCGTGTGAATTCGGCTACCTGATCCCGGCCAACATGTTTGCGGTGGTGGCGCTGCGGCACACCGCAGAGATCCTGCGCACCGTGACGCAGGACCCGGCACTGGCGGCGGAGCTGGAAACCCTGGCCGAAGAGATTGACCACGGCATCCAGGCCTATGGCACGGTGCTGCATCCGGTCTACGGCAAGATCTACGCATACGAAACGGATGGCTTTGGCAACCACCATCTCATGGACGACGCCAATGTGCCCAGCCTCTTGTCCATGTCTTACCTGGGCTACGCGCCGGCCGACGACCCGGTGGTGCAAAACACCCGCCGCTTTGTGCTCAGCCGCGACAACCCCTACTTCCAGCAAGGCAGCCGTGCCCAGGGCATTGGTAGCCCGCACACACCGCCGGGCTATGTCTGGCCCATAGGCCTGGCCATGCAGGGGCTGACCTCGTCCGACCACCAGGAGCGCCTGGCGCTGATTGCCATGCTGCGCGATTGCGACGCCGGCACGGGGCTGATGCACGAGAGCTTCCACCCCGACCGGCCGGAGGAATTCACCCGCCCCTGGTTTGCCTGGGCGAACACCCTGTTTGCGGAGCTGCTGATCGAGACCTATGGCTTGAACAAGGCCTAGACCACGTTGGCCGCGCGCAAGGCGGCAATCGCCGCAGCGTCCAGCCCCAGTTCCGCCAGTACCTGCTCCGTGTGTTCGCCCAGCGCGGGCGGCGCGTAGCGCAGCTGCACGGGCGCGTCACCCAGACGCAAGGGGCTGGCCACGGTTGCTATGCTTTCAATAGCTGTTTGCGCAGTAATGGCGGGGGCCAGATGCTGTTTTTGCACCAAACCCCGGGCCTGGACCTGCGGGTCGGCAAAGGCTTCATCCAGCGTGTTGATGGGGCCGCAGGGCACGGCGCGGTGCTCCAGCAGGGCAATCCATTCGGCGGTGGTGCGGGTGCGGGTGACCTCGCTGATCATGGGGATCAGCGTGGAGCGGTGGGCCACGCGTTCGGTGTTGGTGCCAAAGCGCGGGTCCTGCGCCCACTGGGGATGGCCTGCGGCCTCGCTGAAGCGGGCGAACTGCCCGTCATTGCCCACCGCCAGCAGCATGGCGCCGTCGGCAGTCGGCAGGTCCTGGTAGGGCACCAGGCTGGGGTGGGCGTTGCCCATGCGCTGCGGCACTTTGCCGGTGTTGAGAAAACCCGCGGCCTGGTTGGCCAGGATGGCCATGCCTACATCCAAAAGGGCCATATCGATGTGCTGACCCTGGCCGGTGCGGTGTCGCATTTCCAGTGCGGCGAGGATGGCGCTGGTGGCGTAGATGCCGGTGAACACGTCGGTGATGGCCACACCCGCACGCTGCGGGCCGGCACCGGGTGCGCCGTCGGGCTGGCCGGTGATGCTCATCATGCCGCTCATGGCCTGCACCATCAGGTCGTAACCCGCGCGCTCGGCGTAGGGCCCGTCCTGGCCGAAGCCGGTGATGGAGCAGTAAATGAGCTTGGGGTTCACCTCTTTCAGGCTGGCGTAGTCCAACCCGTAGTGCGCCAGGCCACCCACCTTGAAGTTCTCCACCAGGATGTCGCTCTGCGCCGCCATCTGGCGGATCAGGGCCTGGCCTTCGGCCTGGGCGATGTCGATGGTGATGGAGCGCTTGTTGCGGTTGCAGGCGGTGAAGTAACTGGCGTGCGCCGTGTCGTGGCCGCGCGCGTCCTGCAGAAAGGGCGGGCCCCAGTGGCGCGTGTCGTCACCGGCCCCTGGGCGCTCCACCTTGACCACATCGGCGCCCAGGTCGGCCAGCATCTGCGTGCACCAGGGACCGGCGAGCACGCGGGAGAGGTCCAGCACCTTGAGGTGACTCAGGGCGCCGGCCTTGGCGCCGGGGGAGGAAGGGGAAGCAGCGGTCATAGAGCGGATTCCGGAATCGGTGATGCACAAGCATAGCTGCACAGCGCGGGTTGGCCCGCATGTCCAAGGCCAAGCGGGCTTCCTATACTGGGTTCCAAAAAGACCTCACCCAGAATCCCGTTCTGCACCGCAGGAGACACCCACCATGCAGGCATGGATGCACAACGTTCCCCAAGCCATCATCGACGCCAAGGCTGACTTGCGCGCCCGGATTCCCGATCTGCACGCGCGCTTTGCACGCATCGACCAGTATGTGCGCGACGAAGTGGCCGCCATCCGCGCCGAGCAGGCGGAAGGCGGCGCCGTACCCACGCTGCAGTTTGCCGATGTACAGGCAGGCAAGGTGAGCGAAGCGCAGCGCCAGCAGATCCGGCGGCGCGGCTGCGTGGTGCTGCGCGGGGTGTTCGATCCGCAGCAGATCACGCAGTGGAACGAGGACATAGGCCGCTACATCGAGGCCGTGGACTACCTGGGCCAGGCGCAAAGCAAGGCCGGGCTGGACAAGTACTTCAGCGCCCTGCAGTCCGGCGCGCCGCAGATCTTCAGCCTCTACTGGTCCAAGCCGCAGATGCAGGCGCGCCAACATCCGCACTTGGCACAGGCCCGCGCTTTCCTCAACCGGCTGTGGCAGTACCGCGGCCCGGCCGGCCCGGTGTTCGACCCCGACCGCGAATGCACCTACGCCGACCGCCTGCGCCGCCGTGCGCCCGGTGCCACCAGCCTGGGCCTGTCGCCGCATGCGGACGCGGGCTCGGTGGAACGCTGGTGCGAGCCCAGCTTTCATCGGGTCTACCACGAGGTGTTTTTTGGCGACGTGATGGCCTACGACCCCTTCCGTGCGCAAGGGCGCGACCAGACGCACGAGATCCCCTCGCCCGCCGTGGCCAGTGTGTTCCGCACCTTCCAGGGCTGGACAGCACTGAGCCGCCAGGGTCCGGGTGACGGCACGCTCAAGCTGGTGCCCATTGCCAAGGGGATGGCCTGGATGCTGTTGCGCGCGCTCTTGGACGATGTGCCGCCGGACGACCTGTGCGGCGCCCAACCCGGCCGGGCCCTAAGCGCCAGCCCGCAGTGGCATGCCACGCTGCTGGAAGGCGAGGTGTCCATCCCGGTGGTGGAGCCGGGCGATACCGTCTGGTGGCACTCGGACACCATCCACTCGGTGGAAGACCAGCACCGGGGCAGCGGCTACAGCAATGTGATCTACATCGGCGCAGCACCTTACTGCGCCAAGAACGCGGCCTTCCTGCCCAAGCAGGCGGAGGCCTTCCTGAGCGGTCACAGCAGCCCGGACTTTGCACCCGAGAACTACGAGCTGGACTTTGCCGGCCGCGCCACCGCCGCCGACCTCAGCGAGCTGGGCCTGCGGCAGATGGGGCTCAAGCCCTGGTGAAGCGCGGCAATTTGCTATTGATTCAGTAGCTGCTCGCGCACATTCCAAGCGGGCTGGAGGCCTTAAACATCAATAGGACTGGGCCAGATGGCGCACGCGCAGCGCCCCCCCATCCAGCGGCTGCGCACCCAGCCAGCGCAGCTCGCACACCTGCCCGGGCAGCAGGGTGAAGGCGTTGTCCTCAAAGCGCCCTGCCAGCGGCGTCTCCAGCCAGACAAAGAAACTGGTCTGCGGGCTTTGCACCCTGACCGTGTGACCGTCAACCAGAGTAAGTTGTACGGGTGCTGCGTCCAAGGGCGTGTCCTTGTAGGGGCGCACAAGGTGATCGCGGTAGCCCCTGTGCGCACCGCCCTCGGTCGTCCAGCGGATCTGCACAAACTCGTGCTCGGCCACCTGCGCGTCGTCCAGCACGGTCAGCGTTTGCGCCGCCTCATGGGTCAGCGCCACGGCACCGCTCCACAGCGTGCGCTCGGCGCCGCTGCCCACCTGCACGGCCACCACCTGCACCTGCAGGGCCTGGCTCACGGGCTCATCGCTCACCGCTACCACGGCAAATTTGCCCTCGCCGTCCTGCGGCGCGGCCACCACGCTGATGGGCGCGTAGAAGTTGCGGGCCAAGTACTGCAACACCTTCCAGCGACCACCGTACTCGATGCTGGACCACGAGGCCACGGGCCAGGTGTCGTTGAGCTGCCAGTACAGCGTGCCCATGCAACGTGGTTTCAGTGAACGCCAGGAGTCGATGGCGGTCTGCATGGCTAGGGCCTGCTGGATTTGCGAGACGTAGATGAGCTGGTCAAAGTCGCTCGGAAAGAGGAAGTAGCGCGTCATGGTCTCCACGATGCGCGCGTTGCCGCCCTTGTTGCGCTGGTGCACCTCCATCACGCGGGAGGAGACATTGCGGTCCGCCGGCTCGGTGAAGCTCTCCACCGTGTACGACGACGGGAAGGACTGGAAGCCGAATTCGCTGGCAAAGCGGGGCTTCACCGTGCGGTAGTGCTCGAAGGGCTTGGCCGAGTGCCAGACGTCCCAGAAGTGCAGGTCGCCGCGCGTGTCGCAGTGCCAGCCGTCGGCAAAATCCAGCTCGCCCAGCGAGGGAGACGACGGCCAGAAGCGGCGTGCCGGGTCGTGGTCTTCCACGGCTTCGGCCAGCAGGCGGTTCAGGCGGTCGTAGTTGACCAGATAGCGGTCCCGGTTGGCCTTGGCGTCGTCGTACCAGCCCAGGGCGCCGATGATTTCGTTGTCGCCGCACCAGAGCGCCACGCTGGCGCGGTGTTGCAGGCGGCGCACCTGGTATTCGGCCTCCTGCTTCACCTCGGCCAGAAAGTCGCGCGTGGACGGGTAGTGCATACAGGAGAACATGAAATCCTGCCAAACCAACAGGCCCAGCTCGTCGCAGAGGTCGTAGAAAAACTCGGTCTCGTAGTTGCCACCGCCCCAGACGCGGACCATATTCATGTGCGCATCGCGTGCCGACTGCAGCAGCGGGCGCACCGCGGCTTCGGTGATGCGGCCCGGCAGTGCGTCAGCCGGAATCCAGTTGGCGCCTTTGGCGAAGATGTCGCGGCCGTTGACGCGCAGTTTCATGGTGGTGCCCACGGCGTCGGGCTCGGTCACTAGCGCGATGGTGCGCAGGCCGATGCGGCGCGTGTGCACCACGCCGTCCAGCACCACCTCCAGCGGGTACAGCGGCTGCGCCCCCTGACCGGCGGGCCACCAGAGGCGCGGGGCCTCCACCACGAAGGTTTCGCGGTGCTGCGTCTGGCCGGGGGCCAGGTGGACCTGGAGCACGCGTTCTTCGCCGTTGAAGCGAACCACCAGTTGCGCCACGCCGGCCTGGGCCACGCGGGTGTCCACCGCCACCACAACCTCGACGCCCTGGTCACCGTGCGTCTGGTGTACGGCGATGTGCTCCACCTGCGCCACAGGCACGCACTGCAGCTGCACCTCGCCATAGAGGCCCAAGGGCATGAGGCTGAGGTTCCAGTCCCAGCCGGCGGCGCACTGGGTTTTGCGCAGCAGGTTCACCGGGGCCTTGCGGTCACCGTTGAAATCCCAGGGCAGAGGGAAACGGTGTTCGTCGTGGCGCTTGTGGGCCTCGGCAAAGGCGTCGTGCAACACGATCTTCAGTTCGTTGCTGCCGCTGCGCAGCTGGGCCGTCACGTCCAACCGGTGGCGGCGGAACTGGTTTTCAAGCGCGGCCACTTTCTCGCCGTTGAGCCAGACGCTGGCCAGGCAGTCCACCTGGTCCAGCGTCAGCACCCAGCGGCCCTGCAGATCGGCGGGTATGTCAAAGCTGCGGCGCAACACCCAGTCGCGGTGCGCCACCCACTGAACCACATGTTCGTTGGCCCCGAAGTAGGGATCAGGGATGGCACCGTGTGCGAGCAACGCCGAGTGGACATCGCCTGGAACCGCTATCGCGCATTCGTGCTGACCCTCCGCATCCGCGAGCTGCCAGAGGCTCGCTAGGTCCACGGTGTGCACGCGGGGGAGGTCGGCGGGAATGGAAGCAATGCGGTTCATGGCGTGCTTTGCGCAAAAGTGAATGAAGCGCCGGAGTTTAAAAATAAAAAACGTTTTCGAAAACCGAAACAAGGTGGTTACGAGGGTAATCCAGCATTGGCACAGTGCTAATTCTCTTCAATTATTGGCTTAATACTTCGTTAATGTTTCGCCTTTCAGACCCAGTCATTCATTCAGTACGATAACGTTTTCGAAACTCTATCCGCTGCAACTGCATGGCCTTGCCCAAGAACCGCCCCACCCTCAAGAGCCTGTCCCAAGGCTTGGGACTCTCCGTTTCCACCGTTTCCAAAGCACTCAAGGGCGCGCCCGATGTCAGCGCAGACACGGTCAAGGCCGTGCGCCAGGCTGCCCAGGCCGCGGGTTACGAACCCGATCTGCGGGGTGTGAAGCTGCGCACGGGCCGCACCTTCCAGCTCTATTACCAAAAGGCCGTGGCGCCCATGCAGGACGTGCCCGATGGCATCGTCGCCGCGCAGATCGAGACCATTGCCAGCAGCCTGGCGGGCACGCCCTACCAGTTGCAAATCGTTCCCTGGAACACCGCCACCGAGGACCCGCTGCCAGCCATACGCCGCATCGTGAAAGGCCGCCTGGCCGACGGCATCGTGCTCGACACCACCCAGCCGCAGGACCCGCGCGTGCGCTACCTGCTGGAGCACAACTTTCCCTTCGTCACCTTCGGTCGCACGGAGCTGGTGTCCGAGCACCCCTATGTGGATGCCGACAACGAGCACGCCGCCTTTCTGGCCACGCAGCACCTGATCCAGCGCGGCCACCGCCGCATCGCACTGATCAGCCCGCCGCTGGCCTACACCTACGCGCTGCAGCGCAGGCGTGGTTACTGGGCGGCGCTCAGGCAGGCCGGGTTACCTGTGGACCCGGCGCTGCTGTGCGAGGGCGTGCAAGACGCGCGCGTGGCGCGCGCCATCGCCTACGGACTGGCCGGCATGGCCAATGCGCCCACCGGCTTCGTCTGCGCCAACGAGATTTCCACCCTGGGCGTCATGGCCGGCCTGCGGGACGCTGGCCGCACGCCTGGAACAGACGTGGAACTGGTTTCACGCGATGGCGCCTCCATCAGCAGCTATATGTTCCCGCCGCCGCCCACGCTGTTCCTGGACATCCGCACGGTGGCCAGCACGCTGTGCGACTTCCTGCTGCGCCGCATCCAGGGCGAGCCGGTGGAGGCACTGCAGCGCGTCCTGCCGTGCGAATTGCGTTACGGCGGGTTACTAAGGGAAAGTGCTGATAAGCAAAGAGATTTAGCAGTGTTTCAATTCGGCTCTAACGCGGAACCGGTTCCAAATTCTGCCCGACGGGGGATTCCCTTCGCCCAGGGCGACGGTGTCGCGCCATCCACGGAGCCTTTTTCATGACCAGCCAAACGACCCGCACCGCCGCCGACACCCAAGCACTGGCGGCGCTTGTTGCGCCCCCTGCCGCTTCCCTGATGTCCCGACCCGAGTTTGTCTGGGGCGTGGCCACCGCCTCTTACCAGATCGAGGGCGCGATTGCCGAAGACGACCGCCTGCCCAGCATCTGGGACACGTTTTCCGCCACCCCCGGCAAAGTGCTTAACGGTGATACGGGTGACGGTGCTTGCGATCACTACCACCGCTGGAGCGAGGACGTGGACCTGATCGAGTCCATCGGTGTCGACGCCTACCGCCTCTCCATCGCCTGGCCCCGCGTCATGCACGCCGATGGCACGCCCAACCGCAAGGGCCTGGATTTCTACAAAAAGCTGCTGACGCGCCTTGCCGACAAAGGCATCCAGCGCTTTGTGACGCTCTACCACTGGGACCTGCCCCAGCACCTGGAAGACCGCGGCGGCTGGCTCAACCGCGACACCGCCTACCGCTTTGCCGAGTACGCCGACCTGGTAAGCAGCGAGTTCAAGGACCTGGTCACCGGCTGGGCCACGCTCAACGAACCCTGGTGCTCCGCTTTCCTGGGCTACGGCAACGGCCACCACGCCCCCGGCCTGAGCAACACCCGCTGGGCGACCCAGGCCCTGCACCACCTGCTGCTGGGCCATGGTCTGGCGCTGCCCATCCTCAAAGCCAACGACCCCGGCGCGCTGCGCGGCATCGTCGCCAACGTGGGCCGTGGCACCACCGATGGCAACACCGAGGCTGACCGCGTGGCCGCACGCCGCTACGAAGTGCAGCACAACGACTGGATCCTGCAGCCCCTGCTCAAGGGCAGCTACCCCGAGGAACTGTTCCAGCTGTGGCCCGGCACGGAGCCCCTGGTGCTGGACGGCGACATGGACATCATCAGCCGCCCCATGGAATTCCTGGGCATCAACTACTACTTCCGCTCCAACCTGCGCAGCGATGGTGGAACCGGCTTTGTCGATACGCCACTGTCCGGCGTGGAGCGCACCCAGATGGGCTGGGAGGTCTACCCCCAGGGGCTGGAAGACCTGCTGCGCCGTTTCAAGTCGCAGTACGACCGGCTGCCGCCCATCTACATCACCGAAAACGGCATGGCCTCGGACGACGCCGTGGTCAACGGCGAGGTGGTGGACGAGCAGCGCATGCGCTTCATGAAGTCGCACTTTGCTGCGGTGGCACGTGCCATCGATGCGGGTGTGGATGTGCGGGGTTACTTTGCGTGGTCCTTGATGGACAACTTCGAGTGGGCATTCGGCTATGAGCGCCGATTTGGCATCACGCACGTGGATTACGAAACACAGGTCCGGACGCTGAAACGCAGCGGCCAGGCCTTGCAGGCGTTCCTGGCCCTCCGGCGGGGGTCTTGATCCGGAACCGGTGGGTAATCACGCCCGCCGGACCGTTTGTAACGGGCATGTTGCCCAACTTAGAGGAGACAAAAATGAGCATCTTGAAAAAACATGCCCTGGCAGCCTGCGTAGCCACCATGGGCCTGATGGGCGCGGCCCATGCACAGAAGGCGGAAGTGATCCACTGGTGGACCTCCGGCGGTGAAGCCGCAGCCATCAAGGAATTCGCTGCGGCCTACACCAAGGCTGGCGGCACCTGGGTGGATACCCCTGTGGCCGGCGGCGGCGGCGCGCAAGCCCGTACCGTGATCATCAACCGCACCATCGGTGGTGATCCTCCAATGACTGCCCAGTTCAACTATGGCAAGCAGTACGAAGAAATCATCAAGGAAGGTCTGCTGAACAACCTCGATGACGTGGCCGCCAAGGGCAACTGGGACAAGATCCTGCCCGAGAAGATCAAGAGCCAGGTAAAGGTGAACGGCCACTACTACGCCGTGCCCGTGAACCTGCACAACGAAAACTGGATCTGGTACAACAAGGCGGTGCTGGCCAAGGCCGGCGTGACCAAGGACCCGTCCAACCTGGACGAGTTCTTCGCTGCACTGGACAAGGTCAAGGCCACGGGCGTGACACCCCTGGCACTGGGTGGCCAAGGCTGGCAGGAAAACATCACCTTCCGCTCCATCCTGATCGCCACCGGTGGCCGCGAGCTGTACCTCAAGACCCTGAAGAACAAGGACGTCTCCGGCCCGGGCTTCAAGAAGGCCGTGGAAAACTTCAAGAAGCTGAAGTCCTACGTCGACCCCGGCTCTCCTGGCCGCGACTGGAACCTGGCCACCGGCATGGTGATCGACGGCAAGGCCGGCTTCCAGATGATGGGTGACTGGGCCAAGGGCGAGTTCATCAACGCCAACAAGGCTGCCGGCAAGGACTTCGGCTGCTTCATGGCCGGTGGCGCCAACAGCCCCTACTCCATCGGTGGTGACGTGTTCGTGTTCCCCCGCAACAAGGCTGCAGGCAGCGCTGAAACCCAGAAGAAGCTGGCTGAGATGATGATCTCTCCCGCCATCCAGGTGGCCTTCAACAACAAGAAGGGCTCCATCCCCATCCGTACCGATGTGGACCTGAGCGGTGTGGACATCTGCGCAGCACAAGGTGTGAAGGCTGTGAAGGAAAACCGCCTGATTGAAGGTATTGACGACCTGCTGTCGCCTGACGTCAAGGGTGCGTTCGAAGACGCCATCAGCAAGTACTGGAACTCCAACCAGTCCGCTGACGATGCCGTCAAGGCTGTCGCAGCAGCACTGAAGCTGTAAGGGCCGTGGACCGGGGCGCTGCACCTGTGTGCAACGACTCCGGTCTCTTCCTGTTTCGAGAAAGTTCGACTGGGCAGGCAGTGCTTGCCCAGTCGAACGGTTGACTGACCTGAGATTTACACCATGGCACGAAGTTCACGACCACGCCGCTTCCATCTGGCGCTCAATGCCGCCCTGCTGCCGCTGGCCATTACCACCCTGCTCGCCTACATAGGCTCAGTGCTGTGGAGTATCCGGATTTCGTTTTCCAATTCCCGCATGCTGCCCAAGGATGACTGGGCTGGCTTCGCGCAGTTCGAACGCCTGTTCAACACCGACCGCTGGATGGTGTCCCTCCAACACATGGGCATCCTCGCCGTGGTCTACATCGGAGGCGTGATCGTGCTGGGCACCCTGATGGCCATCTTCATTGACCAGCGCATTAAGGGCGAGAGCTGGTTCCGTACGATTTTTCTCTACCCTTTCGCCATGAGCTTTGTGGTCACCGGCCTGATCTGGCAGTGGCTGTTTAACCCTGGCCTGGGGCTGCAGCATGCGTTCCGCGAACTCGGCTGGGAATCCTTCGTGTTCGACTGGACCACCCGACAGGATCTGGTGATCTACGCGGTGGGCATCGCCATGGTCTGGCAAGGCTCAGGCACCACCATGGCCATCATCCTGGCCGCCCTGCGCGGCGTGGACGAAGAGCAATGGAAAGCCGCCCAGCTGGAAGGCGTCTCCAAGCCACGCTACTACTGGAGCATCGTGCTGCCCCAAATCGGCCCGGCCTTTGCGACCTCCTTCGTTCTGCTCGCCGTGGCGCTGGTGCGCACCTTCGATGTGGTCGCCGTCATGACGCGCGGCGGCCCGGGTGACGCCAGTGAAGTGCCCGCCAAATTCATCATCGACCACCTGTTCGAGCGCAACAACATTGCGTTGGCGTCTGCCGCCTCTGTCGTCATGCTCATCACGGTCTTCACTGTGCTCACGCCACTGCTGTACTGGCGTTCCAAAGTCCAGGCCCGCCTGAACGCCGGTCACTGAAGGAACACCCGCCATGACTTCCACTGTTTCCCTGCCCCCCAAGGCACCCCGTCCCCGCCGCAGTGCCTTCACACCAGCCCGTCTGGGGGTGTATGCCTTCCTCGTCAGCGTTTCTGCCTTTTTCCTGCTGCCTCTCTATGTGATGGTCATCACGTCCCTGAAAACGGGACCCGAAGTGCGCGAAGCCCTTCTGTTTGCCTGGCCCAGCAGCCCCCAGTTCGGCAACTGGCTGGAAGCCTGGTCCACCGCCTGTATCTCTGTGGCCTGCGAAGGCATCCAGGGCGGCTTCTGGAACTCGGTCCGCCTGGTGCTGCCGGCCACGGTGCTGTCCGTCTTTCTGGGTGCCCTCAATGGCTATGCCCTGAGCTTCTGGCGGTCCAAATGGGGCGACTGGCTGTTTGCCATCCTCATGCTGGGTGCCTTCGTGCCTTTCCAGGTCATGATCTACCCGCTGGTGTCCTGGTTCCGCATGGGCGGCTTCTACAACACCTACTGGGCCATCCTGCTGGTGCACTGCATCTTCGGCATGCCGGTGCTTACGCTGCTGTTCCGCAACTACTACGTGTCGGTGCCACAAGAGCTGTTCAAGGCCGCGCGCATTGACGGTGGCGGCTTCTGGCGCATCTTCCTGCAACTGATGCTGCCCATGGCCACGCCCATGCTCATAGTGGCGACCATCCTGCAGGTCACCGGCATCTGGAACGACTACCTGTTCGGCCTGATCTTTGCGGGCAAGGACAACTACCCCATGACCGTGCAGCTCAACAACCTGGTCAACACCACCTTCGGCGAACGCCGCTACCACATCGACATGGCCGCGACCATCCTCACCTCGCTGGTGCCGCTGGCCATCTACTTCTTCTCGGGCCGCTGGTTTGTCCGTGGCATTGCTGCCGGCGCCGTCAAGGGCTGAGCTTCTCTTTCAACCTACACCACAAAGAAATCATCATGGCCAGCGTCCATATCAAAGATCTCGACATCGTCCTGGGAGGCAACAGCATCCTCAAATCCATGAATCTGGATGTGCAGGAAGGCGAATTCCTCGTGCTGCTGGGCCCCTCGGGCTGCGGCAAATCCACCCTGCTGCACTCCATTGCCGGCTTCTACGACGTCAACGATGGCCAGATCATCATTGGCGACAAGGACGTCACCTGGGCCGACCCCAAGGACCGCGACATCGGCATGGTGTTCCAGTCCTACGCGCTCTATCCCACCATGAATGTGGAGCGCAACATGTCCTTTGGCCTACGTGTGGCTGGCGTGGACAAGGCGGAGATCGAAAAACGCGTGAACCGCGCCGCCGACATGCTGCAACTCAAGGACCTGCTCAAGCGCCGTCCCTCGCAGCTCTCCGGTGGCCAGCGCCAGCGCGTCGCCATTGGCCGGGCGCTGGTGCGCGATGCCAAGGTCTTCCTGTTCGATGAGCCGCTCTCCAACCTCGATGCCAAGCTGCGCGCCGAACTGCGCCGCGAACTCAAGGAGCTGCACCAGAACCTGGGCGCCACCATGATTTACGTGACGCACGACCAGGTGGAGGCCATGACACTGGCCGACCGCATCGCCGTGATGCGCCACGGCAAGATCCAGCAGATCGACACCCCGGCCGTGGTCTACGGTCAGCCCAGCAACGTCTTCGTCGCGGGCTTCCTCGGCTCGCCCAGCATGAACTTCATCAGGGGCACGCTGGACACCTCGGGCGGGCGCAGCACCGTGCGCGCAGGTGAATTCGCCCTGGACGTCTCGGCCTACCCCTTCCAGTCCACGTCCACCCAAAGCCAGGATGTGATCCTGGGCATACGCCCCGAGCACATCCAGATCGCAGCCAGCGAAAGTGCGGGCGCCATTGCGGGCAAAATCAAACTCATTGAACCCATGGGCGCCCACCAGATCCTCTGGGTGGATTGCCAGGGCCAGACCCTGAGCATCCATACCGAAAGCGCCACCCAGTACCAGGCTGGCGCCAACTTGGGCCTGTCCGTGGACTGCAGCCGTGCATCCATCTTCCAGGGGGACGGCGAACAACGCATTTAAAGGAGCGCCGCGCGTAAGATGGCCACGATCAAAGATGTTGCCCGGCTAGCCCAGGTCGGTGTAGGCACGGCGTCCCGGGCCATCTCGGGGCGCGGTGGAGTCTCTCCCGATGCGCTCGCGCGCGTACAGCAGGCCATCCAGCAGCTCGACTTCCGCCCCTCCAATGTGGCGCGTGCGCTCTCGCTCAAGAGCCTGGGCATGCTGGGCGTCTATGTGCCGCTGTTCGAAGGCTCTTTTTACTCGCCCATCCTGCAGGCCATAGACCGCGAACTGCGCGCGGTGGACCGGCACATGGTGGCGGCCAATGCCTGCGGCCATGGCAGTGAACGGGAAAAGGCGCTACAAGGCGTGGACTTCCTCATGCAGCGCCAGTGCGATGGCGTCTTCATCCTCAGCAACGACCTGCTGGAGAGCGACCTGGCCGACCTCTACCGCCGCTACCCGCGCCTGGTACTGCTCAACCGCCACAGCTCGGTGCTGGGCGAGCACTCCTTCAGCGCCGACCATGAACACGCAGGCCGACTGGCCGCCATGGCTCTGCTGTCACACGGACACCGCGAGATCGCCGTCATCCAGGGGCACCGCGACGCACCGGACAACCATGACCGCATGCGCGGTTTTCACGCCGAACTTGGCCGCCACGGCGTGCAGGTTAAACCGCAGCACCATGTGGACGGCACCTTCAGCTTTGTGTCGGGCTATGCAGGTGCAGAGCAACTGCTCTCGCAGCACGACCAGAACTACACCGCCGTCTTCTGCGCCAACGATGTCATGGCCATGGCGACCATTACGCGCTTCATCCAGGCCGGGCGCCGGGTGCCGCAGGATGTGTCCATCGTCGGCTACGACGACACGGACATTGCCGCATACACCGCCCCGCCGCTGACCACGGTGCGCATGCCCATGGACAAGGTGACCACCAACGCCTGCCGCTTTCTTCTCAACCTTTGCTACGCCCTGAACCTGCCCGTGGAGCGCGACTTTGCGCCGCACATCGTCTGGCGTGGCTCGGTCGGCCAAGGGCCGCACCGCCCGCTGGACCTCACCACCGTGGCGCGGAACTGAAGCACCCGCCCCTCAAACACCTATGGCACGTGCACTGGGCATCGTCGGCACAGGCAATATCTTCCCCGCCTACCTGCGCACACTCCAACGCAGCAAACAGTTCCGCATCGTCGGGCTGGCCGATGGGGGCAGCGGTAGCGCCCAAGCCCGTGCCCAGGAGTTCGGCTTGCAGGCCATGTCGCTGGACGCACTGTTGCACAGCGAGGCGGAGATCATCCTCTGCCTCACGCCGCCCCTGAGCCACCACGCCATCGGCATACAAGTGCTGCAGGCTGGCAAACATTTCTTCACCGAAAAGCCGCTGGCCGCCAGCTTTGCCAAGGGTCAGGAGCTGGTAACTCTGGCCGCGCGCAAAGGCCTGCGCATGGGCAGCGCACCCGATACCTTTTTTGGCGCCGCCGCGCAGACTGCGCGCGCATTGGTCGACAGCGGTGCCGTGGGACGCATTCGCCACGGCACGGCGCATTTCATGGCACATGGCCCCGATGAGTGGCACCCCAACCCTGCCTTCTTTTACCAGCCCGGTGCGGGCCCGCTGCTGGACGTGGGCGTCTACTACCTCACGCACCTGGTGCACCATCTGGGGCCAGTCGCACGGGTCAGTGGCACAGCCCATACGACGTACAGCGAACGCCCGATTGCCGTGGGCCCGAATGCTGGCACAACCCTGCGCGTGGAAGTGCCCACCCACATCGTGAGCCAGCTGGCGTTTGCCAGCGGCGCGCAGGTCGTGCTGACCAGCAGTTTTGATGTCTGGAAACACGCCCACCAGCCCATGGAGTTCTATGGCGAGACCGGTAGCATCCTGTTGCCCGACCCCAACCTGTTTGGCGGCATCGTCAAATCTGCCTTGCGTGAAGGCCCCTGGGTACGCGCAGCGGATAAGCGCCCGCACACCACCAATCTGCGCGGCCTGGGCCTGATCGACATGGCGCAGGCACTGCAAGAGCAACGTCCGCACCGCTGCAGCGCCGAGATGGCACTGCATGTGCTCGAAGTGATGGAGCGCGCGCTGGACGCCGCACGTACCGGCCAGACCCAGACCCTCACCACCACCTGCGAGCGGCCCGCGCCGCTGGACTTCGCGCCATGACCTTCCCCCCCGGTTTTCACTTCGGAGCCTCCACCTCGGCCTACCAGATCGAGGGCGCCGCGCAGGCCGATGGCCGCCTGCCCAGCATCTGGGACGAGTTTGCCCACAAGAGCGGACGCATCAAGGATGGCAGCACGGGCGACGTGGCTTGCGACCACTACCACCGCTGGCGCGAGGACGTGGACCTCATCGCCGCGCTGGGCCACAATGCCTACCGCTTCTCGATTGCCTGGCCGCGCGTGGTCCCGCAAGGGCGAGGCGCCGTCAATGCCAAGGGGCTGGACTTTTACGAACGCCTCGTGGACCGCCTGTTGGAAAAAGGTATTGCACCCTATGCCACGCTCTACCACTGGGACTTGCCCCTGGGCCTGCACCGCGAGGGTGGCTGGTTGAACCGCGACACCTGCCACGCCTTTGCCGACTATGCAGCGGTGGTGGCCCAGCGCCTGGCCGACCGCGTGTACGGCTACGCCACCTTCAACGAACCGCGCTGCTCGGCCACCGTGGGCTACCTCGAAGGGCGCCATGCGCCCGGCGAGATGGACCAGGCCAAGGCCCTGCAGGTGGCGCACCACCTGATGCTGGCCCATGGCCTGGGCATGCAGGCCTTGCGCGCGAACACACGCACAGCACGCCTGGGCGTGGTGCTGGATGTGAAGCCCTACCACGCAGCCGATGACTCCGCCGCCTCGCGTCAGGCCGCGCACAACGCATACGGAGTGTTCAACCGCTGGTTCATGGAGCCCATGTTTCTGGGCCACTACCCGCAGGACATCTGGGACGGCTACGGCGCACTGGTGCCCTCGGTGCACGCGGACGACTTGGCCACCATCTGCCAACCCATTGATAGCCTGGGTATCAACTATTACTCGCGCGGCCATGTGGAGCACAGCGCAGCCAAGCCCTTTCCGCATGCAGCCGAAGTGCGCTGCGCCACGTCCGCGTTTTCCGACATGGGCTGGGAAATCTGGCCCGACGGCCTGCGCGAAATGCTGCTGCGCATCCACCAGGACTACCGCCTGCCCGACATCTACATTGCCGAGAACGGTGCGGCCATGGACGATGTGCTCCAGGACGGCCGCGTGCACGACCCGGTGCGGCGCGACTACCTGCAGTCGCACATTGCGGCGGTGGCCCAGGCGCGCGACGCCGGGGTGCCGGTCAGTGCCTACCTGGCTTGGTCACTGCTCGACAACTTCGAGTGGGGCCACGGCTACACGCGTCGTTTTGGCCTCTGCTATGTGGACTACCCCACGCAGCAACGCGTTCCCAAAGACAGCGCGCTGTGGCTGCGTAACTTCATCGCGAGCCAGAACGCACAGCCCTTCACGCGCTAGGCGACCTTAGTTGGCAAAGGCGGCTATGCCCGTCTGCGCGCGACCCAAGATGAGTGCATGGATGTCGTGCGTACCCTCGTAGGTGTTCACTACCTCCAGGTTCACCAGGTGACGCGCCACGCCAAACTCGTCGCTGATGCCGTTACCACCCATCATGTCGCGCGCCATACGGGCAATGTCCAGCGCCTTGCCGCAACTGTTGCGCTTGAGGATGGAGGTGATCTCGACCGAGGCTGTGCCATCGTCCTTCATGCGGCCCAGGCGCAGACAACCCTGCAGGCCCAGCGCAATCTCGGTCTGCATGTCGGCCAGCTTCTTCTGCACCAACTGGTTGGCAGCGAGCGGGCGGCCGAATTGCTTGCGGTCCAGCGTGTACTGGCGCGCGCGCAACCAGCAGTCTTCGGCTGCGCCCAGCGCGCCCCAGGCAATCCCGTAACGCGCGCTGTTGAGGCAGGTAAACGGGCCCTTGAGTCCCTGAACCTCGGGAAAGGCGTTTTCCTCAGGGCAGAACACGCCATCCATCACGATCTCGCCGGTGATGCTGGCACGCAGGCCCACCTTGCCGTGGATGGCGGGCGCCGACAGCCCGGCCATGCCCTTCTCCAGCACAAAGCCGCGGATCGGACCCACGGCGCCACCTTCGGACACCTCCTTGGCCCAGACCACGAACACATCGGCGATAGGACTGTTGCTGATCCACATCTTGCTGCCGCTGAGCTTGTAACCTCCGGCCACCTTGTGGGCACGTGTAGCCATGCTGCCGGGGTCAGAACCGTGGTCGGGCTCGGTCAGGCCAAAGCAGCCAATCCACTCGCCCGTAGCCAGCTTGGGCAGGTACTTCTGCTTTTGTGCCTCGGTACCGAACTCAAAGATGGGCACCATCACCAAACTGCTTTGCACGCTCATCATGCTGCGGTAGCCGCTGTCCACCCGCTCCACCTCGCGGGCTATCAGGCCGTAAGCCACGTAGTTGAGGCCGGGGCCGCCGTACTCTTCGGGAATGGTGGGACCCAGCAGACCCAGCGCGCCCATCTCGCGGAAGATGGCCGGGTCGGTATGCGCGTTGCGAAACGCCTCCGTCACGCGGGCCAGCAGGCGTTCCTGCGCGTAGGTCTGGGCCGCGTCGCGCAGCATGCGCTCATCCTCATTGAGTTGGCTGTCGAGCAGAAAGGGGTCTTGCCAATGGAAAGCGGCGTGCGGCATGGGGTAACTCCGGGCTATGGTCGGGTGGCTATGGTAGCCCTGTGCCGGGCTTCACACAAGCAAGGTTTTCGCACTCAAATATGCGATGTGCGAATACTTAAACGCCATCACAACGCTTGTAGCTATTGATCTTCTCTTCAATCTTGCGACAAATGCATGCCTGTGCCATAGTGCGCTTTTGTTTCTGGGCTCTCTGCCATGGACAACACCACATCAAGCAAACCCTCCGCTACACATCCTCCCGTCACTATCTTCGGACCAGACTTTCCCTTTGCGTTTGACGACTGGATTACCCACCCCGACGGTCTGGGCCAGTTGCCGGCCGCGCGCCTGGGCGAAGAGGTGGCCATCGTGGGTGCGGGCATGGCCGGCATGGTTGCAGCCTATGAGCTCATGAAACTGGGCCTCAAGCCCGTGCTTTACGAGGCCTCCAAGATGGGCGGACGCCTGCGCTCGCAGATCTTTGAAGGCACCAAGAACACCGTAGCTGAGCTCGGCGGCATGCGCTTCCCCGTCTCGGGCACGGCCTTCTACCACTACGTTAAGCAACTAGGTCTGCAGACCCGCCCCTTCCCCAACCCGCTCACCCCCGCCTCGGGCAGTACGGTTGTCGACCTCGAAGGCGAAACCCACTACGCGCAGGCACTGGACGACCTGCCCGCCGTGTTCCGCGAGGTGGCCGACGCCTGGGCCCAAGCGCTGGAAGACGACGCCCGCTTCTCCGACATGCAGGAGGCCATACGCCAGCGCGACGTGCCCACGCTCAAGCGCCTCTGGAACACCCTGGTGCCCCTGTGGGACGACCGCACCTTCTATGACTTCATTGCCAGCTCCAAGGCCTTCTCCAAGCTGTCTTTCCGGCACCGCGAGATCTTTGGCCAGGTCGGCTTTGGCACGGGTGGCTGGGATTCGGACTTCCCCAACTCCATGCTCGAAATCCTGCGCGTGGTCCTGACTAATTGCGATGACGAGCAACGCCTCATCGTGGGCGGGGCCGACCAGGTACCCCACGGCCTGTGGCGCCATGCTCCCGAGCACATCGTCCATTGGCCCGCAGGCACCACGCTGCAAAGCCTGCACGCGGGCGCCACACGCGCTGGCGTGGCGGCCATTGCCCGCGCTGCCGATGGCCGCTTGGCCGTGACCGACTGCTGGGGCGACACACGGCACTACAGCGCCGTGCTCACCACCTGCCAGAGCTGGCTGCTGACTACGCAAATTGCGGTGGAAGAGCCCCTGTTCTCGCAAAAGATGTGGATGGCGCTGGACCGCACGCGCTACATGCAGTCCAGCAAGACCTTTGTCATGGTGGACCGCCCCTTCTGGAAAGACAAAGACCCCGAGACCGGTCGCGACGTGATGAGCATGACGCTGACCGACCGGCTCACACGCGGCACCTACCTGTTTGACAACGGATCCGACCAACCTGCCGTTATCTGCCTCTCATACGCATGGATGGGCGATGCACTCAAGATGCTGCCGCAATCACCCGAAAAGCGCGTCAAGCTTGCGTTGCAGGCGCTCAAGAAGATTTATCCCAAGGTGGACATTGCCAGCCACATCATTGGCGACCCCATCTGCGTCTCCTGGGAGGCCGACCCCTACTTCCTCGGCGCCTTCAAGGGCGCACTGCCGGGCCACTACCGCTACAACCAACGCATGTATGCCCACTTCATGCAGGACGAATTTCCTGCCGAGCAAAAAGGCCTGTTCATCGCGGGTGACGATGTGTCATGGACGCCCGCATGGGTCGAAGGCGCGGTGCAGACCTCGCTCAACGCCGTCTGGGGCATCGTGCACCACCTGGGCGGCAAGACGCACGCGAGCAACCCGGGCCCAGGCGATGTGTTTGCCAATCTGGGCCCCATGGCCTTGCCGGACTGAGCCATGCGCCCCCCACTGACCCTGGCCTTGCTGCAGTGCGCACCCGCGCCCTTGGATGTGGCGGGCAATCTGCAGCGCCTGGAGCACGCCGCTGCGCAGGCCGCAGCCTCTGGCGCGCAGCTGTTGGTTTGCCCAGAGATGTTTGTGAGTGGCTACGCCATCGGAAGCGCCGCCGTACGGCAACTGGCCCTGTCCGCTGATGGAGCGTGGGCGCAGGCAATCGCTACCATCGCGCAGCGCCATGGCCTGGCCATCGTTTACGGCTACCCGGAGCGCGATGCGAGTGGCGCCGTCTTCAATGCCGCGCAATGTATCGATGCCCAGGGCCAACGCTGCCTCAACTACCGAAAGACCTACCTGTTTGGCGACCTCGACCGTCAACAGTTTTCAGCCGGGGCGCCCAGTGCCGCTACCTTTGCGCTGCAAGGCTGGAACCTGGGCTTGCTGATCTGCTACGACGTGGAGTTTCCCGAGGCCACGCGGGGCCTTGCGCTGGCCGGCGCTGACCTCATCGTGGTGCCCACGGCCAATATGCCGGAGTACGACTTCGTCGCGCAGTCCCTGGTACCGGTACGGGCCTACGAAAACCAGCTCTATGTGGCCTATGCCAACTACGTGGGCGCCGAAGGCCCCGTGCAATACGGCGGCCTGAGCCTGCTGGCTGCGCCCGATGGGCAGGCGGTGGCGCAGGCCGGACGCGAAACCACGCTGCTGATTGCCACGCTGGACGAGGCGCGCCTGAACAGCGCACGCGCAGCCGCCCACCATGTGCGCGACCTCGCTGCACAACCACCCTGCACACCCTGATTCCCATGCGCCGCAAGATTCCCGCCACCCAGGCCCTGCTGAGTTTTGACGCTGCCGCCCGGCACGAAAGCTTTACCCGCGCCGCGCAAGAGCTCGCGCTCACCCAAAGCGCCATCTCCCGCCAGATCACCACGCTGGAAGAACTGGTCGGCACACCCCTGTTTCGTCGCACACGGCATGGCGTAGCGCTCACTACCGCCGGTGCCCGCTACGCCCGGCAGGTGGCTTTGCGCCTGCGCGGGCTGGAGCAGGACACGCTGGACCTGATGTCCACCCAGGGGCACGGCGGCACGGTACAGCTCGCCAGCGTGCCCACGTTTGCCGCGCGCTGGCTGATTCCGCGCCTGCAAGCCTTCAAGGCACAGCACCCCGACACCACCATCCACATCGAGACCCGCACCCGCCCCTTCCTTTTCGCCGACACCCCGTTTGACGCCGCCATCTTCGCCGGCACCGCTACCCAGGTACAACACTGGGCGGGCACGCACAGCCTGCCCTTGATGGAAGAAGAAGTGGTCGCCGTGTGCAGCCCCACGCTGCTGGCCGGCCGCAAAAGCCTGAGCGCCCGTTCCCTGGCCGCCATGCCCTTGTTGCAACAAAGCACCCGACCCGACAGCTGGCAATTGTGGTTTGCCGCCCAGGGCGTGGACGCCCCACTGGCCCTGGCCGGCGCCCGCTATGAACAGTTCTCCATGACCACGGCCGCCGCCACCCAGGGCATGGGGGTGGCTCTGGTGCCGCGCCTGTTGATCGAGGCCGAGCTGGCCCGCGGTGAGCTGGTGCTGGCCCACCCGGCACCTTTGCCCGGCGCGCGCCACTATTACTTGGTGCTGCCCGAAGGCAGCGAGGACAAGTCCGCCCTGCGCCACTTCAGCACCTGGCTGCAACAGGCAAGCCAGGGCCAATCGGTGCGCTGATTCAGGGCTGGTGCACGATCACCGGCTGAATGTTGAACAGGTGGGCGCTGCCGGGCTCCACCCCCACCTTGACCCAATGCAGGCTCGGACTGCCAAAGGTCTGCAGGCGCGTCAGGTTGGGCAACAGCTTGGAGGGGCTGTACAGCGGCTTGTCCACCTTGAAGTAGTGGGTGTCGCCATGCACAAAGAGTACTTGACCTTTGTAGTTTTCGGTCTGCTTGATCACGGCAGCCATGAAGTTGCGGTACCCGCTGTACTGGGGTAGCAGGCTTTCGTTGTTGTCCTCGGTCTCGGGCAAGTCGAAGCCGGGGTCCGCCTGCAACACCAACACTATTCCGTCGGCGTTCTCGGACTTGGCCTGGGCGAAGGTGGATTCCAGCCACTGGATGTTGGCAGCGTCGCGCTCCAGGTACTCGGCATTGGAGGCGTCGCATTGCGCGGCGTTGCGGGCACTCTTGGCGGTGCATTCTTGGGCGCTCATGATCACGTTGTTGTTGCTGCCAGGCACATTGAGACCGGCAAACACCACGGGGCCATAGCGGAAGCGGATGTTTTCCACATACTTTTCCCCCAGCTTGCCCTGGTGCTCCAATGGCAGGGTGGTCTGACCCAAGCTGTTGAGCGTGGGAAACATCGCCTTACGCAGATGCGCCAGCCGCTCCAGCGCGTCAAAGCCGCCGTTGTTGCTGCGGTGGCAGTCGGTCCATTCGTTGTCACCAGGCACATAGACCACGGGCTTCTTCATGCTGCCAAACATGGCCAGTGCATCCGTGTAGATATCGTCTGTGCACTTGGAGCTGCCGTCCTTGATATCGCCGTCATAGAGCGAAAACGCCACATCGGAGGCATTGATGCTGGCCAGTACCGCAGGCAGCTTGGCATCGTCACCCGCCTTTTTGTAAGGCATGTCACCCCACAGCCCGAAAGTGAACGTGGAACGCTGGGCGCCGGGGGCCGTGGCGCATGCAGTCAGACTCATTGCAAGGGCCAAGGCACAGAATGAACGGAAGGACATGGCGAATCTTTCAAAAGGATGGCAAAGCTTGGGACTGTCGCCAGGCTTCGTGACAGTGACGTGACATCGCGTTGACATTGCAATTTCGCACAGTTGTGCTAAAGTTGCGACATGGATGCCAAAACCTTTAAAAGCGAGCTGACCCGCGCCACCATCGTGGACGCGGCACTGCAGCTCGCCGCTGACGAGGGCCTGGAAGCCATCAACCTGCAAGTGGTGGCGGACCGAGCCGGCCTGTCCAAGAGCGGCGTGTTTTCCCGCGTGGGTTCGCGCGAGGCCCTGCAAAAGGCGGTCATCGAGGAATATGGCCGCCGCTTTCTGGCCGATGTGTTTGTGCCAGCCATGCAGGCGCCCAAGGGCCTGCCCCGCCTGGACGGCATCGCCCAGCGCTGGATCACCCGCGTGCATCAGGTGGAAGTGCACTCGGGCTGCCTCTACACCGCCGGCGCCTTTGAGCTGGACGACCGCGAGGGCGAGCTTCGTGAAGTCCTGCTGCAAGAAGTGACGCGCTGGCGCGCCGCGCTGCGCCGCACCGTGCTGCAGGCCGTGGAAGCTGGGCACCTGCGCGCCGACACCGACCCCGGTCTGCTGGTGTCCGAACTCAACGGCGCCATCATGGTGCTACTGCACGACGTGCGCTTTCTGCGCGACCCCCACGCCGCCCAACGCGCCCAGGCCACCTGGCAGCGCATTCTGGCCAGCTACCGCATCTGAAGTTTTGCCATGTCCACCCCGTCCCTTCGTTTGACTCAATTTCGCACGACTGTGCGAAGAAAGGAAGCCACATGTTGATCTCTGCCCTGCCCCTGCTCGCCATTGCTGCCGTCCTCTACGTGCGCGCCCGTCTGCGCGACATCCTGCAGGCCCTGCCGCGCAGCAATGCCGACAGCGTTCTCTTCTAAGTTCCCACCACCGGAGCCTGCCATGACCAGCACCGCCCTAAAAGCCACGTCCGATTTCTACGCCAGTAACCCTGCCACCCGCGTGCTGCGCCTGGCCCTTGGGGCCGCCCAGCGCTTTTGGCCCGCACTGGGGCTACGCCTGGCCTACCGCCTGTTTGGCACCCCGCTGCCCCCGCGCTGGCTGCGCCGCGACCGCCCCTGGCCCGGCCACTGGACGCAGGAGCGCTGGGCCTTTGAAGACGCCAGCCTCACGCTGCACCACCCCCTGCGCCACCCCGCCGCACCGGAAAAGAGCGCACCAGCCGAGAACACGTGCGTGCTGCTGGTGCATGGTTGGGGTGGCCACGCAGCCCAGATGCTGCCGCTGGCGCAGGCCCTGATCGTCCAGGGGCTGCGGCCGGTGCTGCTGGATTTGCCTGCCCACGGCCGCAACGCGGGCAGGGTGAGCAACCTGCCGCAGTTCGCCCGCGCTATCGAATACACCCTGGCACGCCTGGCGCAGCAGGGGCATACCGTGCAGGGCGTGGTGGCGCACTCGCTGGCCGCCAACGGCCTGGCGTTTGCGGCCGCACGCGGCCTGCCCACCGAGCGCCTGGTGCTGCTGGCGCCGCCCGCCTCTCCGCGCGAGTACACACGCCTGTTCGCCCAGGTGTTTGGCCTGCACGAGCCCATGCGCGCCGCCCTGCAGCGGCGCATCGAGGCGCGTGAGGGCATCGTCATGGCGCAGTTCGAACCCGACGCCAGCGGCCCGCGCATCACCCAGCCCACACTGGTGGTGCACGACCGGGGTGACCGCATCAACCGCTTTGCCGACGGCACCACTTTTGCCAACGCCATCCCCAACGCACAGCTGCTGGCCACCGAAGGCCTGGGGCACACCCGCCTGTTGCGCGATGCCGTGGTGACGCAGGCCGTGGCCGACTTCCTAACCAGATAACGGTCGCATTCGGGCCTGTTGCGGCAAACCGGAGCAGGCTGCGGGGTTCCGGGCAAACCCCTAGTTACAGCGTGGCACGTGGATTGCTAGCATGCAACTCATGACTTGACCAAACGGTCAGTTTTTAAAGGAGTTGCCCGCGTGTCCACCCCCAACACATCCTTTGTCGACGTCCGAGTCGGCCGCCTCAGCAGCGAGGAATACGCCGCCCGTTTCGCCGACGCCACCCCACGCTTCACGCCTTCACAGGCCTTGCTGGAAGCCGAGCGCTGCCTCTACTGCTACGACGCGCCCTGCGCCACAGCCTGCCCCACCAGCATCGACGTGCCCTCCTTCATTCGCCGCATTGGCGATGGCAACCTGCGTGGTGCAGCGCGCACCATTCTGGAGAGCAACCCGCTGGGCGGCATGTGCGCCCGCGTCTGCCCCACCGAGAACCTGTGCGAGGCCGTCTGCGTGCGCAACACGCAGGAAGACCGCCCCGTGGCCATCGGCCGCCTGCAGCGCCACGCGGTGGACGCACTGATGGAAAGCGACAAGCCGCAAATCTTTACCCGCGCCCCCTCCACCGGCAAAAAGGTGGCCGTGGTGGGCGCCGGCCCCGCGGGCCTGGCCTGTGCCTACACGCTGGCGCGTGAGGGGCACGACGTGGTGGTGTTTGACGCCAAGCCCAAGGCCGGTGGCCTGAACGAATATGGCTTGGCCAGCTACAAAACGCCCGGTGACTTTGCCCAGCGTGAAGTGCAATGGCTGCTGGAGATTGGTGGCATCACCATCCAGAACAACTGGAAGCTGGAAACCGTGGCCCAGCTGGATGCGCTGCGCAAGGACTACGCGGCGGTGTTCCTTGGCATGGGCCTGGCCACCACCCAGGCGCTCGGCGTTACCGGCGAAAGCCTGCAAGGCGTGCAAGACGCGGTGGACTTCATTGCCACCTTGCGCCAGACCGAAGACAAATCCACCCTGCCGGTAGGCCGCCGCGTGGTGGTCATCGGCGGCGGCATGACCGCCGTGGACGCCGCCGTGCAAAGCAAGCTGCTGGGTTCTGAGGAGGTACACATGGTCTACCGCCGTGGGCCCGAGAGCCTGTCCGCCTCCAAGGCCGAACAGGAATGGGCGCAAACCAATGGCGTCACCATCCACCACTGGCTCGCGCCCGTGGAGGTGCTGGGTGACAGCGGCCACGTCAAGGGCATCACCTTTGCCCGCCAAGCCTTGGTGGACGGCAAGCTGCAAGCCACCGGCCAGACCGAGACCTTTGCCGCAGACACCGTGCTCAAGGCCATTGGCCAGAAGCTGGGCAACCCGGTGCTGGCAGAAGCCGGCCTGACCCTGAGCGGCGGAAAGATTGCCACCGACGAAGCAGGCACCACCAACCTCAAGGGCGTCTGGGCCGGTGGTGACTGCCGCGCCGGCGGGCTGGACCTGACCGTCGAAGCCGTGGAACACGGCAAGCAATCCGCCCTCGCCATCCACGCCGCAATCAGCGCCTGAACGCCGCGCGCCCCTATCTGGAGAATCACCATGGCCAATCTGGAAACCACCTTCTGCGGCGTCAAGAGCCCCAACCCTTTCTGGCTCGCCTCCGCCCCGCCTACCGACAAGGCCTACAACGTCAACCGCGCGTTTGAAGCGGGCTGGGGCGGCGTAGTCTGGAAGACCTTGGGCGAAGCCGGCCCACCGGTCGTCAACGTCAACGGCCCGCGCTACGGCGCCCTGCTGTCCAACGACCGCCGCCTCATGGGCTTCAACAACATCGAGCTCATCACCGACCGCGACCTGGAACTGAACCTGCGCGAGATCACCGAAGTAAAGCGCAACTGGGCCGACCGCGCGATGATCGTGTCCCTCATGGTGCCCTGCGAGGAGAAAAGCTGGAAAGCCATCCTGCCCCGCGTGGAAGACACCGGCGCGGACGCCATCGAGCTCAACTTCGGTTGCCCCCACGGCATGAGCGAGCGCGGCATGGGTGCCGCCGTGGGCCAAGTGCCCGAATACATCGAGATGGTCACCGCCTGGTGCAAGCAGTACAGCAAGCTGCCCGTCATCGTGAAGCTCACGCCCAACATCACCGACATCCGCAAGCCCGCCCAGGCGGCCAAGCGCGGCGGGGCCGACGCGGTGAGCCTCATCAACACCATCAACTCCATCATGGGCGTGGACCCCTACACGCTCACCATGTCGCCCAGCACCGGTGGCAAGGGCAGCCACGGCGGCTACTGCGGCCCGGCGGTGAAGCCGATTGCGCTGAACATGGTGGCCGAAATCGCCCGCGACCCCGCCACCGCCGGCATGCCCATTTCCGGCATTGGCGGCATTGGCAACTGGCGCGACGCGCTGGACTTCATCGCCCTGGGCTCCGGCACCGTGCAGGTCTGCACCGCCGCCATGGTCTACGGCTTCAAGATCGTGCAGGAAATGGAAAGCGGCCTGTCCGACTACATGGACGAAATGGGCTTCAAGAGCGTGAGCGAGATCGTGGGCAAGGCGGTGCCCACCGTGTCCGACTGGCGCTACCTGAACCTGAACCACATCAGCAAGGCCGTCATCAACCAGGACAGCTGCATCCAGTGTGGCCGCTGCCACATTGCCTGCGAAGACACCAGCCACCAGGCCATCACCAACATGAAGGACGGCAAGCGCTTCTTCGAGGTGAAGGAAGACGAATGCGTGGGCTGCAACCTGTGCGTGACCGTGTGCCCCGTGCCGAACACTATTTCCCTGCGCGACCTGGCACCCGGCGAAAAAGACTTGCGCACTGGCAGCCTGGTGAGCGATAAACATGCGGATTGGACCACCCACCCCAATAACCCCATGCGCCAGGCCGCCTGAGCTGGCGTTTATGCATCAAATCAGCCTCTAGCCCCCGTATCCATTGCGCAAGCAGCTACGTTTTTAGGAGCATTTATGACCAGCATTCTGATCAAAGGCGGCACCGTGGTGAACGCCGACCGCGCCTTTCGCGCCGATGTGATCACCCAGGACGGCAAGATCGTCGCCGTCGGCGAGAACCTGACGGCCCCGGCCGGCGCCACCACGGTGGACGCGGGCGGCCAGTACGTCATGCCCGGCGGCATTGACCCGCACACCCACATGCAGCTGCCCTTCATGGGCACGGTGACCATGGACGACTTCTACACCGGCACCGCGGCCGGGCTGGCGGGCGGCAACACCACCATCATCGACTTCGTCATCCCTGATCCGCAAGAGAACATCATGGACGCCTACCGCAAGTGGCGCGGCTGGGCCGAGAAGTCGGCGTCCGATTACACCTTCCACGTCGCCATCACCTGGTGGAGCGAACAGGTGCGCCAGGACATGGGTACGCTGGTGCAGCAAGAGGGCGTGAACAGCTTCAAGCACTTCATGGCCTACAAGAACGCCATCATGTGCGACGACGAAACGCTGGTGAACAGCTTCAAGCGCGCGCTGGAACTGGGCGCCATGCCCACCGTGCACGCCGAGAACGGTGAGCTGGTTTACCTGCTGCAGAAAACGGTGTCCGAGATGGGCATCAAGGGCCCCGAAGGCCACCCGCTCTCCCGCCCGCCCATGGTGGAAGCCGAAGCCGCCAACCGCGCCATTGCCATTGCCGACGTGCTGAACGTGCCCATCTACGTGGTGCACGTGAGCTGCGTGGAAGCGGCCGAGGCCATTGCCCGCGCCCGCGCACGCGGCCAGCGCGTGTACGGCGAAGTGCTGGCCGGCCACCTGGTGCTGGACGACAGCGTCTACCGCCACCCCGACTTTGCCACCGCCGCCGCCCACGTCATGAGCCCGCCCTTCCGCCCCAAGGGCAATAGCGAATTCCTGTGGCGCGGCCTGCAGAGCGGCAACCTGCACACCACCGCCACCGACCACTGCACCTTCTGCGCAGCGCAGAAGGCCGCGGGCAAGGACGACTTCACCAAGATCCCCAACGGCTGCGGCGGCGTGGAAGAGCGCCTGGCCGTGATCTGGGACGAAGGCGTGAATACCGGCCGCCTGACGCCCAGCGAGTTTGTAGCGGTGACGTCTGCCAACACCGCCAAGCTGTTCAACATCTACCCGCAAAAGGGCAGCGTGTCCGTGGGCGCCGATGCCGACCTGGTGGTGTGGGACCCCGCCGGCACCAAAACCCTGTCGGTCAAGACGCAGCACAGCAAAGGTGACTTCAACATCTTCGAAGGCCGCCAGGTGAAGGGCATCCCCAGCCACACCATCAGCCAGGGTGAGCTGGTCTATGTGCAGGGCGACCTGCGCGCTGTGAAGGGCAAGGGCCGCTACCTGAAGCGCCCCGCCTTCAACGACAACTTCTCCGCCAGCCGCCTGCGCGCCGAGACGCTGGCGCCCACCGCCGTAAAGCGTTAAACCAAAGCTAAGCCCGAAGGACACCACCATGACCACCGCAACCGCCATCGATATCGACAAGGTCCGCATCAACGGCGAGCGCCTCTGGGCCTCGCTCATGGAGCTGGCGCAGATTGGCGCCACGCCCAAGGGCGGCGTGTGCCGCCTGACGCTGACCGACCTGGACAAGCAGGGCCGCGACCTGGTGCTGGGCTGGGCACGCGATGCCGGCATGACCATCACCATCGACAAGATCGGCAACGGCTTCATGCGCCGCGCGGGTCGCAACAACAGCCTGCCGCCCATCATGACCGGCAGCCACATCGACACCCAGCCCACCGGTGGCAAGTTCGACGGCAACTACGGCGTGCTGGCCGGCATCGAGGTGGTGCGCACCTTGAACGACCTGGGCATTGAGACCGAAGCCCCCATCGAAGTGGCCTTCTGGACCAACGAAGAAGGCTCGCGTTTTGTGCCGGTGATGATGGGTTCGGGCGTGTTTGCCAAAGCCTTCACGCTGGAGCATGCGTATGCCGCGACGGACACCGAAGGCAAGACCGTGAAGGGCGAGCTGGAGCGCATTGGCTACATCGGCACGCAGGAGCCCGGCGACCACCCGATTGGCGCGTACTTCGAGACGCACATCGAACAAGGCCCGGTGCTGGAAGACAACGACGTGACCATTGGCGTGGTCAGCGGTGTGCTGGGCATCCGCTGGTTTGACTGCACCGTGACCGGCATGGAAGCACACGCCGGCCCCACACCCATGGCGCTGCGCAAGGATTCGCTCTTGGCCGCCACGCGCATCATGCAAGACGTGGTGGCAGCAGCACACCGCCACCCGCCGCACGGCCGCGGCACCGTGGGCATGGTGCAGGTGTTCCCCAACAGCCGCAACGTGATCCCCGGCCGCGTGAAGTTCAGCATCGACCTGCGCAACGCCACAGACGCATTGGTGGACCAGATGGCCGACGAGGTGAAAGCCTTTGCCGCCAAGGTGGGCCAGGAGCACGGTGTGGACGTGAAGATTGAAATGGTGTCCAGCTACAACGCGATTGCTTTCCACGACAACTGCGTGGACGCCGTGGGCCGCGCCGCCAAGAAGCTGGGCTACTCCAACATGCCCGCCGTCTCAGGCGCCGGCCACGACGCCGTCTACATGGCCAAACTGGCCCCCGCCGGCATGATCTTCATCCCCTGTAAGGACGGCATCAGCCATAACGAGATTGAGGACGCGAAGCCGGAGCACATCACCGCGGGGTGCAATGTGTTGCTGCACGCGATGTTGGAGAGGGCTGGGGTGGTTTGATTGGTCTTCGGAGGAGAGATATGAGGCTTATTGGCCTCTAGCCCCCGTATTCATTGCGCAAGAAGCTCCTGATTTGGTAGCAAATCAGGAGCTGTTTTGTTTTTGATCGCATCATCACTCGTTTGGGGGAAGACAGTGGACGAGTATCTACGTACTATCATTTTCTAGCGCTACCTATTCAATCGAATAGTTTGCGCCGGGAGGACCACTATCAAATGCAGAACATCCTAAGCTTCGCTCGAGTTCACAAGTCAATTACCAGTCTAGAAAACGTAACGCTTCCAAGCTTTGTGGTTCTTACTGGAGTAAACGGGTCCGGAAAGACTCACCTATTGACAGCAATTAAGGAAGGGCTTGTCACTTCTTCACTAGTTACTGATTTGACTAACCACGTACGCTTATTTGATTCAACAAATATCGTTCCGACCGACACGGGAATATTTGATCCAGCGCATGATCAAACTCGGCGATCACAATGGTTTCAGACCATTCAAGCCCACAGAGTGTTGATTTCCGTTGAAAACTGATCCACTTCGAGCAGTTATTTCCGCCCAAATTTGATCCACGTTGGCCCTACCCTGCTAGTTTTTAAAGCAGGGGGAATTTAGGAGTGATAGACGTGGCGACATTGAATGTCATCAGGCGTTGGGCACTACGGGAACAAATGTCCATCCGCGAGATTTCCAGGCGTACAGGCCTGGCTCGCAACACCGTAAAGAAGTACCTCAGCTCAGAGGAAATTGAGCCTAGCTACCCCAGGCGGGTCAGCCCAAAGAAGCTGGATTCCTATGCCGAAAAGCTAACTAGCTGGCTGGAATTGGAGGCAACAAAATCTCGGAAACAGCGGCGCAATCTGAAGCAGATCTACACATCATATCCTTGAAACTGGAAACGACAGCTATCGATTCAAAAACAGCACTGCAAAGGCTGAACCCAAAAAGGAGAAGATCAAGAACTTATCCACAACGTGAGCACTTTGTGCATATAAATCGTGTGGATCAAAATTGGGTGGAAAGCTCGGGTCAAGCTTCAACGCAATTCAACACTAAAAAGATCTCGAGTTGCCGCTTTTATGAGAGCCATGCTCTATCTGTTCCACAGTCACCCACGTGGCCAAGGCAATGTTGGTTAAGACGTATGAAACGCATGTTTTTAAGGACAAGGGATCGAAGCTATCGACGGTGAAGAAATCCGTGCCCAGACCATAAACCGCAGGCTTTAAGTGCATTTACTTCACCAGACGTTCAACTTCTCCAGTAGTCCAGCCTTCACATCCTCCCCCGCAAAACTAGCCTCAATAGAAGTCCTCGCTACCTCCCGCGTCACTTCATCCGTCCACCCAAACGCCTGCCGGCACAGCGCGTACTCCCCCACCAGACTCGCACCCAGCAGCGCCGGGTCATCAGTGTTGAGCGAGACACGCACACCCGCCTGCCGCAGCCGCTCGATGGGGTGCGCCTCGATAGACGGATACACCCCCAGCACCAGATTCGACGTGGGGCACACGCCCAACGGGATCTGCCGGTCTGCCAGCATTTGCACCAGCGCCGGGTCTTCGATGGCGCGCACGCCGTGGTCGATGCGGTCGGCGCCCAGCAGGTCCACGGCGTCCCACACGCCCTCGGGCCCGCTGGATTCGCCCGCATGCACAGTGCGGCGCAGGCCGGCGTTGGCGGCCTTGCGGAAGGCTTCGGCAAACCGGGGCCCGGTGCGGCCGGCGGTGGCTTCGTTGCCGTCTACCGACAGAGCCACCACGCGCGGGTGGCGCAGGGTGGTGAGGGTGTCCACCAGCGCAATGGCCGCGTCGGCCGACTGCGTGCGCAGCAGGCTGACGCACAGGCCCACACCGGGCAGGCCATCTTGCTCCGCTGCGCTAAAGCCCGCGTGGATGGCGTCGAGCATGGGGCCCAGGCGGCCGTGCCAGGCGTGCCAGTGGGTGGGGTTGAAGATGACATCGGCATAGCCCGTGCCATTGGCCGCCAGGCGCTGGCTGAGGCCGTAGCTCAGTTCCACCAGGCGGTCTTGCGTGCGGGCCAGGCCGCAGGCCAGATCGAGGAAGCCCAGAAAGTCCGCCAGGCCGGAGAACTTGAACAAATCCTCCTGCGGGCGCGGCAGGGCGACGCCTTCGCTGCGCGCCCATTGGGCGATGAGCGCGGCCTCAAAGCAGCCCTCCAGGTGCAGGTGCACCTCGGCTTTGGGCAGGGCGATGAGGCGGGCGTGTTCGGGGGATGGTGTGGGCAGGGGCATGGCCCGATTCTCGGCCCATGGCGCCAGCGCCGCATACGGCTCAGGCCATAGAGGCCATGCGCTCCGTCGCAGCTTGCGGCTGCAGGCAGCCCATGCCCACCAGCGCCGCCTCTACCGCCTCGTCCAGCGCGGTATGTGGCTCGCGGCCCAGTGTGGCCACCAGCATGGCGTTGTCCATGCGCACGGGCTCGTTCCACAGGTAGCGCATCTCACGCAGCTCGCGCAGCGTGGGCACAAAGGGCGAGGCCAGGGCCAGCAGCCACCAGGGCAGCGCGCGCAGGGTAGGCTGGGCACCACCGCGGCGCACGACGACGCGGCGGATGGACTCGGCCATCTGCGTGCCATCGGCGTCCCAGTGGCCGGCCATGTGGAAGCTGGCAAAGGGCGCCAGCGTGTCGCGGCGCTGCAGCAGTTCAACCATGGTGCGCGCCACATCGGGCAGGTAAGACCACTGGTGGCCCACGCCGGGTGCACCGGGCAGGGCAATGGATGTGACCGGCTGGCCGGGCTTGAGGATGCCTTGCGAGAACCAGCTGTTGCCCAGGCGCGGGCCAAAGAAGTCGCCCGCGCGCACCACGATGACCTGGCAGCCCTGGCCGCTGGCTTCTTGCAGGCGGCGCTCCATCTCCACGCGGATCAGGCCTTTGCGGGTCACCGGCTCTTGCGCGGAATCTTCTTTCAACACCGGGAAGGCGCTGGGGCCGTAGTTGTAGACGGTGCCGGGCAGCACGATGGTGGCGCCCACCGCCTTGGCGGCGGCGATGGTGTTGTCCACCATGGGCAGCACCAGCTCGCCCCAGCGGCGGTAGCCGGGCGGGTTGACGGCGTGCACGATGACGGAGCAACCCTGCGCCGCGGCCATGACGTCGGCGCGGTTCATGGCGTCGCCGCGCATCCAGACCATGCCGTCGCGCCGCTCCATTTGCTGGTCGCCGCCGCGGCGCAGTGCGCGCACGGTCCAGCCCGCATCGCGCAGTTGGCGCGCCACTTCACCCCCCACGCCACCCGTGGCGCCCAATACCAATGCTGTGGTGTTTTTGATTCTGTTGTTGTCCATGTTGAAGCTCCTTGTGAGAAGAATGGTTCTGCTGCGTGAAGCTGCTTCGCTTACTTGGCAACTGTTACGGGGGGTTGGCCGAACTTCAGTTGCATGAGCAGGTCGCCAGTGTCAGCGTTGAGCCAGTAGTCCTTCACCTTCCCGCTCTCGATACGAAGGGTGTCGGTACCGGTGAATCGCAGCGGTGTGCCAACCGCGGCATGGGCGCCAGGGATGCCTCCCCGATAGCGACCCTCAGCCACCCACCGGAGCACTGCAAAGTCGCCGTCCACAATGGGACCCACTTGCACCGTGAAGTGAAGGTCACTAAAGAGCCCGTGGCTTTGCGAAACCCAGCTTGCCAGGCCCAAAGGGCCACTGATCGCCGTGTCAGGTCGACCGTCGAGCAAGGTGGCATGCAGGGCAAAGTCAGGGGCGATGATGGATTTGGCTAGTGCAAGGTCGCCATTCCAGAATGCCACCCATTGGGTGACTAGCGCATGGTGCGAGACAGTTGCCGGAGCAACTGTGTGCATGGGCACAATGGGCTTGGTGACTGCCGCGCCCGCGTCGGGGATGGCGCCAAAAGCTGACGTGAAGGTGGTGACGAACAACGCAGTCGCTGCAATCTGGTTGAAGCGCAGGTGGGTATGTTTGTATTGAGTCAAAACAGTCATGGGAAACTCCTAAAGTCAAAGTAGAGGGTTGAGGATGTGGCTACTTCGCAGCCTCTTGACCAGTCCCTATTGGTTTTTGTACTGACCTGCCTTGCTGCGATGGGATGAAGTTTGGAAGGGCGCGGGTTAATAAGCAATTGACCAACATGCACCAGCAGCCATACATTTATGTATGACTACCGAGAACCACACCGAGATTGGCTGGGAGCTGTACCGCTCGTATTTGGGCGTGCTGGAAGAGGGCTCGCTCTCGGGCGCGGCCCGCGCCATGGGTATTGCCCAACCCACCGTGGGGCGCCACATTGACGCGCTGGAGAAGGCCCTGGGCGTGGCGCTGTTCACCCGCTCACAAACCGGGCTGCTACCGACCGAAGCGGCGCTGGCACTGCAGCCCTTTGCCCAAAGCATGAGCAGCTCGGCCGCCGCACTCAAACGCGCGGCCGAGAGCCAGGGAAGCGGCATCCGGGGAACGGTGCGCATCACCGCCAGCGAGGTGATGGGCGTGGAGGTGCTGCCGCCCATGTTGGCGCAGTTGCAGGAGACCTACCCTGACCTGAAGGTGGAACTGGTGTTGACCAACCGCGTGCAGGACCTGCTACAGCGCGAGGCCGACATTGCAGTGCGCATGACGCCCCCCAAACAGGAACAGCTGATTGCCCGCCGGATTGGACAGGTGCACCTGGGATTTCATGCGCACCCCAGCTACCTGCAGCGGCGCGGAACGCCGCAGACACTGGACGACCTGGCGCAGCACGCGCTAATTGGCTTTGACGAAGAAAGCGCTTTCGTGCGCGCAGCCCGCAAGGGCATGACGCTTTGGCAGCGCGAGGCCTTTGCGCTGCGCACTGACAACGATGTGGCCCAGCTCGCACTAATCCGGGCCGGCTGCGGCATTGGGGTCTGCCAGAGCCTGCTGGCCCGGCGCGACCCGCACCTGGTGCACCTCTTGCCGGACAGCTTCACCCTGAGCCTGGAGACCTGGCTGACCATGCACGAGGACTTGCGCAACACGCCGCGCTGCAAGGTGACCTTTGAGGCGCTGTTGAAAGGCTTGCAGGAATACATGGAAGCGTGATGGGCCGCCCCATCTGCCCGCGCTGCCTGCGCCCGCTGGCAAGCTGTATCTGCGGCTTCATCACGCCCACGGCCACCGCCTGCGAGGTGCTGGTGCTGCAACATCCGATGGAAGAGCACCACGCCAAGAACAGCGCACGCCTACTGCACCTGAGCCTGCCCGGCAGCCGACTGGTGGTGGGCGAAGCGTGGGACAACGCAGCGTTGCAAGCGCTGATGCCCGATGACAAAACCACCGTGCTGCTGTACCCGCCCACCGACTATGCAGGCCATGCGGTGCCCGACGCGCTGGATGTGGAACGGCTGGGCGATCTGCACACGCTGCGGCTGGTGGTGCTGGATGCCACCTGGCGCAAGAGCCGCAAGATGCTGCACCAGAGCCCCGCGCTACAGCGCTTGCCGCGGCTGGCGTTGACCGAAGTACCCGAGAGCCGCTACGCCATCCGCAAGGCGCACACGCCGGGGCAGCTGTCTACCCTGGAAGCCACCTGCGCTGCGCTGGCGCAGCTGGAAGGCAACGCAGCACGCTGGCAGCCGCTGCTGCAGGCCTTTGACGGTTTTGTGGCGCAGCAGAAGGCCCGCGTGCCTAGACCTTGCGCATGAACTTGAATATCAGGATCCAGAAACTCAGGATGAGGCTGGCGACGGGGAACTGCAGCGCGGTGGGCATGAAGTAGATGACCAGCACGCCCGGGCCCCACACGCACCACACCGCGATGATGACGGGCAGGTAGCGCTGGGTCCAGAAGTCCAGCGTGCCGAAGTAGCGCAGCGTGCTCGTGCGAAAGCCCTCGTCCTTCCAGAGGAAGACGCCCACCATGATGAAGTTGGACACCGGCGAGTAGACGAACTGGTCGAACAGCATCTTCTTGATGATGGTGGCCGCATCGTTGCCACTGCCGAACAGGGCAACCTGCACCTCATACAGCACCTGCACCGACATGCCGATGAGGCCGAACACCACGATGGCAAAGGCCATGTCTTTGACGATGGTGCGCGGCACCGGCTGGCGCAGCACGGCCCAGGCCAGCAGCTCGGGCACCAGCACGGCAAAGGCGGCATAAGTGACAAAGGAGCCGGTGTAGCCCCAGGCTAGCTTGAGTTCGCCCCACTGGCGCAGCCCGCTTTCCACGGCGGGGCTGAGCAGGTAAGCCAGCAAGAGCAGCACCAACCCACACCAGAGCACCAGCCCCGGCTTCATGTTGGCCAGCACCGCCGTGCGGACCTGCTGCAGGGCCGTGGGTTTCTGGTCGGCCCGCATCAGGCCGCGCTCGCTGCGCGGTGGGCCAGGGCCAGTTCGGCCAGCTTGACCGCGCCCTCAAAGCTGCGGGCGCCGCCAATGAAGAGGTTGAGGTGGCAGAACACGCTGTCCGCCACGCCGCTCACGGCGGCCAACTCGGCATCGCGCAGGCCGGCCCAGGCTTCGGGCAGGTCCATGCGCGCGGTGAAGGAACCGGCCTCTACCGGCACGGTCTTGATCTGGTACTGGTTGCCGTCGGAGTCGGGGTAGATGACGAACATCACCTCGGGCATCTCGTGCACCACCACATGCGTCCAGGGCATGCCACCCTCTTGCAGGTGCAGCACACGGCCGCCCAGCAGGCGCGGCGCGTTGCGCACGGTGTCCATGGCGCGCAGCTGGGCCACCTTCTTGCTGATGGCGTGGTCGAGGAACTTGCGCGTGATGGCAATGGCTTCGCGAAAGCGGGTTTCCAGCAGTGCGGCCTTGGCTGCCAGGTCCAGGCCCTGCTCTTCGAGCCAGTGGGTGTTGAGCTGGGCGATGAGGCTAGAGAGGCCAAAGATGCCGGGCGAGACATCGCCCTGGCCGGTGTCCACGATGTCGAGGTATTGCACCAGCGAGTGGTCAATGGAGCGCACGATTTCTGCCACGGCCGCGTCGTCCAGCGTCTGGCCCGCGTTGGCAGCCCAGGCTTTCACATAGGCCGTGCCAAAGGCGGACCAGACCAGGCCCGCACTGGCGTAGCCCACGCCGGGTTTGGTGGTGCCGTCCAGCTCTTGCGCGGGGCGCGCGCCGTCAAAGCCGCGTTGGTGGTGGTCAAAGCGGCCACGTGCAGCGTCCCAGCTGCCGCCCACGTCAACGGCGAAGTCGGCGGCGTCAATGAGTTCCTGCTTGCGGGTGCGGATCAGGGTGTGCGATGGGAACACGCCCATCAGGATGCCCACGCCAAAAACGTCATCGGCGTGGAAAGTGCCACTGTGCGTGGCGATGGTGGGGTGGAGAGACATGTCGCAATTTTAAAGTCAAACGGGCTTCCAGCCCTCGATGTCCGTGCGCGAGCAGCTACTACTTTGATAGCAAAAAACTGCGACCGATATCACTCTGGCGAAGCCCCCCCGGGGGCGGGTCCGCTAGCGCAGCTTGAGCACGCCGATCAGCGCAGCGGATAACGCCGGACCAGACCGTAGTACAGCGCCACACCGAGCAGCAGGCTGGCCGCCGCGGTTTCCAGCGAGAGCGCAAAGCCCTGCGCCGTGCTGGGACTGCGCGCCAGCAGCCAGGCCACCCAGGGCGGGCCGGCAATCTGGCCCAAGCCATAGACGGCCGTCAGCAGGCCAATAAAGGCCGAGGCGCCTTGCGGCCGCAGGCGCCGCACTTCCTGCATCGCAAACAAGGTGATGGCGGTGAACGGCAGGCCGATGAGCAGGCTGCCCAGCGCAAACCCGGCCAGGCTGGGCCACCACACGCCCAGCAGCACACCGGCGGCCTGCAGCGCGTAGCAGGCCATGAGCAGGTGGCGCCGGTCCCAGTGCGCGGGGAAGCGGATGGTCAGCAGCGCGCCCAGCCCCACGCCCACACCAAACAGCGGCCAGAACAGGTCCAACCACAGGGACTGGGGCAGCGCCTGGCGCGCAATCACCGGCAAAAAGGTGGCGGTGATGATGTAGCCAAAGCCGGCCAGCCCGTAGGCCACCGCCAGCACCGCCATGGCACTACCGCCCGCGGCATGGGACGCCACGGCGGGCGCAGCCGGCGGTACCGTGCCCTGCAACTGGCGCCAGAGCAGCATGGTCAGCAGCAAGGCCAAGGCGGCCATCGCCATCCACCCAGTAGCTGCGGATTGCCCATTGGCCACCAGGGCCGTCGCGGCCAGCCCGGTGACTGCGATGCCTAGCCCCGGGCCGACAAAGATGACGCCGGAGAGTTGTGGCGCCCCCAGCGCAGCCAACCGCGCCAGGCACCAGCCCGAGGTGTAGACAAAGACCAGCGCACTGGCCACTCCGGCCAGAAACCGCCACAGCGGCCACAGCGCCGGCCAGTGCAGGGCCATACCCAGCGTCAACACCACGGTGAGCACCAGCCCGAGACGCATGGCTTGGGTGTGCACCACCGGACGCAGCGCGGGCCAGCGCGACCAGAGCCAGGGCTGCAGCGCGCAGGCCATGGCGCCCAGCCAGTAGCCGATGTAGTTGGCCGTGGCCAGCCAGCTGGCGCCCGGCAGGTCAATGACACCGTCGTGCAGCATCATGGGCAAGAGGGGGGTGAAGGCGAAACGGCCAATTCCCATGGCCACGGCCAGGGACACCATGCCGGCCAGGGCAATGGCGATCGGTTTTTGAACAGGCATGCCTGCATTGTGCAAGTGCCAGTCGCAGCCAAGCATGCCACCTTACGCACCCAAGTCCCCGCAAATGCTGGGGTTGAGACCGCGCCTACTACCATGCGCCGCCCACAAAATGGATAAAGGACCGCGCCATGCAATGCCCCCAATGCAAGACCACCACCTTGGTAATGAGCGAACGCCAGGGCGTGGAGATCGACTACTGCCCCAGTTGCCGCGGCGTCTGGCTGGACCGTGGCGAGCTCGACAAGCTGATTGAACGTAGCGCAGGCGCGCCGGCGGTGGTACAACCCAGCCACCAGCCGTCCCCGCGCCGCCCTGACTTTGCCGATTCCGACTACCACCGCCACAGTGGTTACAGCCAACGCAAGCCGAAGTCGTGGCTGAGCGAGATTTTTGACTAACCCGCACCACGAAAGACACGACCATGGAATTTCTGACCGACCCGAATGTCTGGATCGCGTTCGCGATGCTGACCGCCCTCGAAATCGTGCTGGGTATCGACAACATCATCTTCATCTCCATCCTGGTGGGCCGCCTGCCGCCCGATGTGCGTGACAAGGCGCGCCGCCTGGGCCTGGGCTTTGCCATGGCCTCGCGCCTCTTGCTGCTGTTCTCGTTGAGCTGGGTGATGGGCCTGACCAACGACCTATTCAGCATCGCCGGCCACGGCTTCAGCGGGCGCGACCTGGTGCTGCTACTGGGCGGCCTGTTCCTGCTGTACAAGGCCTCGCACGAGATCTTTGTGGAAGTGGAAGCCCGCGAGGAAGACGCACCACCCGCCACCGACGAGAAAGCCGTGAAGGCCGCCGGCGCCAAGCTGTTCTGGGCCGTGATTGCACAGATCGCCGTCATCGACATCGTGTTCTCGCTGGACTCCGTCATCACCGCCGTGGGCATGGTGGACCAGATCAGCGTGATGGTCGCCGCCGTGGTGGCCTCCGTGGGCGTGATGCTGGTGGCCGCCAAGCCGATTGGCGAATTCGTGGACCGCCACCCCTCCGTCAAGGTGCTGGCCCTGGCCTTCCTGGTGATGGTGGGCATGGCGCTGACCGCCGAAGCCTTCGACCAGGAAATCCCCAAAGGCTACCTGTATGCGGCCATGGCCTTCTCGCTAGCGGTGGAAGCGCTCAACATCCGCGCCCGCGGCAAGCGCCAGGCACTCAAGGCAGGCGCACAATAGGCACCTGCCCGCGCGCGGCCTGACGCGCAACCCTAAGGAGCCACACCATGTCCCGCTTCGCTGCTGCATCCCTCACGTTGCTGCCGGGCCTGGTGCTGGCCTTGGGGCTAGCCCCGGCTTTGGCTGCCCCGCCGGCCAAAGAGCCGCCAGCCACGGCAGGCGGCGCATGCCCAGCCGTGCTGCAGCACCAGTTCCCCCGCCTGCAGGACGATGCACCCCAGAACCTGTGCCAGTACGCGGGCAAGGTGGTGCTGGTGGTCAACACCGCCAGCTACTGCGGGTTCACACCGCAGTACGAAGGGCTGGAAGCGCTGTACGCCAAGTACCAGGCCAAGGGCTTGGTGATCCTGGGTTTTCCGTCGAACGACTTTGGGCAGCAGGAGCCCGGTTCGGCCAAGGAGATTGCAGACCTCTGCTTCAACACCTACGGCGTGAAGTTCCCGATGTTCGAGAAGACCGTGGTCTCGGGCAAGCAGGCCAACCCGCTCTACCAGATGCTGATCAAGGCCACGGGCACCACACCCAAGTGGAACTTCTACAAGTACCTGATTGACCGGCGTGGCAACGTGGTCTCCAGCTACAACAGCATGGTGACGCCGGGCTCCTCCAGCCTGACTGGGGCTATTGAGCGGGCGTTGGCCGAGAAGTCCTGAAGCGGATGGGCCACAGGCCCTTGCCCGCACTGACCAACACGATGCCCAACAGCACGGGCACGGCACCCAACACAAAGCTAGCTTCTATGGGTTCGTCCAGCAAGAGCGCGCCGGCCACGATGCCGAACAGCGGTGTCATGAAGGAGAACACGCCAAGACGCGTCGCCAGGTAGTGGCGCAACAGCCAGAACCAGACCAGAAAGCTTGCAAAAGAGACCACCAGCGTGTGGAAGGCCAGGTTGGCCCAGACCCGCGGCGTGGGCACAAAGTGGGCCTGGCCGGTGAACAGCGCCGCGCACAGCAGTAGCACGCAGGCGCAGACCAGTTGGTAGAGCAAGGTTTGCGTAGCCGGCGCGCTGGAGAGGCGCGAGCAACGCACCACCATGGTCGTGGCACCCCAAGCCATGCCGCCCATCAGGCCCAGCAAATCGCCCCATAGCATGTTGCCGGGCGCCGGCGCGCCCGACTGGCTGCGGCCGAAGAAGGCAATGGCGATGCCGCAGAACGCCAGGCCAATGCCCAGCCACTGCACCGGGCCCAGGCGCTCGGCGGGCAGGCGCCAGTGCAGGCCCAGCGCGGCGAAGATGGGCGCGGTGTAGAGAAAGACCACCATGTGCGAGGCGCTGGTGTGGTGCAGGCCTTCACCCACCAGCATGAATTCCAGCCCGAACAGCAGGCCCACCACGAGGCCAGGTTTCCAGCTGCCGTCGTGCAGGCCCAGGCGCTCGCCGCGCCACAGCATCAGCAGCCAGACTAGGAAAGCGGCCACGCCGGAGCGCAGGCCGATGAGGAAGATGGGCGCGATCTCGTTGGCCGTGGCCTTGAGCGTGACCTGCTGCAGCGCCCAGAGCGCGCACAGCACCAGCATGCAGCCGATGGCTTGGGAATCCAGGGGTTTACGGGTGTCCATGGGTCGATTATTGGATTGACGGTTTTCATTGATATAGTGAAATCCAGACAAGCCATACGCCAAAGCCGACAAACGCACGCTGCCCCTCCACCATGCCCATCCTGCGCCCCAAACTGGAAGTCCCCATCAGCAGCCCCGGCCTGCCCGCGCCGCTGATGTTTCGCAGCGCCTGGGTGCCGGCCGAGGGCATTTACCCGCTGCACCAGCACGCCTGGGGCGAGTTCGTCTACTCCTTCAGCGGCGTGATGGAGGTGAAGGCGGCGGAGCAACACTTTCTGGCACCGCCGCAGTACGGCCTGTGGCTGCCGCCCGACCTGAAGCATGTGGGCCTGAACCGCAAGGAGGCACACCACTGCTCGCTGTACGTGAACCGTGCGCTGTGCGGCGCCCTGCCCGCCCAACCCTGCGCGCTGACAGTAAGCCCGCTGGTGCGCGCCCTGCTGGACCACCTGCGCCAGTTGCCCGCCGGCGCACCCAACTGCCCCGAGGACACGCGCCTGCTGCAGGTGCTGCTGGACCAGTTGGTTCAAGCCCCGTGCACTGGCAGCTACCTGCCCAATTCGGAAGACCCGCAGCTGGGCGCCGTACTGCGCCTGCTGGAGGCCAACCCGGGCGACAACCGCTCCCTGCCCGAGCTGGCGCAAGCGGTGCACAGCACTGAACGCACGCTGATGCGGCGCAGCCAGCGCGACCTGGGCATGTCGCTAGCCGAATGGCGCCAGCGCCTGCGTGTGGTGCGCGCCATGCCGCTGCTGGAGGCGGGGCAGACGGTGGAGACGATTGCGCTGGACCTGGGCTACGGCAGCGCCTCGGCCTTCATCACCATGTTCAAGCGCCTCATGGGCAGCACACCCGATGAATTCCGCCGCGGGGACACCAGCAATCGCATTGCGGCATAGAACGGCCTCCAGCCCCTGTTAACAGTGCGCGAGCTGCTATTGATTTAGTAGCAATTGCAGCGTCAGGCCAGCGCCCGCGCCAGCGCGCCCAGCTTTTTCATGCCCTGCTCCATCTCGCGGCCCCAGGGCCGGGCGATGTTCAGGCGCAGGCAGTGGCGGAACTTGGGCGTATTGGAAAACATGGAACCCGGCGTGAACGCGATGCCCTGGGCCACCGCATGGCGCAGCAGCTGCAGGCTGTCCACCTGGGGCGGCAGCGCCATCCACAGCCACCAGCCGCCGGCGGGGCTGATGAGTTCGGTGCCTGCCGGAAAGTGCTGGGCCACGGCCTGGCGCGCCAGCGGCACGTTGGCCGCCAGGCGCTCGCGCAGCTTGCGCAGGTGCTGCGGCAGCCCACCCGACTGCAGGTAGGCCGCCAGCACCGCCTGTTCCCACAGCGGCGTGACCAGAGAGCTGCTGAGCTTGAGCGACTCCAGGTGGGCGTGGTAGCGCCCCCCGGCCACCCAGCCCAGGCGCAGGCCGGGCGCCACGCTCTTGCTGCAGGAGCCGCAGTAGATGACGCGGCCCTGCCGGTCCCAGGCCTTGATGGGCGGGCGGCGCTCCTGCGTGTGCGAGAGCTCGCCAAACACGTCGTCCTCGATGATGGCCAGGTTGTGCTGCTCGGCCAGGCGCAGCAGGCGGCGCTTGGCGCGTTCGTCCATGGCGCTGCCCAGCGGGTTCTGGAAGTTGGGCATGGCCACGATGGCGCGCACGCCGGTCTGGTGTTCCAGCGCGTACTCCAGCGCCTCCAGGCTCAGGCCGCTGCCCGGCACGCAAGGCACCTCAATAGCCTTCATGCCCAAGTTCTCCAGCATCTGCAGCAGGCCAAAGTACACCGGCGATTCAACGATGACCGCATCGCCCGCGCGGGCCACGGCGCGCAGCGCCACGCTCAGCGCCTCGGTGCTGCCGTGGGTGATGAGCAGGTCGGCCGGCTGCAGCTCCACGCCGGCATCGGCCAGCCAGGGCAGCAGCGCGGCCTTGAGCGCGGGCAGGCCGGTGCCCGTGGGGTAGGTGCCCAGCAGCTCGGGCTGGGTGCGCAGCACGCGCTGGCCCAGTTTGGCCAAGGCATCGCAGGGGTACCACGCGGGCGCGGCGCTGGCCAGGTGCAGGCCCAGCTGCAGCGGCTGGGCGGTCAGCGAGTACAGCTCGGTCATGCGGTGCTGCAGGGAGGCCAGCTTGTCGAACTCCACCGGCGGCGCGACTTCGGCCATGGGCCGGGTGCTGCGGCGCGCCTTCCAGTCGGCCACGTACATGCCCGACTTGGAGCGCGCCTCCACCAGGCCCTGCGTCTCCAGGTGACGGTAGCAGCGCACCACCGTGGCCACGCTCACGCCCTGGTCCTGCGCCATGCTGCGCACCGAGGGCAGACGTTCGCCACAGGCGTACTGCCCGGCCTCGATGGCGGCGCGCAGCTGCTGTGCCAGGGTTTGGTAACTGTGTTGCATGACAGATGGAAATTTTTTGAATCTGTGCAGCATACGCCAGGGCTGTGCTGTGTGCCACTGGCGGCGGCCCGCGGCCTACAGTGGCCGCATGTCCTCCTTGCCCTCTTCCCCCTCTTCTTCCGCCCCGCCGCTGGCGGCCCGCCTGTGGCCGCAGCTGGTGGATCTGTTCCCTGCCGTGCTGGCCGGCGTGATTGCCACGCTGATCTCCTACGCCGGGCCCATGCTCATCGTGTTGCAGGCCGGGCAGGCGGGTCACCTCACGCCGGCCCAGCTCAGCTCCTGGGTCTGGGCCATCTCCATCGGTGCGGGCCTATGCGGGCTGTGGATTAGCTGGCGCACGCGCATGCCCATCATCTGCGCCTGGAACACACCCGGCGCCGCCCTGCTGGTGGGCGCGCTGGCCACTGTGCCCTATGACCAGGCCATAGGCGCCTACCTGCTGGCGGCGCTGGCCATGTGGCTGGTGGGCGCGACGGGCGTGTTCGAGCGCCTGCTGGCCGTGGTGCCCAAGAGCCTGTGCGCGGCCATGCTGGCCGGCATCCTGCTGCGCTTTGGCCTGCAGGTGTTCAGCGTGGCCGGTGGCACTGACCCCAGTGCGGCCTGGCTAGTGGGCAGCATGTTCGCGGCCTACCTGCTGTTCAAGCGCCAGTCGGCGCGCTACGCGGTGGTGCTGACGCTGATCACCGGCGTGGCCCTGTGGCAGCTGCTGGGCTGGGGCCAGGCGGCTGTGCCGGCGGGCGAAGCCCTGACCGCCGGCCTGCAACTCACGCTGCCGGTCTGGACCACGCCTGCCTTCTCCATGGCAGCCGTCGTCAGCGTGGGCTTGCCGCTGCTGGTGCTGTGCCTGACCGGGCAGCAACTGCCTGGCGTGGCCGTGCTGCGCGCTGCGCACTACCAGGCCCCGACCAGCCAGCTGGTGGCCGGCACCGGCCTGGCCAGTGTGCTGATGGCGCCCTTTGGCGCGCACGGCGTGAACCTGGCCGCCATCACCGCCGCCATCTGCACCGGCACGGAGGCGCACCGCCTGCCCGAGCGGCGCTGGGTGGCGGGCGTGGCCTGTGGAGTCTGCTATCTGGTGATTGGCAGTTTTGCAGGTTCGCTGTGCTACGCCTTTGTGCACCTGCCGCCAGCCCTGGTGAGTACAGTGGCGGGACTGGCGCTGCTGGGTGCCATCCAGGGCGGCCTGGTCAATGCGCTGGCCGAACCGGCCGAACGCGAAGCCGCGCTGGTGACTTTTCTGGTAACCGCCTCCAACGCCAGCCTGCTGGGCCTGGGCTCGGCCTGCTGGGGCATTGTGCTGGGGGTACTGACCTATCTGGCGCTGCGGCCGCGCAAAGCCACGGCCTGACGTCGAAGAAAGGGCAATTTGCCGCCGGGCCGCCCCAAGGCAAATTAGCCCTCTCGGGGGGCAGCGACCCGCGTAGCGGTGGAGCGTGGGGGCTTAAGCTGTCGCGCCGCCAAAGCGGCTCTCGGCCTGCTTGCGGAATTCGGACGGCGTCATGCCCTTGAGTTCGAGGAAACGGCGGTTGAAGTTGGCCACGTTGTTGAAGCCCACGTCGTAGCAGATGTTGGTGACGTAACGGTCCGAACTCATCAGCAGCTGGCAGGCGCGGTTGATGCGCACGCGGTTCACGAAGTCGGTGTAGGTGTTGCCAGTGGCACGGCGGAAGAAACGCGAGAAGCGGCTCTCGCTCATGGCAAGCTCGGCCGCCACTTCAGCGGCGGTCTGCGAGTGCGAAGGGTTCTCGGTGATGCGGTTGACGATGGTGTTGATCTGGTCCAACTCGGCATCGTTTTCCACCCCACGCATCTGCACATTGGAGAGCAGACGGTAGTCGGTGCAACGGGCCAGGTCGGTCATGAAATCGCAGAAGGCCGCCAGGCGCTTGAGCCCGCGCGAGGCCTTGACCGCATGCCATTGAGTCTGGGCCCGCTCGGAGATGCCGAAGAACTCGATGCCATGGCGCGCGCGCTCCAGCAAGGGCAGCATCTCGGCAAACTCGGGAATGCTTTGGCAAGCCTGCTCCAGCGGCTCGTGGCGGAACTGGATCACCAAGTCGCGCCGGTCCACTCCTTCTTCGGGCACGTCCAGCGAAATCCAGTTGTGCGGCAGACGCGGACCGCAAAGCACCAGGTGGCCGGGCTCGAAGGGACCAATCCAGTCGCCCACGAACACCTTGCCCGAGGTGGCGGTGATCAGGTGCAGCTCGTACTCATCGTGGCAATGCCAGCGTGCCAGCGGCGTGGGGTAGCCGTGGTCTAGGCAGCGGATGAAGCCCACCTCGTCCGTGGGCTCGTAGCCCAGGGACGGGTTGCGGTTGTAGTCGGCTTCCAGTTCAGGCGCGCGGTGGCGGCTGACCGGGTGGCCCAGTGTGGCGTGGGAAGTGTGGGGTGCCATGGCAAGGTCCCTCGTAAAAACCTCAGCGCGTCACATTACCAGCATTTGCATTCACGCAGTGCCCAGGTGGTTCTGCACGAATAGCTGCACGCGTGCGTGCGCCACACGCAGGGCGTCCACCAGTTGCGGGCGGGATGCCTGCGGCCCCCACAGCACCGGGTCGGCGGCGAAAGCGGCCACTGGGTCTGCCGACGCGCAGATGGCGTGCGCCGCGGCCGGGTCCATGGCCTGGTCCTGGTAGGTGTAGGCAATCTTGCCTTCATGCCAACGCTGCAGATACGCCAAGAACAAGGCTGGCAACATGGCCACGCTGGCAATGGATTCGCTGCGCGCCAAGCGCTCGCGGATGGTGGGGGCAATGAAACCCGGAATCTTGGAATAGCCGTCCATGGCCACGCGCTGGTTGGTGTCCTGGATGGCGGGGTTGCCAAAACGGTCCAGCACCACGTCGCGGTACTTGCGCAGGTCCAGCGGGCTGGGCTTCTCAGGCGTGTCCAATACCGGGATGGTGTCGTCCGTCACGTAGTCATAGGCCATGCGGCGGATGGCGGGGTCCAGCGTGCCTTCGTGGATGTACTGGTAGCCCACCAGGGTGCCAGCCCATGCAATGCAGCTGTGCGTGGCGTTGAGCAGGCGGATTTTGGCCTCCTCGTAGGCATCTACCGAGGTGACCATCTCCACGCCCACCTTCTCCCATTCCGGGCGGCCAGCGATGAAGTTCTCTTCGATGACCCACTGGATGAAGCTCTCACCCATGAGGGCGGCACCATCATCACGGCCGGTAGCGGCCTTGACGCGCTCGGCCACATCGGGCGTGGGACGCGGCGTGATGCGGTCCACCATGGCGTTGGGGCTGCTGGTGTTTTGTTCCACCCAGGCCTTGAGTGCGGAATCCCCCAAGGCGTCGATGAACTGCAGCAAGCCGCCGCGCGAACGCTCGCCGTTGTGGCGCAGGTTGTCGCAGTTCATGAGTGTGATGGGGCCTGCACCGGCAGCGCGGCGCGCGCGCAGGATGGCGACCAGGGCGCCGTAGATGGTGTGGCCGGTCTGGCCCGATTTCACGGTATCGAGGTCGGCGCGCAGATCCGCAAAGGTGGCCCAATCGAGCTGGTTCTTCGCGTCAAGGTAGTAGCCGGCTTCGGTCACGGTGAAGGAGATGATGCGGGTGTCCGCATCCGCACCCACGGCGATGAGCGGGGCCAGGTCGTCCTGGTAGGGGATGACGCGCTGGATGGATTCGATCAACGTGTAGCTGCGCTCACCCTGGGGGGTGACGGTTTCCAGCGTGTAGGCGCCGTTCTGGGCCTGCAGAGCGGCAATGGTCTCGGCCATGTCGGGGCGCAGGTTGCCGCCCGTGATGGACCAGCGGGTGTCACCCAGCTGGCGCAGCTGGTGGATGTAGAGCGCCTGATGTGCGCGATGGAAGGAGCCCAGTCCGAGGTGAAGAATCGTGGTCATGGTCGTAAGGGAAAGATGGATCTGGGGAAGGAGATGAAGCCGCTCAAAGGTCAAATTGGGTAGGCATCATCACGACGTCGCGGATGGTCATGCCGCGCGGGCGCGTGAGCATGAACAGCACCACGTTGGCCACTTCGGAGGCCTCCAGCAGGCTGCCCTTGGCTTTGGCTTCTTCGAGCTTGTCGGCCGGCCAGTCCGCCAGCAAAGAGGTGATGACAGGGCCGGGCGAGATGGAGCCCACGCGGATGCCGTGCTTGAAGACCTGGCGGCGCACGGTCTGCACAAAGCAGTTGATGGCCCACTTGGAGGAGGCGTAGACCGGCTCCCAGGGCGTGGGAAAGTGCGCAGCCAAGGAGCTGGTGACGATGATGTCCCCCACGCCCTTCTCGATCATGTGGGGCAGCACGTTGTGCACGTTCTTCATCACCACATTCACATTGAGGTTGAGCATGCGGTCGATGGCGTCCGGATCGGCCTCCACCAGATCACCGCCGACGTAAAGGCCGGCGTTAGCGTGGAAGATGTCGAGCCGGCCAGCTAGCTCCAGCACACGCGCACAGAGGCTGGCGCATTGCCTGGCATCGAGCAGGTCCAGCACCAGCGGCAAGGCGTTGGGGCCCAGCTCGGCGCAGGCCTTGTCCAGCGCGGCTTGGTCGCGGTCGACCAGCACCACGCGAGCACCGGCTTCGACCATGGCGCGCGCACTGGCCAGGCCAATGCCGGAGGCCGCACCGGTAACCGCGGCCACCTGGCCTTGCAGGGGAGTGGAAGAGAAAGCGCTCATACGCAGGGTGCCGCTCAGTGCTTGGCCGTGGCCACGACGCGGCCATTGGCATCAAAGAGATGGGCCGCATCAGAATCGATTTGCACACCCACAGCCGAGCCCACCTGCAGGTCGGTGCGGCTGGTCAGACGAGCCACCAGTTGGGCACCGTTGTCGGTGTTCACGTAGATCAGGGTCTCGGCGCCCAGGGCTTCGATCAGCTCCACCTTGGCCTGTACCTGGCCCTGGCCTGCGGGTACCAGCGCAATGCTCTCGGGACGCAGACCGATGGAGCCCAGCGCGGGCACCGCCACGCCGGCCACTGTGGTGAGCTGGGGCAGCTTGGCCGCGGCCACCACATTCATCTGCGGCGTGCCGATGAACTGGGCCACAAACTGGTTGGCCGGACGGTCGTACAGCTCCAGCGGTGTGCCCACCTGTTCGATGTTGCCGTCGCGTAGCACCACCACACGGTCAGCCAGGGTCATGGCTTCGACCTGGTCATGCGTCACGTAGATGGTGGTGGCGCCCAGATCGCGGTGCAGCTTGGCAATCTCGATACGGGTCTGGCCACGCAGCGCCGCGTCCAGGTTGGAGAGCGGCTCGTCAAACAAAAACACCTTGGGCGCGCGCACGATGGCACGGCCAATGGCCACGCGCTGGCGCTGGCCGCCGGACAATTCCTTGGGGGTACGCTCCAGGTAGTTGGTGAGGTTCAGGATCTTGGCGGCGCGGTCTACCTTGTCCTTGATGATGGCCGGGTCCACATTGGCCAGCTTGAGGGCGAAGCTCATGTTCTCGAACACGCTCATGTGCGGGTAGAGCGCATAGCTCTGGAACACCATCGCCAGATCGCGCTTGCTGGAAGGCTGGTGCGTAATGTCGCGTCCGTCCAGATACAGGCTGCCGTTGTCGATGGCTTCCAGCCCGGCAATCAGGCGCAAGAGCGTGGACTTGCCGCAGCCCGAAGGGCCCACAAACACCACGAATTCGCCTTGCTGGATGGCCAGGTCGATGCCCTTGATGACGCGGTGCTCGCCAAACAGTTTTTCAACGCCGCTGAGTTGGAGGTAAGACATGGGAGAGGTCTCCGTTTTTCTGTGTTGTGTGGGTTACTTGACGGCGCCGAAGGTCAGGCCTTGCACCAACTGTTTCTGGCTGAACCAGCCAAACACCACGATGGGTGCAATCGCCAGGAAAGAGGCCGCGGACAGCTTGGCCCAGAAGAGGCCTTCGGGGCTGGAGTAGGAAGCGATCAGCGTGGCCAGCGTGCCGGCCTTGGCCGCGCTCAGGTTGAGCGACCAGAAGGCTTCGTTCCAGCTCAGCACCAAGGTCAGCAGACCGGTGGAGGCCAGACCGCCCATGGTGAGCGGCAGCAGCACGTAGCGGAACTCTTGCCAGAGACCGGCACCGTCCATGCGCGAGGCTTCCAAAATTTCGGCGGGGATCTCCTTGAGGTAGGAGTACAGCATCCAGACCATGATGGGCAGGTTGGACAGCGTGAAGACGATGATCAGACCGGTGCGGGTGTCGAGCAAGCCACTGGTCTGCGCCATCACGTACACGGGCACCAGGGCGCCCACGGCAGGCATCATCTTGGTGGAGAGCATCCACATCAGGATGTCCTTGGTGTACTTGCCCTTGAAGAAGGCCATGGCATAGGCCGCCGGAAAAGCCAAGGCCAGCCCGAGAATGGTGGAGGCCACGCTGGTGATCAGCGAGTTGGTGGCGTAGAGCATGTAGTCGCTGCGCTCCTGCACGATCTCGAAGTTCTCCAGCGTGGGCGTGAAGAACACGAGGGGCGGCACCGAGATGGCTTGCAGTTCGGTCTTGAAGGCGGTGAGCACCAGCCAGCCCAGCGGGAAGAACAGCAGAAAGGTTACGCCCCAGGCGGTGAGCGTGCGCAGCCAGAACAGCCAGGAGAAGGTTTTGCGTTGTGTCATGGGAGTCTGCTCACTTGTCCAGGTTCTTGCCGACCATGCGGATCAGGAAGACCGCGGCGATATTGGCCAGCACCACGGCAAACAGCGCACCAGCCGAGGCCACACCGGCATCGAAGTTCAACAGCGCCTGCTTGAAAATCAGGAAGGCGACGTTGGTGCTCGCATCACCTGGGCCACCACCGGTGGTGGTGTAGATCTCGGCAAACACGCTGAGCAGGAAGATCATTTCGATCATCACCACGATGGCCACCGAGCGGGCCAGGTGCGGCAGATAGAGGTAGCGCAGTTGCTGCAAGTAGTTGGCGCCATCCATTCGCGAGGCTTCAAGCTGCTCGCGGTTCATGCTTTGCAGCGAGGTGATGAAGATCAGCGTGGCAAAGGGCAGCCACTGCCAAGACACGATGACGATGACGCTGAACAGCGGGAAGTCGGTGAGCCAGTCCACGGGGGCAGCGCCGAAGAAGTGCCAGACTTGTGCCAACACGCCATAGATGGGGTTCATCATCATGTGCTTCCACAGCAGTGCGTTCACCGTGGGCATGACGAAGAAGGGCGAGATCAGCAGGATGCGCACCAGACCGCGGCCGGGGAAGGGCTCGTCGATCAACAGGGCCAGCAGCGTGCCCAGCACGACGGTGATGAGAATGACACTGCCCAGCAGCAACAGGGTGTTCATGACGGCCGTGCCAAAGGACGGGTCGGTCACGAAGTATTCGAAGTTTTCCAGTCCAATAAAGCCCGACTGGTCCGGCTGCATGAGGTTGTAGCGGATGACCGAGAAATACAGGGTCATCACCAGCGGCACGATCATCCACAAGAACAGGGACAGCACGGCCGGCGTCATCAGGGCGCGGGGGATCAGGCGATTCATGGAGAGCCTCGCAGGCAAATTTGCAGAAAAGGGCGCGCGGGTTGCCCCGCGCGCCTGAAGTCAAGCTACCGGAGAGAGTTGCTTACTTGTAGTAGCCAGCCTTCTTCATTTCGCGGTCAGCCGCGACTTGAGAAGCCTTCAGAGCGGCGTCCACCGTGGTCTTGCCAGCCAGGGCTGCGCTCATTTGTTGACCCACCGTGGCACCAATCGCTTGGAACTCGGGAATCGCAGCGAACTGCACACCCACATACGGAGACTTGGGCAGGGTGCTGTCGTTCGGGTTAGCGGAGTCGATGGCAGCCTTTTCAGCGGCAGCGAACTTGGCGGCCTTCTGGAACTCGGCGTTGGCATAGGTGCTCTTGCGGGTACCGGTGGGCACGTGGCCCCAGCCGTTGGTCTTGGCAACCAGTTCGATGTACTCCTTGGAAGTTGCCCAGGTCACGAACTTGGTGGCAGCGTCAACCTTCTTGGAGCCGGACGGGATGGCCAAAGCCCATGCCCACAGCCAGTTGGCACCCTTGGGGGTCACAGCCGTGGGAGCTTGCGCAAACGCCACCTTGTCAGCCACCTTGGACTGCTTTGGATCGGTGATGAAGGACGCAGCGATGGTCGCGTCGATCCACATGCCGCACTTGCCTTCGTTGTACAGCGCCAGGATTTCGTTGAAGCTGTTGGCAGAAGAACCGGGGGGGCCGTAGCTCTTCAGCAGGTCCACGTAGAAGTTGATGGAGTCCTTCCAGGGCTTGCTTTCCAGTTGGGGCTTCCAGCTGGTGTCAAACCATTGGCCGCCGTTGGTGTTCACCAGCGTGGTCAGGAAGGCCATGTTGTCACCCCAGCCCGGCTTGCCGCGCAGGCAGATGCCGTAGACGCCATTCTTGGGGTCATGGATCTTGGAAGCGAGTTCCTTGATGTCCGTCCAGGTGGGCTTGTCAGCGACCTTGATGCCAGCCTTGTCGGCCAAGTCCTTGCGGTACATCAGCATGGAGGACTCACCGTAGAAAGGCACCGCAAACATCTTGCCGTCTACCGACAGGCCGTTGCGCATGGCGGGCAGCAGGTCGTCAGCGTCGTACTTGGCATCCGTCTTCAGTTCCTGCAGCCAACCCTTCTTGCCCCAGATGGGGGTTTCGTACATGCCGATGGTCATGACGTCGAACTGGCCGCCCTTGGTGGCGATGTCGGTGGTCACGCGCTGGCGCAGCACGCCCTCTTCCAGGGTCACCCACTTGAGCTTGATGTCGGGGTTGGCCTGTTCGAAGTTCTTGCTGAGCTTCTGCATTTCGATCATGTGGCCGTTGTTCACGGTGGCCACGACGAGTTCTGTCTGCGCAAAGGCGGCGCCAGCCACCAAACCAAAGGCCAAAGCGAGAGATGCTTTGAGTTTCATGAATCTGTCTCCTGTTGTTGAAAGTCCGGGTCATCCAGCCAATGCCAGTGATGCATCGACAGGCCTGAATCGTAGGAGTCGCCCCCCTTGCTCATTAATACTTTTGGCGCGATTGCATGTATTCCCATGCACAAACTGGCTAGGGTTTTCCCATATACACGCCAGAACGTATTGAAATCTGGAAATTCCGGCGAGGTTGGTTCAAGGCTGCAAGACTGCTGGCCGACCTCCTAAGCAGCCCTGAAATGTCGGAAAACCAACATCTACAGATGTTTTGGCTATTAAGAACTGAGAAAACAGTAGTTCCTGTTTTAACGACCGACTTCCAGAATTCGCTCCATCGCACTGTTGCGTTGCAAATTTTGGAGCTCTCCCATGGCAAACCGCCGCCACATCCTGAATCTGGCTCTAGCCACCTCTCTTGCCAGCGTTGCCGCCGTGGGCGCACTGGCCCAGCAAGCCCCCGCCCCGGTCACCCTGCTCAACGTGTCTTACGACCCGACCCGCGAGCTGTACGTCGAGTTCAACGCCGCCTTCGCCAAATTCTGGAAGGCCAAGACCGGTCAGGACGTGACCATCAAGCAAAGCCATGGCGGTTCGGGCAAGCAGGCTCGCTCCATCATCGACGGCCTGGATGCCGACGTGGCCACCCTGGCCCTGGCCGGCGACACCGACGCCATCGTCAAGAACGGCGGCTGGATCAACAAAGACTGGCAAAAGCGCCTGCCCCACAACTCCACGCCTTACGCATCCACCATCGTGTTTGCGGTGCGCCAGGGCAACCCCAAGGGCATCAAGGACTGGGACGACCTGATCCGCCCTGACATCAAGGTCATCACCCCCAACCCCAAGACCTCCGGCGGCGCCCGCTGGAATTACCTGGCCGCCTGGGAATTTGCCAAGCGCAAATACGGTGGCGATGCCAAGGCCAAGGAATTCATCGCCAAGCTGTTTGCCAACGTGCCGATCCTGGACACCGGCGCCCGCGGCTCCACCATCACCTTCGCCCAGCGCAACCAAGGAGATGTGCTGATCGCCTGGGAGAACGAAGCGTATTTGCTGGAGAAAGAATTCGGCGCCAAGTTCGACGTGGTGGCGCCTCCCCTGTCCATCCTGGCCGAGCCCGCCGTGGCCGTGGTCGACAAAAACGTGGACAAGAAGGGGACCCGCGCTGTGGCCACTGCCTACCTGGAGTACCTGTACTCCGAAGAAGGCCAGGACATTGCCGGCAAGAACTTCTACCGCCCCGTGATTTCCGAGAAGGCCAAGGCCAAGTACGCCAAGCAATTTGCCCCGCTCAAGACCTTCACCATTGAAGAAGCCTTCGGCGGCTGGGAAAAGGCCGACGCAGCCCACTTTGCCGACGGCGGCAGCTTCGACCAGATCTACACCAAGAAGTAAGAAAACAGCTGCTTGCCCACATGGAATATTCGCAATCAGCTATCTAATTCATAGCACACATCATTCAGGGAGAGTTCAATATGTCGGTTCTGTTGCTTGCGGGCAGCCCCTCGGAGCGTTCGCGCACAGCCGCCCTGGCAGAAGCTGCTGGACAGCGTCTGGAGGCACGTGGCGTACAGGTAGACCGCCTGCGCGTGCGTGACCTCTCGCCCCAAGCCTTGCTGCTGGCCGACTTTGGACACCCCTCGGTGAGCCAGGCCACGGGCCAGGTAGCGCGCGCCGACGTGATCGTCGTCGCCACGCCGGTCTACAAGGCCGCCTACAGCGGTGTGCTCAAGGTATTTCTGGACCTGCTGCCGCAGGATGCCCTCAAAGGCAAGACCGTGCTGCCGCTGGCCACCGGCGGCAGCCCCCACCACATGCTGGCGCTGGACTACGCGCTGCGCCCGGTGCTGCAGGCCCTGGGGGCCAAGCACATCCTTCCCGGCATCTACGCCACGGACGCCCAGGTCACGGTGACCGAGAACGGCAGCTACCAGGTCGGCCCCGACATCGGCCAGCGCCTGGACGATGCCGTCAACACCTTGGTCACCGAAACCCTGCAACCCGGCTTGGCGATTGCCGCGCGGTTTGCGCCGGTGGCTTTCTCCCAGGTCCGATGTAGCGTGTAGACGCTTTTCCCCCGCTGCGGGCCTTGGGCCCGCTCTTTTTCACCCCCCTGTTTTTGACCCCGCGCATGCGGCAAGGGAGAAGCCTTGCCCGCGCACACCGGAGTGCTTGCATGACACAGATCAACCGCCGCCAGATTCTGGCCACCGCCGCGCTGGCAGGCGCCACCGCCGCCATCCCTTCTGCCTTTGCCCAGAGTACCCAGCGCGTACTGCGGGTGGGCCACCAAAAAGGCTGGTTCAACATCCTCAAGGGCCGTGGCACGCTGGAGCAAAAGCTCGCCCCCCTGGGCGTGAAGGTGAGCTGGATCGAGTTCAACGCAGGCCCCGTGCAGCTCGAAGCCCTGAACGTGGGCTCCATCGACTTTGGTGACGTGGGCGAAGCGCCCCCCATCTTTGCCCAGGCGGCCGGCACCCCGCTGGTCTACGCAGGCGCCACCCAGCCCCGCCCCAAACTCGAAGCGCTCATCCTGCCGCCAGGCTCTCCGGTCAAAACCGTGGCTGACCTCAAAGGCAAGCGCGTGGCCTTCAACAAGGGCTCCAACGTGCAGTACTTCCTGGCCAAGCTGCTGGAAAAGCACAACCTCAAGTACACCGATGTGCAGACCGTCTTCCTCTCGCCGCCTGATGCACGCGCTGCGTTCGAAAAGGGCGCGATTGACGCCTGGGTGATCTGGGACCCCTTCCTGGCTGCCGCACAAAAGCAGCTGGGCGCCCAGATCCTGGCCGATGCCCAGGGCGTGGTGAACAACCGCGGCTACTACTTCACCTCCCGTGAGTACGCCACAAACAACACCGACGTGCTGAAGATCGCGCTCAAGGAAATCGACGAGATCGAGAAATGGGTGGCCAAGAACAAGGACGCCGCCGCGACCGAACTCTCCAAGGTGCTGGGCCTGGACAAGACCATCACCGATCTCTACCTGAGCCGCACGCCTTTCGGCATCGTGCCAGTCAACAGCGACATCCTGGCCGAGCAGCAAAAAATTGCCGACACCTTCCTCGAACTCAAGCTGCTGCCCAAGGCCCTGAACCTGCGCCACGCAGCGCCCGTCAACCTCAGCTGAGGAACGCACGCCATGGCACGCATTCCGTCCTCCGTGAACCGCCGCAGCCTGTTGCAACTGCTGGCCACCACTGCTGGCGTCTGGGGCATCAGCGGTCCCATCGCCAGTAGCGTCTGGGCACAAGGCACGCCGGGTAAAGCGCCCGAGCAGTTGCGCATTGGCTACCAGAAATCAGCCGTCAATCTGGTCATCCTCAAGCAGCAGGGCGTGCTGGAAAAGCGCTTTCCCAACACCAAAGTGCAGTGGATCGAATTTCCCGCCGGCCCGCAGCTGCTCGAAGCCCTGTCGGTCGGCAGCCTGGAATTCGGTCTGACCGGAGATGCCCCCCCCGTGTTTGCCCAGGCGGCCGACAAGGAGCTGGTCTACGCTGGCGCGGAGCCGCCCAAGCCCGACAGCTCGGCCATCCTCGTGCTCAAGGACTCGCCGCTGAACAAGCTGGAAGACCTGAAGGGAAAGAAGGTAGCACTGCAGAAGGGCTCCAGTGCCCACTTCCTGCTGGTACGCGCCGTGGAGAAGGCCGGCCTGCAATGGACCGACATCAACCCCGTCTACCTCGCACCCGCAGATGCGCGCGCGGCGTTTGAGCGCAAGAGCGTGGACGCCTGGGCCATCTGGGACCCGTTCTACTCCGCCACCGAGCTGGCCATCCAGGCCCGCGCGCTGACGACCGGTCGCGGTCTCTCCAGCAACAACTCCTTTTACCTGGCGTCCAAGCCCTTTGCCACGCAGCATCCCCAAGCGATCGCTACGCTGTTTGAAGAGCTCACCAACGCCGACCGCTTTGCGCAGGAACAGCGCCCCGAGACCATCAAGCTCATCTCTGCATTCAGCGGCTTGGACGCTGGGGTCGTGAGCCTGTTTTTGCAGCGCCGCCCCAAATCGCCCGTGGGCCCGATCAGCACTGCGATTGCGCAGGACCAGCAGCGTGTGGCCGATGCCTTCCACAAGCTGGGCCTGATTCCCAAAACCGTGCGCGTGACCGACATCGTGTGGGCCGCACCCGGCGGCACCCGCCTGGCCCAAGCCGGCAAACCCTGATTCCAAGTTGGAGCTTCCCGTGAATATTTTCTGGTTCATCCCCACCCACGGCGACAGCCGTTACCTCGGCACCTCCACCGGTGCGCGTCAGGTCAACCACGACTACCTTAAGCAGGTCGCACAAGCCGCCGACAGCCTGGGCTATGAAGGCGTGCTCATTCCCACCGGTCGCTCCTGCGAAGACCCTTGGGTGGTGGCCGCCAGCTTGCTGCCGGTGACCACGCGGCTGAAGTTTCTCGTGGCAGTGCGCCCAGGCCTGCACCAGCCCGCGCTGGCCGCCCGCATGGCCGCCACCTTTGACCGCCTCTCCGGCGGGCGCTTGTTGGTGAACCTGGTGACGGGTGGTGACCAGATCGAATTGGAAGGCGACGGTGTCTTCCTGGACCACGCATCGCGCTACGAGCAAAGCGCAGAGTTCATCCGCATCTGGCGCGAAATTTTGGCCCGAAGCCACGATGGCGAAAGCTACGACTTTGAAGGCAAGCACCTCAGCGTCAAGGGCGCCAAGCTGCTGTACCCGCCCATCCAGAAGCCGCACCCCGCGGTGTACTTTGGTGGCTCGTCTGCCGCTGCCCACGAACTGGCGGCCGAGCAAGTGGAGACCTACCTGACCTGGGGCGAACCGCCAGCCGAAGTGGCCAAGAAAGTGGCCGACGTGCGCGAGCGCGCTGCCAAGCGGGGCCGCACCGTGAAATTCGGCATCCGTCTGCACGTCATCGTGCGGGAGACGGAAGAGAAAGCCTGGCAAGCCGCCGAGGACCTGATCAGCCACCTGGACGACGAGACCGTGATCCGCGCGCAGGCCGCCTTCCAGCGCATGGACTCCGAAGGCCAGCGCCGCATGGCTGCGCTGCATGCCGGTGGCAGCAAGCGTACCCGTGCCGACCTGGAAATCAGTCCCAACCTGTGGGCTGGAGTCGGTTTGGTGCGTGGCGGTGCCGGCACCGCGCTGGTGGGCTCGCCCGAGCAAGTGGCAGAACGCATCAAGGAATACGCCGCATTGGGTCTGGACACCTTTGTGTTGTCCGGCTACCCGCACCTGGAAGAGGCCTACCGCTTTGCCGAACTGGTGTTCCCCCTGTTGCCGCTGGCCGTGCAGGAGAAGCTCGCCGGCCCGCGCATCACTGGTCCCTTTGGCGAAGTGGTGGCCAACAACTACGCCCCACGCGCTTCCCAAAGCTGAGCCACCGCACACAGGAACCTCGCCCATGACCACCAGTACCCCCGAACTGCAGGTTACGCCTGTGCCCGGCGCGATCGAAGCCAGTGCCGCCCGCGGCGCCCCGCTACTGCCCGGCCTTCCCCTGCCCGCGCCCGCCATCCAGCGTTTTCTGCGCGGCGTGGGCCAGCGCCTCGTGCCCTGGCTGGTGCCACTGCTGCTGATTGGACTGTGGCAGGCCTCCGTTGCGTTGGGCTGGTTGTCGGTACGGGTGCTGCCCGCGCCGGTGGACGTGGCCAAAGCGGCCTGGACGCTGGCCACCTCGGGTGACCTGTGGATCCATGTGAAAGTCAGCGCCAAGCGCGCCCTTACCGGCCTGGCGATTGGCGGTGGTCTGGGCCTGCTGCTGGGTTTGTTGACCGGTTCCATCCGGTTCTTCGAAACGCTGCTCGACTCCACCGTGCAAATGGTGCGCAACATCCCCGCTTTGGCGCTGATTCCGCTGGTCATCCTGTGGTTCGGCATTGACGAGGCGGCCAAGCTGTTTCTCATTGCCGTGGCCGTGTTCTTCCCCATTTACCTCAACACTTTCCACGGTATTCGCAATGTGGACCCCGGGCTGATCGAGATGGCGCGCACCTACGGCCTGAACCGCTGGCAGCTCTACCTGCAGGTCATCCTGCCCGGCGCGCTCTCCAGCATTCTGGTGGGCCTGCGTTTCTCGCTGGGGCTGATGTGGGTGATTCTGATCGTGGCCGAAACGATCTCCGCGCAAGAGGGCATCGGCTACCTCACCATGAACGCCCGCGAGTTCCTGCAGACCGACATCGTGCTGGTGGGCATCCTGCTCTACGCGCTGCTGGGCAAGCTGGCCGACTGGTTTGCACGCGGCCTGGAACACTACTGGCTGCGCTGGCACCCCGGCTACCAGAAGGCCTGAGATCACTATTAATTTCATAGCTGCTTGCGCAATATCTGCGCGGGCTGGAGCCTGATTTGACTACCAACACCCTCCCAAGCACCACCGGTGGCGTGAGCCTGAACCTGCGCGATGTCAGCAAGCGCTACGGCAGCCGCACCGTGCTGCAGAACGCCCAGCTGGGCATTGCACCCGGCGAGTTCGTCGCCATCGTGGGCCGCAGTGGCTGCGGCAAGAGCACGCTCTTGCGCCTGGTGGCCGCACTGGAAAGTGCCAGCGACGGCTCGCTGCAGATCAACGGCGAGGCCGTGAAAGGCCTGCGCGAAGACACCCGCATCATGTTCCAGGATGCGCGCCTGCTGCCCTGGAAACGTGTGCTGGATAACGTGGCCCTGGGACTGCCCAAGAGTGAACGCCACCGTGCCGAAAAGGTGCTGGCACAGGTGGGCCTGGGGGATCGCCTGAATGATTGGCCCGCCCGTCTGTCTGGCGGACAGCGCCAACGTGTGGCCTTGGCACGTGCACTGGTGCACAACCCGCGCCTGCTGCTGCTGGACGAGCCGTTGGGTGCGCTCGACGCGCTCACCCGCATCGAAATGCACGCCCTCATCGAGGGTCTGTGGCAAGCCAGCGGGTTTACCGCCCTGCTGGTGACCCACGACGTGCAGGAAGCCGTAGCCCTGGCCGACCGTGTGATCCTGATCGAGGAAGGCCGCATCGCGCTGGACGAGCGCGTGCCCCTGGCCCGCCCACGCAGCCGTGGCGACGCCGCCTTCGCCGCGCTGGAAAAACGCATCCTGGACCGCGTGCTGCAACAGCCCGCAACCGAAGAACCCGCGCTCGACGCCAACTGGGCCGGTGTTGCCGCCCACGGCGTGCGCTGGGCCATCTAGACAAATTTTCAAACGGACTTTTCAAGGAGAACCCATGTCCATCCAAGCCATCAACGTACGCAACCAATTCAAGGGCAAAGTGCGTGAAATCATCCGCGGTGACGTGGTTTCCGAAATCGACGTCGAAACCCCTTGGGGCATCGTCACATCGGTCATCACCACACGCTCGGTCGACGATCTGCAGCTGGTCGTCGGCTCCGAAGTCGTGGCGCTGGTCAAGTCCACCGAAGTATCCATCGCCAAGCTCTGAACGGGAGATGACTTTCGGTATGTCTGAACACCTGATCAACCGCCGCGCGTGGAGCCGAACTGCGCTCGCCGCCACAGGCGCTCTCTGGCTGGGCATCCGGCCCGCATTGGCCGCCGTGTCCGCGGTACCCGAAGCGGCTCGCATCCTGGTGGGATTCGGTGCAGGCGGACCGATTGACGTATTGGCACGCATCATCGCCGAGCGCATTGCACCTCAGCTGGGCAAAGGGCACACCATCATTGTGGAAAACAAGGCGGGCGCCAACGGCCAGATTGCGGCGCAGGCCTTGCTGAGTGCCCCCGCAGATGGCGCCACGTACCTGATTACGCCCTTGATCACACCGGTGCTGTCGCAATTGGTGTTCCAAAAGCCCGGGTACGACCCGGCGGTGGACTTTGTCCCTGTCGGTTTGGTAGCGCATTTCCAGTTCGCACTGGCCGTGCCCGCCACCCATCCCGCCAAAAACTTGCGTGAGTTGGTGGCTTGGTTCAAGGCCAATCCGGGCAAGGCCAATTTCGGCAGTCCTGCCGCAGGCAGCCTGCCACATTTCTTCGGTCTGCTGCTGGGCAAATCCGCCGGGGTAGACATCGTGCACGTCCCCTACAAAGGGGGGCCTGCACTGTTCACAGACCTGGTGGGCGGACAGCTGAGTGCCGCCATCGAGACGACATCAGGACTGGCCCCTCTGCACCGCGAAGGAAAAGTCCGCGTGCTGGCTACCTTCGGCGACAAGCGCACCCGCGAGCTTCCTGACGTTCCGTCCGTCAGTGAGGCCGGCTTTGCCCAGGCCAAGGGCAGCGGCTGGTACAGCCTGTGGGCACGCAAAGGCACGCCGGCGGCCGCCGTCACGGCCGTCAACGCGGCGTTGAATTCCGCCCTGTCGGACCCAGCCATCAAAGCAAGACTCGATGAACTGGCCCTGGAAGCGGATCCACGTACGCCCCAACAACTGGAGCAGCTGCGTCTGGCCGACATTGCCAAATGGCGCCCCGTCATTGAGGCCTCGGGCTTCAAGGCGGACTGACAATTTCCATGAGCCGCCAACCCAACATCATTTTCATTCTGGCCGACGACCTGGGCTGGGCCGATCTGGGCGTTTACGGTGCCACCGACCACGTCACGCCCCACCTGGACCGTCTGGCAGGACAAGGCGTGCGTTTCACGCAAGCCTATGCCAACTCGGCAGTCTGCTCCGCAACCCGGATTGCGCTGATCACGGGCCGCTACCAATACCGGCTACGAGCCGGGCTGGAGGAGCCCATCATCCTGCGCGACACCGGCTTGGGGCTGCCACCGGAACATCCCACGCTACCCTCCTTGCTCAAGGCCGGGGGCTATGACACGGCCCTGATCGGCAAATGGCACCTAGGCTTGCCACCCCACTACGGTCCGCGTCTGAGCGGCTACACGCATTTTTTTGGTAACCACCACGGCGCCATTGACTACTTCACCCACAAACCGGGGGTGGGGGAAGACGTGAAACCGGACCTCTGGGAAGGTGATGTACCTGTGGAGCGCACTGGCTACTACACCCAGATCCTTGCGGACGAGGCCAGCGCCTATCTGCGCCAGCCCGCACGCGCCGACAAGCCCTTCTTCCTCTCGCTGCACTTCACCGCGCCGCACTGGCCCTGGGAAGGCCCCAATGACGAGGCCGTGTCGCGCGAGATCAAGGATTTGTTCCACTACGACGGCGGCAACCTGCGCAAGTACGGTGAGATCGTCGAAGCACTGGACGCCGCCGTAGGTCAGGTACTGGCAGCTCTGGATGAAAGCGGACAGGCCGACAACACCATCATCATCTTTACCAGCGACAACGGTGGCGAACGCTTTTCCAAGACCTGGCCATTCACCGGGCAGAAAACCGAATTGCTCGAAGGTGGACTGCGTGTCCCCACCCTCTTGCGCTGGCCCGCACGCATCCAGCCCCAGGTTCAGGAGCAGGTCACCATCAGCTTTGATTGGCTTCCGACGCTGCTGGCCGCTGCAGGCCTCGCGCCAGACCCGGCCTATCCAGTGGACGGGGAGAACATTCTGCCTGTGCTGGAGGGCCAATCCCCGCAGCACCCCCGCACCCTGTACTGGCGCTACAAGTCGCAGACCCAGCGCGCCGTGCGGGATGGAGACTGGAAGTACCTCAAGGTCAACGACAACGAATTCCTGTTTGACGTCGCCACCGACCAACGTGAGCGTGCCAACCTGCGCGATCGCTACCCGGAGGTGTTTGAGCGCTTGCGTCAGCAATGGAACAGCTGGGACAGCACGCTGCTGCCCATCACCGATGACGTACGCACCCACGGCATCACACCCGACATACAGGCCGACCGCTATGTGCCTCACAAACTGCAGCGCGGCTGAAACAGACCCCCATGATCGAACTTGAAAACATCCATCAGCGCTATGCCGGCCCGCAAGGCCCGGTGGAGGCGCTGCGCGGCATCGACCTGAACGTCGCGCGTGGCCAGATTTTCGGGGTCATTGGCCGCAGTGGTGCGGGCAAGAGCTCCCTGGTGCGCACCATCAACTTGCTCAACCGGCCCGTAGCGGGCACAGTGCGGGTGGACGGGCGTGAACTCACCGCGCTGGACCCCGTGGCACTGCGCGCCGCGCGCCGTGACATCGGCATGGTGTTCCAGCATTTCAACCTTTTGTCTTCGCGCACCGTCTTCGACAATGTGGCACTGCCGCTGGAGCTCGAAGGCCTGCGCCGCGCCGAAATCGTGGCGCGGGTGGAGCCCCTGCTGGAGCTGGTGGGGCTGCACGGACTGCGCGACCGCTACCCCGCGCAGATCAGCGGCGGGCAAAAGCAGCGCGTGGGCATTGCGCGCGCCCTGGCCAGCCGGCCCAAGGTGCTGCTGTCCGACGAAGCCACCTCCGCGCTGGACCCCGAGACCACCCGATCCATCCTCGCGCTGCTGCGCGAAGTGCAGCGCGAGCTGGGCCTGACGGTGGTGCTCATCACGCACCAGATGCAGGTCATCAAGCAGATTGCCAACCAGGTCGCCGTCATTGACGCAGGCCGCATTGTGGAACTGGGCGACACGCTGGAGGTGTTCAGCCGTCCACAGCACGCCACCACCCGCAGCCTGCTGGACGATGTGGTGCCGCAAGAGCTGCCCGCTGTGGTTCTGGAGCGCGTGCGCACCCTGCTCGGAGCCGCCCCCGCCAGCCAGGCCACCCTGCTGCGCCTGGTTTTTGCCGGTGAAGATTCCAACCAGCCCCTGCTCTCAGACGTGGTACGCCGCTTCGGTGTGGACCTGAACCTGCTGCACGGGCAGATCGACGACGTGGGCGGTCGTCCCTTCGGCACGCTAGCCGTGCTGGCGCGTGGCGCGCAAGAGCAATTGACCAACACCGTGGCGCACCTGCGCAACGCGGGTGTGCTGGTGCAGGAGGTGTCCCATGCTTGAAACATTCACCAGTGCACTGCTGGAGAAGTTTGTCCAATCCTTCTGGGAGACGCTCACCATGGTGGGCATCTCGGGCACGCTGGGTGCCGCCATCGGCATCCCGCTGGGCGTCTACCTGCGCCTCACCGACATCGGTGGCGTACTGCAGAGCCCTGCGGCCAACCGCATCGTGGGCACGCTGATCAATGCAGTGCGCTCCACGCCCTTCATCATCCTGCTGGTCGCCGTCATCCCGCTCACACGCTTGATCACGGGCTCATCCATCGGCACCGCCGCCGCCGTGGTGCCGCTCACGCTGGCCTCCGGCCCGTTTGTGGCGCGTCTGGTAGAGACCGCGCTGCGCGAAGTGGACAGCGGTCTCGTCGAAGCGGCCCAGGCCATGGGCGCCACCACTTCCCAGATCGTGCGCAAGGTACTGCTGCCCGAGGCACTGCCTGGGATTGTGGCGGCGCTCACCATCAGCTTTGTCAGCCTCACGGGTTACTCGGCCATGGCCGGTGCCATCGGCGGCGGCGGCTTGGGCGACCTGGGCATCCGCTACGGCTACCAACGCTTCCTGCCGGAAGTCATGGCAGCGGTGGTGTTGGTGCTGGTGCTGTTTGTCCAGTCCGTACAGAGCGCGGGCGATTGGCTGGTGCGCCGCCTCAGTCACCGTTGATTTTCTTTCCCCCTTTTTGTTGTCACAAGGAGTTCCCATGAACAAACGTTTCGCATTGCAATCCGTCGCCGCTTTGGTGCTGTCCGCCGCCCTGGCGCCCGCGATGGCCCAGGACAAGCCCCTCAAAATCGGCGTTACCGCCGGCCCGCACGCCCAGATCTTTGAGCAGGTGAAGAAGGTCGCCGAGAAAGATGGCCTGAAGATCCAAATCGTCGAGTTCAGCGACTACATCCAGCCCAATGCCGCCCTGGCTGCCGGCGACCTGGACGCCAACAGCTACCAGAACAAGCCCTTCCTGGACCAGCAAATCAAGGACCGTGGCTACAAGCTGGTGAACATCGGCTACACCGTCAACTTCCCCATCGGCCTGTACTCCAAGAAGGTCAAGAAACTCGAAGACCTGAAGGAAGGCGCCAAGTTCGGCATCCCCAACGACCCCACCAATGGCGGGCGCGTGCTGCTGGTGCTACAGGACAAGGGCCTGATCAAGCTCAAGCCCGATGTGGGCCTCAAAGCCACGCCGCTGGACGTGGTGGAGAACCCCAAGAAGCTGAAGTTTGTGGAACTGGACGCTTCGCAACTGGCCCGTTCGCTGGACGACCTGGATGCCGCCTCCATCAACACCAACTTTGCCCTGCAAGCGGGTCTGCAACCCGGCAAGGACTCCATTGCGCAGGAGAACGCCAAGAGCCCCTATGTGAACCTGCTGGCCGTGCGTGAGCAGGACAAGGACAAGCCCTGGGTTGCCACCCTGGTCAAGGCCTACCACTCGGACGAAGTGCGCAAGTTCGTGCTGGCCGAGTTCAAGGGCGCGGTCATTCCCTCGTTCTAAGCGTGTCGCCGCTGCTGACCCTGCCCCAAGCGCACGCACTGTCGGTGCGCGCCAAGGCCCTGGTGTTTGAGGACCCGGGGTCAGTAGCCCTGCTACAGCGGGTGGACCAGATCGCACCGAGCGATGCCACGGTGCTGATCACGGGGGAGACTGGCACCGGCAAGGAACTGCTGGCCCGCCGCGTGCACCAGGGCAGCGAACGGCGCGGCCCGTTCGTTGCCATCAACTGTGGCGCCTTCAGCGAAAGCATGATCGACGCCGAGCTGTTTGGGCATGAGAGCGGGGCCTTTACCGGCGCGCACCAGGCACGCGCAGGCTGGTTTGAAGCTGCCAACCACGGCACACTGTTTCTGGACGAGGTGGGCGACCTGCCACTGCACCTGCAGGTCAAGCTGCTGCGCGTGCTGCAGGAACGTCAGGTGGTACGCCTGGGCTCGCGCACGCCGGTAGCGCTGGATGTGCGGCTGGTGGTGGCCACCAATGTGGACCTGCGCGCAGCTGTGGCCGCCGGTCGGTTTCGGGCCGACCTGTACTACCGGCTCAGTGTAGTCACCCTCGCACTGCGGCCGCTGCATCAGCGTCCCGGCGACATCCTTCCGTTGGCGCGGCACTTTCTGCAGCACTACGCACAGCGCCTCGGCATTGCCGGTGCCCGCTTGGGGGCAGACGCCGAACAAGCCCTGCTGGCCTACCCCTGGCCCGGCAATATCCGCGAGCTGGAAAACGCCATTCACTGCGCGCTCATCGTTGCACCGCAGCCCGTGTTGGGTGCATCCGATTTTCAGCACCTGCGGGGGCTGCCAAGCCACGCAAACGCACCAAGCACTGCCACAGCACCACCGGCAGCCACGGATGCACTGCAGGACGCTGTGTTGCAATGCCTGCGCACAGGCCAGCCCGGTGTCTGGGCCCATGTGGAGGCCATCGTCGTGCGCACGGCTTTTGCCCTGGCGCAGGGCAACCAGGTGCATGCGGCGCAACGCATGGGCATTACCCGCAACCAGATGCGCACCCTACTCCAGCGCCACGGCCTTCTGACCCAACGCACGCAGCAGCGCCCAGGGGTAGATGCCCTTGTCGTGCCCGTCGCTGAATCTCAACTGCACGCCGTAGTTCCCCACCGGCTCCACCCCGCACAGCCCCAAGCCTGAGGCTGGCAGCACAGGGCCTTGTCGGCACAGGTTGCAGCGGCACTGCGCGCGCAGCGTAGCGGCGTCCAGCAAGGTGCGACCGTCGTCCCACAGCAGTCCCAAGGCCTGCGTGCTCAGATCCAGGTGCACAGGCACCATCGCCGCACTCACGCTGCTGCTCCCTGGCGCGCAAGCCCCAAACGCGCCAGCTTGCGAACTTCGGGGTCGGGGTCATGCAAGGCGGCTTCCAACAGGGCCACGGCAGTACCACCGCCAATGCTGCCCAGTGCGATCACCGCTTCCTTTCGCAGGTTGCTGACCTCATGCGCCATCAACCTTCCCAGGGCCGGCACTGCGGATGCCTGTTGCAACTGCCCCAATGCCCGTGCAGCGCGCAGGCGCACTTGCCAAAAGGGGTCTTCCAGCGCAAGCACCAGGGCTTCCACCGCTTCCACGCGCAGCTTGCCCAGGGTGGTGGCGGCCTCTTCCCGCACTTGCCAGGCCGTGTCGCGTAAGGCATCCAGCAGGGCCGGCGCCACCAGGTACATTTCTGTCGCTGTGCCAAAGCCCAGCGCACCCACTGCCGCGCGGCGTACCTCCGCATCTGCATCGCCCCGCACCAGCGCTGCCAACTGTGGCAAGGCCGCTGCGTGCTTGCGCCAACCCAACACGCCCACCGCCTCACGCCGGACCGACGCATCAGCATGGCCCAACGCGTCCAGGGCCGCCGGCATTGCCTCGGGCAAGCGCAGCTCGCGCAAAGCCCGCAAGGCAGCGGCGCAGACGAAAGCATCGGCGTGGGTCGCCCACGACAACAGCACCAGACCCGATTGCGGGTCCTTGATTTCACTCAGCGACTGGGCCGCGGCCAGACGCGTGGCAGCATCACTGTCCTGCAGGGCCTGCGCCAGCGCGGCCACCACCGCTTCAGTATCCCAGCCAGCCAGGCGCTGTGCGGCTTCCAGGCGCACGGTGGCATCCGCATCCTGCAAAGCGCGGATCAGGGCAGGCAACCAAGCCTCTTCTTCATGGTCGGCCAGCTCGATGACGGCCACGCGGCGTATGCCTGCATCGTCACTCTGCAGGCGCTGAGCCAGAGGAGCAGGGAGTTCGGTATCCAAGTGATAGGTCATGGTTCAACGCAACAGGTAGGGAATCTCGACTGTGACCGCGCCGGTGGGACAGTCCTTCTCGCAGGGCATGCAGTACCAGCATTCGTCGAACTTCATGTAGGCCGTGCCTTTGCTGAGGTCGATGGCCAGCACGTCCAGCGGGCACACGTCCACGCACACGGTGCAGCCCTTGTCGGCAATGCATTTGTCGGCATCCACACGCACGGGCACAGCGTGGGGGGTAAAGGCCAGAGGGGCGTAACTCATGGGGATTTCCTTCAAGCGGCCAGGGGCTCGGGTTGGGCTGCTGGGGTACCAACACGCAGGCGTTGGTAAGCGTCTTTCTCGGCAGCGTGGATGGGGATGATGTAAGGATCGATGGGCCGCTTGAAGCTACGCATATGGCCGGCCGCATCCTTCTGCAGCTGGGCGTGCACAAACCAGTCGGCATCGTTGCGCTCGGGGTAATCCACACGGGCGTGGTACAGGCCCCAACGGCTCTCCGTTCGGTAGAGCGAGGCACGCGCCGCCATCTCGGCACAGTCGCGGATGAAGTGCACCTCCATGGCGCGCATGAGTTCGTGCGGATCACGTGCCTTTAGCTGGTCCAGATCGTGGTGAATGCCTTCGAACCGCTCCAGGCCGATTTCCATCTTGCGGGTGACCTTGGGCGGTTGCAGGTAGTCGTTGACCATGCGGCGCAGCTTGTACTCCACCTGGTTGGGTGGAAGGCCTTCGGTGCGCTGCAATGGCGCCCATACGCGGGTGCGCTCCGCTTCCACTTGGGCGGCATCCACGGCGGGCAGTTCGCGGCCTTCGCAGAAGTGGGCGGCGCTCTCGCCACTCAGGCGGCCATAGACAAAGGCACCCAGCATGTAGTTGTGCGGCACGCAGGCCAGGTCACCGGCGGCATGCAGGCCGGGCACGGTGGTCTGTGCGCGTTCGTTGACCCAGACACCCGAGGCCGAGTGGCCGCTGCACAGGCCGATTTCGGAGATGTGCATCTCCACCATCTTCTCGCGGTAGTTGGTGCCGCGCCCTTCGTGAAAGCGGCCGCGGCTGGGGCGCTCGTTGCTGTGCAGAATGGTCTCGATGGTCGAGATGGTTTCTTCTGCCAGGTGGTCCAGCTTCAGGAACACGGGGCCCTTGCCACCCTGCAGCTCCTGGTAGAACTCCCACATCATCTGGCCGCTCCAGTAGTCGCACTCGATGAAGCGTTCCCCCTTGCTATTGGCCGTGTAGCCGCCAAACGGGCCGGTGACATAGGTACAGGCCGGGCCGTTGTAGTCCTTGATGAGCGGGTTGATCTGGAAGCACTCGATGCCCGAAAGCTCGGCACCTGCGTGGTAGGCCAGGCTGTAGCCGTCGCCTGCATTAGTGGGGTTCTCGTAAGTGCCAAACAGGTAGCCCGAGGCTGGCAGACCCAGGCGCCCTGCCGCTCCGGTGCTCAACACCACGCTCTTGGCGCGGATCACATGGAAGTCCCCCGTGCGGCAATCAAACGCCATGGCGCCGGCCACACTGCCGTCGTCGGCCGTGAGCAGTCGCGTGACGACCAGCCGGTTCTCGATCTCCACACGCGTGCGCTTGAGCTGCTTGTAGAGCACCTTCTTGATGTCGTGCCCCTCGGGCATGGGCAACACATAGCTGCCCATGTGGTGCACCTTCTTCACGGCATAGTCGCCGGTCTCGTCACGCTCGAACTTCACGCCCCAGCGGTCGAGCTCCTCAATCATGGAGAAGCTGTTCTGCGCATAGGCCAGCACCGCCTTCTGGTTCACGATGCCGTCGTTGGCGATCGTGATTTCGCGCACGTACTGCTCGGGCGTGGCGTGGCCGGGGATGACGGCGTTGTTCAGCCCATCCATGCCCATGGAGATGGCGCCGCTGCGCTTCACATTCGCTTTCTCCAGCAGTAGTACGTTGAGTTTGGGGTTGGCCTGCTTGGCCTTGACAGCGGCCATGGGGCCGGCAGTGCCGCCACCGATGACCAGCACATCCACGGTGCGTTCAATGGTTTGCATAGGGTTCCTGGGAAGAGTTGGAAGAAACCGCATGGCGCAGCACGCGCAGGCGGTATTGAAAGTTGTCACTGCGGCAGTACAGGTGTTCGTAATCCAGCGGTGTGCCGTCCTGCCCGTGGGTGAGGCGCTCGACCCGCAGCAGCGGTGAGCCTGCAGACACGGCCAGCTGCGCCGCCACATCAGGTTCGGCAGCCACGGCCTCGATGGCCATGTCTGCATGGCCCAGGGGCAGGCCATAGTCCTGCTCCAGGATCAGGAAGATGTCGCGGCCCGCCAGGTCCTCGCGGGCCAGACGCTCACCGATCGACAGCGGCACCCAGGTGTGGTCCAGCGAGACGGCCTGGCGGTCCAGGTAGCGCACCCGGCGAATCTCTGTCACCAGCGTTCCGTCGGGCAGTCGCAGGTGCGTCGCCACCTGCGCGTTGGCAGGCACCGTGTGCAACGACAGCACACGGTTGTAGGCTGCGTGGCCCTGCGCGCCCATGGCCTCGGCAAAGCCCTGCAGGCGCCCCAGCGCCTGAAAGGGCTTGGGCTGGGTGACGAAGGAGCCCCTGCCCGCCTGCCGGACGATGAGCTGCTCTTTCTCCAGCGCACCCAAAGCGTGGCGCACGGTGATACGGCTCACGCCGTACTGCTGCATCAGGGCAATCTCGGTAGGCAGCTGTTGTTGGGGCCGGTACTCGCCAGCCAGGATGCGCTCACGCAGCTCATGCTGGATGCGCTGGTGCAGGGTGGTGTGGCGGGAGGGCTGTGCAGATGCTGGCAAGGCCGTGCTCAATTGTTATGACAATTAGCACTTTGCAAACGACATGCCATGCACGATCACTCACCGTGGTCGCGCTAAGCCTTTGATTCCATTGGAATTTAATGCAACCCCATCAAATGCAGACCAGGGCCACTGCTGGATAAACAACAGTTAATTTGCTGCTATTTCAGCAGTACTGCCGACTTTGCAGCAGCGCACGTATGGCAAGCTTTACTTGCGCGCGAGCCATACCCCCAGCACCGTCAGCACCATGCCCAGCAAGGCCAGGCCCGTCAGAGTCTCGCCAAACAGGGCCCAGGCAATCAGGGCGGTGGCGGGCGGCACCAGGTAGAACAGGCTGGCCACATTGACCGCGCTGCCGCTGCGGATCAGCACATTGAGCAGGCTCACCGCGCCCAGCGAGAGCACCAGCACCAGCCAGGCCAGGGCGAATGCAAAGCTGGGCGTCCAGTGCACCTGCAAGGTCTCTGTTGCGGCGGCGGCCACCAGGGTCAGTGCCAGCGTGGGCAAGAACTGCACCACCGAGCCGGTGCGCAGGTCAAAGGCCGGGCAGTAGCGCTTCTGGTACAGCGTGCCGGCGGTAATGGCCAGCAGCGCCAGCAAGGCCGGCAGCAGGGTGGTGGAGAGGTCCGCGACGCTATGCCCCGCCCCCACCTTGTGCGCCACCACCAGCGCCACCCCCACAAAGCCCAGCCCCAGTCCGGCCCATTGCGTGGGCCGCACGCGTTCGCCCAACAGCAGGTTGGCGCCCAGCGCAGTCAGCACCGGCTGCAGACCCACCACAATGGCGGTGACACCGGCCGGCAGGCCGTGGCTGATGGCAATGAACACGCCACCCAGGTACACCCCATGCACCAGCACGCCAGACACCCCGATGTGCAGCCATTCACGCGCAGTGCGCGGCCAGGGCGCGCGCGCAAACCAGGCCAGCGCCCCCATGAGCACCAGCACGATGGCGTAGCGCAGGCTCAGGAAGGTGAGCGGCCCTGCATCGGGCAGGCCGAACTTGGCACCAATGAAACCCGTACTCCACAGTGCAACAAAAAGCAGGGGATACAAGGCGGCGAAACGCGAGGCGGGCAGGGTGGAAGAAGACATTCCCCGATCTTAGGGGGCTGCAGACGATACATTCGCTTGCAAACGCTATCCAGACCTTTACCGTAGTTTTCACAAGGGCCAAGCCTGGTTTACACCAGGCCGCGAGCATGGAGCTTCCTTAACTGTTGGAAGATCCGCATGAAAAAACTACTCCTGACCACCGCTGTTCTGGGTTCCCTGGCCACCGCATCTGCCTTCGCCGCAGAGCCTGCGTCCCTCTCGGGCTTCAGCATCGGCACCAGCGCCGAGTTCGCCAAGGGCAGCACCAGCGCCACCGATGGCACCTCCGACAGCGGCCAAAGCAGTGCCCTGGGCCTGCAGGCCCGCTACGACTGGGCGCTCGCCCCCAACTTCGCGATCGGGCTTGGCACCTCCTACAGCACCGGCAACCGCCAGGCTGGCACCTATGCGAATGGCAACAGCGCCTATATCAACAACCGCTACTCGATTGATGTCGTGCCGACGGTGGGTCTGTCCAACAACTTCCAGCTCTACGGCAAGGTCTCGTCCATCTACGGGACCGCCGCCTCCAATGACGGCAGTAGCAGCTCCAACGTGCAAGGCGTGGGTTACGGCCTGGGCGTGCGCCAGATGGTGGACAAGAACGTCTACTGGCAGGTCGGTTACGACATCAATCAGTTCAACGACGTGACCTACAACACCGGCACCACCGCCAACCTGAAGGAGAACGTGTTCTCCATCGGCGTGGGCTACAAGTTCTAAGCGCGCGCAGGATACAAAAAAGCGACCCAAGGGTCGCTTTTTTATGCCACCTCTTACGCAGCTTTTTGTTTTCGTGCCGTGAACTGGTTCACGGGTCGCTCCAGGCCCAGGTTCTCGCGCAGTGTGGTGCCTTCGTACTCCGTGCGGAACAGGCCGCGGCGTTGCAGCTCGGGGATCACCAGGTCCACAAAGTCGTCCAGCGACTCGGGCAGCACGGGCGGCATGACGTTGAAGCCATCCGCGGCGCCGTTCTCGAACCAGGTCTGGATCTCGTCGGCAATCTTCTGCGGCGTGCCCACCACCACCCAGTGCCCGCGCGCGCCGGCCAGGTACTCATAGAGCTGGCGCACCGTGAGCTTGTCGCGCCGGGCCAGCTCCAGCACCACGTGGGCGCGACTGTTGCGACCCAGCGGCGGCTGGGGGATGTAGGGCGGCGGTGCGTCCAGGTCCCATTTGGTGAGGTCTTCACCGGGCCAGAAAGGTGCAATGGTGCTCAGGCCCACCGAGGGGTGGATGAGCTTTTGCAACTCGGCCCACTTGGCCTCGGCCTCCTCCTGCGTGCGGCCCACCACGGGCGAGATGCCAGGCAGCACCAGCAGCTGTTCGGGGCGGCGGCCGTACTTGGCCAAGCGGCCCTTCACATCCGCATAGAAGGCCTGGGCCTCGGCCAGGCTGGTCCAGGCGGTGAAGATGGCTTCAGCAGTTGCAGCCGCCAGCTCTTTGCCGGGTTCGGACGAACCCGCCTGCACGATGACCGGGTAGCCCTGGGGCGAGCGCTCGATGTTCAGCGGCCCTTTCACCTTGAGGTGCTTGCCCACGTGGTTGAGCGTGTGCAGTTTGGCCGGATCGAAGTAGACGCCGCTGGCCGGATCGCGGCTGAAGGCATCGTCTTCAAAGCTGTCCCACAGGCCCTTCACCACGTCCACAAACTCATGGGAGCGTTCATAGCGCGTCTCGGGGTCGGGGTGCTTGTCCAGGCCAAAATTGCCGTACACGTTTTCAGCGCTGGTGGTCACCACGTTCCAGGCCGCGCGGCCCTTGCTGATGTGGTCCAGCGACGCGAACTTGCGCGCCAGCAGGTAGGGGTCTTCGTAGGTAGTGGAAGCCGTGGCCACAAAGCCAATGTGTTGGGTCGCCGTGGCCAACGCAGCCCACAGGGTGACGGGTTCAAAGTGCGATACCCGCCCCTGGCGGCTGAAAGCCTCGTCATCGCCCTCGAACCAGAGGCCGGGGCTGTCAGCCACGAACACCTGGTCGAACAACCCGCGCTCGGCGGTCTTGGCCACCTCGATGTAGTGGTCGATATTGGTGCCTGAGTCGATCTGCGATCCAGGGTGGCGCCAGGCGGCGACGTGGTGGCCGGTGGCCATAATGAAAGCGCCCAGGCGCAGCTTGCGTTGTGACATGGTGGATCCAGAAGAGAAAGAAAAAGGGGGCGTACTCAGGCGGTCTGGGCGGCTGGCTTCCAGGCGGTCAGGCGCCGCTCAAATAACTCCAGCACGGCGTTGAGAACCACGCCAATAACGGTGATCGCGATGATTCCGAAGTACATGTCGCCGATCAGAAAACTGAACTGCGAATAGATGATGAGATAGCCCAGCCCGGACTTGGCGCCAACCATCTCGGCCGCCACCAACACCAAAATAGCTGTGGCACTGGCCAGGCGTATGCCCACAAAAATGGTGGGCACCGAGGCCGGGAGGATGACCTTGAGGAACAGCTGCCGTGCATTCGCACCCATGGTGCGGGCCGACTTGATGAGCAGCGGGTCTACCTGCTTGACCGCCGAGATGGTGTTGAGCAGCAGCGGCCAGGAGCAGGCATACACCACCATGGCCACCTTGGACACCTCGCCAATGCCCAGCAAGAGCAGGAACACGGGCAGCAGGGCCAGCGGCGCGGTGTTGCGCAACAGCTCGATCAGCGGATTGAGAAATTCCCCCAGGCGGCGGTACCAGCCAATGGCCAAGCCCAGCGGCACGGCATACGCCACCGCAATGGCAAAGCCCCCCAGCGCCCGCGCCACGCTGGCCGAAGTGTGCTGCCACAGCTGCCCGTTCTGGGCCAGCGCCCATCCCGCAGCCAGCACCTCGCTCAACGGCGGAAAGAAAGCCGGGTCGGTCAGGCCCAGACGCGGCGCCGCTTCCCACCACAAAGCAAGGGCCAGCACCAGCGCAGAGCGCCACCCCAGGTTGCCCAGCTGGCGCAACACACGCGTCCAGCGGGCGGGCGGCACCAACACCACAGGGGCGGGACCGGCGGTCAACGAAACATCAGACATGGAAACTCTCCTTGCGGGCAGGTAGGTCGGCAATACGGGCACGGCGCTGCTGGCGGGCGTCCGCCACTTCGTCGTGCAAGAGGGACCAGATTTCGTGGCGCAGCTCGCCAAACAGCGGCAGCGAGCGCACGTCCGGGGTGTCGGCACGCAGCGTGTCGGGGATGTCAACGATCTGCTTGATGCGACCAGGGCGCGAGGTCATCACCGCCACGCGCTGGCCCAGCACCACGGCCTCGTCGATGCCGTGGGTGATGAACACAATGGTCTTGCCGGTGCGGTGCCAGATGTCGACCAGCTCCCCCTGCAGGGTCTCGCGGGTCTGAGCGTCCAGCGCGGCAAAGGGCTCGTCCATCAGCAGCACCTCGGGCTCATAGGCCAAGCTGCGGGCGATGGCCACGCGCTGCTTCATGCCACCCGACATCTCGTGTGGGTAGTGGCGCGCAAAGGCGCTCAAGCCCACCAGATCCAGGTAGGCAGCGGCCTTGGCGCGGCGCTCGCTGCGGCCCAGGCCAGCAATCTCCAGCCCGAAGGCCACGTTGTCCAGCGCCGTGAGCCAGGGGAACAGCGCGTACTGCTGGAACACCACGCCGCGGTCCCGCGCGGGGCCGGTGATGGACTTGCCGTCGATGAGCACACGGCCACTGGTGGGCAGCGTGAGACCGGCCAGCAGGTCGAGCAAGGTGGACTTGCCGCAGCCGCTGGGGCCCACGAGCACCAGGAATTCACCCGCGCGCACTTCCAGGCTCACATCGTCCAGGGCCACAAAGCGCTGCTCGGGGCCACCGTCTTCCGCGCGCACGGTGAACTCCTTGCGCACGTGTTCGAACTGGATCTTGGCGGCGCTCATTTGGCGGCCACTTTCGCGCCAGTGGCGTAGCTGTTGAGGGCGTTGGTGTAGAGGTCGGAGGGCTTGACCTGACCGGCCTTGATGATGTCCTCCTTCACCAGCCAGTCGATCCAGACCTGCAGGTCCTTGTCCAGTACCACACCGCCCACGGAGGGGATCCCGGTGCTCTTCCAGTACTGGATGGCGTCCGCGCTCTCGGCGCGGCCGCGCGCCTTGATGATGGATTCGAAAGTGCTGCGCACCTGGGCCGGCGGCGTGTTGCGCGCCCATTCGATGGAGCGGGCCAGCGCGCTCACCAGATGCTTGGAGGCCTTGGGGTTCTGCTCGATGAACTTGGTGCGCAACACATAGGAGCCGGCGGTGAAGTTGCCGAAGAGGTCGCGATCAGTGAACAAGGGGCGGATGCCGCCGCGCTCCAGCGCCTTGTCGCGCAGGATGCCGCCCAGGGTGGTCACCTCCACCTGGTTCTGGCGCAGCGCCTGTTCTCCGGTCACGGGCGGGGTAATGACGAAGGTGACCTGCTTGGCCTCTTCGTCGGTGATCTTGTTGCGCTCCAGGTACTCGCGCACGATGAAGTCGTGGTGGGCGCCCAGGGTGTTCATGGCCACCTTCTTGCCCAGCAGGTCGCGGGCGGTCTTGATGGGGCTGTCGTTCTTGACGTAGTAGCCACTCCAGGTGTTGTCGTCCACCCCGTAGTAGCCCAGTACCGCCTTGACCGGCGCTTTCTTGACGATGAGCTTGACCAGCGCGCCGTTGAACGCACCGCCGATGTCGATGTCATTGCTCACCACAGCCTGCACATCCTGCGGACCGCTGATGGTGTTGCCCACCCACTTGGCCTTGAGCGGTGCGAGGTAGCCCAGGTGCTCGGCCAGTTCAATCCAGACCACCGTGCCTACGCTGCCCTGGTAGCGGATGTCGGTGACTTCCAGCGCCTCCTGCGCTCGTGCGCCGGCCGTGATGCCCAGCGCCAGCGTGGTGGCGGCCAGGAGCTTGATGAGTTGTTGCATGCGATTCCCTCGTGTGTTGAACAGATGACTCGCAGACTAAAGAGCTGGCGCCTGCACGACAACGAAGCAAACAGCGCATGCATATGTGCCGCCAATGCGCGCATATCGACATGCGGATTGGGCGCTTCGCAAGCCGGCACGCGCTTCCTACGATGGCCGCTCCCTTCCCCTTCAATGCTGTCACCCCAAGGAGAGTCCATGTCCGCCGTGCTCAACCATCCCCACACCGAAACCGCAGCCGCCATCGAGGTGCGCCCCCTGGCGAGCCGCATTGGCGCCGTCATCCACGGCGTGCGCCTCTCGGGCCAGCTGGCGCCCGAGACCTTTGCCACCATCCACCAGGCCCTGCTCAAGCACAAGGTCATCTTCTTCCACGGCCAGCACCATCTGGACGACGCTGCCCAGCAAGCCTTTGCCGGCTTGTGGGGCGATGTGGTGGCCCACCCCACCGTGCCTTCGCGCAAGGGCACGCAAATCCTGGAGCTGGACTCCAACCATGGCGGGCGCGCGAACTCCTGGCACACCGACGTGACCTTTGACGCGGACTATCCCAAGGTCTCGGTGCTGCGCGGCGTGACCATCCCCGAGTCCGGCGGCGACACCGTCTGGGCCAACACCGCCACCGCCTACGACGAGCTGCCGGAAGAACTGAAGGCCCTGGCGGACAAGTTATGGGCCGTGCACAGCAATGACTACGACTACGCCGCCACCCGCGTGGAGCCGGACGACGCCGGCGCACAGCACTACCGCGAGGTGTTCCGCTCACGCCTGATCGAGGCGCAGCACCCACTGGTGCGCGTGCACCCCGAAACCGGCGAGCGCACGCTGATCGCGGGCCACTTCATCAAGCGCCTGGTGGGCTACAACACGCACGACTCCGACCGCCTGTTCGAGATCTTCCAACACCACATCACCCGCCTGGAAAACACCGTGCGCTGGCAGTGGACCACGGGCGACGTCGCCATCTGGGACAACCGCGCCACCCAGCACTACGCCATCAATGACTACGGCAGCCAGCACCGCGTGGTGCGCCGCGTTACCGTGCGCGGCGAGGTGCCGGTGGCTGTGGACGGCCAGCGCAGCTTTGCCCTGGGCGAGGCCGCCAACAGCGCGGCGCAGACCGCCTGATGCGCGGCTTTCTGCAGCGCAACGCGTTTTTGCTGCGCTTTGCGCTGCTGTCCTCGTTCATGGGCATCAGCGTCGGGCTGGCCAAGTTCACCACCACGCTCTACGCGCTGGAGCTGGGCGCCCAGGGCTGGCTGCTGGCCGCCATGGCCGGCGCCCAGTCGGTGGGCATTGTGTTTACCAGCCTGCCCATTGGCTTCTGGGTGGAGCGCTTTGGCCCGGCGCGCCTGTTCATCCTGGGCAGCGTGGTCATCGGCGTGCTGTACGCGCTAATTCCCGCCTGGCCACAGGCCTTCTTCCTGCTGGCACTCACGGCGCTCATCAGCTTCCTCATGCCGCTGCGCTTTGTCTCGCTCAACACCGTCTTCATGGTGGCGCTGGAGCGCATGGGCCAGGGCCGCGCGGGCTGGCAGCGCGGGGCGCACATGTCGGGCATGTTCCTGCTGGGGCCGGTGCTGGCGGCGGTGCTCATTCCGGCACTGGGGCACGCGGGCAGCTACTGGCTCATCGCCGCCATGTTCTTTGCCACGGCGCTGATGGCAGCGCCCGTGCTCGACCACCACCCGCAGCTGGCCGCCAAACCCGGCGCGGCACGCGTGCCCATGCTGGCCTCCGTCCGCGCGCTGTGGCAGGAGCCGGAGGTGCGCGCCCTGGCGGTGCAGGAGTGCGCCATCCAAGCCGCCCATATGTATTACGCCTTCTACATCGTGGTCATCGCGGTGCAGCAGCTGGGCCTGCCGGCCCTGGGTGCGGGCAGTCTGGTGGCGGTGCAGGGGGCCAGCTTCATTGCGGCGCTGATGGTGCTGGGCCCGGTGGTGGGCCGGCTGGGGCCGCGCGCCACGGTGCTGGGCGGCGGGGCGATGGCGGTGCTGGCGCTGCTGGCCCTCGCGCTGGCGCGGCATGTGGCCTGGCTGTGGCTGGGTGGCGTGCTGCTGGGCGTGGGCCTGGGGCTGCTGCAGATCCACACGCTGACGCAGTTTGCCCGGGTGGGCGCGCGCCTGGGGCGGGGCCGTGTCTCGGGCCTGAGCGCGCTGGCCGGCCCCAGTGGCGGCTTGGTCGGCGGGCTGCTGGGCGGCACCCTGGGTGCAGCGGTGGGGCTGCAGACGGTGTTCCTGTTCTTCGTGCCCGTCTTCGCCACCCTGGGCTGGCTGGCCTACCGGCAATCCACCTCGCCTCAGATGATTTCGGCCTAAAGAATCAAATTTTTATTCTTTTGAGTTTTGATGATGCCACTTTAGAGTCAGGCATTCCAACACGCGTTTGGGCCGGAGTTTCAAGCCAAATTGGCCTCCAGCCCCTGTGCAATCTGCGCTAGCAGCTTCTAATTTCATAGCAAATCAACCCCCAAGGAGAGGCCCCATGTCCGAGAACTGGAAATTCGAAACCCAATCCGTCCACGCCGGTTACAGCCCGGACCCGACCACCAAGGCCGTGGCCGTGCCCATCTACCAGACCGCCGCCTACGCTTTTGACAGCGCCCAACACGGCGCCGACCTGTTCGACCTCAAGGTGGCGGGCAACATCTACACCCGCATCATGAACCCCACGCAGGACGTGCTGGAAAAGCGCGTGGCGGCGCTGGAAGGCGGCATTGCCGCGCTGGCCCTGGCGTCCGGCCAGGCCGCGGTGACCTACGCCATCCAGACCATTGCCGAAGCCGGCGACAACATCGTCAGCAGCACCGCGCTCTACGGCGGCACTTACAACCTGCTGGCCCACACGCTGCCGCAGTTCGGCATCAGCACCCGCTTTGCCGACCACCGCAACCCCGACAGCTTTGCCCCGCTGATTGACGAGCGCACCAAGGCCATCTTTGTCGAGTCGCTCGGCAACCCGCAGGGCAATGTGACCGACATCCGCCGCATTGCCGACATTGCGCACGCGCACGGCATCCCCCTCATCGTGGACAACACCGTCGCCACGCCCTACCTGCTGCGCCCCATTGAGCACGGCGCCGACATCGTCGTCCACTCCCTCACCAAGTACCTGGGCGGCCACGGCACCACCATTGGCGGCGCCATTGTGGACAGCGGCAAGTTCCCCTGGGCGGACCACAAGGCGCGCTTCAAGCGCCTGAACGAGCCCGACCCCAGCTACCACGGCGTGGTCTACACCGAAGCACTGGGCCCGGCCGCCTACATTGGCCGCGCCCGTGTGGTGCCGCTGCGCAATACCGGTGCCGCCATCTCGCCGTTCAACGCCTTCCTCATCCTGCAAGGCATCGAAACGCTGGCCCTGCGCCTGGAGCGCATCACCGACAACGCGCTCAAGGTGGCGCAGCACCTGCAAAAGCACACCCAGGTAGCCTGGGTGAACTACGCCGCCCTGCCCGGCCACCCTGACTACGCGCTGGCCCGGGACTACCTGGGCGGCAAGGCCTCGGGCCTGCTGACCTTTGGCGTGAAGGCGCCCGCGGGCCAAGGCCGCGAAGCCGGCGCCCGCTTCCTCGACGCACTGCAGCTCTTTACCCGCCTGGTGAACATTGGTGATGCCAAATCGCTGGCCACCCACCCGGCGTCCACCACCCACCGCCAGCTCTCGCCCGAAGAGCTGGCCAAGGCCGGCGTGCCCGAAGACGCGGTGCGCCTGTCGGTGGGCATCGAGCACATTGACGACCTGCTGGCCGACCTGGACCAGGCCCTGGCAGCGGTGTAAGACGGCATGAACTTCCAGCAACTCAAATCGGTGCGCGAGGCCGTGCGCTGCGGCTACAACCTGACCGAAGTGGCCAACATGCTGCACACCTCGCAGCCCGGTGTGAGCCGGCAGATCCGCGAGCTGGAGGAAGAACTGGGCGTGGACATCTTTGCCCGCGCCGGCAAGCGCCTTACCGGCCTCACACCACCGGGCAAGGACCTGCTGCCCATCGTGGAGCGCCTACTGCTGGATGCAGAGAACCTCAAGCGCGCGGGGCAGGACTACAGCGCGCGGCTCGAAGGCCACCTGTCGGTGGCGGCCACACACTCGCAGGCGCGCTACGCGCTGCCGCATGTGGTGAAAGACTTCCGCGACCAGTTCCCCAAGGTCACGCTGCACCTGCACCAGGGCTCGCCCAAGCAGGTGGCGGCCATGCTGCTATCCGGCGAGGCCGATATCGGCGTGGCCACCGAGGCGCTGGCCGACTATCCGCAACTCGTCACCCTGCCCTGCTACCGCTGGACGCACAGCATCGTGGTGCCCCCGGGCCACCCGCTGCTGGCGCAGGAAGGGCCGGTGACGCTGGAGCAACTGGCCAAGCACCCCATCATCACGTATGAGCTGGGCTACACCGGGCGCTCGCACATCGACAACGCGTTTGCCGAAGCGGGCCTGCACCCCGAAGTCGTGCTCACCGCCATGGACGCCGACGTCATCAAGACCTATGTGGAACTGGGCATGGGCGTGGGCATCGTCGCCTCCGTGGCCGTGGACGAAGAGCGCGACGCCCACCTGCGCATCCTCGACGCCGGCCACCTCTTCCAGGTCAACGTCACCCGCCTGGGCCTGCGCCGCGGGGCGTGGCTGCGGGGATACGCCTATAGGTTTATCGAAACCTTTGTGCCGACCTTGCCGCGGGAAGTGGTGGCGAAGGCCTTGAGTAGTGCGGTGGAGGGAGAGGTTTGAAATAATCCCGATCCCCACAAGATCCTTACGAGGACTCGCGTCCTACTTTCCCTTTGCCGCGACTCACCGCTGCATAGAAGACGGAAAGACCTCCCATCCACTGCTTGAGTAGTTTGCCAAGCTCGGAAAATAATCCACATCAAATAGGAGGATTTGATGGCGGACGTTTTTATTTCTCATGCAGCCAGAGAGCTCGGCGTCGCTAATTTCTTGAAGCGTCACTTAGAGGCCGAAGGACACAGCGTCTACGTCGCGGCGTTAGATATGAAACCAGGAGAAAAATGGATGCCTACGATTCTTGAAAATCTAAGGTCCTCTGAATGGGTTCTATGTCTTGCCAGCAAGAATGCATGCGCCTCGCCGTGGGTCATGCAAGAAATGGGGGTCGCCATTGGATCAAACAAAAAGTTGGTTCCCATCGTGTGGGATCAAAGTCCAAGTGAACTTCCCGCCTGGATGCAACAGTATCAAGCAATTCAACTCGGCCAAAGCGAAAGTACCGCAAACGCAGCCATCGGAAGAATCGCCAACCAAATTAAAGCTGACAAGCAAAGAGGGCTGCTGATCCTGGGCCTAGTGGGTATAGGTTTGGCACTCTTCGGGAGATAAAAATGGCTGGCTACTTGCCGCACAGCGCAGCATCGCTAGGGCTCATCGCAGCTGCAATGCAGGCAACCTCTCGACGAAAGATTTTCGTCAGCTATCACCACGGTGGTGACCAGTGGTACTACGACGAATTCTCGCGTCTATTTCACGACAAATATGAGACTGTCTTTGACAACTCTCTAGAAAGACAGATAGACAGTGACAACACAAACTACGTGATGCAAAGAATTCGAGACAACCACATCACGGGAACATCTTGCACGGTGGTGTTAATCGGTTCCAGAACATACCAACGCAAGTACGTGGACTGGGAAATCAAGGGTACGCTAGACAAACAGCACGGATTACTCGGCATTGTGCTGCCGTCACATTCCCGAAACGGGGAGGGAAAGATCATTGTGCCGGATAGGTTTTACAGCAATCTTGTTACGGGATACGCTTCTTACATGTTTTGGGAATCCCTCAATACTCAAACTCTTGCCTCCGCCATTCACGCAGCTGCAAGCACTTCCAGTAATTTGATTGATAACTCTCTACAGATGAAGTCAAGAAACGGATAAGCACATGGCTGTACTTAAAAAAGGAACATTTGCGATTGACATTGGCTTTGCCAAATTGGGAGCAGATTTTGAGGAGTCCGACAGACAATGCGCGTGGGAGCTGTACACGGAATTGGCCACTCGCGTTGCATTGACTGGCAAACCAAAAGACAAAGACTGCACAGATTTCTCCGGAGAAGTATGGGCAGAGAGCTTGAGTTCTTTGCATACTTTTTTTGGTGAATCTAGAAAAATTATGCGCACTTTCCCCGTTGGAACCATTGGCCAATTAAAAATTGAAAACCATTTGGGTGCGTTGATTCATCGCTCAATGCGGGACGTCCTCAGACCTTTCTTGGAAACATGGCAGGCGGAGTACCGACATTGGTGGGAGAGCAGCGCAGACAAGACCTTGCCACCGTTCGATCGGCAGGCAGCGTATCCACGTGCCAAGGAACTATTGTCTGAATGGAGTGATGTCCGGGCAATCATGCGCGCCATACAGGATGAACTCGTGCAAACATACAAGTTAGTGGACGTCACCAAGTTTCAAGAACGACTTTGAGCAGCTAGCCAATTTTTCGGCAGTACTTCAGCCAGGTGATCGCGTCGGCACGCGGCAAGCCGCTTACGCGTTTTCAGCACAAGCAACCGCCATTTCCTTCGTTCCCTTTCCCCCTCCCGCTTCGCACAATGAAGCCATCCACAACAACGATGCAAGGGGGTCTCATCATGCAAGAGCACGATTTTGCTGGTCTGGGCCAGGAGGGGCCGTTCAGTACGCGCGAGCTGCTGGTGTCGCTGGGCGCGGCGCTGCTGGGGGTGGCGGTGTCCATCGTCGCCATCCAGTTGCTGCTCCTGCCTGTGCAGGTGGTGTGACATGGCCACGCCCTCGCTGCAGGCGCAGTGGCTGCGCATCCGTGAGGTGACCTGGCGCCAGTGGTGCGCGGATCAGCACAAGCCTCTGGCACCCATTGCGTCCATCGCGGCCGTGCCGCGCAAACCGGCCGCCTTTAGGGGTGCTCAGCCGTGGCGTGCACCTGTTCGTGCCGCAGCACATACAGGCCACTGCCCACAATAATCGCGCCGCCCAGCAGCGTGAGCCCATCGGGCAGTACCTGCCACACCAGCCAGTCAATGCCCAGGCTCCAGGCCAGGGCGGTGTATTCAAAGGGCGCCACGGCGCTGGCCTGCCCGTGGCGGAAGGCCTCGGTAATGGCCAGCTGGGCCAGGAAGCCCGATGCGGCCAAGCCGGCCCACAGCCACAAGTCACTCGCCTGCAGCGGCAACCAGCCAGGTGCGGCCAGCGCGCCGGCCACCACGGTCAGAATGACCATGACCCACAGCACCAGGCTGTCTTTGGAATCGGTGCGGCTGCTCAGGCGCGTCACCACGGCAGAGACGGCGTAACACACTGCCGCGCCCAGCACAGCGAGGCCCGACCAGGTGGCAAAGCCATCCGCACTGGGGCGCAGGGCCACCAGCACACCGAGCAGCCCGCCGCCCACGGCCCACCAGTGCGCACGCGGCACACGCTCGCCCAGCACGGGCCAGGCCAGCACGGTGATGAGCAGGGGCGCGAAGAACATGAGGGTGTAGGCATTGGTGAGCGGCAGGCCGCGCACGCCCACGGTAAACAACACCAGCATGGCGATGACCAGACCGCCGCGCAGCAGGTGCAGCGGCCAGCGCGCGCGCCAGACTTCGGCCCAGGCACCGCGCCACTGGATCCACAGCGCGATGAGCGGCAGCGTGAGCGCACCGCGCATGGCCGCGATCTGCAGCGGCGGGTAGTGGGAGGACAGCACCTTGATGATGGAGTCCATGGCGGAGAAGAGCATGACCGCCAGCAACATGGCGGTGATGCTGCGGGGGTTGCCGGTCTGCAGACGCTGAAGGAATTGGGGCATGCGCCCTATCGTAGCGGCGCCAGGATGCCCCCGTGCCCCAAGGGAAAGCCGCATATGGATATCTGATTTTCTTCGACGACAGGGGAAGCAGGCACCGATAAATTTTGGGCATCGTCTCTGTGCGATGTTCTATGCCTCACCATCGCCTGCCCGTTTACCTCGCCTCCCGCCCTGCTTCCTCACCCCGCCACAGCCAAGCGCTCGACACGGCCATTGAATGGCCTACCGTAGCGCTGTGGTTCGCAATAGTGGGCGGCTGGGTATTGGTGCTGCTGGTGCCCTTGCCAGCAGGCCTGCGCTTTGCGGCGCTGGTACTGCTGGCGGCCTGGTACATGAGCCTGCAGCATGAATTGCTGCACGGCCACCCCACACGCTTGGATTGGCTCAACCGCCTGCTGGGCATCGTGCCCATCGCGCTGTGGTACCCCTATGACCTTTACAAGGCGCACCACCTCACCCACCACCAGGACCAGCACCTGACCGAACCCGGCGTGGACCCGGAAAGCAATTACCGCCATGGTGACACCGGCCTCACCCACTGGCAGCGCGCACTGCTCGCCAGCCAGCGCACCGTGGCGGGCCGGTTGCTGCTGGGGCCGGGCCTGACGGTAGCGCATTTGCTGGCCGATATTGCCCGCGCACTCACGCGCCGCAACGCCGCGCAGCTTTGGCTCTGGACCCAGCACCTGGTACTGGCTGCGCTACTGCTGGCCCTGGTGCCGGTACCGGCATGGGAATACGCGACTGCGGCCTATCTGGGCATGGGCCTGGCCATGCTGCGCTCGCTCTACGAGCACCGGCCAGCCGCGCTGCCCGCGCACCGCATCGTTATCAACGAGGCGGCCCTGCCCTGGCGCCTGCTTTATCTGAACAACAACTACCACGCGGTGCACCACACCCACCCCGGCCTGCCTTGGTACCGCATTCCTGCGCAGTACCGCGCTGACCGCGCCGGCTATCTGCAACGCAACGGTGGTTTTCTGGTGCCGGGCTACCTCTGGCTGCTGCGCCGTCACCTTTGGAAACCCGTTGATTCCCCCATCCTTCCCGAAAAGGCTTAATGTCTGGAGCCGGTTCTTTTCTTTTTCACAGACTCAAGGAAATACCATGACACTGAAATTCACCCGCCGCACCCTGGCACTGGCCACCCTGGCCACCGCTTTCGCGGCGCCTGCCGCCTGGGCCCAAAGCACCGCCGTGCGCGTGGGCTCCAAGATCGACACCGAGGGTGCGCTGCTGGGCAACATCATTGTTCAGGTGCTGGAGGCCAATGGCATCAAGACCGAAAACAAGGTGCGCCTGGGCAATACCAAGATCGTGCGCAGTGCCATCGTGGCTGGCGAAATCGATATCTACCCCGAGTACACCGGCAACGGCGCCTTCTTCTTCTCCGACGAGAAAAACCCGGCCTGGAAGAGCGCCAAGGCCGGCGCCGAGCTGGTCAACAAGCTGGACTCCGCCGCCAACAAGATCACCTGGCTGGACGCCGCTCCTGCCAACAACACCTGGGCCATCGCCATCCGCAAGGACGTGGCAGCAGCCAACAAGCTCAAGACCCTGGAAGACCTGGGCCGCTGGGTCTCGGGTGGCGGCAAGTTCAAGCTGGCGGCCTCGGCCGAGTTCATCGAACGCTCCGACGCCCTGCCCGCCTTCCAGACCGCATACGGTTTCAAGCTCAGCCAGGACCAGCTGCTGACACTGGCCGGCGGTGACACCTCGGTCACCATCAAGGCTGCGGCGGAACAAACCTCGGGTGTGAACGCTGCCATGGCCTATGGCACCGACGGCCCCGTGGCCGCGCTGGGCCTGGTCATCCTGGATGATCCCAAGGGCATCCAGCCGGTCTACGCCCCTGCGCCCATCGTGCGGGAAGCCGTGCTGGCCAAGAACCCCAAGATCCGTGACGTTCTGGCGCCTGTCTTCAAGACGCTGGATGGCCCCACGTTGCAGGCACTCAACGCCAAGATCGCGTTGGAAGGCCAGGACGCCAAGAAAGTCGCCGCCGACTACCTGAAGGCCAAGGGCCTGATCAAAGGCTGAACGGGACGACTCCTTGAGCACACCGGCACACCGCGCACCTTCGGCACTACCGCTTCTGCTGCTGGTACAGGGCGCGGTAGTGGCCGGTTTGCCACTGCTGGGCAGCGCGCCCAATCGGCTGCTCAGCGGCAAAGGCGTGTCGCTGGCGCAGGTGCTGGCGGGCGTGGGCCCGGCCTGGACACTGCTGGCTGGCGTGCTGGCGGTGACATGGTTCACCCTGCTGGTGGGCCTGCTGGCCCGCCGGGCGCACCGCCTCTGGCCCCTGGCAACACTGCTATGGCAGGCTGCGGCCACCGGTGGGCTGGCCACGCTGGCGGGGCAATACGCCACCGCCCAGGCCGCAGCCACCGACGGGCTGGGCCGGGTCGCGCCGGGCAGTGCCTGGTGGCTGGGCTTGCTCCTGGCCTGGCTGGCTGCCAACGAAGCCCTGCGCCGCCTGCAGGCGAGTTCGCGCCAACGCGTTTTGTACAGCGCACTGCTGCTGGGCGGCCTGGTCTGGTTGCTGGCCAGCGGCAGCCTGGATGCCTTGTCTTCCCTCAAGGAATATGCCAACCGGCAGGAAGACTTCTGGCGCGCATTGGGCCAGCACTTGCGCGTGATCGCGCTGACCGCAGCGCTCACCTTGGTGCTGGGCCTTCCGCTGGGTGTGGCCCTGCACCGCCGTCCACGCTGGGCCACGCGCGTGTTCCCAGCGCTGAATCTGGTGCAAACCATTCCCTCCATCGCCCTGTTCGGCATGCTCATGGCACTGCTGGCTTGGCTGGGCACGCTGCTGCCCCTGTTGCCGCGCTGGGGTATCCAGGGCATTGGCCTGGCGCCGGCGGTGCTGGCGCTGACGGCCTATTCGCTTCTGCCCCTGGTGCGCAGCACCTATGAGGGGCTCGCCAGCGTGGCGCATGCGGTCAAGGAAGCGGGCCAGGCCATGGGCCTGTCACCGCGCCAATTGCTGTGGCAGGTGGAACTGCCGCTGGCCGCGCCAGTGCTGCTGTCCGGGCTCAAAGTCATGCTGGTGCAGACCATTGGCCTCACCGCCGTCGCCGCCCTGATTGGTGCGGGCGGCCTGGGCACGCTGATGTTTGAAGGCCTGTTCAGTAGCGCCGTCGACCTGGTGGTGCTGGCCGTGGTGCCCATCGTCGTCCTGGCCTGGTGCACCGAAGCCCTGTTTGCGGTGGCGCAGGCCACCCTTCTCCCTTTGCACGGAACCCGCACATGATTGAGTTTGATGGCGTAAGCAAGCGCTATGGCGACCGCCTGGCCGTGGCTGAGCTGCACCTGCGCATAGCCGCTGGCGAGTTTGTGGTGTTGATCGGCCCGTCGGGCTCGGGCAAGTCGACCACGCTGCGCATGATCAACCGCCTGGTCGAGCATGACCAGGGCCGTATCCGTTTTGCGGGCCGCGAGATCCGCGACTTCGCACCCGAAGATCTGCGCCGTCGCATGGGTTACGCCATCCAGTCGGTGGGCCTGTTCCCGCACTGGACGGTGGAGAAAAACATTGCCACCGTGCCACGCCTGCTGGGCTGGCCGGCCGACCGCATTGCGGCACGGGTAAGCGAGTTGCTGGAGCTGCTGCAGCTGGACCCGGCGCAGTTCGCCACCCGCTACCCCCATGAACTTTCGGGCGGGCAACAGCAACGCGTTGGCGTGGCGCGCGCCCTGGCGGCGGACCCGGACATCCTGCTCATGGACGAGCCCTTTGGTGCGCTGGACCCGGTGACACGCATCGTGCTGCAGCGCGAGCTCAAACGCATCCATGCGCTCTCGGGTAAGACCATCGTGCTGGTGACGCATGACATCGACGAGGCCCTGTTTCTGGCCAGCCGCATCGTTCTGTTCCAGGATGGGCGCGTGGTGCAGGACGGCTCACCGCTGGAGCTGCTGTCACAGCCGGCCAATGACTTCGTGACGGACTTTCTGGGCCGCGCAGAACTGGGTATCAAGCGCCTGGGCCTGGGCTCGCTGCGCGACCATGTGCGCAGTGGCAGCCAGGCGCATGGCGAACCACTCCCCATCGACAGCAGCCTGCGCGAGGCGCTCTCGGCTTTCATCGTGCAGGGTCGGGCGCAGTTGCCCGTGGTCAATCCCGATGGCAGCCATGCGGGTGAGGCCCACTTTGCCGACCTGCTGCAGGCTGAACACAACGCACCACGGAGCCAGGCCTGATGCGGGGCAGCAACCACTGGCTGCGCAAGCTGGCGTGGCCCGCCTTGCTGACGGCCGGGTTGCTCTGGCTGGCCAGCGCCATGACGGCACTGGAGCCGCTGTTCCACTGGGCGTTTCCGGCACAGGAGCGCGCCATGTACCGGCAAGAGTCGTTCATCCATCTGCTGGGCGCGCATGTGGGCCTGGTGCTGCTATCCAGCAGTAGCGCACTGCTGATTGCGCTGGCAGCGGGTGTGTGGGTGACACGGCCTGCAGGCCACGCCTACCGCGGGCTGGTGGAGTCTGTGGTCTCCATGGGGCAGACCTTTCCGCCCGTGGCGGTGCTGGCGTTGGCGGTGCCACTCATGGGCTTTGGTGAAGCACCCGCCTACATTGCGCTGGCGCTGTACGGCCTGCTGCCCATGTTGCAGGGCGTGATTGCCGGCCTGGATTCCACGCCCCATGCAGCCACCGATGCCGCGCGCGGCCTGGGCCTGAAAAGCTGGCAGATCTTCAGCTGGGTGGAGTGCCCGCTGGCGGCGCCCATCGTGCTGGCCGGCATACGCACCTCGGTCACCATCAACATCGGCACCGCCGCCATCGCCGCCACCGTGGGCTCGCAGAACCTGGGCTCGCCCATCATCATCGGCCTCTCGGGCTTCAACACACCCTATGTGTTGCAGGGCGCGCTGCTCACCGGCTGGCTGGCCGTGACCACGGACACCTGGTTTGCCTACCTGTCGGAGCGCCTGCAACACTGGAAGCCGGTGGCACTGTCATGACGGTGGCGCTGCCGATGTACTTCCCCGCACGCGTCGGGGCAGTGCAGGATTTTTGGGATGTGTTGCGCTCCGAGTTGCAGGCGCAACTCGACCCATGTTGGGAAGACGCGATGCCGGCCGCACTGGACTGGCCCGTGGACTACCTCGCACACTGGTTGCAGCCAGACTTGCTGCTAAGCCAGTCCTGCGGCTACCCGCTGACGCACGCTTTGCAAGGCCGGGTGCAGGTACTGGGCACCTTTGCCTACGACGTCCCCGGTGCGCACGGTGTGCTCTGCCGCAGCCAGGTGGTGCAGCGGAGCACAGATGCACGCCGCACGCTGCGTGCCTTTCGCGGCAGCACTGTGGCCTTCAATGCGCCCGACTCGCAGTCGGGCTACAACGCACTGCGCGCCCTCATCGCGCCGCTGGCCGAGCAAGGCCGCTTCTTTGGGCAGGCCCTGGAAACAGGGGCGCATCTGCAATCCGTCGCCGCAGTACTGGACGGCCGCGCTGACCTGGCCGCCATTGACGCCGTGACCTGGGCCCTGGCCCAGGAAGCACGGCCCGGGCTGACCGAGGAACTCACGGTGCTGGGCCAGACCGCACCCTACCCCGGCCTGCCCCTCATCACCTCCAGCACCACGCCGGCCGAGACGGTGGCGCAGTTGCAGCAGGCCTTGCACACGGTGGCGACCGACACCCGCCACGCCGCAGTACGTGCGCCCCTGCATATCGCTGGCTTTGTGCGCAGCACGCTGGCCGACTACGCGCTGTGCCGTCGCATGGAAGACGAGGCCGCGGCGCTGGGTGTATGCGCCCTGTAGCAAACGCGGCCTGAAACGACTGCGCTTGCTATGATTTCGGTAGCTGCTTGCGCACGATCTACGCGGGCTGACGGTCGATTTCTTATAGAACGTTCACCGGCACCTTGAGGTAAACCCGTCCGTCCGCCTCTGCCGGGGGCATGGCGCCGGCACGGATGTTGACTTGTACCGAAGGCAGGATGAGCGTGGGCATGGCCAAGCCGGCATCGCGCCGGCTGCGCATGGCGACAAAGGCGTCTTCGCTCACGCCGTCGTGCACGTGGATGTTGCTGGCGCGCTGCTCGGCCACCGTGCTGACCCACTGTGCCTCGCGGCCCTCTGGCGGGTAGTCGTGGCACATATACAGGCGTGTGTCGCCCGGCAAGTCAAGCAACTTGCGCACGCTGGCGTACAGGTGGTGGGCGTTGCCACCGGGAAAGTCGCAGCGGGCTGTGCCCACGTCGGGCATGAACAGCGTGTCACCCACAAACACGGCATCGCCCACCTGGTAGGCCATACAGGCCGGGGTGTGGCCGGGCACCGACAGCGCCTGGGCACGCAGGTCGCCGATGGCAAATACTTCGTCGGGCTGGAACAGGTGATCAAACTGGCGACCGTCGGGGTGGAACTCGGGCTCCAGGTTGAACACACCTTTGAAGACGTTTTGCACATTGGTGATGGCGGCTCCAATGGCGATCTGGCCGCCCAGCTGTTTGCGCAGGTAGTGGGCGGCAGACAGGTGGTCAGCGTGGGCGTGGGTTTCCAGAATCCACTGCACGGTGAGCGCTTGTTCCTTCACAAAGGCCATCAATGCGTCGGCTGACTTGGTACTTGTACGGCCGGACTTGGGGTCGTAGTCGAGTACCGAGTCCACGATGGCACAGTGGCCGCCCGCGTGGTCAAACACCACGTAGCTCACGGTCCAGGTAGCGGGGTCAAAGAACGCCTGCACCTGGGGTGCGGGGATAGCGGCGGCGATAGGGGAAGCAGTGGCTGTCATGGAAAACTCCTTGTAAAGGTCGTTATTTCAATTTCGACACTAATAGTTTATTGACAGATATATTGTCAGTCAATAGAATATCGACATTGCAAACGTTCTGGAGCCTCGACCATGTTGGCCACCCCTGACACCCCGACCGCCCCCACGCTGGACTTGGCCGTGCTGCGCCAGTCGGCCGACGCGGCCTGCCGCCTGATGAAAGCCCTGTCCAACCCCGACCGCCTGCTGCTGCTGTGTCAGCTGAGCCAGGGCGAGAAGAATGTGGGCGAGCTGGAAGCGCTGGTGGGCATTGCCCAGCCCACGCTGTCTCAGCAGCTGGGCGTGCTGCGCGAAGAGGGCCTGGTCAGCACCCGGCGCGAAGGCAAATCCATTTATTACTGCATCGATAGCCCGCAGGCCTTGGCCGTGATGGGCGTTTTGTACGCCGAGTTTTGCGGCAAGCAATGACCCCCACGCTTGTCGCTTTGCGTACTGCGCTGCCCCCCGAGGGGGCTAAATCCGCTTGGGGCGGCCCGGCGCGGATTTGGCACTTTTTTAAGGAGTAAGACGATGACGATTGACTGGAACCACTTCACGCCCTGGGCCTCGCTGGCCGGGGGCATTTTTCTGGGCCTGGCCTCGGCCTTATTCATCTTGCTCAATGGCCGCATCCTGGGCATCAGCGGCATTGTGGGCGGGCTGCTGCGGCCCAAGGCGGGCGACATGGGCTGGCGCATTGCCTTTGTGCTGGGCATGCTGGTCGCACCCGCCATGTACTGGCTGCTGACGGGGGCTGCCGTGCCCGCCACGATTGATGCGGGCTGGGGCACGGTGGTGCTGGCCGGCCTGCTGGTGGGCGTGGGCACGCGCTACGGCGCGGGCTGCACCAGCGGTCACGGCGTGTGCGGCCTCTCGCGCCTGTCGCCCCGCTCTCTGGTCGCCACGCTGGCTTTTATGGCAGCTGGCTTTGTCACCGTGTTTGTGCTGCGCCACCTGCTGGCTTGAATTTGAAGGAGCCTTGTAATGCAACACCGAATTTCTGAATTCGCCGTGGGCCTGCTGTTTGGCCTGGGCCTGATCGTGGCGGGCATGACCGACCCGAGCAAGGTCATTGGTTTTCTGGACTTGGCGGGCGCCTGGGACCCGTCGCTGGCCTTTGTCATGGGCGGCGCCATCTTGGTGGGCCTGGGCGCATTCGCTGTTGCCAAGCGGCGCACCACCAGTTTTCTGGGTGGTGCCATGCAGCTGCCCACATCCACCGTGATCGACCGCCGCCTGGTGCTGGGCAGCCTGCTGTTTGGGGCCGGTTGGGGCCTGGCCGGTTTTTGCCCAGGGCCGGCGATTGTGTCGCTCGGGGCGGGACAATCCAAAGCCGCAGTGTTTGTGTTGGCCATGGTGGCCGGCATGGCTATTTTTGAATGGGCGGAACGCCGCCGCACACGCGCATAAATCGGAGACATACGACATGAGCCTACGCACCCAAGCCCTCACACCCCACTTTGCCGTGGCCGCCCAGATGGACGCCAGCATGGCCGCCGCCGCCGTGGCCCAGGGCTTCAAGACCCTGGTGAACAACCGCCCTGACGGTGAAGGCGGCCCCGACCAGCCCCTGAGCAGCAGCGTGGAAGCGGCGGCGCGCGCCGCCGGCCTGCACTACGTTCACATCCCGGTGGTGAGTGGCGCCATCACCCCCGAGCAGGTGCAAGCCATGCGTGAGGCATTGCAAGCGGCACCGCAACCTGTGCTGGCGTTTTGCCGCTCGGGTGCGCGCTCGGCCCAACTGTTCTCACTGACGCAGGCGGAATAAAGCATGTCGATCGCCGCCCGTCTCACGTGGCTGCCGCAGTGGCTGCGCCACTACCAGCGCGCCTGGCTGGGCGGCGACGTGTCAGCCGGGCTGATCGTGGCGATACTGGTAATTCCGCAGAGCTTGGCCTACACCTTGTTGGCGGGCCTGCCGCCAGAGATGGGGCTGTACGCCAGCATCCTGCCCGTGATGGCCTATGCCTTGGTTGGATCCAGCATGACCTTGGCGGTGGGGCCGGTGGCCATTGCGGCGCTGATGACGGCCAGCGCGCTGCAGCCGCTGGCGATTGCAGGCACCACGGAATACGTGCAACTGGCCATGGGCCTTGCGCTGATCTCGGGGCTGATGTTCATGGCCTTTGGCGCACTACGCCTGGGTTGGCTGGCCTACTTTTTGAGCCAACCGGTGGTGAGCGGCTTCGTCTCGGGCTCTGCCGTCGTGATTGCGCTGGGCCAATTGCGCCATGTCCTGGGCGTTTCCGCACCCAGCAGTTCCACCTGGGCCACCGTAGAAGGCCTGTGGCGCGCATTGCCACAGAGCAACCCCACCACGCTCGCACTGGGCGGCGGGAGCATGCTGGTGCTGCTATTGGCGCGCCGCTACTTGGGACGCGGCCTGCGCCGCCTCGGCCTGGGCGCGACTGCAGCCGACTTGCTGGCCCGCATGGCGCCCATTGCCACGGTGGTGGTGAGCACGGCGCTGGTGGCCTGGGGCCATTGGGATACAAGTCGGCAAGTAGCCGTGGTGGGTAGCGTGCCAGCGGGGCTGCCGGCCTTGGCTTGGGTATGGCCGGATGCACGGGCCTGGAGCCAACTGTGGCTGCCGGCGCTACTGATCACTCTGGTGGCATTTGTGGGCAGTGTGTCGGTGGCGCAGTCGTTCGCGCTGCAGCGCCAGCAGCGCATTGCCCCCAACCGCGAGCTGTGGGGCTTGGGCGCAGCCAATGTGGTGGCGGCCTTCTCTGGCGCCTACCCGGTGCATGGCGGGCTGTCGCGCTCGGTCATCAACTTTGCTGCGGGTGCGCAAACGCCCCTGGCGTCGATCATCACGGCCGCCTTCATGGCGCTGATCGTGTTCTTCTTTGCGCACTGGTTTTACTTTCTGCCTCTGGCCGTGTTGGCCGCCAGCATCATCGTGGCGGTGGCGTCTTTGGTGGACGTGGAAACACTCAAGGCCAGCTGGGTCTACGACAAGGCGGATGCGTTCTCCCTGCTGGCCACGGCCGGTGGCGTGGTGGTGCTGGGCGTGGAGGCGGGCATTCTCATGGGCGTCGCGCTGTCGCTGGGTGTGCTGGTGTGGCGCAGCAGCCATCCACACATGGCAGTGGTGGGCCGCATGCCCGGCACGGAGCATTACCGCAATGTGGAGCGCTATGCGGTGCAGACCGTGCCCGGCCTGATTGCCTTGCGGGTGGACGAAAGCATGTTCTTCGCCAATGCCACGGCCATCGAGGAGCGGATTGAAGCCTTGGTGCAAGCAGACCCTAGCGTGCAGCGGGTGCTGCTGGTGTGCTCCGCGGTGAACCAGATCGATGCCACCGCACTGGGCATGCTGACCGCGCTGGAACAGAGCCTATCCACACGCGGAGTGCAGTTGGACCTGGCCGAAATCAAAGGCCCGGTGATGGACCGCCTCAAAAACACCGCGCTGGGCCAGCGCTTGAACGGGCGCCTGTTCCGCAGTGCCCACGACGCTTTCATGGCCTTTGAAAACTCCACGAACTCCAACCACAGGACTTGACCTGGATCAGCGCCCGCAGAGCCCACAGGTCTACGATGAACCTGGCTTTTCTCAACGCAAACTAGGAGCAGACGATGAAGGCAAATGTAGGTGGCGTGGACCGTATTGCACGCATTGTGGTGGGTGCCGTTTTGGTGGGATTGGCTGCCACGGGCACCGTGGGTGTCTGGGGATGGTTGGGCTTGCTGCCGCTGGCCACCGGCCTGGTCGGTTGGTGCCCGCCCTACGCCATGCTGGGCTGGAGCACCTGTGCCATGCGCCAGCCGCCCGAGCAACCTTGAGCGGGGACAGCATGCACAGTTTTGACCATGCTGGCCTGATACAGAGCATCAACCAGGGCCTGGCGCCGTTTCGCAAATCGCAGCCCGACGCCATGCAAGGCTTCGGCCAACTGGCCAAGGCCGCCATGGCGGAGGGCACGGTCAGCGCCAAACACAAGGAGCTGATCGCCTTGGCCATTGGCATTACGCAGCATTGTTCGGGTTGCATCGGCTTTCACGTCAAGGCGCTGCAGAAGTTGCAATGCACACGCACCGAGCTGGAAGAAATGCTCAATGTCTGTGTCTACATGGGCGGTGGCCCCGCCCTGATGTACGCCGCAGAAACGCTGCAGGCCTGGGACACCATGGCGGCGGCCGGCGCGTAGCGCACTACTTTTGACTGCGGTGGTGCAACGCTTCGCTACGGTTGAGTTTGAAATATACAAATGGGAAATAAGTAGTTTGGGTTTTAAAGGCGGCTCACCACAATGCCCTCCTGTTTTGCAACTGGCGCATTGAAGCCTCCTTCCCATGGTCTCCCTTGTCATCGTTCCAGGCTGGCGTGATTCCGGCCCCGGCCACTGGCAAACCCTGTGGGCCGACAGCATTCCCGGCGCGGTGCGCGTGCACCAGGACGACTGGATCACCCCCGTGCGCAAAGCCTGGGTGGCGTCCATCGGACAAACCATCCTCGAAGCGCCCGGGCCGGTCGTTATTGCCGCCCACAGCCTGGGCTGCATCGCCACCACCCACCTGCCGCCCGAAGTGGTGGCCAAGATCCAGGGCGCGCTGCTGGTGGCCCCGGCAGACCCGGAGCGGCGCGGCATTCTGGCGGACTTTGCGCCCGTGCCCTACCAGCCCCTGCCCTACCGCAGCGTGCTGGTGGCCAGCAGCAATGACCCCTTTTGCCCGGTCCGCACCGCCGGCGCCTATGCGCGCGCCTGGGGCAGCGAGTTTGTGCGCCTGCAGAACGCCGGCCACATCAACATCGAGGCCGGCTTCGGCCCCTGGCCACTGGGCCTGGCGCTGCTGCAGTCGCTGGGCGTGAACACCGCCCCAGCCGCCGTGGCCGTGGCGGCCTGAGCGCCAACCGCTACTGTTTTAGTAGCTCCTCGCGCATATTCCACGGGGACTGGAGCCCCTTTTTGCTGAAAAATCAGCCGCGCAGCGGCAGCGCCTGGGCCAGCGCAAAGACCGAGTTGGGCGCGTTGGTGCGGATGGGCGCCAGGGGCTTGAGCTTCTGCAGCACGCCTTTTTTCTTGGCGTTCTTGCGCTCCTGCACCTGAAAGCCCTTGGCACGCTGCTCCTGCGCCAGGCTGCGCAGGGAGATGGTCTTCATCTGCGCCACGATGGTCGACTGCAGGGTCGCCCACAGCTCGGTGGTCATGTCTTCAGCATCGCCACGGCGTGCAGGCTTGTCGTCGTCTTCAATCGCGCCAATGATGTCGGCCACGCTGATGCCATCGCCACGGAAGCCCAGGGTGTAGCCGCCGCCGGGGCCGCGTGTGCTTTCCACCAGGCCATGCTGGCGCAGCTTGGCAAACACCTGCTCCAGGTAGGACAGGGAGATGCGGTGACGCAGCGCAATGTCCTGCAGGGGCACAGGCTGGCCGCTCTCACGCAGTGCCAGGTCAATCATGGCGGTAATGGCAAAACGGCCTCGGGTACTGAGTCGCATAGGTTTACTCCTTTGAGTAAGTGACTGAGAAGACTTGAACTGTAGGGAGTTGTATGCTTCGCGTAAATTCGAATTTTGTATTTTTTTACTTCGATTATTTCGCAGTGTTTCAGTTTGTTTCAGAGGGAACACCATGAACTTCAAGCACCTTCACTACTTTTGGGTCACCGCCAAGGCGGGCGGCGTCATGCGCGCGGGGGAGCAACTGCACACCACGCCACAAACCCTGTCGGGCCAGATCAAGCTGCTGGAGGATTGGCTGGGCCGCAAACTGTTTCAAAAAAGCGGCCGCAACATGGAGCTGACCGAAGATGGCCGTTTGGCACTGGGCTATGCCGACCAGATCTTCACCTTGGGCGCCGAGCTGGAGAACGCGGTGCGCCAGACCAGCGACAAGCGCCGCGTGCTGGACTTCAAGGTAGGCGTGGCCGACTCGGTGACCAAGTCGCTGGCCTACCGGCTACTGGAGCCCGCATTGGCCGTGGATGTGCCGGTGCGCATGATCTGCAGCGAAGGCAAATTCCCCGACCTGCTGGCCAAGCTGGCGCTGAACCAGCTGGACCTGGTAATTGCCGACGAGCCCATGTCCAAGCGCATCAGCGTCAAGGCCTTCAACCACGCGCTGGGGCGCAGCGCCATGAGCTTTTTTTGCACCCCGGCGCTCAAGGCCCAGCTCAAAGGCCCGTTCCCGGCCTGCCTCAACGGCATGCCCATGCTGCTGCAGGGTGCCCAGGCGTCGGTTCGCCAGCAGTGGGAGGGTTGGCTCAGCCACCACCAGATCCAGCCCACCACGATTGGCGAGTTTGACGACGGCGCCCTGATGAACGCCTTTGGCCGCAAGGGCCGCGGCGTATTCATGGCCCCCTCGGTCATGGAGGCCGACATCATCGAGCAGTTCGGCGTGGAGGTGATTGGGCGAACCCAGGAATTGGTGGAAGAGTTCTTCGCCGTCTCGGTGGAGCGGCGCATCACTCACCCCTGCGTGGTCGCCATCACCACGGCAGCGCGTGGCCAGCTGTTCACTCCAGCCGCGAATTGACCGGAATTCTGGTCATATCTAGAATTCCGTACATGCTGACCTCGCCCAACCCTATCGGAGCCCAACTGCGCGCGTTGCGTGCCAGCCAAGGGCGCTCGCAGCAAGAGCTTGCCAAGGCGGCAGGTGTGAGCCGCAGCACACTGGTGCAGATGGAAAAGGGGGCTGACGCACAGCTCTCGAACTACCAAGGCGTGGCGCGGGAACTGGGGACGGCGCTGACTTTGGGCGGTGAGTCTCCTGTACTGGCGCAACGCCGCCTGGCGCGCCTGGAGAATCAAGCCAAACTAAGCGCATCGCGCGAAAAGCATTTGCGCATTGCCGCTACCTTGGCACTTGGCGGCGCCCCCGCGAAAGCCCTTCAGTCCGAGGCGCTGCGCATGGTGGCGCTGTGGAAAGAAAAGGATCTGTGCAGCCCGGTCTACATAGAGCGCTGGACACAGATGCTGGACACCAGCCCGCAAGCAGCGGCACGCAACATGCTGTCCATGGATGAGGAATGGGGCCCGGCACTTCGCCAGAACACGCCTTTTGCCCTGACTTCGGCATGAAACTCGAAGACGTAGACAGGGTCTTGAGCTTGATCCGCGACGAGAGCGGACTGCACGAGTTCGTCATCATGGGCAGTCTGGCAGCACTGGGCGTGGGCGGCACCACCCGGCCTGCGCGCATGACCATGTCCATGGAGGTGGACGCTTACCCCGCACGCGATCCGGGACGGGCACCAGAATTTTCCGCCAAGTTTGGCGAAGACAGCGCTTTCCACCGCGAGCACGGCTATTACTTCGATGCCATCAGCCCCTCCCTTCCCACCTTGCCTGATGGCTGGGAAAGCCGCTTGATCCACCAGATCCTGCCCTCCGGCGTGCAAGTCCAGTTTTTGGACCCCAATGACTGCGCCGTTTCCAAACTCGCACGCTCCGAACCCAAAGACCGGGAATGGGTCAGCGCCGGGCTGCGTAGCGGCATTCTGTCCCTGCCAACCATCGAATACCGGATGCGTGAAACACTGTTTCTGGATGCCGAAGAGGAACGGAAGGCCCAGCGCGCATTGGCAGAGGACCGTGCCTGGCTGGACGCACAGCGTTCTCCCGGCAACACACTCTCTTGACCAAAGGATTGACCATGTACGAAGTCATCAAACTCATCCACCTTGTCTGCGCCATCGTCTGGATGGGCGGCATGACCTTCATGCTGCTGGCGCTGCGCCCGGCCGCGCTGGCCACCATGGAAGCGCAGCCCCGGGCGCGGCTGATGGTGGCGGTGATGCAGCGCTTCTTCCGGGCAGTGGCTGTGGCCATCGTGGGCCTGCTGGCCACAGGTGGGCACATGTATGCGAGCGTGTTCCGCGCGTCCAAGGCCACGATGGGTGCGGGCGTGGTGCCGTTGGGCTGGGAGCTGATGGCCGGCATCGGCCTGCTGATGGCCCTGGTCTTCGGCCACCTCTACTTTGCCGGCTTTCGCCGCTTCCAGCGCGCCGTCGCTGCTGGTGAATGGCCCCAGGCAGCCAAGACAGCCGGGCAAATCCACATGTTGGTACTTACCAACTTTGGTCTTGGCTGGTTGGCGATTGCAGCCGTCAAGCTGCTCTGAACACCGGGCTTAGACCCTCAAACACATATACAAACAACGAAGTATTCGTTGTGGTTTGATGGGGAGTTCTCCAGAATCGTGGTTCTGTGTCTGAGGACACCACTACTTCCTGCTTTGGAGAACCCATGAATTTCAAGCAAAAAGCCACCCTGGCCCTTGCAGCTGTTGCGCTGACAGCTAGCAATTTGGTAGCAGCCCAGACCACTACGCTGCTCAACGCCTCCTACGACGTGGCGCGCGAGTTCTACAAGGACGTCAACACCGCCTTCATCGCCAGCTACAAGAAGAGCACCGGCAAGGACCTCAAGATCGACCAGGCCCATGGCGGCTCCAGCGCCCAGGCGCGCGCCGTGAACGACGGCCTGGATGCCGATGTGGTGACCTTCAACACCAGCACCGACATCGACTTCCTGGCCGGCACCGGCGTGGTAGCCAAGGACTGGACCAAGAAATTCCCCAACAACGCAGCCCCCACCAGCTCCACCATGCTGTTCCTGGTGCGCAACGGCAACCCGAAAGGCATCAAGGACTGGGACGACCTGATCAAACCCGGCGTGCAAGTCGTGGTGGTAAACCCCAAGACCGGCGGCAACGGCCGCATGGCCTACCTGGCCGCCTGGGGCCAGGTGCGCAAGAAGGGCGGCACCGACGCCCAAGCGCTGGACTACGTGACCAAGCTGTACAAGAACGTGCCCGTGCTGGCCAAGGGCGGCCGTGACGCGACCACCATCTTCCTGCAACGCAATATTGGCGACGTGCTGATCACCTTCGAATCCGAAGTGGTGAGCGTGGACAATGAATTCGGCGCTGGCAAGGTCGACGCCGTGCACCCCAGCAGCTCCATCGTGGCGGAGAACCCCGTGGCCATCGTCGAGCGCACCGTGGCCAAGAAAGGCACGGCTGACGTGGCCAAGGCCTACCTGAACTTCCTCTACACCGACGAGGGCCAGGAAATCGCCGCCAAGCACGCCATCCGCCCGACCAACGCAGCCATCCTGAAGAAGTACGCCAACGTCTTCAAGCCCATCACCCTGTTCCGCGTGGAAGACTACTTCGGCTCCTTTGGCGAAGCGCAGAAGGTGCACTTCAACGACGGCGGCCAGTTCGACAAGCTCTACACGGTCAAGTAATCCATGACGGTTGCCGCTACGGCAGGGGGGGCACTCGCTCCCGCTGCGCCCTTCCCTGCCAAACGCACACCCAAACGGGTGCTGCCAGGCTTCAAGCTCACGCTCGGGTTCACGCTGTTCTACCTGAGCATGATTGTTCTCATCCCCCTCTCGGCCCTGCTGTTCAAGACCTTTTCGCTGAGCTGGGAGCAATTTGTTACTGCCGTCTCCAGCCCGCGCGTGCTGGCCTCCTATCGGCTGACCTTTGGCGCCTCTTTTCTCGCGGCCCTGGTGAATTCGGTCGCCGGATTGCTAGTGGCCTGGGTACTGGTGCGTTACAGCTTCCCCGGCAAGAAGATCATTGACGCCCTGGTGGACCTGCCCTTTGCCCTCCCCACCGCCGTGGCCGGCATTTCGCTGACTGCATTGCTAGCCAGCAATGGCTGGGTCGGCAGCCTGCTGGAGCCTTATGGCATCCAGCTCGCCTTCAACCGCAACGGTGTGGTGATTGCCCTGATTTTCATCGGCCTGCCCTTTGTCGTGCGCACGGTGCAACCCGTACTGGAAGACGCAGAGAAAGAACTGGAAGAAGCCGCCACCTGCCTGGGTGCCACCCGCTGGCAAACCTTCCGTTACGTCATCTTCCCCACCATCGCGCCCGCGCTCCTGACCGGCTTTGCCATGGCCTTCGCGCGCGCCATCGGGGAGTACGGCTCCGTCATCTTTATCGCCGGCAACATGCCCATGGTGTCTGAAATCACCCCCCTCATCATCATCGGCAAACTGGAGCAGTACGACTATGCCGGCGCCACCGCAGTGGCAGTGGTCATGTTGGCCATCTCCTTCCTGATGCTGCTGGTCATCAATGCACTGCAAGCCTGGCAGCGCAAACGCGGAGGAGCCCAATCATGAGCGGCGCCAACGCACGCACGGTGCGCCGTGCCAAGGCCGGCACCACGGAACCTACCTGGGTCAAATGGACACTGATCGGTCTCGCGCTGGGCTTCATCTTCCTGTTTTTGATCCTGCCACTGGCGGCGGTCTTCACCGAAGCGCTGCGCAAAGGTGCCGAGGCCTTCTTCGCCGCCTTCAAGGAACCCGACGCCTGGAGCGCCATCCGCCTGACGCTGATCACCGCCGCCATTGCCGTGCCACTGAACCTGGTATTTGGCGTGGCCGCGGCCTGGGCTATTGCCAAGTACGAGTTCCGTGGCAAGGCTTTCCTCACCACCCTGGTGGACTTGCCTTTCTCGGTATCGCCCGTGGTGGCTGGCCTGATCTATGTGCTGCTGTTTGGCGCGCACGGCTGGTTTGGCCCCTGGCTGCAGGCGCACGACATCAAGATCGTGTTTGCCGTGCCGGGCATCGTGCTGGCCACCATCTTCGTGACCTTCCCCTTCATTGCGCGCGAGCTGATCCCGCTGATGCAGGCCCAGGGCACCGAAGAAGAGCAGGCCGCCCAGGTGCTGGGCGCCACAGGCTGGCAGACTTTCTGGCACGTAACCCTGCCCAACATCAAGTGGGGCCTGATCTACGGCGTCATCCTGTGTAACGCACGTGCCATGGGCGAGTTCGGCGCGGTGTCTGTCGTTTCGGGCCACATCCGCGGCCAGACCAACACCATGCCCCTGCACGTGGAAATTCTCTACAACGAGTACCAGTCCGTGGCGGCCTTTGCCATTGCCTCCCTGCTGGCCTTGCTGGCCCTGGTCACGCTGGTGATCAAGTCCTTCGTGGAATGGCAGTTCGAGCGCGACCAGAAGGCCGCTGCCGCGCTGCCGCCCGAGCGCCCAATTGAGTCTGCACAGGCATCCGCGCAAACGCCCGTGCAGGCCTGAGTGCCCCCTATTTCGAGAACAAGATCATGAGCATTGCAATTCGCAACGTCAGCAAGGACTTCGGCAGCTTCAAGGCCCTGAAGAACGTCAACCTGGACATCGAGTCCGGCGAACTCGTCGCCCTGCTGGGCCCATCCGGCTGCGGCAAGACCACCCTGCTGCGCATCATCGCCGGGCTGGAAACCGCCGACCAGGGCAACATCCTCTTCAGCGGTGAAGACACCACCGACGTCCATGTGCGCGAGCGCAACGTCGGCTTCGTGTTCCAGCACTACGCCCTGTTCCGCCACATGACGGTGTTTGACAACGTGGCCTTCGGCCTGCGCATGAAGCCGCGCGCCAGCCGCCCGTCGGAAGACGTGATCAAGCAGAAGGTGCACGAGCTGCTGGGCCTGGTGCAGCTGGATTGGCTGTCGGACCGCTACCCGGCGCAACTGTCGGGCGGCCAGCGCCAGCGTATTGCGCTGGCCCGCGCGCTGGCCGTGGAACCCAAGGTGCTGCTGCTGGACGAGCCCTTTGGCGCGCTGGACGCCAAGGTGCGCAAGGAACTGCGCCGCTGGCTGCGCCGCCTGCATGACGACCTGCATGTGACCAGCATCTTTGTGACGCACGACCAGGAAGAGGCGCTGGAAGTGGCCGACCGCGTGGTGCTGATGAACAGCGGCAATATCGAACAGATCGGCTCGCCACAGCAGGTCTGGGACCACCCGGCCAGCCCCTTTGTGTACGGTTTTTTGGGCGACGTGAACCTGTTCCACGGTCGTGCCCACGAGGGCGAAATGCTGATTGGTGAAGCCCAACAGGGCGTGCGCCTGGCAACACCCGAGCACGCGCAGGCCCAAGACGCCAAGGCCTATGCCTATGTGCGTCCGCACGACCTGGCTGTGCAGCGCTTTGTCGCCGGCAGCGGCCAGACTGGCATTGCCGCCAAGCTGGTGCGCGCCATCGTGGTGGGCCCCATCGCCCGCCTGGAACTGCTGCCGCAAGACAGCAGCGCCGCCGGCAGCGGCGACATCATCGAAGCCCAGATCGGCGCACAGGAATTTGCCGCACTGGAGCTGAAAGAAGGGGAAGTGGTGGTGCTGACGCCGCGCAAGGCGCGCGTGTTCGTCACGCCCGAGTAAGCCGACGCAACAAAAAAGGCCCGCAAGGGCCTTTGTTCTTTTGGGGCGCGGGGCCAGCCTCAGCGGTAGAAGGCCTCGACCTTGCCCTTGAGCTTGATCAGCAGGGGCTTGCCCTTGCGGTCCACCGTCTTGCCGGCGGGTACCTTGATCCAGCCTTCGCTGATGCAGTATTCCTCCACATCCATGCGCTCCTTGTCGTTGAAGCGGATGCCGATGTCGTGCTCGAACACGGCGGCAATGTGGTGCGGGCTGCGCGGATCGATAGACAGGTGATCGGGCAGTTCGGGGCGTTGTGCGGGTTCATTCATGGTTCAAAAACAGGTTGCGGGCCTCAGCCCAGAATGCGGAACAGGCCATAGGCCGAGAGTACGCCAGTACCCACCAGCAAAACGGTCTTGGTGGCACGCGAGCCAACCAGCGCACCGGCAATGCTGCACAGCAGGATGGCGCCAAAAATGTAGGTGGTTTTCATGGGGGGTGATGGTAAGGCATGGATGCCCTACACGCGCCCCAGAGCCCGGCGGATGCGCGCAATGGTATCGTCCATTGCTGCCTTGCTCGACACCTCCAGCCCCAGCTGCCGGGCGATATCGTTGACGATGGCGGCGTTCAGCGGAAGTCCTCCCGCATCCAACGCCTGTATCAGGGCGCGCGCACGCTGCTCCGCAGTCGGAGGCGCGCGCCACTTTCGCAAAAATTCAAGCCACTGCATGGCCCCGAGGATACTGCAGAGCGCTCCTGATTTAGGAGCTGCTCGCGCAATATCTGTGCGACCCAATGACCTCTTTTATGCCCAACAGACCAACGCCCCTGCAAGCGTGACGCTCAACCCAACCAAGCCTTGATCCGGCTCGCCAATACGCTAGTGCTGATACCGTAACGGTCGTGCAACGTGGGCAAGGCGCCCGCGTCCAGATACGCGTCGGGCAAACCAGCCAGGCGGAAGCGCGCAGGCTGCACACCGTTTTGCAGCAGACTGCTGGACACCGCTTCGCCCAGGCCACCGATCACCGAATGGTTCTCCGCCACCACGACCAGGCGGGGCTTGGCGCCTACTTCGGCGAGGATGGTGGCCTCGTCCAGCGGCTTGATGGTCGGGCAGTGCAGCACAGCTACGTCAATGTTGTCGGCCTTGAGCGCCTGCGCCACTTCGAGGGCGCGCATGGTCATGAAGCCGCTGGAGATGATGAGCACCTCATCACCGTCCACCAAACGCTTGGCCTTGCCCAGCTCAAACTGGTAGTCGTACTCGTCCAGCACCAGAGGCACATTGCCGCGCAACAGGCGCATGTAGACGGGTCCGTTGTGCGCCGCCATCTGCGGCACAGCCTGCTCGATGTCCAGCGCGTCGCAGGGGTCGATGATGGTCAGACCGGGGATGCCTCGCATCATGGCCAGGTCTTCGGTGGCCTGGTGGCTGGGGCCATAGCCCGTGGTCAGCCCGGGCAGCGCGCAGCACATCTTGACGTTGAGGTTTTCCTCGGCGATCACCTGGTGGATGAAGTCATAAGCGCGGCGGGTGCCGAACACCGCGTAAGTGGTGGCGAAGGGAATCAGACCTTCCTTGGCCATACCACCGGCTGCGCCCATGAGTAGCTGCTCGGCCATGCCCATCTGGTAGAAGCGTTCGGGGTAGGCCTGTGCGAACAGATGCAGGTCGGTGTATTTGGCCAGGTCGGCCGTCATGCCCACGATCTCAGGGCGGTTGGCAGCCAGCTCCACCAGGGCCTTGCCAAAGGGAGCCGCCTTCACCCGCTGGCCTTCGCCAGCGATGGAGGCGATCATGGCGGAGGTGGTGAGGCGCGGTTTTTTGTCGGCAACGGTGTTCATGCGGCAGCTCCTTCGGGGGCGGATTGGTCCAGGATGGCGATGGCCTGCTGCCACTCGGGCGGGTCCACGCGGATGAAGTGGTTCTTGTCACGCGTCTCCAGGAAAGGCACGCCCTTGCCCATCAGGGTGTTGAACAGGATCACGCGGGGTTTGGCTTCTTTCAGGCTGCGCGCGGTGTCAAAGGCGGCCAGCACGGCGGCCAGGTCGTTGCCGTCCACACGCTGCACATGCCAGCCAAAAGCCAACCACTTGTCAGCCAGCGGCTCAAAGCCCAGCACCTTGCTGCTGGGGCCATCAGCTTGCTGATTGTTGATGTCGACCAGGCAGATCAGGTTGTCGAGCTGGTGGTGCGCCGCAGACATGGCGGCTTCCCAGGTGGAGCCCTCGTCGAGCTCGCCGTCGCTCATGGAGTTGTAGACAAAAGCGGGGTTGCGCTTTTGCTTGAGACCCAGCGCCATGCCTACGCCGATCACCAGGCCCTGGCCCAAGGAGCCACCCGAGATTTCCATCCCTGGCGTGTAGGTGGCCATGCCACTCATGGGCAAGCGGCTGTCGTCGCTGCCGTAGGTCTCCAGCTCATCCTCAGGAACCACACCGGCTTCGATGAGTGCAGCGTAGTGGGCGATGGCGTAGTGGCCGTGCGAAAGCAGGAAGCGGTCACGCCCCTCCCAGGTGGGGTCTTCGGGTTTGAGTTTGAGGGCATGGCCATAGGCCACGGCCAACACGTCGGCCCAGCCCAAGGCCTGGCCGATATAGCCCTGGCCTTGGACTTCGCCCATGCGCAGGGCGTAGCGGCGGATGCGGTAGGCGCGGGCGCTCAGTGGCTCCAAGTTACTCATAAGAATGCTTTCTAGGATGGTGTGTCAGTGGATCGTGAGCCAAGGCAGGTATGCAAAGCCCAGCAGCAAACCGATGGCGACGATGTAGAAGGGAATCAGCTCCATCACCACATCCCCGATGCGCACTTTGGCGATGGTGCTGGTGATAAACAGCGTGGTACCGATGGGCGGGTGGTAGAGCCCGATGGAGAGGTTCACGATCATCATGATGCCGAGCTGAACGGTGTCCATGCCCACGGCCGAGGCCAGGGGAACGAACATTGGGGTCAGCAGCAGCACGGCGGCGGGCAGGTCAATGAACATGCCTGTGGCCAGCATGATCAGGTTCATGGCCAGGATGATCAGCCAGGGCGACTGCAGTGTCTCGGTGGCAAAGCGGGTGAATGCGGCAGGCAGTTGCTCGTAGGTCACGATCCAGCCCACGATGCTTGACGCCATGATGATCAGCAGCACCACGCCGGTGGAGATGCCGGCCTCAACTGCGGCGTGCTTCAGCTTGGCCAAAGTCAGGTCCCGATAGACCAAGCCTGAGACCACGAGGGCATACAACGTAGACATCACGCTGACTTCGGTGGGCGTGGCAATGCCAAAGCGCAGGAAGATGATGATCAGCACCGGCATCAACAGGGCTGGACCGGCTTGCAGGAGTTGCTGACCGAAGGCGCTCCACTCGAAGGGCGTGGTGTCGCGCGGGAAGTTGCGGCGGCGACCCTGGATGTAGCAGACCAGCATGAAGCCACCACACATCAGCAGCCCCGGCAAAATGCCAGCCACAAACAATGCACCAATCGAGGCGCCAGAGACCAGTGCGTACACGATCATCGGGATCGAAGGCGGAATCAGGATGTCGATGGTGGCAGCGGCAGCCAGCGTGCCGGCAGCAAACGGTGCCGGGTAGCCCAGCTTCTTGAGCCAGGGGATAAGCATGGAGCCGATGGCAGAAGCATCTGCCACGGCCGAGCCCGATACCCCACCAAAGATGGTGGACGACAACACGCCCACCTGCGCAGGCCCACCGTGTACGCGGCCAATCATCATGGAGAGCAGATTCACCAGGCTCTGGCCCAGCTTGCCGCTCACCATGAGAGCACCCGTTAGCATGAAGAAGGGGATGGCAATGAGCGGAAAGCTCTGCACCTGCGAAATCATCTGCTGCACAGCCAGATCCACCGGAATGCGACCCAACATCAGCAGGGCCCCCACCGAAGACAGTACCAATGCGTGGGCAATCGGGATGGATGCGAGCGCCGCGATGATGAACAGGCCAATGATGAGAATGGTCATGGTGTATCTCCTTGCGTTGCAGCGTCTGCAGAAGTGCTGCGCCACAGGGCCGGAATCTGGGTCAGAGTGACCACAGCCAGCAATACGAATCCCGCCATCAGGCAACCCACCGTGACCGAGCCGGGCACGTTGAGAATGGGGGTGTACTCATCCGCCGAAATTTCCATCAGCGGCAAGGTGGCCCAGGTCAGCCCCAGGTATAGAACGGCGACGAGGACAGCCCCGCCCGCCAGCACCCAGCGGCGGCTGGCGCCCAGGCGCTGGGTAAGCAGCACCACGGCAATGTGCGAGCCGTGTTGTGCGGCCAGCACCACGCCAGACATGATGATCCAGGGGAACATCAGCTCAGGCAGCTCGGACGCCCAGGCCAGGCTGGTGCCCGACACATAGCGCAGCCCCACGTTGACACTCAAAATGAGAAACGTCAGCGTCAGCGTGACGTACAGCACAAACCGGCACATGTGCCCGATGCTGCGGTTGATCCACTCGATGAAGGTGTTCATGGTGTTCCCCAGTCCGCCCCTCAGCGCGCGGCTGCAATCACCTTCTTGAGGTAGGGTGCAATGGGCGTGGCCAGCCATTTGTCATCAACTGCCGATGTGGCCTTGGCGAAGGCGACCTTGTCCACTGTCGTCACTTGGACACCCTTGGCCTTGAGTTCGGCCAGCAGTTTGTCATCGGCGTCTTGCGACATCTTGCGCTGCAGCGTGGTAGCTTCGGTTGCTGCCTCCTGCACAGCTTTGCGGTCCGCCTCCGACAGCTTGTCCCAGGTACGCTTGCTCATCAAGAAGGGCGTCATCTGGAACATGTGGCTGGTCAGCGCCAGGTGCTTTTGCACTTCATACAGCTTGCTGGCGTGGATGTTGACCAAGGGGTTTTCCTGACCGTCCACCACACCCTGCTGCAGTGCGACATACAGCTCAGCGAATTTGATCTGCTGCGCGTCTGCACCCAGGGCCTGCATGATGTCCACCAGCACGGCGTCGGGCGGGGTGCGCATCTTCAGGCCTTTCATGTCCTCGACCTTGGTGATCGGGCGCTTGCTGTTCGTCATGTGGCGGATACCGTTGTCCCAGTAGCCCAGCACGACCATGCCTTTTTCTGCTGTTTTTTGCGCCAGCTCCTGGCCCAGCGGACCATCGAGCAGCTTGAAAGCCTGCGCGGGGGAGGAGAACAGGAAAGGCATGCCATAGGCCGCATACTCGGGCACCGCCGCCGACACCGCTCCCTGCGAGTTGGCGGACATGTCCAACGCGCCGGTGCGCAATGCGGTCACCATGGCGGCGTCATCGCCCAGCTGGGCAGAAGGCGCGACCTGCACTTCAATGCGGCCTGCCGTCTTGGCCTTGACCACTTCGGCGAATTTGACCGCAGCTTCGTGACGAGGGTTGCCGGGTGCCGCGCCGTGACCCAGTGTGAGTTTGACGGCCTGGGCCTGGGCTGCCAGGGGCAGTGCAGCTGCCAATGCGGCCACGGCCAGCAGGGAGCGGGTAAAAGTCTTACGTTGCATGGTGTTGTCTCCTTGTGTGTTTGTGGGTCAGATGAAAATCAGTGGATGAGCATGCCGCCATTCACGTCCAGCGTGATGCCGGTGCAGTACGCGGACAAGGGGCTTGCCAAAAATACACAAGCTCCCGCGATGTCTTCTGCACGTCCCAATCGGGCCAGCGGGATGGTCTCTGCAATCTCGGCTTTTTTTTCCTCGGTGAGCTTGCCCTTGATGATGTCGGTACCGATCAGGCCGGGGGTGATGCAGTTGACCCGGATGCTCTGGGGGCCGAATTCACGCGCCATGGCGCGTGCAAGACCCAGTACACCAGCCTTGGCTGCGGAGTAGTGAGGCCCGCCGAGGATGCCCCCCCCGCGCTGGGCGGACACCGAGGAGATGCAGATGATGGAGCCGCTTTGCTGCGCACGCATGGATGGCAGCACCGCTTGTGACATATAGAGCGTGCCGCGCAGGCTGACGTCCAGGATGCGGTCATAGTCCGCGCCGGTGATCTCCAGCGTCTTTGCCGGCTGGGTAATGCCTGCGTTGTTGACCAGGGCGTCGATACGACCAAAGGCTTTCAGCACGGCAACCGCTGCAGCTTCGCACGAGGATTTGTCAGTGACATCCGCAACCAGGCCAATGTGACCGGCCCCCAGTTGGGCCGCAGCAGCAGCCGGGTCCGCACGCTCCAGATCGAGAATGGCAACCCGGGCGCCATGCGCCGCCATCAGGCGGGCGGTGGCATAACCCAAGCCGTTGACGCCGGCACCGCCGGTGATGATGGCAACCTGGTCTTTCAGCAACATATGTGTGGTCTCCTGTCGGTGGAACAAAGGCAGGAGACGCTTGGCAGCCCAACGGGGCCATCGTGTCGGTGCACCCGTGGTGCCTTGTCTCCTGTTCTGAGGCCGGATTCTGGAAGCCACCCAAGTTGAAGACAAGCGATTAAATGTCAGCGTAAGATGAACATCCTTCATCTGAAGTCAGGGTTGTCCCGATGTCCGCTTTGCCGCCGATTGCCAATTTGCAGGCCTTTGAAGCCGTGGCCCGCCGCCGCAGCTTTGCATTGGCCGCAGCCGAACTGCACCTTACGGCATCGGCCATCAGCCACCAGGTCGCGCGACTGGAATCCCATCTGGGAATTCGTCTGTTCGAGCGCAGTGCCCACGGGGTGCGCCTGAGTCCGGCGGGGGAGCATTACCTGGTGCACGTGGGTGCCGCACTGAACGCCATCTCAACCGCTACCGACGACCTGCGTCAGGGCATTCGCAACAGCCTCTATGTGCATTCGGCACCTAGTATCGCCAGCTTGTGGCTCATGCCGCGGCTGCATCGCTTTGCCCAGGCCTACCCCGACATTTCGCTCAACCTCTCGGCGGCCCACACCCCCAGCGACTTTGCATTGGGTCAGTCAGACATCGACATCCGCTATGGCATCCCGCAATGGGGCGACCTGGTGGTGGAACCGCTGTTTGTCGAATCGCTGGTACCGCTGGCCAGCCCAGCCTTCATCAAGGCGCGCAAGCTCAAGCGGGTGGAGCAACTGCTGGAGGTCCCGTTGATCCAGAGCAATGTGAGCGTGGTGCAGTGGTCCGACTGGTTTGGCCGATTCACCCCCGTGCGCGCACCCGATCGGTTTGCACTGCGTTTTGACCGCGCCCAGATGTCATTGGACGCCGCAACCCAAGGCCTGGGCGTAGCGCTGGAGAGCGCGACCAACGCAGCAGGACACTTGGCCGAGGGCAAGCTCAAAGCCCCTTTCGGCATGGACAAGGCTATCCGCGTGAAGGCGCATTTCGCCGTCTACCCCGAGCGCCATGCGAAACGTCCGGCGGTGGAGGCCTTTCTCTCGTGGTTGCACAGCGAAGCCGCGAGCAGCTGAGTGACGCCGTCGCTCAGGCACCCGATATTGCTATCAAATAAGAAACTGCTCGCGCAATGAATACGCGGCTTGACGGCGATTTTTCCTACAAACCGCAGCCACGCAGGATCAGCGACACCACATGCTCGGTGGCGCGTTCGAAGTCTTGGGGGGTGAGGGCGCTCTGCTCCAGTACAGCGCAGATCTGTACATCGAAGTCGGCATAGGTCTGGGTCGCGGCCCAGATGGTGAAGAAGAGGTGCACACCGTCCACGGGCGCCATGCGTTTGGCATCCACCCAAGCTTGCACCACGGCGGCCTTTTCCATGAGCAGGGTGCGCAGCTCGGTCGCCAGCAAGGCCTTGACCACGGGGGCCCCATGCAGCAGTTCGTTGGCCCAGACCTTGGAGCCATCGGGCCGCTGGGCTGAGAGTTCCATCTTGTCGCGGATGTACTGGGCCAAGGCGGTTTTGGGGTCGGCGTCGACCGTGATGCCATGCGTGGGCGCCAGCCAGTCGCTCAGGATGCGGGCGAGTACCTCGCGGTAGAGCACGTCCTTGCTGCCAAAGTAGTAATGCAGATTGGCCTTGGGCAGGCCGCTGGCCTCGGCGATGGCGGCCATGGTGGCACCGCCGAAACCGGCGCGCGCAAACACTTTCTCGGCGGCGGAAAGTATCAGGGCCTCATTCGCCTGGCGAATGAGGCCCTTGGGAGCGTCGGCAACTTTGTTCATGTCGCCGATTATTCAGTTACTTCTGCGCAGCGTCATAGATGGCGTGCGAATACGCAGCCTTGCCCGGGTCTTTCTTGATCACGGGATCGCTGCCGCCGGCCAGCAGCACCTTGACGGTGCGCTCATAGGCGGCGGGTTCCAGATAACCAATCTTCTTGGTACCGGCGTTGGTGATCAGCTTGGCCACGTTTTCCATCTGGCGCTTTTGCACCTTCAGGCTGGCGCTGCCGGACGTGTCCGCAGCCACCACAGCCTTGGCCGCACCTTCAGGGTCCTTCACTGCAGCGTCCCAGCCCTTGAGCGTGGCCTTCAGGAACTTGCCCATCTTGGCGACGAAGGCGGGGTCTTTCAGGTTGTCTTCCAGCACGTACAAACCGTCTTCCAGCGTGGCCACGCCTTCTTTTTCATAGAAGAAAGTGACCAGGTCTTTTTCCTTCACACCCGCGTCCACCACTTGCCAGTACTCGTTGTAAATCATGGTGGAGATACAGGCGGCCTGGTTTTGCAACAGAGGATCCACGTTGAAGCCCTGCTTCAGGATCTTGATGTCGGAGTCGGTCTTCAGGCCGAGCTTGCCCATCCAGTTGAGGAAGGGGTACTCGTTGCCGCCGTACCAGACGCCCAGGGTCTTGCCCTTGAAGTCCTTGGGGCTGGCGACGCCGCTGGACTTTTTGCAGGTCAGCATGAGGCCGGACTGGTTGAACACCTGGGCCACGTTGACCAGCGGCACACCGGCTTCGCGCGCGGCCAGGGCCGATGGCATCCAGTCGACCACGATGTCAGCCTGCTTGCCAGCGATCACCTGGGTGGGCGCAATGTCAGGGCCACCGGGCTTGATGGTCACGTCCAGGCCGGCGTCCTTGTAGAAGCCCTTGGCTGCGGCCACGTAGTAGCCGGCAAACTGGGCTTGCGGCACCCACTTGAGCTGCACAGTCACCTTGTCGGCGGCTTGCGCGGCAAAGCCGGCAGCGGCCAGCGCCAGAACCAGCAGGCTCTTGGCGCATTGGGAAGAACGAATCATGGAAAGCTCCTTCTACGGGTTAATGGAAAAACGCAACACGGACCAAGCGCGGGCTCACCCTTCGCGCACTGAGGGATGCCAGAACGCCGCGCGGCGCTCCAGCTGTACAAGCAAGGCGTAGGCCACGGAACCCGTGACGGCCGCCACCACAATCGCGCCCCAGACCAGCGGCATGTTCATGCGCGCGGCCTCGGTGCTGATGCGAAAACCCAGGCCCGAGGTGGGCGAACCAAAAAACTCGGCGACGATGGCACCAATCAGGGCCAGCGTGGCGTTGACCTTGAGCGCGCCAAAGATGAAGGGAAGCGCCGCAGGCAGGCGCAGCGCCACCAGCGTGCGCGGGTAGCTGGCGGCGTAGCTGTACATGAGCTCGCGCTCCAGCTTGCCCGCGGCCTGCAGGCCGGCCAGCGTGGACACCAGCATGGGGAAGAAGGTCATGAGCACCACCACCGCGGCCTTGGACGGCCACTCGAAGCCAAACCACATGACCGCAATGGGCGCCACGCCGACGAGCGGAATAGCGCTGGTGAGCGAGGCCACGGGCAGCAGGCCACGCTGCAGGAAGGGCATGCGGTCAATCGCCACCGCCACGACAAAACCCAGGCCGCAGCCCAGCGCCCAGCCGATCAACACGGCCTTGCCCACGGTCTGCACAAAGTCGCCCCAGAGCTTGGGCGCGTGATCAAACAGCGAACCGATGACCAGACTGGGCGCAGGCAACAGCACGCGCGGCACATCGAGCGCACGCACCAGAATCTCCCAGAACACCACCACCCAGATGCCGAACAGCGCGGCCGTGGCGCTGCCCGACCAGCGCCGCCCCTGCAGGGCCGCAACGCGGCAAACACTGTAGGCCGCCACGGCGGCAAGCAGGGCCATGGCGGGCCAGAACCAGACGGGCGTCATGCGATACCTCCGCGGCTACGCAGCACCAGGCGTTCCACGCCAGCCACCGCACCGGTCAGCACCAAGCCCAACAGGGCCGACATCACCAGAGCCGACCAGATTTGCACCGTCTGCCCGTAGTACGAACCCGTGAGCAGACGCGCGCCCAGGCCGGCCTGCGCACCCGTGGGCAGCTCGGCCACCATGGCGCCCACCAGGCCCGCAGCCACGCCCACGCGCAGCGCGGGAAAGAGAAAAGGCAGGGCCGAGGGCAGACGCAGCAGCCACAGGGACTGCCAACGCGAGGCCGCATAGGTGTGCATCATCTCGGTCTCAATCTTCTGCGGCGAGCGCAGCCCCTGCACCATGGCCACGGTAACGGGGAAGAAGCAGAGGTACATGGCGATAAAAGCCTTGGGCGCTGTGCCCGAAAATCCCAGGCTGCCCAGCACCACCAGCACGATGGGTGCAATGGCCAACACCGGTACGGTTTGCGAGGCCACAATCCAAGGCAGCAGCGCCTTGTCCAGCGTGCGGCTGTGCACGATGAGCACCGACAGCAAGAGGCCCAGCGCCGTGCCCATGGCAAAACCCAACAAGGTGCTCTGGCCCGTGACCAGCACGTGGTAGATCAGGTTGCGCGGCGAGTCGATCGGCCACTCGGTGAGGCTCTCGTAAAAGTCCATCACCACCTGGTGCGGCGCGGGCATGAGCGGGCGCTCCATGCTCATGGTGGCCTCGAACAGCTCCATCTGTGTGTAGCCAGCCTCTTCGTCGAGCACACGTTCGATGGCGCCTTGGGCATTCAGACCCCAGGCCGCGCCGTACCAGGCCAGCACCACGGCCAGCAACACGACGGCCACTGGCAGCCAGTCGTGCGTGGCACGCTGCAGCAGGCTCTTCTTCGCTTCAGCCATGGTGGCCATCCGCCAAGGCCTCGCGCACCTCATGGGCCAGGGCCACAAACTCGGGCGTGTCCCGCAAGCCCAGGTGGCGTTCATCGGGCAGCGTGGAGTCGATCACCTTGACGATGCGCCCCGGACGCGGTGACATGACGACGATCTTGGTGGACAGGTACACCGCCTCGGCAATGCTGTGCGTCACAAACACCACCGTGCGGCGCTCGCGCTGCCAGAGCTGCTGCAGCTGTTCGTTGAGCCGGTCGCGCGTGATTTCATCCAGCGCGCCAAAGGGCTCATCCATCATCAGAATCTTGGGCTCGAAGGACAGCGCGCGCGCGATCGAGACGCGCTGTTGCATGCCGCCCGAGAGCTGCCAGGGGTACTTGCCCTCAAAGCCCTTGAGGCCCACGCGCTCCAAGTGCTCCAGCGCAATGGCTTTGGCCTCGGCTTTTCCTTTGCCCTGGATCTGCAAGGGCAAGGTCACGTTCGCCAGCACATTGCGCCAGGGGAACAAGGCCGGCGCCTGGAAGACATAGCCATAGGCGCGGGCCAAGCGCGCATCATGTGGGCTCACACCGTTGACCAGCACCTCGCCCGCACTGATGTGCTCCAGATCGGCAATCACGCGCATCAGCGTGGTCTTGCCGCAGCCGCTGGGGCCAATGAGGGAGACGAATTCACCCTCATGGAAATCCAGACAGATATTGCTGAGGGCGTGGACCGGTGTGTCAGCGGTCTGGTAGACCACGCTGGCATCGCGCACCTCCACGGCCTTGCGTGCCGACGCGGTGGCGGAAGAATCTGCGGCCGGAGGGGCGAGTTGCCCCTTGAGTGCTTCGGAATGGTTCATTGACGCTCAGTGCTTGGGTCATGGTTGCACCAAATGAAGGCACAACCGCCAGTTCATCGCTCACAACCTAACCAATTGGTCAGGTTACCGATCGATACTAGCCAGTTCCGTGCCACGCCCATCTTGGGGTTTGTACGGGGACCGCAAAGGGCGCCAAGAGCCTGCTTGCGCTCCCTATGGGGTCACGCAAGGTTCTTTTCGAGATGGGATGCTAGACGCAAAACGTAGCTGGGCTCGCGCCCAGCAAGGCTTTGTAACGACGCAGACCGCCCGAAAAGAACCTTGCCCTTCGGGTTGATGCGAAATCGGGCGATTTGCACATCAACGTGACCCCATAGGGAGCGCAAGCAGGCTCTTAGGGCTGGGGTTTGACGATGGGCTGCAGGCGGCCCACCTTGTGGGCCAGCTCGATGGCCGAGCTCACACCCATCTTGTCGAAGATGTTGGCACGGTGGAACTCCACGGTGCGCGGGGTGATGCCGAGGTGGTCGGCAATGTTCTTGTTGTAGTGGCCCAGGATGAGCTGGTCCAGTACCTCGCGCTCGCGCGGGCTGAGGGAGGCCAGGGCATAGCGCAAGCGGTGTGCCTCCTGGTTGGCGTCGCCATCGGCCGCAGCCGCGGCCAGGGCCTGTTCCACGCGGTCCACCAGCACGTTGTCCTGAAACGGTTTTTCCAGAAAGTCCCAGGCCCCGTTCTTCACGGCCGCCACGGCCATGCCCACATCGCCATGGCCGGTGAGGAAGAGCACCGGCCAGGGGCAGGCCAGGGCCTTGAGTTGCTCAAACACTTGCGGCCCGGTCATGGGCGCCATGCGGATATCGAGCAGCACCACGGCCTGCGGCCACTGGCCGCCCAGCGCCTTGACGGCCTCCAGAAACGGCAAGCCGCCGTCCCAGGTGGCAGCCTTGTGGCCGCGCGAGTCAAACAGCCAGGCCAGGCCCTCGCGCATGTCGGGGTCGTCGTCAACGATATGGATGGCGCTGTTGCTGCTCATGGGTGTCTGCCTCGGGGTCTATTGTGCCGCCAGCGGTGCCGCGAGGGATTCGGCCAGTGGCAACTCCACCGTAAACCGCGCACCGCCCAGCACCGGGTCGCGGTCCACGCTGATCTCGCCATGGTGGGCCTCGACGATGGAGCGGCAGATGGCCAGGCCCATGCCCATGCCGCCGTCCTTGGTGCTGTAGAAGGCCTCGAACACATGGGCAGCCACGTCCTCGTGCACGCCGGGTCCCGAGTCAGCCACGGCCAGCACCGCCACCCGGCGTGCCTCATCGGCATGCAGGCGTACCTGCACCCGGGCAGCGCCCGGCGCCGTGGCTTCCTGTGCATTGCCCAGCAGGTTGTTGACCAGATGCTCCAGCAGCAACTCATCAGCCTCAACCCACAGTGATGGTGGCGCCTCCAGCTCTGTAGACACCAGGCGCTGCAACAGGGCCACCAGGTCCAGGCGCTGCATCGAAATTTCGCGGCGCCGCGCAATCGCGTTGACGCGCTGGATGATGCGTCCGGCCTTCTCCGCCAGGCCCGCCATGCGCGTGACCACCGGCACCGTTTCCTGCGGGCTGATGCTGCCCGCCAGCAAGCGGTTCTGCAGCCCCGTGGCAAAGCTGCTGAGCGCACCCAGCGGCTGGTTGAGTTCGTGCGCCAGCGTGGAAGCCACTTCGCCCACGGCTACGAGGCGACCCGTGGCCTCCAGCCGCTCCTGCTGCTGCGCGGCCAGGCGCTGGGCGCGTTTGCGTTCGCTGATGTCGAGCACCGAACTCATCCAGCCCAGATGCGTGCCATCGGCCGCAAGCAGCGGCGCCTCGTGGATCAGCACGTCAATCAGGTGGCCGCCACGGTGCTGGAACTGCACTTCAATGCCCTGACCCTGCGTGCCTTTTTCCAGAATGTGGTCGTGCACCTGTTGCAGGCGGCCATGGTCCTGCGGCCAGTAGGGCATGGGCGCGGACTCGCCCACCAGCTCCTGCACCGTGTAGCCCACCATGCGGCAAAAGGCCTCGTTCACATAGAGCACCTTGCCGCCCAGGTCCCAGGCACGCAGGCCGATGGTCACCGAGTTCTCCATGGCCATGCGCAGCGCCACCTCGTCCTCCAGCCGCGCCTGCACCTGCTGGCGCTTGACGATGTCGCGCCGCAGTGCCCACAGGCTCACCAGCATGCCGCCCAGGAACACCATGGCCACCAGCAGGAAGATGCGCGGCACGGTGGCGGGCTGCTCCTGCATCGGGCTTACTTCGAGGAATACATCCGTACCCGCCAGATTCATGGCCGCGCGGTAAGGGCGCTGGCCTCCCGGCCCGAGCAGGGGCGCAGGCTGGCCTTCGTCGAGCACCAGGCGCACCTGGTGGTCCTGCGTAAACCAGGCCGGCACCAGCGCACGCACTGCCTGCTCCAGCGAGAGAGCAGCCACATAGTTGCCGCCGAACTGGCCGCGTTCGAAATAAGGCACGGCCACCCACACGCTGTCGCTCAGCGCACCATCGGCCTGCAACATGGGGCCCGCATAGGCGGAGCGGCGCAGGCCGCGCGTGGTGGCCTGCATGGTGTCCAGCGCCTGGGCGTTCTGCGGATGGCGCGCTCCATCTGCCACCCAGCGCGCAGGCGGCGTGGCGGAGGTGGCGGCCACCCAGCCCTGGTCCAGCAGCACACCGGGCTCGCGCCACAGCAGGCCACCTTGCACATCCGCGTTCTGGCGCATGGCGGCGCGCAAATCGTCTTCGAGGCGGCGGAAGTGGAACTGCACGCTTTGCTCCAGCCACTGGGTATCGGCGGCCTGGCGGCGTGCGTCTTCTTCGGCTTCGAAATGCTGCAGGTAGAGCACCAGCGCCACCACCGAGGCCAGCACCAACACCATGGAACCCACCAGCCAGACACCCGGCCAGCGGCTGCGCAGGGCCTGGCCCGCACTGGCCTGGCGCAGCAGGGCAAAGTCGTGGCGGGGGCGGTCTGGCATGGGCAAAGGAAGAAGGTGCGCTCGCATAATAGCGGCCATGTCCGCGCACACCCTGCCCGCAGCCTCCGGCCGCCGCCAATGGCTGCAGCGCACGCTGGCCTTGGCTGCGCTGGGCAGCACCGGCAGCCGCGCGGCCAGCGGCACCACCATCCGGCTCTCCCATGTGGTGGCGCCCGACACGCCCAAGGGCATGGCGCTGGAGCGCTTTCGCACCCTGGTGGAGGCACGCACCCAGCAGCGCATCCGCGTGCAGATCTACCCCCAGGGCCAGCTCTATGGCGACCACGACGAGATGCAGGCCCTGCAGCTGGGTGCGGTCGACATGGTGGCGCCCTCGCTCTCCAAGTTCGGGCCCATCGGCTTTCCCGAATTCGAGCTGTTTGACCTGCCCTTTGTGTTCGACAGCGTGGCCGAGGTGCGCCGCATCACCCAGGGCCCGCTGGGCCAACGCCTGCTGGAGCGCCTGGGTCGCCAGCGCCTGCTGGGCCTGGGCTATTTCGACAACGGCTTCAAGCACATGAGCGCCAACCGCCCGCTGCTGGAGCCAGAGCACTTCGTGGGCCTGCGCATGCGCGTGCAGGCCTCGCGCGTGATTGCGCAGCAGATGCGCGCCCTGGGCGCACGCCCCGTCACCCTGCCCTTCAGCGAAACCCGGCGCGCGCTGGAAACCGGCGTGGTGGATGGCACCGAGAACCCCATCTCCAACTTCACCACCCAGAGCATGCAGGCCGTGCAGCACGACCTTAGCCTCACCAGCCACGGCTACCTGGGCTATGCCGTGGTGGCGCACCAGCGCTTCTGGGAGCGCCTGCCCGCGCGTGACCGGGAGCTCTTGCAGCAGGCGCTGCGCGAGGCCCTGGTGTTTGGCAACAGCATTGCCGACGCGCACAACGACAAGGCCCTGGCCACCCTGCACGTGAGCGGGGCCATCCGCATTCACATCCCCACGGCAGCGCAGCGCGCGCGCCTGCAGGCCGCCGTGCAACCGGTGCAGGCCGACCTCGCGCGCCGCATCGGCCTGCCCTGGCTGGAAGCCCTGCAGGATGCCGTGCAGCAAGACCCGCCCGGGTAAACCCTAGCTGTTGAAGGCCACAGTTACCGGGGCGGCGCGGCATGACTACGCTTCGCGGTTCGTCAAGAACGCTGCCTGCGCGCACCCTGCGCCATGGCGGCACACAACAACAACGAGGAGCATTCACTTGAAGCTACAAAGCCAAAAAGACTTCTTCGCCGGGCTGATGTTCATGGGCGTAGGGGTGTCGTTTGCGTGGGGAGCCACGGGCTACACGCTGGGAGACGGAGCCCGCATGGGCCCGGGCTACTTCCCCCTGGCCCTGGGCGTGCTGCTGGCCATCCTGGGAGCCGCCATCACCTTCAAAGCCCTGGTCGTCGAAACCCCGGACGGCGACAAGATAGGCCGCTTCGCCTGGAAGCCCCTGGTCTTCATCATCCTGGCCAACCTCATCTTCGGCGTCTGCATAGGCGGCCTGCCCAGCATTGGCTTGAAGCCCCTGGGCCTGATCGTGGGCATCTACCTGCTCACCTACATCGC